>CANQYD010000005.1 GCA_947627985.1 uncultured Clostridia bacterium
CCGTCTGACGACGCTGTATATGACTTCTTAGACCGCAAACGAGCCGAGGGAAAGAAGTATTATGTCTACATGGTCGCCGGGTGCAATAAGTTCCTGCGCATATATTACGCGAGAGTTAAACAATGCCTGACTGAAGCAAACGGTTAAACCGTAACTATGATTGCATACATATCTCGGTGATGTTTTAGGCATCGCCTGCTTTGCTATACCTTTTTCTTCTTCATATATTTTTTCATTTTCCTATTGACTTTTATTTGCAGGTTTCGAATGGTTTGTGGTTACTTCATTCTACCAGAAGTGCGGGGACATGTCTACTTTTTGCACTTTTTTTCTTTTTGCAAAAGATATTGGGCCTTACCGTCTAACCTCTGTGCGACTAGCGGGAGCAGGGCGAAGCCCCCGGCACCTTCGGTGCCGGCTGCCACGGCTTCGCCGTGGCAGCGACCGCGCTCGCGCGCGGTCGGGCTTCGCCCGTCCCATCTGCTCCTACCACCGCAAAGTAGTAGCAGCAAGTAAAAAATATCCAAAAAATATTCCCCCACCCCTTGACACCTCCCACCATTTATGCTATACTGTTACCACAGTGGTACCAAAGTGGTACCACCTTGATAAATCATCACGTAATATTGACAAAAAGCGAGGTAACAAAAATGCAAGAAAAAGTATTATCCGTCAAACGGAACGGCTTTAAGGTCCTGTTTTTGGACATTCTGGCGCTCGTCATCTTCATCGCGCTCTTCGTCGGAGGAATAATTATCCTCGACTCCGAAACTATGACCGGCATAGGCGGAATTATGGTCGCCGTCGGCGCGATCGGCGTTCTCATCGGCTGGATACCCCTCTGCGGGCTCCACGTCATGAAGCCCCAGGAGGCGCTCGTACTGACCCTCTTCGGCAAATACTACGGCACCCTCAAAAATGACGGCTTCTACTGGGTCAACCCCTTCTGCTCATCTTTCAACCCCGCCGCAAAGACGAAGCTCAATCAGTCGGGCGACGTCAACGGCGGAAATAAGCCCTCACCCGCCGTGATTTTCGGGGCGAACGGCGCCGTCGCGGGGGAGGCGACATCTATCATCAACAATAAGATTTCGCTGAAAATCATGACCCTCAACAATTCCCGCCAGAAGATCAACGACTGCCTCGGCAACCCCGTCGAGATCGGCATCGCGGTCATGTGGAAGGTCGTCGACACCGCCAAAGCGGTATTTAATGTGGATAATTATAAGGAATATCTCTCGCTGCAGTGCGATACCGCTCTTAGAAATATCGTCCGCGTCTATCCTTATGACGTCGCGCAGAATGTCGATACCACGGGGGACGGCGTAGCCGATGAGGGTTCTTTACGCGGCTCGAGCGAGGTCGTGGCGGAAAGGATCAGGCAGGAGATACAGTCAAAGGTCGATGAAGCGGGTCTTGAGATCGTCGAGGCGAGGATCACCTACCTTGCCTATGCCCCCGAGATCGCTGCCGTCATGCTCCAGCGCCAGCAGGCAAGCGCCATCATCGACGCGAGAAAGATGATCGTTGACGGAGCCGTCGGAATGGTCGAGATGGCTCTTGAACGGCTTGAAAAGGGCGGATTGGTAGACCTCGACGACGAGAGAAAGGCTGCGATGGTCTCAAATCTCTTAGTCGTCCTCTGCGGAAATCACGATGCTCAGCCGATCGTCAACACCGGCTCGCTCTACTCATGACGACAAAAAAGGACTTGCGCCTTCGGGTCAACCCGAAGCTCTACGACGAGCTGATGCGCTGGAGTGCCGAGGAGCTCAGGTCGATGAACGGTCTTGTTGAGTATATCCTCACCGAAGCCGTCAAAAGGCGCAAAAAGAGTTTTAACGAGGAGAAAAATGATGGAAAAGACGAATAAATACACCGTCATGTATATGCCGCTCGGCATGGTTTTCGGGCTTTCTTTAGGGATTCTGATGTACGGAATTCCGTTAGGCAGCGTCGCCGTCGGGATGAGTATAGGCATAGGCGTGGGGCTGTGCTTCGGGTTCGCGATCGGCGCTGCGAAGGACGCGAAGATAAATAAACAGCTTGAAGAATGCGGTTACCGGGTCAAATCGGTGACCGAGACCCCTGACGGCTTTGATATCGTCGTTTCCGACAAAAACGGAGCCGAGAGCGCCTACCCGATTTCACAGCCGACGCAGAAGCGGGAAAAATTTGTCCCCGGCGATTATGTCTATATCAGCGGCTCAAACGTGACGCAGGCGTATAACAAGAGAAATAAAAAATAAAAAGGAGCAGGGTGACGAGCCCTGCTCTTTTAATCATCAGCTAAACCTGTCAAAAAATCCCTTTTTCCCCGCGTCATTCCGATCATTCAGAGAATCGTCAAACGCCTTAAGCAGCTCAGCCTGTTTCTTGGTGAGATTTTTCGGCACCGTGACCCTCACGCTGACGTGATGATCGCCTCTGCCGGTCCGATAGAGCCTCGGCACGCCCTGACCCCTCAGCGTGAAGCTGTCGCCGTTCTGGGTACCGGCGGGGATACGGTACTTCACCTTCCCGTCGATGGTCGGGACGGTGATCTCATCTCCCAAAGCCGCCTGCATGTAGGACACCGGCACCGTGCTGTATATATCAAACCCGTCTCTTTCAAAGTTTGCGTCCTGCTTGACCGACACCCTGATGATCAGATCGCCGTTCGGTCCGCCGTTTATGCCGCAGTCGCCCTCGGCTGTAATCCGAAGCGACTGCCCGTCGTCGATGCCTTTCGGGATCGAGACGTTCTTGCTGAGGACGTTTCTTATCCTGCCCTGACCCTGACATGCGGGGCAGGGGTCTTTAAGGACCTTTCCCTTGCCGCCGCAGCGCTCGCAGGTCTTGGTGGTCTGGAATACTCCGAACGGGCTTCTTTGGGTGACTCTGACCTGCCCTGTTCCGCGGCAGTCGGGACATGTCTCGGGGGAAGTGCCCGGCTTTGCGCCCGAGCCTTTGCACTGCGGGCACCGCTCGAATCTGTTGACCCTGATGTCCACGCTGCTTCCCATGCATGCTTCAAGGAAGGATATCTGCACCTGCGTGTGGATATCCTGACCTTTTCTCGGACCGTTCGGGTTTGATCTTCCTCCGCCGAAACCTCCTCCGCCTCCGAAGAAGCTCTCGAAGATATCGCCGATGTCCCCGAATCCCGAGAAATCTCCCGAGAATCCTCCGCCGGAATATGCGCCGCCCTGACCTCCTCCGTATGACGGATCGACCCCGGCGAATCCGAACTGATCGTATCTTGCGCGCTTATCCTTGTCGGAAAGGACGTCGTAAGCCTCGTTGATCTCCTTCATCTTCGCCTCGGCGTCCTTGTCGTCGGGGTGGAGGTCGGGGTGATATTTTTTGACCATTAAGCGGTAGGCTTTTTTCAGCTCGTCGTCCGAGCAGCCCTTCTGCACGCCCAACAGCTCGTAATAATCTCTTTTGTCTGGCATAATTTAACTCCGTTATCTCATACAGCTGTGCGGAGCGGAATTTTCCGCCCCGCCTGTATTTAAATTAGTTGTTAAAATTGGTGTCAACATATCCGTCGTCGCCGGGATTTCCGCCCTGACCGGGGTTAAATCCTCCCTGACCGGGGTTGCCCTGATTCGGATTGACCTGCTGATATACCTTCGTCGCGACCTGACCGAAAGCGGTCTCAAGCTCTTTCTGTTTTGCCTTGATGTTCTCGATATCGCTTCCCTTGAGGGCTTCCTCCAAAGCGCTGATCTTGGACTGGATATCAGCCTTGTCGGAGGCGTCTACCTTATCCCCGAAATCTTCAAGGGACTTCTTGCACTGGAACACCGTCTGATCCGCCTGATTTCTCGCGTCGACGTCCTCTCTCTTCTTCTTATCCTCGGCGGCATACTGTTCGGCTTCCCGAACAGCCTTGTCGATGTCCTCTTTTGACATATTCGAGGAGGAGGTGATGGTGATGTTCTGCTCCTTGCCGGTGCCGAGGTCCTTGGCGGAGACGTGAACTATGCCGTTTGTATCGATGTCGAAGGTGACTTCGATCTGCGGCACACCTCTCGGAGCGGGGGCTATGCCGTCGAGCTTGAACATGCCTAACTGCTTATTGTCCCTTGCAAATTCTCTCTCGCCCTGAAGCACCACGATATCGACGGCGGGCTGATTATCGGCAGCAGTGGAGAATATCTGCTTTTTGTTGCAGGGGATAGTGGTATTTCTCTCGATGATCTTTGTGCAGACTCCTCCCAAGGTCTCAAGACCCAGAGAAAGCGGGGTGACGTCGTTAAGAACAAGGGAGGAATCGATATCGCGGTTCATGATACCGCCCTGAATCGCGGCGCCCAAAGCTACGCACTCATCGGGGTTGATACCCTTGAACGGCTCTTTGCCGGTGATCTTTCTGACAGCCTCGACCACAGCCGGAATTCTCGACGAACCGCCGACCATCAGCACCTTGTTGAGCTGGGAAGCGGTAAGACCGGAGTCGGAAAGCGCCTGGCGGACGGGACCCATCGTCGCTTCGACGAGATCAGCCGTCAGCTCGTTGAACTTAGCCTGCGTGAGGGTGTAGTCAAGATGTTTAGGACCCGTAGCGTCGGCGGTGATGAAGGGCAGGTTGATGTTTGAAGAGGGGACGTTTGAAAGTTCGATCTTAGCCTTCTCGGCAGCCTCTTTGAGCCTCTGCATAGCCATCTTGTCGCTCGAAAGATCAATGCCCTCATTCTTCTTGAATTCGGATACCAAAAGATCGATGATCCTCTGATCAAAATCGTCTCCGCCGAGGCGGTTGTTTCCGGCAGTCGCCAGAACCTCGGTGACGCCGTCGCCCATCTCGATGATGGAGACGTCGAACGTGCCGCCGCCCAGATCATAAACCATTATCTTCTGATCCTCTTCCTTGTCGATACCGTAGGAAAGAGCGGCAGCAGTAGGCTCGTTGATGATCCTTCTGACATTGAGACCCGCGATCTGACCCGCGTCCTTAGTTGCCTGGCGCTGGGAGTCGGTGAAGTATGCGGGAACGGTGATTACGGCTTCGGTGACCTTTTCGCCTAAGTATGCCTCGGCGTCGGTCTTGAGTTTTTGCAGGATCATCGCGGAGATCTCCTGCGGGGTATATGCTTTCCCGCCCATATGAGCCTTGTAGTCGGAACCCATATGCCGCTTGATGGAGATGACGGTGTTGTCGAAGTTTACGACTGCCTGACGTTTAGCGACCTGACCGACGAGCCTGTCGCCGTTTTTTGATACGCCGACGACGGAAGGAGTAGTCCTTGCGCCTTCGCTGTTAGGGATAACGACTGCCTCGCCGCCCTCCATGACGGCTACGCAGGAGTTGGTAGTACCTAAGTCGATACCTATGATTTTAGACATAATATTATCTCCTTTACAAAAGTAATTTTTTGATTTATCTGACAGCGCCTTTGCGCGATCATTCTTTATCCGCAGTTTGCGACGACCACCGTCGCGTGTCTTATGACCTTGTCGCCGAGTTTATACCCCTTCTGATATACCTGAGCCACGGTGTTTTCGCCCAATTTGTCGTCCTCGATCTGGCTCACCGCATTCTCAAGTGCGGGGTCAAACTGCTCGCCTGCGCGGTTTATTTCTTCGATCCCGAGCTTTTTGAAAGCGTTGTCGAGCTGGGTCATGATCATCATGATCCCCGCCTTATACTTCTCGTCGGAGCAATCGGCGTTTGCGGCTCTTTCAAAGTTGTCGGCAAGGGGAATGAACGCCTCCACCGCTCTTGCAGTAGCCTCGGGATATATCTCCGCCCGCTCTTTGACGCTTCTTTTACGGTAGTTGTCAAATTCAGCCAGAAGGCGGAGGTATTTGTCCCGAAGATCGGCATTTTCAGCCTTTAGCTTTTCCTCCTCCGAAGGCTCTTTGGAAGGCTCTTTCTTTTCCTCTTTTTCGGGATTTTTTTCCTCGGGATTTTCCTGTGCTGGTGTCTTTTCCTCCTCGGTATTTTCGGGATTATCCGGGGTCTTTTCTATCTTTTCGTCCTTATCCGTCATCATTTATCCTCGCTCTCTTTGCCCTCGTTGTTTTCATCGTCGCTCGACAGAAGCTCGGTTATCTTCTCGGCGAAGTATTCGACGTAGGGTATTACTTTTTTGTAGTTTATTCTCATCGGACCGATGAGACCCAAGTGCCCGGCGACCTGACCGTTTTTTGAAAAGCCGGAGCTTATGATGCTCGAATTGCCTATAACGAAGCTGTCGTCCTCATCGGAAAACAGAACGTGAATGCCGGAAAAGCTGGTGTCAAGGAGGTTTCTGATGTCGTTTCGGTGATCCATAAACGATATTATATCGCCCTGATCTATCTCCCGGCAGCTTAGAAGATTTCCGACCCCCTCGACGTTGACTTCATGCTGTTTAAGCTCTCTTGTCATGTCGAAAACTCCTCGGATAAGAGGGGAGAGCGTCAGAAGATAAGTCCCGAGAGCGGTCTCAAGCTTTGAGAGCATCTCCTCGGAGAGAAGATTTATCGGCACGCCTTCCAAGTTTTCCCTTAAAAATTCCGAGAGGTAGTCAAGATTTTCCTTCGTCAGGTCGATCTCCACCCGGCAGGTGCGGTTTTTGATCTTCCCGTCGGAAGCGATGAGAAGAAGTACATAGAGCCGCTTTCCGGTCGGTATCACCTCGACCTTTGAGATCACCGAAAACTGCGGGCTCTCGCTCGATACGAAAGTCGCGGTCTGAGTGAGCTCGGCAAGAGCCGTCGTAGCCCTTTTGACGATCCCTTCCTCCGAATATTCGTCCTTCGGGATCATGCCGTCCAAGAGCTCTTTTTCCTCTTCGGAAAGGGGATTGGTGGTGATTAGCTGATCGACGTAGAGCCTGTAGCCGTTGTAGGTTGGGATTCTTCCCGCTGATGTGTGCGGCTGTTCGAGATATCCCTGCTTTTCCAGCTCAGCCATCTCGTTTCTGATGGTCGCGCTTGAAGCGCCGACGTATTTCATTATCGCCTTTGAGCCGACGGGTTCGCCGGTGATTATATATTCGTCGACAACGGCGGCAAGTATCCGCATTTTCCGGTCGTCCAAGCCGATCACCTCCGGATTAGCAATTCACAGCTTCAACTGTTAGCACTCCATTTATTTGAGTGCTAACTATAGTATACCCCTTTTTTTGATAATGTCAAGACCTTTTTGAAAATTTTTTAAAAAAATTTTTCCCCTCCGTAATTTTGACAAAGTTTTCGGCATACGCGGTATAAAATCGGAAAAAAGCTAAAGCCCAAGGAGGGATAAGCATGCCGGTATACATCACTCAAAGCGGCTCGGTGATGACCGCAAGGATAACGGGGGAGATAGATCACCACTCGGCTCTCTGGCTTCGTTCCGACATCGACACCGCCATCAACGACAGTTCCCCGACAAAGCTTCTTCTGGATTTTTCAGCCGTCACCTTCATGGACAGCTCGGGGGTGGGGCTGGTGATGGGAAGGTTCAAGAATATGAAAGAGCGGGGCGGGAAGGTGGAGCTTGTCAATATGCCGGAATATATCAAAAAGGTGATGAGCCTTGCCGGAATGGACAGGCTTTTAAAGGAGGGAAGATAAATGCGAAGAGCCGACAACGAGATGAAGATGGTCTTTCTGAGCCTGAGTGAGAACGAGAGCCTTGCAAGGCTTGCGGTCGGGGGATTCATATCTCCTCTCAATCCGAGGATAGACGAGCTGAACGAGCTTAAAACAGCCGTCAGCGAAGCCGTCACCAACTGCATCGTCCACGCATACCGCGACGGTATCGGAAAGATAGAGATGACCGCAAGGCTTTACGGCAGCGAGGTCTACATAAAAATAAAGGACGGCGGCTGCGGCATCGAGGACATAAAAAAGGCTATGGAGCCGCTATATACGACGCTTCCGGGTGAAGAGCGGTCGGGTCTCGGGTTCTCGGTGATGGAGAGCTTTACCGATTCGGTGAACGTAAAAAGCCGACCCGGAGCAGGCACGGCGGTCATCATGACAAAAAAGATCAGGGGAAAGCGCTGAAAGCCGTCTTAAAAAGGATTGATAAAATGTTCACACAAAACCGTTCATATCCCGACGCCGAGGCGACGGTAGAGGCGAATTTGGGGCTTGTGAGGCTTTGCGCCGGCAGATTCAAGGGCAAGGGGATAGAGTATGAAGAGCTCTACAGCGCGGGCTGCATGGGTCTTGTGAAAGCGGTGAAGGCGTTTGACAGCTCGCGGGGCGTCAGATTTTCGACATATGCGGTCCCGGTGATCCTTGGCGAAATCAGGAGGCTTTTCAGGGACGGGGGAGCCGTGAAGGTCTCAAGGAGCCTGAAAGAGCGGGCGATGAAGATATCAAAAACAGCCGAGGAGCTGGAAAATCTCCTCGGGAGGCAGGCGACGGTGAGGGAACTCAGCGGGGAGACGGGTTATTCCCCCGAGGAGGTCGCAGAGGCGATATGCGTTACGCAGCCGGTGGTCAGCCTCACCTATAAAAACGAGGACGGCGACTTCGAGACGATGGAGATACCGACCGAGCCCCCAGAGGGAAAGATGACCGACGCCATCGCCCTGAAGCAGGCTCTTTCCGAGCTCGATGAGAGGGACAGGCTGCTCATCTATCTGCGATACTTCAACGGCAGGACCCAGCAGCAGACCGCCGAGCGGCTCGGAATGACGCAGGTGCAGGTATCGAGGCGTGAGAAGAAGATTTTGGGGTATCTGCGGAGCAGGATGGAATAGAAGTTTAAGATATAAAAATTGCGCGGGAGGTCAGGCTCTCGCGCTTTTGGATTTTCTGCTCCTGATTTTCACAGGGCGGGGGAGGAGGGCTTGGTGCTTTACGGGGGCGGGAGCGTTTGAGATGGGGCGGGAGGGAAGGGGAGGGGGAGTGCAGGGCGAAGCCCGTGCGACGAAGTCGCACCGCCGACGCTTTGCGTCGGCGCGCTGCCTTCGGCAGCGGGGCTTCGCCCGAACAGAAGTCAGAAATCAGAAGTCAGACCCCAGACCTCAGACCTCAGACCTCAGACCTCATACCTCACAGATCGGAAGTCTCCTCCTCCACTTTCTCAATCAGATCAAACCTCGTAAACTCCACGCACATTCCGTCCGCCAGCTCGAGCTTGATCGGAATGTTATTTTTTGACAGCGTGAGAGTGTAAGCCCGATCGTCCAAAGTCCCCGAGGCAAGGCTCTGCTCGTCTCCGACGATGACGTCGAGCGGCTGGGCATAGAGCCGGTCCATGTTTTTGATGACGGCTGATACCACCGACCCCGCCGGGAATCTTCCGGTGTCGAAGGTAAAGTGCAGCCCGTCGAAGCTGACCTCGGTCTCGCCGTTCGAGACCGTAAAGATCAGCCCCTTTACAGCCGCCGGGGAGAGCATCTCGACCTGCCAGCAACTGTCGGCATACCTGCTTAGGCTGGCTGTGTACGCCGTTTCCCCGACGGTGATGTCAGCCTCTGCGATAAAGGACGGCGGCAGCGTGACCTGAGACGTCGGGGAGACGCTGCACCCGCAGAGCATAATGAAGATCAGAAGGATTGCCGGAACAAGAATTTTTCTCATGAGATCACCTTTCAATTTTCTTGAAAAGCTCCGGCAGCTCGTTCAGAATGTCCGACGGCAAAGTCCCCCTTTCGGAGAGCTTTTTTGTAGCCGATTCGCACGCAAGTCCCTGCACCGTCACGCCGATCTTAACGGCTTCCGACACGGGATATCCCTGAGCCGCAAAGGAGGATATCAGCCCTGCCAAGAGGTCTCCGCTTCCGCCTCTTGCGAGCCCGGAATTCCCTCTTACCGACAGATACGACCCTTCTTTAGCGCAGATGACGGTCGATGAAGATTTTGCGCATATCACAGCCCCGGTGCGTTCATGAAGGCTTTTAGCGCACTCAAAGCGGTTTTTTCGGACATTATCGACATCCTCCCCGACAAGACGTGCGAGCTCGCCCGGGTGAGGCGTCAGAACGACCTCTGCCTTAACCTTTCTGAGACATTCTATGCACTCCGAGACAAGGTTTATGCCGTCGGCGTCGATTATCATCGGGCACTCAGCCGAATTTATCGCGATATCTAAAATTTTGGCGCAGTCTTTTCCCTGACCGAGCCCGCAGCCTATAAGCAGCGCGTCGGCTGATTTTATGATCTTTTTAATATCGTTTTCTCTCCCGGAAATGTCGATAAACCCGTCCCTATCGGACTCCAGCGGAAAAACGGTCGCCTCTCTTGCATAGCTCATCAATGCCGACGCGGCTGATTTTGTGGTGATGACATTCAAAAGCCCCACGCCGGACCTAAGAGCCGCCATCGACGCCAGCTGCACTGCGCCCTGATATCGGTCGGAACCGCCTATAAAAACAAGCTTGCCGAAGCTGCCCTTGTGCGAATTTTTAGGGCGGGGCTTGACAAGCTTTATTACTTCACAGGCTTCCAAAATCTCAATTTCGCCTTCTGATGAACCGAATTCATTAACCGTTTCGGCGATCCTTAAATCCTCGGAAAACGCCTTATCTTCGGCTTTTTTGAAGTCACTTGCAGATATTCTCTTCATTTTTTATCTCCTCCGCGACGACGACAGCCATCGCATATTCCCGGGTGTGCGTAAGACTGACTGTAAAGGAAAACCCCTTTGCAGCTTCTTTTGCCCTTCCAGAAAGCATGAGATAGGGCGCGCCCGAATTATCTCTCAAAACCGACACCTCATTTAAGGAAAATCCCCGGACCCCGGTGCCGAGAGCCTTTGAAAAAGCCTCTTTCGCGGCAAAATTAGCGGCATACGACTGCGCGCCCCTGCCCTCAAGAAGATCAATCTCCTCCCGGGAATAGACCCTTTCCCGAAAGCCCTTGATTTCAAGGCTTTTTTTGACGCGGGATATCTCGATAAGGTCCGTCCCGACCCTCATGACAGCCTCGGAAGGTAGGGAGAGATCGCCTCAATCATTCTCTCATCCGGCGTGAAAATCAGAGCCGCATGCCCGTATTTTTCATCATCATAGACGATGACGTACCTCTCGCCCTCGCCGCAGGCAAAAATTTCCGAGCAGTCCCCCGGAACATTTTCCCCCTTCATAAAAGCCGTCGCGCGCTTAAGAGGCACCTCGCAAAGGCTTTTGCGGCTGCTTCGGTTGATGATCTTATCTATCACAAGATCAGCCCCGACCGCGGAATATTCATACTCGACATTGAGCCTTGCAGCCAAAAACCACCCGCCTGCCAATATTCCGACCGACAGCACCGCGCTGATGAAAAGAGCCGCCAGACTTTTTAATATCAGCCCCGCGGCGCCGACGACCGCGATCGCCAAAACGAGCGAGCCGAGCATTATAAGAAGCTTATTTATCCCGTCACGGTGGGTCTGCTCGCGTTTGACGAGCTGTTCGCGAATTCCGTCCATATTTTTTCTCCTTTCAGATGAAAAATCCGCCGTTTACCGAAAGATTCACCCCGGTGATGAATGAGCTTTCGGACGAAGCCAAAAACCCGATCGCCTTTGCGACCTCTTCGGGTCTGCCGATCCGCAAAAGGGGAGTGCTGTCTTTCAAATCAGCCATCGCCTCTTCATCGAGCTCGTCGTTCATCTTGGTATCGATGACCCCCGGGGAGACGCAGTTGACCCGGATCCCCGACGGTCCCAACTCCTTTGCAAGAGCCTTTGTGAAGCCGATTATCCCGGCTTTACATGCCGAATAAACAGCCTCGCAGGAGGCGCCCGTCTCACCCCAGACCGACGCCACGTTGACGATCGACCCGGCTTTTCTTTTTATCATAAATTCCGAAATCTCTTTGGAGCATAATATCGCTCCCAAGAGGTTGACTTCTATCTGCCGCCTTATATCTTCCTCCGACATATCCTGCAAAAGCCCGATATAACTTATCCCGGCATTATTCACAAGCACCGTGGGATAAGAGAAATCCTCGGCATGGGATATCAAATTTTTAACATCATCGGTATTTGATATATCAGCCCCGACAGCCTTTGCCGAGCCTCCCGCGGCATTTATCTTCCTGACGGTCTCATCGGCGCCCGCTTTGTCTTTGTGATAATTGACTATCACCCCGAAGCCCCTCGAGGCAAGTTCAATTGCGGCAGCCGAGCCGATTCCCCCGGAGCCTCCCGTAACTATTGCTGTCATAAAATCACCTTGCAAAATTTCCCGGGTCGTACTCTTCATAGGGATAGAGCCAGTAGACCGTGACGGTGTATTTGTCGGAATAGGGGTCCCAATATGCCGTCGCCCCGCCGCCGAAGGAATAGAGCCCGCCGTCGGTCATGACCTCGCAGTACCGATCTCCCCGGGCTATCGCTTCGCTCTGGATTCTGTCTATCTCCTCTGGCTCCGTGACATACAGCCCGTGAGATTTATAATACAAAAGGTCGTAGCTGTCCGCCTTTGGGTAATCCTCCTCATTCCAGCGGTGGAGGATTTTCATGACGCTGTCCGGCACCATGACGTAGAAGTGAAATGGGATTCTGCCCTCTTCATCGGGCGCAAAATCGTCCCAAGTGGCGTCTACATGGTAATAATTTCCGTCAATATGCACGAGGTTCCATGCATGTTCTTCCCATGAGTTAATGCCGTCGCCCTCGCCTCTTATGATCTGAGACTCCACCCCGAGCATGTCCATAAAGAGCTGAAACAGCGTGGTATATCCCATGCATATGCCCTGCCGCAAAGTCAGCGCGCCGTAGGGATTTTCGGTATCGGGGGTCTGATGGGGTATGGCAAGCAGCTCGTTTTCATCATAGGTTAAGTGCGTGACGATCCAGTCATGCGCCGCCGCGACGATATCCGGCTCGCTCATTCCCTCTTCATAAAACTCCGGGATAACCTTCTCCGCCTCTTCAAGTATGGTTAAATCTTTTTCGGATAGGTTTGACCGATCGCCCGACCGATATGCCTCTAAAATTGCGGAGGTGTCATATATCGGGGTGGGTGAGTTATCATCATCATCTTCCGGAATCACCGCCTCTGAATTGTCGGGGGAGGGAATATCATCTTCCGGATTATCATAAACATCGGCATTTTGCGCGCACCCGGTCATCATCAGGATAAATACGAGGAGCAGAGCAAGCTTTCTCACTTTATCGTCACTCCCGTGTAGTAGTGGGTGAGGATCTGGTCAAACGTGTAGCCGTTTTTGGCATAGAGGTTCGCGCCTATCTGCGACATCCCGACGCCGTGACCGTAGCCGTAGGTCGTGAAGGTAAAGACGCCGTCGGAGTAGCTGACGGTGAACGCGGCTGATTTCAGCGGCAGGATATAAGAGCGGAAGATGTGCCCGGTGATGGTCCTCTCCCGACCGTTTATATATGCCGTCGTGTGACCGTCTATCGCCATTTCGCCGACGTAGATCGAGTCGTTATTGCTTAATACCCTTATCCAGTCGTAGTAATTTTCCGAGAGCCTGATGTCGGTCTTTGATTCGATCCTCTCCCTCAGCTCGTTCACGGTGTAAGACGTCTGAAGCCCGTAATATTTGGTATCAAGATAGTCAAAATCATTTCTCACCGACTGTAGATACGGCAGGTCCCCGCCCCATACGTTTTTGGAGGCGGCGGAGAATCCACCCTGAGAAGCCGAGAAGGGCGTCATGATGTACTCGCCGTTGTAATACACGGCAAGCCCGTCTACGGCGTCGACAGCCTTTTTGATGGTGGAGGAGGGGTTAGCCTTGGTGCCTATTTCGGCGACCTCGCCCTTTTGCTCGTAATATTTGACATAGGTATATGCGGCGACCGCCTGAGCCTTGATAGCCTCAAACTCGAAGCTGTCTCCGACCTCGGCGTTAGTGATCTCGCAGACGATGTCGTACGCGTTATCCGTCCTCATCTGACCGTATGTGGTGTCATAAATTGTCAGGGTCTCGTTTTTGTAGCTTTTTGAAGATGGCGTAAATCCCCCGTTATCCGTAGAAATCGTCGCGCTCTGATTCATCAGTTCATCTATGCTCGACACCCCGAGCCTTGAAAGAAGCTCCGAAAGCTCCTGATCGGTAAGCTCTGTATATTCAGCGCCGCCCGTCAGCTCGTCTATATCGACCTGCTCGTCTGCGACCTCTTCTTCGGAGTCGTCGTCATACTCCTCGGAGTCGTCATCAAGCTCCTCCTCTTCCTCCTCGTCGTCAAATATTTCCTCCTCTTCCTCGGAGGTCTCGGCGGTTTTGGAAGTTTTTGCGGATTCCGATTTTGTAGCCTTGGTCTCGCTTTTTGTTTCGGCTTCGGTTTTCTTGGTTGCGGCTGCTGATTTTTCGGAAGACTCCGAAGCCGCCGTAGTCTCGGAAGCATCGTTATCCTGAGACGACACCGCGATATCCGAAACTTTAGTAGCCGCGGCAAGCTTCATGACCGCTCTTCCGGCGACCTGCTTATTCACAAGCTGTTCGGGGGTCATGTTCTCGGTATTGACGCTTAACGGCGCTTCGGTAACGGGAGCCGTTGTGGTCACGGGAAGATCATACCCGACCCCCGGAAGCATATCTTCCGGCTCCTCGGTGACGGTCGTCTCGGCGGGTTCAGTTATTAAAGACCGGTCCGAAGGCAGGGCTTCCGAATCAAGAAGCGTCTTTTTTGCATAGACCTTGATAAACAAAAACGCGCAGGAATAGACAAGGATCAGGCACATAATAATGATGATCCTTTTCATATTGAAAAATTCCGTAAATTTTTTCAAGTGCTCACACCTTTTAAATCTGATATCTGACTATCTGTTTTCTGACCTCTTATCGGGCTTTTTTGGGCATATGCCTGTCGGGATTCTTTTCATATGTATCCTTGTAGACGCTCGGGTCTTCGCCCTCCCTGACCTTTCTTGCGACGACGACGAATCTTGAGTCGGAGAAGACGTAGTCGCAGGTAGAGAGCGTCAGGAACTGATCGCCGTACTCGCATTCCACGCCGGAGGTATAGTAATTTCTCAGCATGATGTTGTCATAGAAATAATTATAATCCTCCACCGTGTCGAAATTACGGCATTTGAAGTATTCAAAGAGCGGAATATCGTCCTGATTTTCATAAATGCCTATCAGGAAGCAGGAGACGACGACATACTGCGCCTCTTCCCATCTCGTGTCGAAGTTGATGATATATGCGTCCCGAACCACATCAAGTTTTTTGTAGTCAAGGAGCATTCTGAAAAAGCTTCTGTCCTTATTTGAGTGACCGTAAAGGGTGACGTTGTCAGCCATGTCAAGACCGGTTATCGGGACCTTGTAATCGGCATAGATGGTGCCCTTTGCGTCCTTTTTCTTTTCAAAGTTCTTGTCAAGATAGTAGGAGTTGTCCTCAGCCTGAACTACCGGATAGTCTATGTAGGGCTCGCCGTTTGAATGCGTAATTCCGTCTATTCTTATCCACCCGACAAAATCGTCGTTCTGCTCGTAATATTCAAGATATTTTTCCAAAGGCTCGGGCTCGACCGGCGGCGGCTCGGTGGTAGTGGCTTCTGTAGTAGCTTCGGAGACGGTAGTTATCGGCGGGGGAGTGGAAAGAGTGACGTCGCCAGTCACCTCCGGCTCCTCTTCGATCTTCTTGCCGCAGCCCGTTACACTTGTCGATAAAACGGCAGCCGCGGAAATCATCGTCAAAATCTTTAAAAGGCTCTTTTTGCGGGGCATTTCTTTCAGATCCTTTCGTTTAGTTATTCGGGACGTAATATTCATAATCCGGACCGCCGTCGTCCACAACTTTCTTGCCGTTGGCATGGAGCCATTTTTCCGGCATATGGCGGTCGGAATTGAATTCATAGGTATACTGATCGGGGTCCTCGCCGGGTCTTAACTTCCTTGCGACAAGGACGTATCTCGAATCGGTGATCTCAAACGAGCATGTAGAAAGCGTCAGATACTCGTCGTCGATGGTGCAGTCGATATCCGTCTTGTAGTAGTTTCTGTACATGACGTTTTTGTACCAGTAGTCAAAATCCGCCGGGGTATTGAATTCCACGCAGTTGTGATAGGAAAACAGCGGCTGATTGTCGTCCTCCTCATTTGTCGATACAAAGAAGTAGCCGATGACGATATACTCGCTCTCTTCATAAAGCGTGCTGAAATTGATCAGCCGATGTTCGCTCACAAATCCCGGGGACGTGCGGTTGTAGTCTCTCAAATGATGGAAATAGTATTCCGTCTTCATGTTGTGACCGTAAATCGTGACGTTAGAGGAGTGCCCGATTCCGGTGAGATTAGCCCTGTAATCGGCATAGAGAGCGCCGTAGTCCTGAGTCTCGCCGTAGAAATCCTTTTCAAGATAGTAGTCGTTGTTATCCGTCTGAACGACGGGATAGTTGATGGCGAGCTCGTCCGTATCTTCAAGATAAATCCCGTCGATGGAGAGCCAGCCGACGACGTCGGGGTTGATCGCGTATAAAGCGTCAAATTTTGAAAGCCTCTGAGGGGGAGCCGACGGAACATTCGGGTCCTCTGTCTCGGGTGTGCCGATCTGAATCGGGTTCTCGGGATTTACCGCCGCCCCTTGCCCGCCGTCGGAAGTCACCGAGCTGTCGGGGGAGTTGAAGAGGTCGGAGAGGGTCTTCTGGTCGTCGATCATGCTCTTTGAACCCATGAAGTATATATATGCCGTGTAGCACCAGTATATCAGCACTCCCACAGACACTATGAAAACGAGTTTTCTGATGATCTCCCTCGGGGTATCGCCCTTCCAAGGGATTATCTCCTTTACTCTGCCCATGAAGGAACGGTCCCGCTCGACGCGGACGCCTTTTCGCACTTCATTAAGCATCGACATAAAACAGTCCTCCTCATTAAAGACGCTGACGATTCAATGCCTGTTGATGAATTCCTCCGCCTTCTTAAGAACGGCGCAAGCCGTCCCGAGGCGTATCTCCTGCCGCGTAAGCTCGCCGAAACGATTAAGTGCCAAGTTGGCGGCATATCTCTTATCCTTATAAATAACGGCTATGTAGACGGTCCCCGCGGGATTTATCCCGTCTCCACCGGGACCCGCGATACCCGTCACCCCGGCTGATATATCGCTGCCCGAGATTCTCATGACGTTTTCAGCCATGGATATCGCAGTCTCGGACGACACCACGCCGTACTTTTCGATAATGCTCTTCGGCACGCCCAAAAGTTCCTCTTTTATCCTTTCCGAGTAGCTGACGACGCCGCATTCAAATATTCCCGACGCGCCCGGCACCGAGGTGATGATCTGCGAGATCATTCCTCCCGTGCAGCTTTCCGCCAAGGAAATGCGCAAATTCTTCTCAATCATACATTGTACCACAAAACCTGCCGTTTTGTCAATATATTCGCGCGCAAGCGCTTCAAAGCTTCTCATTTTTTCACCTCTTTAATAGGGCGTGATGTTTTTTACCCTCGTGCCATTAACGGCTTCATCTATAAGCTCCGAAAAGTCATAGCATGCCTGAGCGGCTTCGACGTCCTCAAGCCTCGGCTTGGTCTTTGGGTGCTTCGGGGTAAAGACGGTGCAGCAGTCCTCATACGGCTCGATGGATATCTCAAAGGTCCCGATTTTATATGATTTATCAATTATTTCCTTTTTATCCAATCCTATACAAGGTCTGAACACCGGCATTCTGCAAACGGCGTCGGTCGTGACCATCGCAGCCATCGTCTGAGACGCGACCTGACCGAGGCTTTCGCCGGTAATAAGAGCCGTGAGCCCGTTTTTCTCGGCGATCCTCTGGGCGATCTCCATCATCAGCCTGCGCATGATGAGCGTGAAGAATTCCTCGGGGCAGTTGTTTCTGATCTCCTCCTGAATTTTTGTGAAGGGCACGGTGTAAAAGGATATCCTGCCGCAGTATTCGGACATTTTCTTGGCGAGCTTTTCGACCTTTAGGAGCGCTCTTTCCGACGTATAAGGCGGCGCCTCGAAGTGTATCGCTGACACCTCCACCCCTCTCTTTGCCATCATGCAGCCCGCGACAGGGGAGTCGATGCCTCCCGAGAGGAGCAAAAGCCCTCTTCCCGAAGTCCCGACCGGAATTCCTCCTGCGCCGTCGGAGGCGATATCATGAATAAAAGCGCCCTCGCTTCTTATCTCGCAAACGATGGTGACCTCCGGCTCGAACAGGTCAACCGTCAGGTGCGGAAGCTTTTCAAGAATCCTCCCGCCCAATTCTGCGGCAAGTTCGGGAGACGTCATATAAAAGCTCTTGTCCGACCGTTTGCATACAACTTTGAAGCTTTCAGCGTTACGCAAAAGCTCTTCATAGCGTGAGTATGCGACCTCAAATATGCTGTCTACGTTCTTTTCGGCGCCGATCGCCTTGCAGAGCTTGGTGATCCCGTAGACCTTTTTCAGGCGCTCCATGACCTCGTCCATATCTGAAATTTCCTCAAGCGGGGTGACGTAGAGCGTCGATTGGGAAGACCTGAGATCAAACTTCCCGAGCGGCTTAATCCGCCTGCGGACGTTTTTCATCAGCTCGTTTTCAAAACCGCCCCGGTTGAGCCCTTTGAGGACGATCTCTCCGTATTTGCAAAGTATAAGCTCTTTCATATTTTTACCTCATCTCTTAATTTTTACAAGACTTTTCATAGCCTCTGAAACGCCGTCAGCAAGGGCTTTTATGTCCTCTTCCGAAGTATTATGGGACGTGCTTATCCTGATGACGCTGTCCGCGACATTACCCGAAAATCCGAAAGCCGTCAGCACCCGGCTCTTTTTGCCTTTTGAGCACGCGGACCCGCTCGAGACCATGATCCCCTTTGATTCCAAAAAATGCAGAACCGTCTCGCTCTTTATCCCCGGGACATGCACGCTGAGAATATAAGGCGAGCCGCATTCGGGGGACAGAATTTCACACCCCAAATCCCGTAAAAGCCCTTCCGCAAGCCGCTTAAGACCCGTCGCATGCTCATATCTCTCGGAAATATTCCCCCGAAGCTCCTCTACGGATTTTGCAAAGGCGTAGATCGTCGGGACGGCTTCTGTACCGGACCTTATCCCGCCTTGCTGACCCCCGCCGACGAGCAGGGGACGGACCCTCACGCCCTTTTTTATCCACATCGCGCCTACCCCTTTCGGCGCATGGACCTTGTGCCCGCTGATCGAGATGACGTCGGCGCCGAGCGTTCTGACGTTGATATGAAGCTTCATGAACCCCTGAACGCAGTCGCTGTGGAGCATGCAGCCGGGGTAGGCTTTCTTGATTCTCGGAAACGCCCTATCTATCGGCAAAACGTGCCCCGTCTCGTTGTTCACGAGCATGGCGCTTAAGAGGCAGGTGTTCTCATCTACCGAATCAAAGAGCATGTCTTCGGTGATCAGGCCGTCTTTATTCGGCATGATCACGGCGACTTCAAAACCCTCTTCCTTAAGTCTCATAAAGGCTTCAAGGCAGGAGGGGTGCTCGATACCGGTGACGACGGCTCGCCGCTTTCTCTTGCCGTAGACCGAGGCGAGCCCCATCACGGCGGCGTTGTTGGATTCGGTGGCCCCCGAGGTGAAGAATATCTCCTCGGGCTTTGCATTGATCGCGCCCGAGATCGTCTCACGAGAAAAATCAAGGAGCTTTTCAGCCTCGATGCCGAAGTGATATAAGCTCGACGGATTGCCGTAGCACGAGCGCATCGCGAACATGCAGGCTTCCGCGGCTTTTTGCGATACAGCCGTCGTAGCGGCGTTGTCAAGATAGATCATATGCTTCTCTCCATAATACCGATTTCAAGCCGGAATTATTGCACCCGGCGAAAATTTTTTGATTAACACTTTATTATACAACGGGCGAAGAAAAAAATCAACCTTTTTTGAGAACAGGGAAGTGTCCCATCTGCCCACATTTAAACCCAAATCAGTTGATGGAAAGCGTTTAGTAGCAGCGAATCACCAAGTAAAAAATTATTATAATGTGGTCGTTTGGGACACTCCATGAGAACAGGGGAGCGCAAAATATCGGCATGTTTATGATTTCAAAAGCTTTTGGAAATCCAAATTGTGCATATTCTGTTAATTTTAAAATTTGTTTGACGCCGCATTTTGAAAAATCGCCCCTCTTTTTTGAAATTTTTTTGCCAAAGGGCTTGAAAACTTCCGCGATTTGTTGTAATATAGATAGTGCAATCAAACGCAATTCTATATTTAGGAGGAATTTACCATGTCAGTAAAAGTTGCAATTAACGGATTCGGCAGAATCGGACGTCTTGCATTCCGCCAGATGTTCGGCGCCGAGGGCTACGAGATCGTCGCCATCAACGACCTCACCAAGCCCGAGATGCTCGCTCATCTTCTCAAGTACGATACCGCTCAGGGCGGCTACTGCGGAAGGATCGGCGAGGGTCTTCACACCGTTGACGTAAAGCCCGCCGTATATGCTGAGGACGGCAAGACCGTCGTCACCCCCGGCGCCATCATCGTTGACGGCAAGGAGATCACCATCTATGCCGAGCCCAAGGCTGAGAATCTCCCTTGGGGCGAGCTCGGCGTCGACGTTGTCCTCGAGTGCACCGGCTTCTACACCTCCAAGGCTAAGAGCGAAGCGCACATCAAGGCAGGCGCCAAGAAGGTCGTCATCTCCGCTCCCGCGGGCAACGATCTCCCGACCATCGTCTACGGCGTAAACGAGAAGTCCCTCACCAAGGACGACACCATCATCTCCGCCGCTTCCTGCACCACCAACTGCTTAGCGCCCATGGCTAAGGCTCTTAACGACTATGCTCCTATCCAGAGCGGCATCATGTCCACCATTCACGCCTACACCGGCGATCAGATGATCCTCGACGGTCCTCACCGCAAGGGCGATCTTCGTAGAGCCCGTGCCGGCGCTGCGAACATCGTTCCTAACTCCACTGGCGCTGCCAAGGCTATCGGTCTTGTCATCCCCGAGCTGAACGGCAAGCTCATCGGCTCCGCCCAGAGAGTCCCCGTTCCGACCGGTTCCACCACCATCCTCACCGCCGTCGTCAAGAAGGCGGGTCTCACCAAGGAAGGCATCAACGCCGCCATGAAGGCTGCCGCTTCCGCTTCCTACGGCTACAATGAGGATCCGATCGTCTCCTCCGACGTCATCGGAATGAAGTACGGCTCCCTCTTCGACGCCACCCAGACCATGGTCTCCAATATTGCCGATGATCTCTATGAGGTCCAGGTTGTTTCTTGGTATGACAACGAGAACAGCTACACCACCCAGATGGTCCGCACTATCAAGTACTTTGCGGAGCTTGACAAGTCGCTGAATGACTGATTTGTCATATAAGGCATAATTAAGGGCTCCCCGGGCGGGGAGCCTTTTTGTATCTCGAAAACCCCCGGCTCGGCCGGGGGTTCAAAAAAGCTTATAGCTATCAGTCTTGCAAATAAAACTCCTTTTGACTATACTAAGAATGCGGCTGCGAACTGCAACGAAAGTCAAAAGGAGGTCATTACAAAGTGAATGACATACACAGTTTATCACATTTAAAGTGGAATTGCAAGTACCATATAGTATTCGCGCCAAAGTACCGCAGAAAGGTGTTTTACGGCACCAAAAGGTTGGAAATCGGTCAGATGCTGAGGCAACTATGCAACTGGTATGGGGTAAATCTGTTGGAAGCAGAAGCCTGTCCCGACCATATACATATCCTTGTGGAGATACCGCCAAAGCACGCGGTATCGTCTTTCATGGGGTACCTGAAAGGAAAGAGCAGCATCATGATCTACAACAAGTGGGGAGATATGAAGTATAAGTATAGGAACCGCTCATTTTGGTGCAGGGGATACTATGTGGACACGGCAGGTAAAAACACAAAGGCAATAACGGAGTATATCCAAAGGCAGTTGGAAGAGGATAGAACATCAGGGCAGCTGACTTTGGACGACACCGACCCGTTCAACGGGTAAGCAGTAACAGGACGCAAAAGACCGCAGCCGCGAAGCGTCCTGTGGCAGAACGCCTTTCAAGGCGTGGCTTGTAATCTGAGCCCCTACGGGGCGATTATTGAAATACCCCCGGCTTTGCCGGGGGATGGTTATTTGCGGGGGATAGAGCTCTTGAAATTGGTTTTCAGCCCGAGGCTGCATTTGCTAAAAGGTATTCCCATAATTTTGCCTCCGCAAAATTATGGGAATGCTGTTTAAAGCCACCCACCCCCAACCCCTCCCTCGAGGGAGGGGCTTTTAGCCTCGCTTCGCTCGGCTTCGGGCGACTTCGTCGCCGGTTTTTTGTTGGGGACAACCCTTACAGGGTTTTCCCCAAACCCCTTTCCGGCTGTGGGGCACCCCTGCGGGGTTCCCGCAGACGCGGGGGTTTGTCCAAGAGCACGAGCAATCTCACGTTTTTGATTGCGAAGTGCGATTGGCAACAAAACCGGCTTCTGCTCACACCCCTCCGGCTTCGGGCGACTTCGTCGCCCTCTTTTGAACGATAAAAGCAAAAAGGACAGCTCTCGCTGTCCTTTTTGCGGAGATTTCGCGCTCTGCGGAGCGCGACCAAGGGCTCCGCCCTTGGAACCCGCAAGCCCTTTAAAAAGGGCTTGATCCTAAACTTGACTTGTCTCAACTAAGGCTTGGCGCAGGATTTCTAACCTCTGATCATCTAACTTCTACACGCAAAACCCTATTGAACCGCAGAGAGTAAAATCTTCGCCTCTGTCCTCTGACTTCTCAATTCCGTCATCTGATTATCAGCGTCTCGTCCCCGCTCAGCCCGCTCGTGATCTCAGCCCTGCCGTCTGCCGTCGTGATCCCGACCGTGACCTGCGTCTGCACCTTGATCCCGTTCATCAGCACGTTTACAAAGTTCGCAGTCTCGCCGGAAGTATCGTCCGTAGCCTCAAAAATCGCCTCCGCCGGGACAATCACCGCGTCGTCGCGCCTCACCGTCGTGAACGTGACCGTGATACCGCCGAGGTCCAGAAATTCCGCGTTCGGGTCGTCGCACTCGATCACATACGTCGTCACCGTGACCGTCTGCCTCTCGCCTTCGGGGGTGTGAATGACCGCCTCGCCGGTCAGCGTATCGACGACCTTTCCGGTCGTCTCGGTGAGATTTCCCTGCGCGATCCCGACCTTCGTGCCGAACGAGACATTTGACAGCTGCGTCGCGTAATCCGTCACCGTAAGACATGTTTTGGATGAATCGGAAATCGTGCAAAAAACGGCGTTTTTATCGATATACGAGCCCTCGCGGTAACCCGCCAGCGAGACGATCCTGCCGTCAAACGGAGCCTTAAGCTCCAAATATTCGCGGTCGGCGACCAGCGCGTCGTAATCCATCTGCTCGAGGTCGAGATCAATCTTCGCAAACTCGATATCCTCCTCGGAAGCATGCTGCGAAATCAGCGTCTCATAGGTCGATTTTGCGCTATTCAGGCGGATTTCGGCAACGGTTATCAGGTCCTCAAGCTCGTCGCCGCTGATCTTCGCGATGACCTCGCCCTTTTTGACCTCCTGATCCTCGCGGACGTTTATTGATTCGATCTTGCCGCCTCTTCTTGTGAACATGAGGTTGGTGCGGTAGGGATTCGTAAACCCGCCGTCAAGCGTGACCTCCTCGGAGATCGTGCCGACGATTGCATGAGCCGTTTCGTAATTTATCCCGCCCCCGGATTTTATCGGTATATAGATATTTTCGTCCTCATCATTTTCCGCGCAGGAGCAGAGGATCATGCAGGCAAGAGCCGAGGCGAACAGTATGCTGAAAAATTTTTTCACGACGCGACCTCCAAGAGAATTTATATATAAAAATTGTACCATAAATACGCGGATTTTGCAAGCGTTTTCAGATAATTTCCGAAATAATTCCGTTCGAGACCAAAAATCCCTCCGGCGTGAGCGCCAATCTGTCGCCGTCCAAGATCATATATCCGGCAAGTAAAAATGCTTTACATGCCTTTAGCAGCGCGGTTTTATCGCCTCCGAGTCCGGAAAATTTGTCAAGTGAAATGCCTTTACGCAGTCTTAAACCGAGCATGACGTACTCGCTAAGAAAATTCGGCGAAGCGTCCTCGATTTCGGGGGATTTGGTCGGGTCCTCCATGAATTTTCCGATGTCGGGAGGCGTAAATAATCTCCTACCGCCGTAAAAAGAGTGTGCCGACGGACCGAAGCCGACGTACTCCTCAAGGGTCCAGTATTTGAGATTGTGTCGGGATTCATATCCGTATTTGGAAAAATTTGATATTTCATATTGTTTCAGCCCCCGGCTTTCGAGCGCCGAAACGGTGTCGAGATAGATGTCTGCGACGTCGTCGTCAGGCGGCACCGAATCCCGGATTTGCGGGCAGTCAAAAGCCGTCCCCGGCTCGATTTTGAGCATGTAAGCCGAGACATGATCCGGCTCGAGGTCGGCAATCTTCGCGACCGATTCAGCGGCGCTTTCCCGGGTCTGATAAGGCAGCCCGAGCATGATATCCGCCGAAATATTGTCAAAACCGGCATCCCTTGCCATCTCAAACGCCTCGACAGCCTGCTTAAAATCATGGAGGCGACCGAGCCGCTTAAGGTCGTCGTCCGAAGCGCTCTGAATGCCGATGGATAGGCGGTTTACGCACGCTCTGCGAATGCCTGCGAGGCTTTTTTGCGTGACTGTCCCGGGGTTGGCTTCGAGGGTGATCTCGCAGTCCCGGGTCAATGGAAATTTTTCGTTGACGGCGGAGATGATCTCAAAAATTTCATCACTTGAAAGCAGTGAAGGCGTGCCTCCGCCGAAGTAAACGCTGTCGGCAGGACCCGAGACGTCGGAAGCGGAAACCGCCTTCACAAGGGCTTTTACATATCGCGCCCGGGCATATTCATCGCCGACCGACGAGCAAAAATCGCAGTAGTTGCAGCGCCGTAGGCAGAAAGGTATATGTAAATATATTCCAAACATGCGAGCCTCCTTGCGGGTGATGAGTAAATTATAGCAGATTTTCGGGCGATGTTCAAGCCCTTTATGGGTAATGCAATTTCAGTGCTATGCGATCTTCAAAAAGTTTAAAATTTTAAAAAAGTATAGACTATTGCCCCAAAATATGATAAAATATTACTGCAAAAAGCAAAAACGGCTCTGAGCCGGGAAAAATCTGGAAAATTTTAAGAAAGCGGAGATGATCTTATGGATAATCTTGAAACAGAAATGATTTTATCGCGTCTTGACACCGGAGTCGGCGTCAACAAAAAGCTAATGTCGGACTGCTTGGCGAAGCTGATCCACTACAACAACATGCTCCTCGACTCCTACACCTTCCAGGAGATGGAGGATCAGATCCACACCATCGAGGAAAGCGTGAGGCTGGCGATGTGGGTATCGGCTGAGCTTCAGAACGCCATCGAGGCTGAGACCTATGCCGAGGGCAAAGAGGAGGACTTCCCCGAGTACGACTTCGACATCTCGAAGCAGACGATCGAGCTCTGCAACCGCGCGAGGTTTATTCTTCGCAGATCGACGATCTCGCTGTCGGTTGATATTGAGCCGAAGATATTCTGCCGCTGCGATCCCAAGAGATATGAGATGATGTTTGCAAACCTCCTTATCAACGCCTTCCAGAACGTCGAGCAGGACGACGGCAAGATCGCAGTCAGGATCAAGAAATTCAACGACGTCGCGGCTGTGACGATCACCGACGACGGCTACGGGCTGTCTTCCGAGGACTATTCGAGAATGATAAAGACCCCCGGAAAGTGCGGAGGTCTCAAGATTCTGTCGCTGTTCTGCAATCACTACGGCATCGTGCCGGTCATCGACGCGGGAAACAAGGGCACCGTTATCTCGGTGAGGATACCTCTTTCCAACATCGACAACTATTGCGCGGCTCCCGACGGCAGGATCGCCATGCCTCATCAGAGCCCTGCGGAGCTGCTGTTCTACAAACACAGCCAGTCCTCCGTGTCATTCCTGCCTCAGGTGTAATCCTCATCGTCGAATTTTCCCTTATAAAAAATGTGGGAAAGGACGTAGAAGATAAGGCAGACCGCGACGTTCAAAAGCGTCCCGAGGAGTGAATAAACCTGAATATCTTCCGATACCGCCGAAAGCCAGTAGTCCGTGAAGTAGAAGCCGTTTACCGCGGCAACCGCCTTGAAATCCTCCATATAATCCGAAACGAGAGCAGGAATATAGAAGCTCATACCGGTGATGATGAGGACGATGGCGGTTATCACCGGACTGTAGAGCCCGTAGGCGGTATGCCTTTTTCCGTCGTCCCAGAAGAGGGGAATGAGGAAGATCAGTACGATAAACCAGCTGAATAATGAGAGCAGCCGTGGATTGTCATATAAAGCGAGCCGGGGCAAGGCGGTGCCCAAAATCCCGAGCAGAGCCGTTTTCCCGATGATCGAGGCAAAAATCGAGATCAGCCAGAAAAGCCCGACCCGCGCAAGCCCGTATAAAAGCGTCCGAAGACTGTCTCTCTCTTCCATGGTGTACCTCCCGATGCAGATGGTGTGAAGATGTTGATGTGATGAAGATGATCACTGCCGCACAAACTTTTCAAGTTCATAGCGGCAGTTTTATTATAGCATAGACGGTGGGAAAATGCAAGCACTTTTAGAGGATAGAGGTTAGATGTTTAGAGATTAGAAATTAGCGACCGACTTTAAGCGGGACAAAGCAAGTTTAGGATCAAGCCCTTTTTAAAGGGCTTGCAGGGGTCTCGGGGACAGAGTCCCCGAGTCGCCCGTCGCAACGGGCGAAACCCTCAAGCAAGATGACGGCGTAAGCCGTCGTCTTGCTTTTTATCGTAAATAAGCGCAGGAGGGAGCATAAGCTGGTTTTGTTGCTGCTCGCACTTCGCAATCAAAAACGTGAGATTGCTCGTGCTTGCAGACAAAACCCCGCGTCTGCTGGAACCCCGCAGGGGTTCCCCACATTCGGAAAAGGGGATAGGGGAGCCCCGTTCCCACAGAGTTCTCCCCTACAAATCTTATGAAATAAACCTAAACAAATCCTTTCCGGAATTTATGCCGCCTGAGCTGAGCACCGCTTCCCGCGCTTTCCCCTTTATCCCGTAATCCTCACCCCCACCCCCGTAACTCTTCCGTTCTCCACCCTCACCGTCGCGCTCCAGCCGTCTCCATCCCGAGCGGAAATCTTTATCACACCGTTCGGTTCTAACTTTCTGCCCTCAAGCCCCAGAGCCCTCAGCGCCTCCTCGGAGCTCATCCCGGTCGTCACGCCGCCGAGCCGCAGGTAAAACGGTTTGTCTGCCGATACGGCGTCGAGCCCGGTTAGCACGCCTTCCTTAAAGTACGCCTTCGAGCCGTCTTTTGTGATGACGCTGCATGTCTTATTGCCGATCTCGGCGCCCATCTCCTCCAAGATCGCCTTCACCTTGCCGTCGGGGTCGGGAAATTCTGCCAGCCCGTCCGCAATATCGATCTTTATCGCCCCCTCTGCATAGCTCGCGCTGATCTCGGATTCGGGAGCTTTTGCACCGGAACTTAAATCCAAAAGCTTAGGCTCCATGCGGAGAAGATTTCTCCTAAGATACCTCGTCAGCTCGTTTACAGCCGCTTTGTGGACGTATTTTTCGGGATTGTTCCCGGCGGTCGTATAGACCTCCGCCTCGCTCTCGTCAAGTCCCATGTCGGTGTCGCCGGGGTTGATGTTATTTCCTAAATCCGACCAAATATGGTAGGCAATATCCACGCCGTTAATGTTGTAGATTTTGTAGATCATGTTGGCGTCGGGCTCGATTATACCGTCCGAATTCTCGGTAATTCTCGCGATATATTCCCCGCTCAGAACGGGTCTTCCCTCGAGCTGCACCGCCGCTGCCCCGTCCGAGATCATCAGCCTGTTGATATCTAAATTCTGCGACCCGAAGTAATCGTATTTGATTTTTATTTTATATAATGTCTGCGCCGTCGGGTCGATGAAGATACCCGGGGCTGCGTAGGAAATCTCGGCAGGTGAGTAAGCCTTGACTATCTCAAACTTTACCAGCCCCGTCCCCACGTTCGGATCGATATGATGGTCCCGGTAGTCGTAGTAGCTGTCATACGGCTCCTCCTCGGGTATGTCTGTGCAGGGGTTCACAGCAATAATCTCCTCCTCCTGCGGGACCTCGGATTCTAAGACAACATCGACGCTCACGGATTCCTCTTCCGCAACTTCCGTTGTTTCCTCCTCCGTAATTGCCGTCGGATCGGTCGGCTCAAAATCGTAATCGATATTCGGCATTTCTACATCTTCATCTTCGGGAAGTTCAGAGCCCTGAACGGGATAACCGATCGCTTCGTCGATCTCTTCCACGTCCTCTTCCAAGGGAGCGTCAACAGGTTCTTCAACCGGCGCTTCATCAGGTTCTTCAACCGGAGCTTCTACAGGCGCTTCCATCGGCGCTTCCGCCGGAGACGTTTCGGATACCGATTCTCCATCATCTACGGCGGCTTCGTTTTCAGCCGAAGCGACGGCGGGAGCCGATATCACGGTCTTATTCAGAATCAGCTTGCTCACGACCGAAGTATCCGGCAGACCTTCTCCGCTTCCCGTCGCGGTGTTGAGATAGTCCTCGCTCCTGTAGTCTCCGTCATAGGACGAAGGCGCGTAATTCGACATGGGATTGTTGTCGGAGGGCGGGAGTTCCTCATCGACCTGCTCGGAATCATCTATCGGAATCTCGTCGCTGTATAGGGTCATCTCCGGCTCGTCGGGAGTTTCGGCTTCGGGCTCGACCGGGACCTCCGCCAAAATTTCTTCCTCGACCTCGGCTTCCGGCTCGGGCTCGGGAATATCCGCAAAACCCGGGGCTTCCAAGATTTCCTCGGAAGCGTCATTAACGGCGTCTGCGCCCGCCTTCATCTGTGCGGAGTCGGCTGCGTCCTCCGATTTGGCTCTTTGGAGCCCGCCTACTGTCGCGACGCTCACTGTCGATACGACGAGCAGAAGCGCCGCTGCGACAGCCGCGTATTTTCCGTATTTCTGTGCAAAATTCTTATTGTTTGTGATCTCGATATCCGGCCCGGTCTTACCTTTTTCGTTGTACTCCTCAAGCATCTTCGCCTTGAGATTTTCCTTGAATTCATCGCTTAAGCGGAGTGAGCCGACTTCTATCCGATATTCAGGTTTCTTCATAGTCAAACTCCTCCTTTAAAATTTTTTTAAGCCTCTCGCGAGCCCTTTTCAAAAGCGAAAGCACGGTATTCTGATTTACCCCGGTGATCTTTGAAATCTCGGCGACCTTGTAGCCCTCTATATAATGTAAGTATACGGGCGTGCGGTATTTCTCCGGCAGCTCCATCACAGCCTGAAGCACCGGGCTGTCGTCAAATTCCTGATCATACGACCCGAGATTGTCTTTCAGTTCCGTCATCGGGTGTGCATACTCTTTTCGGTTGTGGGAGTAGCACATGTTGAGCGTGACCCGAAGGAGCCATGCCTTTTCATGCTCGTCCGATTCAAAATCCGGCAGAGTCCGCATCAGCTTCAAAAATACCTCCTGGGTGATATCCTCGGCGTAGTGCCTATCATACAAAGCGTGATAAGCCGCTCGGTAGATCATGTCGGAATACTTTTCCACCACTGAGGATATGTATATATTTATGTCATTAGGCATGGACAGTATCCTTCTCCTTTCCTCCCTCAAACTCGTTTCATATGTAATACGCTTTTCGGGCTGGAATTATTGCATCACCCGAAAAAATTTTTTATATATAAATATAGTACAATATTTTCCCGAATTTGTAAAGTATTTTCCCATTTTCCGAGAAAACTTAATATTTTCTTAACAAATAAACTCTTGACAAATAAGATGAAATATGTGACAATTATTATGTAAAACTATATATAGTGGGCAGGATATAGCCCGAGCGAAAGTGTGCGTGTTTATATTGAAAAAAGTCCTCATTGACGGACACTACGGCACCGTCAATTTAAATCTTAACAAGATGATATCCGGCAGGGACGATCTCGAGATCATCCGCCTTGAAAATACAAAACAGGTGTCCAAAGAGCAGAGAGTATCGCTCTTAAACACCGCAGACATCGTTATTTTATGCCAGTCCGCACAGACCGTCGTCGAGACGGTACCGCTGATAACAAACCGCAGCGTCAAGGTCATCGACACCTCAAACGCCTACCGCCTTTCCCCGGCATGGGTCTACGGAATGCCGGAGCTCGGAAAAGAGGCTAAGACCGGGATAGATCAGCGCGAGAAGATCAAAAACGCGATGAGAGTGGCGCTTCCGGCACCTATTGCCGTCGGCACCGCGCTTCTGATAAACCCGCTGATGAAGGCGAGGATCATGCCTCCCTATATTCCTTTATATGTAAACTGCGTCGTAGGTTACTCATCGGGAGGCGCAAACATGATCGCCCTCTATGAGGACCCCAAGAGACCGAGAAGCTACTCCTCGGCAAGGCAGTACGGTCTCGATCAGACGATTTTGCAGCAAAAGGAGATCATGCACGCCTGCGGGATATCCTACCGCCCCTCCATCAACCCGATGATCGACGACTACCCGAACGGCATTTTAATCACGGTGCCGATGCACCTGCGGACGCTCGACAAGAGGCTTCATTCGAGACAGATTTGGGAAACATTTACAAGATTTTACGACAAAGAGCCGCTCATCGACGTCATGCCCTACGAGGGGTCGATCGAGAGCCTTGAAGGCTTCTTGGACGCCGGGGGAATGGCAGGCTCGAATAAAGTTCAGGTCTTTATCTTCGGCGACAACGACATCTGTCTGATGGCGGCGAGGTTTGACAACCTCGGAAAAGGCGGCGCGGGAGCCGTGATCCAAAACATGAACCTGATGCTCGGTCTTGACGAGATGACGGGGGTTATATGATATTTTGATATGTTCGGCAAGCCCGATCATATAAAATCAATATAAAGGAGAATCATAAAAATGAGCATTCGCAGATGACCGACTTCTGTGAAAGACCCGATCATAGAAGTCTTTGAAATTAAGGGTAAATTTATCCCGAAGAGGAGGCTTTATGTATGATCGAAAATAACTATGGAAATATTTTCGTAAATGACAGCGCCGCGGAGAAGCTCCCCAAGGCGCTGATTGCTGCTATAGACACCGGCGACTACGACGTCGAACGATCTGTAGCCGAACTTAAGGAGCTGATAAGAACCGCCGGCGGGGAGACCGTATGCGAAGTCGTCCAGAAAAGACCCGCTCCCGATTCCGCGACCGCGGTCGGTTCGGGTCGTCTTGAGGAAATGAAGGCGCTTGTAGATGATTTTGATATCGACGTCGTCGTCTTCGATCTTGAACTCACGGCGACGCAGATAAGAAATATCGAGGAAGCTCTTGATGTCGAGACGATCGATCGGACCATGCTTATCCTCGACATCTTCGCCCAACGCGCGAACACCAAAGAAGGCAAGCTGCAAGTAGATATTGCGAGGTATAAATACCTCCTCCCGAGGCTGTCGGGAATGGGTAAGCAGCTGTCAAGGACAGGCGGAGCCGTAGGAATGAGAGGCGGACCGGGTGAGACAAAACTTGAGCTCGACCGCCGGCATATCCGGTCGAGGATAGACGCCCTTGAATCGGAGCTGAAAGATATCGCGACCCGCCGTGACCTTATGCGAAAGCGCCGCAAGAAGGACAGCGTGCTGACGGCGGCAATCGTCGGATATACAAACGTCGGGAAATCCACGCTGATGAACGCTCTTACCGAGGCGGGGGTTTTGTGTGAAAACAAGCTCTTTGCGACGCTCGAAACCACCTCGCGCTCCATCGTCCTCCCCGACGGCAGAAGCGTTCTTCTGACCGATACGGTCGGGCTGATCAGCCGTCTGCCGCATCATCTTGTGGAGGCGTTCAGGTCGACTTTGGAGGAAGCGGCTTCGGCAGATGTGATACTGCACGTCTGCGACAGTTCGAGCGAGGACATCGCCGAGCAGACGAAGGTCACAAAGGAGCTGCTGTCAGAGCTCGGCTGCGACGGCATCCCGGTGGTGACGGTGCTCAACAAATCGGACATTTCGGAGTGGAGCAAGGAGCTTCTGCCGGAGGGCACGGTGCTTATATCGGCGAAGTATAAGATCGGGATCGACGATCTCCTTAAAGCCCTTCAGCAGGCGCTTCCCGAGACCGCAAGGAGAATGAAGCTGCTGCTGCCGTTCACCGAAGCGGGGCTTTTGGCAAAGATTCGGGAAGAGGGCAAAATTTTTGAGGAGGATTACACCCCCGACGGCATTTCGGTGGACGCGTTGGTCGATGTCAAGCTGCTGAAAGCGGCAGGGGAGTTTGAGATTAGAGGTTAGAGGATAGACGGTTAGAAGATTGATTCTGCAACCGACCTTATGTGAGACAAGGCAAGTTTAGGATCAAGCCCTTTTTAAAGGGCTTGCGGAATCCAAGGGCGGAGCCCTTGGTCGCGCTCCGCAGAGCGCGAAATCCTTTAAGCAAGAATATGTACGCTTGCGGACATATTCTTGCTTTTATCATTTATGAGCGCAGGAAGGGGGAATGAAAACAGTCCGGTGGACTGTTTTCATCGGGGGAACCCTCGCCGGGGGTTCCCCCAACAAAGAACCGGCGACGAAGTCGCCCGGAGCCGAGCGAAGCGAGGCTCAAATGCCCCCTCTCCCTCGGGAGAGGGGGCATGACTTGCGCAAAAACTTGCTCATCGCACTTCGCAATCAAAAACGCAGGATTTCTCGTGCTCTGAGAGTTTTTGTCGCAAGTCGGGGGTGAGGGCAGCCCGGAAAAGGGTATGGGGAAAACCCTGCAGGGCTTGTCCCCATATATTTAAGCAGGTTGCGCAAGCCCTCATATCCAAAGGCTTATCTTCACCGCATTAAATCACCATTGCACGGTGGCTTATGCGGAACCCCGCATGTGCTCCACATATCATTCTAACCGCCCGTGATTTAAAATGCATAAAACACATTTCCACACCCTTAATACCCACATTCCTCCAACCCCGTCCCCACAAAAAAGTGCCCCAAAATCTCCCTGTAATCCATCCCTTCCGCTGCCATCGCCGCGGCGCCCCGCTGGCTCATCCCCACCAAGCTCCCGCACCCCGACACCGTGAACGTGAACCGATCCGACGCGCCGCTGTACCTGAACGTAAACTTCGCCGATGGCAGATTCAAAAGGTTTGCCAGCTCGCTTCCGCTCAGGATAAACCTCCCGTCGAGCGTGGCTTTTCGCACATAACCGTCCGGCTCGGCTTCACTGATCCCGATCCAGCCGTCGGGGTCGCCGAGCAGCACATACCCGTCGCTGGTCGTCGTCAGCCTCGCGAAAACCTCGTCGGAGGTGTAGCTGACGGTCGTGATATACTCGTCGGTCTCAAAACTGTCCACGGCTTTGAGATACGGAACATCTTCCCCGAGCACCGTCAGCGCGCTTTCCGTAGATAACCCCGCCGCACGGCAATACGCGACGGTGATGGGCTCACCGCCGTAGCTCAGGTACTCGCCCGCGACCTCGTCTGCGATCTCACGGTATGCCGAAATATCCACGGTCTCCTTCTCACCGAGGATCAGCCGGGGGTATTTTTTATAATCGGTCGAGACGTCGCAGCCGTGCAGATCGGGGGTGGGGGATTTGATCTCGTCAGCCCGTCGTTTTAATATGTATGTATACATCAGCACCGCCTGGGCTTTCAGCAGTTCCCGGGGGTTGTCCTGCGAGAGCTGTGCCGCCAAAGCCGACGCGACATACTCCCTTGCCGTCAGGGTGATCTCACGCTCGGTCACGGGGTCATAGACGTTGACTTCGTCTATTTTATATTCGGGGATATCCGGCTCTGCGGTCTCTTTTTTGATCTCGATATCGGCTGCGACCGGTACAGCCTCTTCGGTCGAAACGGCGCCGATAAGCCACGGCACCGCAGGAAATATCAAAAGTGAAAGAGTGAAAACGGTAAGCCCTTTAAAGAAATTTTTCATATATGCGTCCTTTCCGAACAGACAAGCTGTTCTGTCTTTGTCAAGCTTACCATGCTTTGAAGTGAAAAACTGTCGAAAACGAAGCCGGCACCCCGGAAAAATCCGAGGCGCCGCTGTAATGATATAAAAAAGCAAATGCGGCACGGATATGGCGGGACGCTCTGCTCCTCAGAGAGCGAAGCGGCGCCCGGGGGGCGCGTTGCTCAAAAGGTATTCGCTTCGCTCATGCTATGCCCCCACCCCCGCCGGACCTTTCTTCTGACCCGCACTCAACCAAAAGCCCCTCCCCCGGCGGGGGAGGGGCGTAACCCCGCCCCGATTCTGCACACACCCTGCCGGGGAGGGGGGACTTTAAACAGCATGAGCAGGCTTGCCTGCGAATACCTTTTCACCGGTTTCGGCGCTATTTCAAAAGCTCCGAGAGCATCTTCTCAGGGTGGAGCAAAAACTCCCTTGTGATCGCGTAATGCTCGGTATTTCGCCAATCGACCCGCCTTATCCCTTCCCGGTCGATCCAAAGTATCTCAGACCCCGGCAGCGCAGAGAGTATCGGCGAGTGCGTGGCGATTATAAACTGCGAGCCGAGCCCCGAAAGACGGTACACCTCACGCATGAGCGTCATGATCCCAATCGGCGAAAGCGCGGCTTCCGGCTCGTCCAGAATATACAGCCCGCTGCCGGAAAAACGATTTTGCACGAGCCTCAGAAACGCTTCCCCGTGGCTCATCTTGTGAAGCGACGTCCCGCCGTAGCTTTCTGAAATCTTCGGCGCGGAAGCGGGAATTTCGTCAAGCTCGTCGATATAGCTCGCCGCGTTGTAAAAACTCTCTGCGCGCAGGAAAAACCCGTCTCTCGGTCTTAAAAACTTCGACAGCCTGAGACAGTCGCACAGCTCGGAATGCGTAGCCCTCGTCTCGAACATGAAATTCAGACTGCCTCCCTCGGGGTTGAAGCCGAACGCCGCCGCGATCCCTTCAATGAGGGTGGACTTCCCCGAGCCGTTTTCACCCATAAAAAACGTAACTTTTTTATCAAATACGATCGGCTCGCGCTTAAGAGCCTTCACGGCGGGAATTACATTCAGATACGAATCCTTCCCCGGTTCGCTTTTGAGAGCCGCTTCAAGGATAAAATTCCCGTTATCCGTAAATTTTTCACCCTGCTCTCTTGCATTTCTTTTCATTTTGTATTATAATATTTATATCATCGGCGGGAAGCGGCTTTTGGACCCTTTTGGCGTCTCTTTCACGCTGCAAAGTCAGTACGGCGTCCCTAAGCGTGTAGAGGAACAGAAGTCCGAGCGATAAGATTGCGATATAGAACATCATGGCGATTTCTCCTTTACTTGTTTTCTATATCTTCATTATACACACATAACTGTCCAAAAATACGGACTTATCCCGGAAATTTTCGGATTATGAGTCCAAAAAATCGGACTTAAAGGAGATTTTATGGCATTTTCACTGATTTCCGGGGTATTTATCCCCGACGTTTCCCCGATTTTAAAGGAGTACCGACCCAAAAAGGACGGCTTCATTCTCAGCCTTTCGGGCGATGATTACGGCAGATTTTTCCATGACGCGCTCAAACTTCTGCCCGAGCCGATCTTCTTTTTCATCGAGACCCCTTCCGACAACGACGGCAGGAGGACATACTATTTGGATAACTGCACGCGACCCGTGGCTCAGGCGATCTTAAAGCGCTACGGCGGGATTTTATATAACGACGGCGTGATACGTTGGGGCTTCGGTTCCCATAAAACGGAAGAGGAGGTCTATATGCAGGACTACCAGACCGTCAGCGGATACGCAAAAAGCCGGGAGCTTAAAAATCTCCCCAAAAATTTGGGGTATAAAGAAAATCCGTCAGCCAAGCTCACTTGGGATATTATTTCCGCGGAAAATCCCGGGGAATGCGTGAACGTCGAGTCTGACGGCGAGACATATGAAGAAATGGTCAGCAATCTCACCGAAGTGGGAATGTATGCCGAAGAGTAAATTTTCCGGTTGATCCGGTAAAAATAAAAATGCTGAAAGCGAGGAAAATTTTATGGCTTATGTAATAGGCGTCGATATCGGAACGAGCGGCACAAAAACGGTGCTGTTCGACGAAAAGGGGACGGTGATCGCTTCAAAGACGATCGAGTACCCGATGTATCAGCCGAAAAACGGCTATGCCGAGCAGGACCCCGCAGACTGGGCAAACGCCGCGATCCAGACGATCAAAGCGGTAGTCGCTCAGAGCGGCGTCAATAAGGAGGACGTCAAGGGCATCGGTCTCTCGGGACAGATGCACGGTCTTGTCATGCTCGACAAGGACAACGCGGTCATCAGGCGTTCGATAATCTGGTGCGATCAGAGGACCGCTAAGGAAGTCGACGAGATGAACGAAAAGCTCGGGAGGGATAAGCTGATCTCGATCACTGCCAACCCGGCGCTCACCGGCTGGACTGCGGCAAAGATACTCTGGGTCAAGAACAACGAGCCGGAGAACTATGAAAAATGCCGCCACATTCTGCTGCCGAAGGACTACATAAGGTTCGTCCTCACCCACGAATACGCGACGGAAGTCTCGGACGCTTCGGGCATGCAGCTTCTTAGCGTCCCGAAAAGAGACTGGTCTGACGAGATCATAGACGGCTTGGGGCTTGACAAGACTATGCTCGGCAAGGTATACGAATCCTGCGAAGTCACCGGCGGGCTCACCGGCGATATCGCCGAAGCTGTCGGTCTTTGCGAGGGCACGCCGGTAGTCGGAGGCGCGGGCGACAATGCCGCCGCAGCCGTCGGAACGGGCGTAGTCGAGGACGGAAAGGCGTTCACCACCATCGGCACCTCGGGCGTCGTTTTCGCTCACACTTCAAAGATTTCGATAGATAAGCTCGGCAGAGTTCACACCTGCTGTGCGGCAGTCCCGGGCGCGTGGCACGTCATGGGCGTCACTCAGGGCGCGGGACTATCCTTAAAATGGTTCAGAGACAACTTCTGCAACGCCGAAAAAGAGACCTCGTCGCAGATGGGGGTCGATCCCTATTATCTCATGGACAAGGAAGCCGCAAGCGTGCCGATCGGCTCGAACAGGCTTTTGTACCTGCCCTATCTGATGGGTGAGCGCACTCCTCATCTCGATCCGGACGCGAGAGGAGTATTCTTCGGGCTTTCGGCGATGCATCAGAAAAAGGACCTTCTGAGAGCGGTCATGGAAGGCGTTTCCTACAGCCTGCGCGACTGCGTCGAGGTGTTCAGGCAGATGGATATAAATGTCAGCGATATGATGGCTTGCGGCGGAGGCGGCACGTCCCCGCTCTGGAGGCAGATGCTCGCCGATCTGTATGCATGCCCGGTCAAGACGGCTTCTTCTAAGGAAGGTCCGGCGCTTGGCGTAGCGCTTCTGGCGGCAGTCGGTACGGGTATCTATTCGAGCGTCCCCGAGGCATGCAGAAAGGTCGTCAAGACCGACAAGATCCAGGAGCCGATCAAGGAAAATATCAAGCCTTATGACGATTTTTATAAGCTCTATACCGAGATTTACCCGGCGCTGAAGGGGTGCTACAAAAAGCTGGCGGGGATGTAAGTCGCAAGGTTTTCGGGAGACCGGATTTTGCATATGACCTTCTGAGAGATAAGTCAAGTTTAGGATCAAGCCCTTTTTAAAGGGTTTGCGGGTTCCAAGGGCGGAGCCCTTGGTCGCCCGTCACAGCGGGCGAAATCTCCGCAAAAAGGACAGCGAAAGCTGTCCTTTTTGCTTTTATCGTTCATGGGAGCTCGGCGAAGCCGAGCGACAGCCCGGAGTGGCGTGAGCAGAAGCCGGTTTTGTTACCAATCGCACTTCGCAATCAAAAACGCATGATTGCTCGTTCTCTTGGACAAAACCCCGCGTCTGCGGGAACCCCGCAGGGGTGCCCCACAAAGCCGAGCGAAGCGAGGCAAAAAAGCCCCTCCCCACCGGAGGGGTTGTGGTGGGGGAAAGCCGGAGGGGTGTCAGCAGAAGCTGGTTTTGCAGCCAATCGACCGTTCACCGGACGGTCTCTTGAGCAAAACCTCGCATGTCTTGCTCGTGCTCTTGGACAAAACCCCGCGTCTGCGGAACCCCGCAGGGGTGCCCCACAGAGCCGAGCGAAGCGAGGCTCGAATGCCCCCTCTCCCTTGGGAGAGGGGGCTGGGGGTGAGGGTAAAGCCGGAAAGGGACATGGGGAAAACCCGCAGGGGTTGTCCCCAACATAGTAGTCACGTCGTAAAGAATTAAACAACGGTTTACATATAGAATAGTAATTCCCGCCCTCTCCTACCCCCTGTTAAAAGGTATTCGTTCATTTTCTCGCTGGAAAATGAACTCATGCTATTTTAAGCAGACCCCCACCCCCGCCGAAGTCTGCGCAGACTTATAGTAAAGATGAACCCCCTCCCCCTAAAGAGGGAGGGGGTGGGCGTAAGGAAAAATTATAGGAGCTGGGTCATAGGGTAGAAACCTTTCCAAAGGCTTCCCCTACAATTTAGCATAATTAAAAATCAAAAGCAATAATTTCCCCCTTCAACTCTCCCCCACATACTTCCCCCCAAAAAAATCTCCCCCGCCACACCAGCAGGGGAGACCCTTATACCTATCCTATATCTTCAAAACCTTACCCAACAACCTCATCGCACTCCGCGCACCTCTTCCCCTCCTGCGGCGTGTCGACCTCCACCGGGTCGCCCGCAAGGTCGGCGCGGACGTATCCGCAGTAGGTGCACTTGCCGTTTTGGTCGAAGCTGTGCGGCTGAGTGAAGGTCACGGTGCCGCAGCCGGGACAGAAGAGATAGTGATTCTCGTCGTCATGCGAAGTGACGGTCGAGTGGACGTGCCCGGGATTTGTCGGCAGGGGATTGCTTTGGGTGATCTTATACCCGCATACCGAGCAGACACCGTTCACAAAGCTGTGCGCCGTGATGGCGGTCTTTTCACCGCATGCGCACACTCCGTAGTGCCCGACATCACCGCTTGCATAATATGTATATGCATGCGTATGTCCCGGGGTGACTTTTTCCTCATATCCGCACACCGTGCAGACCCCGTTTACAAAGCTGTGCGCCACGGTCGCGGTCCGTTCTCCGCAAACGGTATTTCCGTCTATATGCTGGCAGACGCCGTAATGTCCCGCCTCGCCGTCGGCAAAGTATGTGTATTCATGAGTATGCCCGGGCTCCGGGGGATCGGGATTTACGGACGAGCTGCTCACAAATCCGCAGACGGTGCACTTACCGTCGGTGAATGTATGATGGGTGATCTCGGACGCGGCTCCGCACCTTGTTCCGTCGGGATAGATGTAGTCGCAGACGAGATGGTGCCCCGTCTCGCCGTCCGAAACGGCTGATTTAAACTCATGGGTGTGCTGACTGACGGGTCCCGAGATCACGTTGATCGCAAGAGCCTTTGCGGACACCGTCTCAGCCATCGAAGCGCCCGCGATTGCAACCGCCTTGCAGTAGTATGTTCCGCTGTGGGAGGAGTGCGCGCCGGTGACCGTCAGGTTCTCGCCTGTGCCGATCATATGCGCGTTGTCGATGGTGCGAAGAACCGACTCGCGGTACCAGCGGTATGTATAAGCCGGGTTGGGATTTAAAACCGAGAGCGTGAAGCTTCCGCCTTCGCCGACGGTGCTTGATGATGTCGTGATATCAAACTGGGCGGGTGCCGCAGCCTTCTGTACGACGGCTTCTCCGACTTCATTTACGGTCGCGGCGATTGCGATAAACTTCGCGTTCACGACAGCCGAATGCGCGTCGGTGATGTCCTCATATTTTATTGTATATGTATTACCCTGAGCACTTGCAGCAGCCCCGGAAATCTCGACGGTATCTACCTTATAACCGGCGTCGGGAGTGACGGTATATGTGAGAGATTCCCCGGGCTTAAGCGACACCGTGCTCGCCTTCTGACCGTTTACGGTAATGCTTCCGCCTTCATTTGCGACCAGCACAACGCTCTTTGCGGTATCGATCTTTGCAGGATCGGCGGCAACGGCGGCGATCGTGAAGGGGGAGAAGCTTCTGACCTCGATCAAAAGCCCGTAGGGAGTGACGGTGCAGGGGATCGTCTCGATGTCGGTGATGTTCCCGTCCGCGTCTTTGATATAATGGTATGCCTTGAACTCAACGCCCGCGTCCTCGGGACCGTAGCCGACGGGGAATCCGCAGGTCACCCTTATCGACATGCCGTCTTTGAGCTCGGAGAGCTGTTTGCGGCAGAGGGTGAGATTTATATTGTAGGAGGAAGATGACAAAACCGTGTCGCTTGTCTTTTGATCGATAAGATCGGTCATGGTGTGCTCGTCCTTTTTGTTTGCGTCGGAGACGACGAGCATCAGCCTCGACTTGAGCTGTTTTTCAAACGGAGTGCCCTCGGCGTTCTCGATGATATCACCGACCGAGAGATCGCCGTCGGTCAGGATCTGCGGCTTTGCGAAGCAGTTGTAATCAAATCCCTGCTTGCGGTAGCAGCAGATGGCGCAGGGGTGAGAGCACCCGAATCCGAAGCTGTTAGCCGCTTTTCCGCTCCAAGCTCCGACCACGCCGTCGATATAGAAATCGTAGTAGACGTTGTCGTCAGCCCACATTTCGCTCGGCGTGAAGTCGAATTCAACGGTGGTATATGGCTTTGAGCCGTCGGTCGGGACGGTGTGATACATCTTGAGCCCGCTTGTGAGATAGCTGTAATCTCCCTCTCTTGTGCCGCTCTGTGAGCCGACTCCGCGGTCGGTCACCTTGACGGAAAGGCTGATATCCTGTACCGTCGCGGTCTGGATAGCCTTGAGATATTCATCTTCCGGCGGCAGGCTGCTTCCTAAAGAAGGGTCGCAGTATTTATCATAAACTTCCTGCGTTACCAAAATATCATCAAACTCCGCGGTCACATGATGGGTGGTGCCGTCGATCATCATCGCCATATTCGTATAAGGCGTGACTTTGAGGGCATAGGGAGCCGCGCGGTAGGAGCCGTATTTATTTTTCTGCATACCGCTGTCCGCGAGCAGTATCATCGGATCGCCGTGGAAGTAGAAATCGGGGATAGTGACCCCGGCGACGACGGTCGTCGAGGGCTGGATATCCGTCACGCCGAACTCGATATACTCGATATGCGGCATCGGGAAGACGGTGCAGCTGAGACCGTTATAGACCTCGTGCCCGATAGCCTCATACAAAGTCGTATCGACATAGAACCACTCGGAGGGCTCCCAAGAGCGGCTCGCGGTATCCCAAATCTTGGTTTTCATCAGAAGATAATATCCCTGCTGCTTCATCTCAAGGTCGTTCATGCCGAGGTAGCTGACATAGTATGTCCCGGCGTCGGTGCCTTCAAACTGAGTGACGTCAAACATCACCTGCAAGGGCGCGTTCGGGTCGGAGAATCCCTCGGCGGCTTCGTTTTCCATGTTCATGATGGGATAGCCGAACGCAAAATTCGACTCCGACATGACGTTGGAGACCTTGTGGTGAACGGAGAGTTTAGCCTCGCCGACCAGCAGATATTCGTGGTTTTCATACCCGTCGAGACCGGTGGTGTTAGTCGTCTGGGTCTTTTTGTTGATGGGGTCGTCCATCGTGACGTCGACGCCGTACCATTCTCCGTCGATCTCAACGGCGTCCCAGATATGCTGTTCGTAATCGTTCTCGCCGTGGGTATACACGCCCATGATCATCACGCAGGGGATCCCGAGCCTGTCCATAGCGGCTTTGAAAGCCCTGGTGTAGGACTCGCAGACGCCTTCATGATTGATAAGCGCGCCGTAAGCGGTCCTGATGGTGCCGATGCTGTCGGACTTCTGCATTTCAAACAAAGTCAGCTCGTCGCGGTAAGTTACGCTCTTTGCAATCTCATCATGTATGACCGTGACGATCGCCGCTGGATCGGTAAGCCCCGATGCCTTTGCGACAAGCTGATCAAGAGCGGTATTGTAGATGGCAATCGCCGCGTTTACCTGCGTTTCGCTTGTAAATCCTGCGGTGTAATAGTTGTCGTATTTGCCGGGACCCATGTAGAGATGATATCCCGACTGATCGCCGGTGATCCTTATCGAAAGCGCCGAAAAATCGACATAGAAAACGCTCGGGTTGTCCATGATATAGGCGTCCCTCGCGGCTCCGAATTCGCTCAAAAGATCGACCGAGCCGTTTACCTGACCGGCTAAAACGTCCTGACCGACCGATGAAGTCAGCTCGACGCTTGCATTTCCGGTTTTAAAGCTTCCGTCAGCCTCCATCTTCACCATCGCGTCGTAAAATACCTTTGCGGTCGGGCGAAGCTGGCTGTAGAAGTATCGGGCGATATTGCCCGAAGGCGACAGTGCAAAGGCGTTTGCCGGCATGATCGCGATCACCATGCACACGGCAAGAAGCACACAAATCAATCTTCTCTTCATACTTGACATATCCTCCTGTAGGTGTCTTTTTAAATGCTCAAATAAATTGATATTCAAGCATACAATATTATACTACATTATTATTTTCCTGTCAAGAGGAATTTTGCCGCAAACCCCGAATTTTAAGGGGTCTTCGGGTATTGACAAATTTTATGTATTCGTGTAAAATGAGAACTTGGAAGCAAAATATAAAAAGATCGATTTTTGGGAGGAAGAGTATATGAAGATTGACAGATTCTACAAAATCACCGAGACTTCGACGGCTGAATTCAAAAACAGCGTTGATTTTTGCGTGGGGACCGGCAGAATGGGTCTTGCCCTTCAGAAGGAGTATCAGGACCAGCTCGAGCTGGTGCAGCGATACATCGGCTTTGAGCACATCCGCGGGCACGGTCTTTTCCACGACGACATGGCGATCTATCAGGAAAATCGGGAGAATTTCTTCGACCCCGGGAGCCCTGTGCATCGCGAGTACAATTTTACATATCTGGACCTCGTAACGGACGCCTATAAGCGCCTCGGGATAAAGCCGTTTTTGGAGCTCGGGTTCATGCCGAAAAAGCTCGCAAAAGGCGATAACAAGGTCTTTTACTGGCAGGGTCACACATCTCCTCCTAAAGATTATGAGCTTTGGAAGGACCTGATTAAGGCTGCCCTGAACCATCTTCTTGACCGCTACGGCGAGGAGGTTCTGACATACCCGGTAGAGGTCTGGAACGAGCCGAATCTTCCCGGATTCTGGGAAAATGCGGATATGCAGGAATATTTTAAACTCTTTGATGAAAGCTTTGAAGCGGTGAAGGAGGTCAGTCCCGAATTTAAAGTCGGCGGACCGGCTATCTGCGGCGTCAACGATCCCTTGTGGATACGCTCATTTTTGGAGCACTGCCGGGAGAAAAATATCGCGCCCGACTTCATCACCCGCCATCACTACACGACCGAACAGCCCAAGAGGTGCGGGCACTATGTCTATCAGGAGCTGATGGACCCCGAGGAGGGCTTTGAGAATTTAAAATCGACCAGGGACATCGTGGACGAATTCCCCGAATTCAGGGGCTTGCCGATCCACATCACCGAATTCAACACCTCCTACAGTCCCGACAACCCAATCCACGACACCAACCAAAACGCCGCGTTTTTGGCGCATCAGCTGTCCCGCCTCGGCGATGTCAACGAGAGCTACTCCTACTGGACCTTCGGCGACATTTTCGAGGAGAACGGGGTGCCGTTCGCGCCGTTTTACGGGGGCTTCGGGCTGGTCGCGAACGGCTGCATTCCGAAGCCGACTTTCTGGACGTTTGCGTTTTATAAGGATATAAAAGGCTGCCCTTGCGTGTTAAAAACGGACGAGTGCGTGGTGGTGAAGACGAAGACGGGATACCGCGGGATCATCTGGAACTCCGGAAGGACGCGTAAAGGCAATTTACTTGACATAAAGATTTCGATGCCGATGTCCGGGAGTATCTGCGTCGTCACGAAGACCGTCGACGAAAAGACCTGCAATCCGCTCAAGATCTGGCACGACTTAGGGGAGCCGATAAGCCTCAAGCCCGCTGATAAAGAGCTTTTGCGGGCGTCGGCATATCCGTTTATCGAGACAGAGAGGATCGAGGCAAAAGGGGAAGCGGAGATCGAATTTGAGGTTGAAGAATTCGGTGTAAAGTATTTTGACATTACACCAGCGCCGATAAAGTCGGACAGGGGATTTGATTATAATAAGGCGGTGAATAGGGGAGTGGAGTGAGTAATCGAGGGAGGATTATGGGATTAAGCTGTAGGGGAGACAAGTCAAAAAGGTTTTGCCTCGCTTTTTAGAAGTTAGAATGTTAGAAGGTTAGAGATTAGAAATTCTGCACCCAACCTTAGTAGAGACAAGTCAAAAAGGTTTTGCCCCGCTTTTCCTTAAAAAGCGGGCGGGGTCGAGGGGCAGCGCCCCTCGTCGCCCGTCGCAACGGGCGAAATCTCCAAGCAATAATATGTCCGCTTGCGGACATATTATTGCTTTTATTTTATCATTCAAAAGCGCAGGAGGGGGGCATGAAAACAGTCCGGTGGACTGTTTTCACGGGGGAACCCTCGCCGGGGGTTCCCCCAACAAAAACCGGCGACGAAGTCGCCCGGAGCCGGAGGGGCGTGGGGAACCCCGCAGTGGTGCCCCACAGCCGAGCGAAGCGAGGCTCAAGCCCGGAAAGGGGTATGGGGAAAACCCTGCAAGGGTTGTCCCCACCAAAAACCGGCGACGAAGTCGCCCAAATCCAATCAAATCACTGCCACCCCTCCCTTATAAAAAGCTGGCTTCTGGATAGAGCAAAGCCCCCACCCCAACGATGTCTTATAAAATCCCCACCCCTCCGCAACTTTCCCCCCAATTACCTATTGCAAATTTTCCCCTCATGTGCTATACTAACATTATTCTTTAAAAGCGGAGGATAACTATGACTCATGAATTTGTAACAGCTTTAAGGGAAACCGAGGACGTAATATATTTCCCGTACTCGAACTGGCTCTTCCCGAACGGTCTTAAGATAAACAACGTCATCTTCTCGATCCCGTGGTTCAACGGCACTTCGATAGACATCTACTGGTACGGCTTCCTTATAGCCCTCGGCATGCTCATCGCGGTGATATATGTGACCCGCAGGAGCCGTTCCTTCGGGCTCGATTCCGACAGGGTGATGGACGTCGTACTCTGCGGTCTTGTAGGCGGGATAATCGGCGCGAGGGCTTACTACGTCATTTTCAGCCTCTCTCACTACATGACCGACGAAGGCGGGCTTGATATCGCGGCGGTTTTGAGGATCAGGGACGGCGGGCTCGCGATCTACGGCGGCGTCATCGGGGCTTTGATCTTCGGTGCGATTGCGGCGAAGATAAGAAAAGTCAGACTTTTACCGATGCTCGATCTCACCGGCATGGGGCTTCTGATCGGACAGTGCCTCGGAAGATGGGGAAACTTCTTCAATCAGGAGGCATTCGGCTCGAAAACATCGCTTCCGTGGGGAATGACGTCGAACAAGATACTCAACGAGCTCTACTTCTTCTATTACCCCGACAACACCGCCATCGTCACCAACCGAGCCCTCGACATGGTCGCTCACCCATGTTTTTTGTATGAATCGATCTGGTGCCTTGCTGGATTTATCTTCCTGCACTTCTTCTCCAAAAAATTCCGGAAGTTTGACGGCGAGATATTCCTTCTCTACATCGGCTGGTACGGCTTGGGAAGATTCTGGATCGAGCGGCTTCGGACCGACAGTTTATATATCCCGAACACGCCTTTGAAGGTCTCCCAGCTCGTCGCCGGGACCTGCGTGATCTTCGCAGCGGTGCTTCTTGCGGTATGCTTCTCGTCTCTTAAAAAGACGGGCATTCACCTCTACCGCGACAGCGAGGAATCAGCGGCGCTTTTAGCCGAGCACGACGCCAAATATAAAAAGGTTGATAAAAACGCCGAGCTTTCGGAGCACATTTTGGCTGATAATTCGGAAGATGAATCTTCCCCCGAATCAGTCCCTGCCCCCGAGCCTTCGGAAGACCCGGAAACAGAACCCGAAGAAAATGATGAAGAAAACGACACAGAGGAGGATAACAATGAATCTGATTAACGGAAAAGAGGTCGCCGCAAAGGTCAAAAACGACGTCCGGGGAGACGCGGAATATCTCTCCGACTGCTTTGGGGTAAAGCCCGGGCTTGCGGTGATACTTGTCGGCGACGATCCCGCGTCGGCAGTATATGTCAAAAACAAGACCAAGGACTGCGCGGAGGTCGGCTTTGAATCCTTTGAGCACATTCTCCCTGCCTCCACCACTCAGGAGGAGCTGATGGCGCTCGTAAAGCAGCTTAATGCCGACAAAAAAGTCCACGGGATCCTCTGCCAGCTTCCTCTTCCGAAGCATTTAAACGAGCGGGAGATCATCAACGCTATAGACCCCAAAAAGGACGTAGACGCCTTCCACCCCGAAAACGTCGGCAGGATAATGATAGGGGACTATGATTTCCTACCCTGCACCCCCGCGGGAGTGATGGAGCTGATACACTCCGCCGGAATATCGGTATCCGGGAAAAAGTGCACCGTGATAGGTCGCTCAAACATCGTCGGCAAGCCGATGGCGATGCTTCTTTTACATGAAAACGGCACCGTCACCGTCTGCCACTCAAAGACCCGTAATTTAGCGGAGGAATGCAAAGACGCGGACATCTTGGTAGCGGCTGTCGGAAGGGCAAAACTCATCACCGCCGACATGGTAAAGGAGGGAGCGGTCGTCATCGACGTCGGCATGAACCGCGACGAAAACGGTAAACTCTGCGGCGACGTTGATTTTGAATCCGTAAAGGACAAGGCGGGCTTCATAACCCCCGTTCCCGGAGGCGTCGGACCGATGACGAGGGCGATGCTTATGAAAAACACCCTCACCGCCTACAAAAAAGCTTTTGGCATAAGATAAAAATTTTCAAAAAGGACTTTACAAACGCCTTGCGTTGTGGTATAATCCATTAGGTCGATATTTCGGCTTCACCTTCGACTTGGACTGCGGGTCATGCTCTTTGTAGATTTTACCTGCCGCAGCCTATGTCCTTGGAAAAAATTTTACGAAAGGGGTAAACAAGATGCTTTTGAAGGAAGAGAAAACCGCTATCATCGAAGCCAACAGGCTCTCCGAGAACGATACCGGTTCGCCCGAGGTACAGATCGCTATCCTCTCCAAGAGAATTTCCGATCTTACAGAACACCTCAAGATCCACAAGAACGATCACCACTCCAGAAGAGGACTTCTCAAGATGGTCGGTCGCCGCCGCAATCTTCTCAACTACCTCCAGCGCACCGATATTGAGCGCTACAGAGCGATCGTTGAAAAGCTCGGCTTGAGAAAGTAAGCAGGGTAAAAGGCATAGGCGCGAAGCTTCTTTGCGCCTATGTCATAATATTATCCGAAGATCGGGGTCTAAAGCGGCGTTTTTTAGTAATAAGTTGAGTTCCTCATGATAGGGGAGCCGAATTTATTGCTAAAACGCGGCTCGGTACTCCGGAATGAAAATTTTAGGAGGAATCAGAAAATGTCAATGTCAGAAATCAAGAAATTCGACCGCTACAGAAAATTCGAGACCACCTTTGCCGGGCGTCCGCTTGTTATCGAGACCGGCAAGACCTGCGAGCTCGCGAACGGCTCCTGCTGGGTCCGCTACGGAGAGACCACCGTCATGTGCAACGTAACCGCCTCCGTCAAGCCGAGAGACGGGATCGACTTCTTCCCGCTCTCCGTCGATTTCGAGGAGAAGCTCTACAGCGTCGGAAAAATCCCCGGAAGCTTCACAAAGCGCGAAGGCAAGCCTTCCGACAAGGCGATTTTAACTTCAAGAATGGTTGACCGTCCTATCCGTCCTCTGTTCCCGAAGGACATGCGTAACGACGTGTCGGTCGTGATGACCGTTTTATCGGTCGATCCCGAGTGCAGTCCCGAGATCGCGGGCTTGGTCGGCACTTCCTGCGCTATCTCTATTTCGGATATTCCTTGGGCGGGACCGGTTGCCGGGGTAAACGTAGGTCTTGTCGACGGCGAACTGATCTTAAACCCCACTCAGGCTCAGAAGAACGTCAGCCATCTCAATCTCACCGTAGCCGGCACGATGGAAAAGATCGTCATGATCGAAGCCGGAGCGGACGAAGTCCCCGACGATCAGATGCTCGAGGCAATCAAGCTCGGGCATTCCGAAATCAAGAAAATAGTTGCATTCATTAACGATATCAAAGCCGAGATCGGCAAGCCGAAGTTTGAATTCGAGTCGATGGAGGTCGATCACGATCTCTTCGACGCCATCGAAGAGATGTGCGCCGAGGACGTCAAAGCGGCTCTTGACACCGATGATAAAAACGTCAGGGAAGCGCGTCTTCAGCCCATCAAGGACGCAGTTCACGCCAAGTATGACGAGCAGTATCCCGAGCAGCTTGCGATGATCGACGAGTGCATCTACAAGCTCCAGAAGAAGATCGTCCGCAACTGGCTCTATGAGGGCAAGCGCGTCGACGGCAGGGGACTTGATCAGATAAGACCTCTTGCTGCCGAGGTCGGCGTACTTCCGAGAGTGCACGGCAGCGGCATGTTCACAAGGGGACAGACGCAGGTCCTCTCGATCGTCACCTTGGGACCCGTCAGCGACGCTCAGAAGCTTGACGGAATCGACGACGAGGAAGAGAAGCGCTATATGCATCACTACAACTTCCCGAGCTACTCCGTCGGCGAGACGAAGCCTTCCCGCGGACCCGGCAGACGCGAGATAGGTCACGGCGCTCTTGCCGAAAAGGCTCTTGTGCCGGTCCTTCCCTCCACCGACGAGTTCCCCTACGCTATAAGGGTCGTGTCTGAGGTGCTTTCCTCGAACGGCTCCACTTCGCAGGGCTCCATCTGCGGCTCGACTTTAGCTCTGATGGACGCCGGCGTTCCGATAAAGGCTCCCGTTGCCGGCATCTCCTGCGGTCTTATCACCCGCGACGACGGCAGTTTCCAGACTATGGTGGATATTCAGGGTCTTGAAGATTTCTTCGGCGACATGGACTTCAAGGTCGGCGGCACCCACAAGGGTATCACCGCTATCCAGGTCGATATCAAGGTCGACGGACTGACCTACGAGATCATCGAAGAGGCGTTTGCCAAGACGCATAAGGCGAGGGATTACATTCTTGACGAGATCATGGCAAAGGCGATCGCAGAGCCGCGTCCGGAGGTTTCCAAGTGGGCGCCCAAGATGTTCAATACAAGAATTCCCGTCGATAAGATCGGCGACGTCATCGGCAAGAGCGGCAAGGTCATCCAGAAGCTCCAGGCAGATTTCGACGTCAAGATCGACGTTGAGGACGACGGCGCGGTCTATGTCAGCGGCTTGAACGCCGAGAACGCCAAGGCGGTGATCGGTATCGTCAACACCATCGCGAACGGTCCGGAGATCGGCTCGATCTACCGCGGCAAGGTCGTCCGGCTGATGAATTTCGGCGCGTTTGTCGAGATCGTCCCCGGCATGGACGGCATGGTGCACATCTCCAAGCTCGACATGCACAGGGTCGAGAAGGTCGAGGACGTGGTTTCGATTGGCGACGAGATCGTTGTAAAGGTCGTTGAGATCGACGATCAGGGAAGAATCAACCTCAGCCGCAAGGACGCGCTGATCGACCTTGAGAACAGGAAAAAGAATAAGTAAGTTAATGGTTGAGAATAAGAAAGCAGGTCGGGGGACCTGCTTTTTTAGATGTTAGAGGGGAGAGGGGAGAGGATAGATGACGGGAACGGGCTTTGGGGTTCTGCTTGGGGCTGGGAGGAGAGGAGGGTGGAAGTGCGGAATCCGACTTCTGTATTCTGATTTCTGCCTTCTGCGTGAGGAGGGCACGCAGGGCGAAGCCCCCGGCGCCGAAGGCGCCGGCTTCCACGGCTCCGCCGTGGAAGCGACCGCGCTCGCGCGCGGTCGGGCTTCGCCCGGACATTCTGCTCCTATCAATGTAATGTAGGGAATCCCACCCTATTTCACCCTCACCCCCAGCCCCCTCCTCCTAAAGGGGAAGGGGGCTTCCCGCCTCGCTTCGCTCGGCTCCGGGCGACTTCGTCGCCTGTTTTTTGTTGGGGGAACCCCCGGCGAGGGTTCCCCCATACCCTCTCCGGCTGTGGGGCACCCCTGCGGGTTCCCGCAGACGCGGGGTTTTGTCCAAGAGCACGAGCAATCAATCGTTTACGATTGCGAAGTGCGATTGGTTACAAAACCAGCTTCTGCTGACACCCCTCCGGCTTCGGGCGACTTCGTCGCCCTCTTTGAAGGCAAAAACCGCAAGATTACGCCCTGTCGGTCATAATCTTGCGGTAAAGGGATTTCGCCCGCTGCGACGGGCGACCAAGGGCTCCGCCCTTGGATTCCGCCCGCTTTTTAAGGAAAAGCGGGGCAAAACCTTTTTGACTTGTCTCGACTAAGGTTGGGTGCGGAATTTCTAATCTCTAACCTTCTAACAATCTAACTTCTAAAAGCAAAAGCGGGGCAAAACCTTTTTGCCTTCTCTCTTAGAAAGCTGACCGCAAAACTTCCCCCACCATCTACTCAACCGCCCTCTTAAGCCTCCCCAGCCCATCCTCCAGCGTCGCCCTCGGGCACGCCGCGTTCAGCCGCAAAAAGCCTTCCCCCGCCTTGCCGTACTCCGACCCCGCAGTAAAGTACAGCCCGGTTCTGCTTCTGATTTTCACCGCCAAATCCTCCGAAGAAAGCCCCAAATCACGGCAATCGAGCCACATCAGATACGTCGCGTCGCTGACGCCGACGGCAATCCCGGGAACATTTTTCGCGATAAAATCGGCGGCGACGCGCTTATTCTCAAAAACGTAGCTCCTCAGCTCGTCGAGCCAAGGACCGCCGTCGGTAAAAGCCGAAATCGCGGCGTCAATCGCAAATGCGTTCGGCTCGGCGACCTCGTCGGTGTTGAGGGCGCGCCAGATTTTATGCCTCAGCAGGGGATTCGGGATCATCACCGCAGCAGTCTGCAAACCCGCGATATTAAAGCATTTCGTGGGTGCCAGGCAGGTCACGGAAATCTCCCGGCAAACCTCGCTCGCACTTGCAAACGGGGCGTAACTTTTCCCGGGTGAAGTGATGTCGCAGTGAATTTCGTCCGAGATGACGACCACCCCGTGCCTCTTGCAGAGCTCGCCGATGCGTCTCAGCTCCTCAATTTTCCAGATTCTTCCGACCGGGTTATGCGGGTTGCAGAGGATCATCATGCTGACCTGCGGGTCGGAAAGTTTCGCCTCCAAATCGTCGAAATCGATCTCAAAATTCCCGCCGTTATTGACAAGAGGCGACTCGATGACAAACCTCCCGTTATTGATAATCGAGTTAAAGAACATGTTGTAGACGGGGGGCTGCACGAGTATTTTTTCGGCGGGATATGTCAGCTTCCGCACGCTTGTCGAGATCGCCGGGATCACGCCTGTGCAGAAGATCAGCTCCTCCGGTTTTATGTCGAGATCATGCCGGGTCTTCCACCAATTTATGTAACTTTCAGCCCAGCTGTCCGGGATCACGGAATACCCGAAAACGCCGTGCTTAAGGCGCTTTTCCAAGGCTTCCGAGACGCAGGGAGCGGTCCTGAAATCCATATCCGCGACCCACATCGGGAGCTCGTTTTGCGGCACGTCCCATTTCAGTGAATTTGTATTCCTGCGATTTACAATAATGTCAAAATCAAACATTTTTTCACTCTCCGCTGCACTTGCATTTACACTCGCAATCTCCCGCAGGCTTGCAGATAATTTTGGTCTTTGAGGGATCGATCTTGTCCTTTTCGAGAATCAGTTCGCCGATGGATTCGCAGCTTATGCGACCCGAGGAGGGGTTGATAACGCTGTCCACGGAGCCGTCGATATCAGCCTCGACCGAGGAATATTCAAAGGCGAGGGTGGTATTTATCAGCTTGCAATTTTTCATAACGAGATTATCTATATAGCACATTCCCTGCAAGCTCTCGACTGTGCAGTTGATGAGCGTAAGATTTTTCGCGTTCCAGCCGAGGTACTCGCCGGAGATGAAGCTGTCGTAGACGGTGACGTTTTCGCTGTTCCAGAATGCGTCTTTTGAGAGGAGTTTTGAATTTCTCACCGTTGCGTTTTTCACGCCGTCGAAGGAGTAATTTCCGTATAATGTCAGCCCCGCGACATTCATATCAGAGCAGTTCATCGCGAAATAATCTCCCCGGGCTTCGACCTGATTCAAAACCACACCGTCGCAGCTCCAAAGCGTTTCGGAAGCGTTGGGGAAGGAGGTATTCTCGATCTTCACATCTTTACATCTTCTGAACCCCTTGGGCGCGTCGTAAGCGCAGTCGGAGAGGGTGACGTGATCGGTATACCAAATCCCGGCGCGAGCCATATCAAAGAAAAAGCAGCTTTGGCAGGAGATATTTTCGCCGTACCAAAGTGGGTATTTCCACTTGAACATGGAGCCGATGAGTTCGATATTTTTGCTCTCTTTAAGAGGGGATTCGCCGTCGGTGAAGATGGTGTCCGCGATCTTTAAATTCTCGCTCATAAAGAGCGCTCTTTCTCCGGTATAAAACTGTCTCCGGATAAGTTTTTGCATTCGAGGGTCATCCTTTCAAAGTCATATTACAGATATTATACTCCTTTTTCTGAAAAATGCAATAGTAAAAAATGCAAGATGAGAGATTTAAAATCGGGGGGGAGAAAGTTTAGGGCGGATTTGTGAGGGGTGCGTGGGTAGGGGATAATGTTAAATATTTTTAGTTGATTGCTGTTTTGCCTTGCTTCGCAAGGCAACACAAGGGGGGAGAACCCTTTATAAAAGGTTTCTCCCCCTAAGCCATCTCTCCTAAAACTAACGGAAGGTCTCTGCCACTGATTTTCACTTTTCGGATCACATGTGGGGACAACCCCTGCCGGGTTTTCCCCAAGCCTCTTTCCCATTCACCCTCACCCCCAACCCCCTCTCCCAAGGGAGAGGGGGCATTCGAGCCTCGCTTCGCTCGGCTCCCGGGCGACTTCGTCGCCGGTTTTTTTGGGGGGAACCCCCGGCGAGGGTTCCCCCATACCCCCCTCCGAATGTGGGGCACCCCTGCGGGGTTCCCCACACCCCTCCGGCTTCGGGCGACTTTGTCGCCCTCTTTTGAACGATAAAAGCAAAATGGACAGCTTTCGCTGTCCATTTTGCGGAGATTTCGCCCGTTGCGACGAGCGACTCGGGGGCTCTGCCCCCGAGACCCCCGCAAGCCCTTTAAAAAGGGCTTGATCCTAAACTTGACTTTTCTCTCACAAGGTCTGGTCCATAATCTATCTTCTACCCTCTAACCTCTAAACCCTAAAAGCCCCCGCCTCTGTCATCTTCCCTCCGCCTTCTTCCCTCTAAACCCGCTGCCGGCGTCCCGAAAATCGGAACCACCGGCAGGCGTTCTGTAATGTATTTAAATACCTTAACAGCTCATTTACCGCTCTCACCGTAGTTTGAGAGCACTCTTGCCGACGGGTCGGAGACGTTGCAGCCCTCCCAATCCTTGTTCGGCATCCAAAAGTCCTTGATCATCTCGCCCTGTCCGGGGTAATATTTCTCAAAAATCTCCCGATACAAAAGCGATTCCTTGGTGAACGGCTGGGCATGGGTGTACCTCTTTCTCAGACGCTCATACTCCTCATCACTGTAAAATCCTTCCGCATATTCCTTTAAATAGTCGACCATTGAATGACCGACGGCGTCGGAAAACGCGGCTTTTTCGCGGTATAAAATGTCGTGAGGAAGATAATCTCCGCCCTCAAAAGCCTTTCTCAAAAGGTATTTGCCCTTGTTGTACTTATTCATCTTGAGCTCGGGATTTATCGACATGACGTACGCGGCAAAATCGAGATCACCGAAAGGCACCCTCGCTTCAAGGGAGTTGACCGAAATGCACCGATCAGCCCTCAGCACGTCGTACATATGCAGCTCCCGGACCCTCTTCTGAGCCTCTTTCTGGAATTCCTCGGCAGACGGCGCGAAGTCGGTATATTTATATCCGAACAGCTCGTCCGAAATTTCGCCGGTGAGGATAACCCTGATGTCGGTGGTCTCATGTATCGCCTTGCAGACCAGATACATGCCGATGGAAGCTCTGATTGTCGTGATATCGAATGTCCCGAGGAGGTTGATGACCGGCTCAAGCGCGTTTACAACGTCCTCTTTGGAGATGATGACTTCCCTGTGATCCGAGCCGATGTACTCCGCCACCTGCCTTGCGTATTTGAGATCGATGGCGTCGCCCGACATACCGATGGAAAAGGTCTTTATCGGCTCTTTTGAAGCCCTCTGAGCGACTGCGCAGACAAGCGACGAATCAAGTCCGCCTGACAGAAGATATCCAACCTTCGCGTCCGCGACAAGCCTCTTCTCAATTCCTTTGACAAGAAGATCATGGATTTTTTTGCAGGCTTCGTCTATGCCGTCATCGGAATATTTTTCGACTGCCGCGATGTCGCGATAACATATAAATTTCCCGTCTTTATAATAGTGACCCGGGGGGAAGGGCATGATCCTATCGCAGATACCCACAAGATTTTTGGGCTCGGAAGCAAAGCAGATGGAGCCGTTTTCATCTTTGCCGTAATAGAGCGGTCGAATGCCGAAGGGATCGCGGGCTGCCACATATTCGCCGGTTCTGCCGTCGTAGATTATCAGCGCGAACTCGGCGTCGAGCATCTTAAACATATCCACCCCGTACTCAAACCAGAGCGGGAGGAGGATTTCGCAGTCGGAGCCGGATTTGAAGCTGTATTTTTCGGACAGCTTTTTCTTTATCGGTTCAAAGCCGTATATCTCGCCGTTGCAGACGATAGCCGAGCCGTTAAGCTCAAAGGGCTGCATACCCTCTGGCGTAAGACCCATGATGGCGAGCCTATGAAATCCCAAAAGCCCTTTGCCGGTCTCTATGACCCTTGTGTCGTCGGGACCTCGGGATTTAGTACGCTGAAATCCGGCTCGGAAAAGCTTTTTATCTATCTCGCCGGTTATTCCTATAATTGAGCACATATTGCTGACCTCCAGTGTGTTTTTAAAAAAGAGTGATAAAACACAAAATTCGGAAGGAAGATATTTCCCTCTCAATTTCGGATTTTATCGGGGCAGGGGAGCGGGGAGCTTTCCCCCGGGGAACGGGTTTTACCCGTCCCCCGGGGCACTCCATCACTCTTTATAACAGGAGAAGAAGGCTGATCAGACGACAGAAATCAGAAGTCAGAAATCAGAAGCGGAATTTCCGTCGTATTGTGGATTTACTCCACGTCTTGGAGAGCGTCATAGCCCTCCTCGCCGGTTCTTACCTTGACGACGTTCTCTACATCATACACAAAAATCTTTCCGTCGCCGATATGTCCGGTATAAAGAACTTTCTTTGCGGTCTCGATGACCGTTCTGACAGGGATTTTGGAGACTACGATATCAACCTGAACCTTGGGAAGAAGGTTAGTCTCAACGGGAACGCCGCGGTAATATTCCGGCTTGCCCTTCTGAGCGCCGAAGCCCATGACATGGGAAACGGTCATGCCGGTGATGCCGAGCTTAGACATTGCGTTCTTGAGAGCGTCAAACCTTGCTTCCTTGCAGATGATCTCGATCTTGGTGAATTTAGGCGTACCTTCGGGCACGAAGGAAGGCATTTTCTTGACCTCGACCGCTTCCGCCTCCGGGATATCTCCCGATACGACGGGAACATCGACGTCGCCGTAGGTGACGAACTTGTCGACGGCGGGCATGAAGTCGGGATATGCGGACGGCAGACCGTGCTCGGGAATATCAAGACCCATAAGCTCTTCTTCGGCGGTGACTCTTAAGCCGTGGAACTTTTTAATGAGCGCGAAGAATATGCACATCATGACCGCGGCATACAAAGCTACGGAACCAAAGCCCAGAAGCTGAATCCCAAGCTGCTTGAAGCTGCCGGTGTAGAAAAGACCCGAAAGACCTGCGGGCGCGTCGGGGTTCGCCAAAAGTCCGACCGCAACAGTACCCCAGATACCGTTAGCCATGTGAACGCCGACGGCGCCGACGGGATCGTCAATGTGAAGCTTCATATCGAGGACTTCGACGACGACAACGACCAAGATACCGGAGACGATACCTACAACGCACGCGCCGATCCAGTCCATAGCGTCGCAGCCCGCGGTGATGCCGACAAGACCTGCAAGAGAGGCGTTAAGGCACATCGAGACATCGGGCTTGCCGTTTTTGACCCAGGTGTAGATCATGGTGGTGCAGGTCGCGACGGAAGGCGCAACGGTGGTGGTCAAGAAGATGGAGGCAAGCTCCGAAGGAGTGGTGGCGGCAGCGCCGTTGAAGCCGTACCAGCCGAGCCAGAGGATAAATACTCCGAGGGCGCCCAAAGTGATCGAGTGACCGGGGATAGCGTTTACCTTGATGACCTTGCCGCTCTTGTCCCTGACATATTTGCCGATGCGGGGACCAAGGAAGATAGCGCCTATAAGAGCCGCAATACCGCCGACCATGTGGATCGCGCAGGAGCCGGCATAATCGTGGAAGCCGAGCTGCGAGAGCCAGCCGCCGCCCCAGATCCAGTGCGCCTCGATCGGATATACGATCAGCGAGATGACGCCGGAGTAGATGCAGTATGCCGAGAACTTTGTCCTCTCAGCCATAGCGCCGGAGACGATTGTCGCCGTGGTGGCGCAGAACACGAGGTTGAAGACGAATGTGGAAGCGCCTGTGAAGCCCTCTTCGGGGGAGGCGATGAAGTTTTTGAAGTTAGTGAAGAGGTCCATATTCGGAAGACCGATAAGACCGAAGAGCGTATCCTCGCCCATCATGAGCGTGTAGCCCAAAAGCGAGAAGACGACGGTTCCGATGCAGAAGTCCATCAGGTTTTTCATGATGATGTTGCCGGCGTTTTTAGCCCTTGTGAAGCCGGTCTCAACCATCGCGAAGCCCGCCTGCATCCAGAAAACGAGTGCGGCGCCTATCAGGTACCAGAATTCAATAGTCATAAATTTTCACCTTTCTTTTGCTGAACTTAGTTAAGGTTAAGTATCTAAAGCTACGTTCCAGAGCCTGACCCCACCCTTTCAGAAGGCAGAAATCAGATATCAGACTGTCAGAGGAGCGCCTCTGATTTCCGACTTCTGACCTCTGACCTCTGATCGGGCTTGCCCGCCATGGTCTCGCAGTATATAAACTTTTTAAGCTGCTTTTATCCTTTTAGCGAACCCCGAAGAGGAGCTTGCCGTAGGTAGGATATCTCCAGTATTTCTCGTCGGTAAGAGCCTCTGCCTCGTCTGCGGGAGCTCTTAAGGCGTCCATAGCGGGGATGATCTCGTCGCGAATGAAGTAAGAAGCCTCGGTGACGTCGGCGATCTTCTTATATTCCGCAATTTTTGCGTCGAGAGCGTCGGTCTCGGCATTGATCTTCTCCAAGAGATCGGTGAGTTTTTCGGCGAGGGATTTTTCATACTTCGCTTCAATTCCGACCTCTTTCTTGTTCTTGACGGTTTTGACAAGAGCCGAAACATAATCCTCGACAGCCGGCATGATCATCTTCTTGGACATATCCGACATCGTGAGAGCCTCGATATTTACGGTCTTGACGTAGTTTTCGAGCATGATCTCTGTCCTCGACTCAATTTCGGCTTTGGAGTAGACCTTGTGCGCGGTGAGCATATCGACATTTTTCTTGTCAAGAAGCTTAGGCATCGCGTCGGGAGTGGTCTTGAGGTTCATGAGCCCTCTCTTTTCGGCTTCCGCAATCCAGCTGTCGTCGTATCCGTTGCCGTTGAAGATGATCCTCTTATGCTCTTTGACGGTCTTTTTGATGACGTCGTGAAGCGCGGAGTTGAAATCGGAAGCGCCTTCGAGTTCATCTGCAAACTGCCTCAAAGACTCTGCAACGGCGGAGTTGAGCATGATGTTTGCGCAGGCGATGGAGTTTGAGGAGCCGAGCATACGGAACTCAAACTTATTTCCCGTAAATGCAAACGGCGAAGTGCGGTTACGGTCGGTATTGTCTCTTTGGAATCTCGGGAGGACGTGAACGCCGAGCTTCATCGTGGTCTTTTCGGAGCCGCCGTAGGGTTTATCCTCCTCGATAGCGTCCAAAACTGCCTGGAGCTCGTCGCCAAGGAACATGGACACGACAGCCGGAGGAGCCTCGTTGGCGCCGAGTCTGTGATCGTTACCGGCAGTGGCGACTGCAAGTCTAAGAAGGTCCTGATAATCGTCTACAGCCTTGATGACGGCTACCAAGAAGAGCAGGAACTGCGCGTTCTCATAGGGCGTGTCGCCGGGGGAGAGGAGGTTTACGCCGGTGTCGGTCGCGATAGACCAGTTGTTGTGCTTGCCGGAACCGTTGACCCCGGCAAACGGCTTCTCATGCAGCAGGCAGACAAGACCGTGCTTGGCGGCGACTTTCTGCATGATCTCCATCGTGAGCTGGTTGTGATCGGTCGCGATGTTGGTGGTGGAATAGATGGGCGCGAGCTCATGCTGAGCGGGCGCGACTTCATTGTGCTCGGTCTTTGCAAGAATTCCAAGCTTCCAAAGCTCCTCGTTCAGCTCAGCCATATATGCCGCAACTCTCGGCTTGATGACGCCGAAGTAGTGATCGTCAAGCTCCTGACCCTTAGGAGGCAGGCAGCCGAAGAGCGTCCTTCCGGTGTAGATGAGGTCGGGTCTCTGATCGTAAAGAGCCTTATCTACAAGGAAGTATTCCTGCTCGGGTCCCACCGATGTCTTTACACACTTTACGTCGGTATTTCCGAAGAGTTTAAGTATTCTCATCGCCTGCTTGTTAAGTGCTTCCATCGAACGGAGCAGCGGGGTCTTTTTATCAAGAGCCTCACCGCCGTAGGAGCAGAAGGCGGTCGGAATGCAAAGCGTCTTACCCTTTATAAAAGCGTAGGAAGTCGGGTCCCAAGCGGTGTAACCCCTTGCTTCAAACGTCGCTCTTAAGCCTCCCGAGGGGAAGCTTGAAGCGTCCGGCTCGCCTTTGATGAGCTCTTTGCCGGAAAATTCCATAATCACCCTTCCGTCGGGAGCGGGGGAGATGAATGAGTCGTGTTTTTCGGCTGTGATGCCGGTCAGCGGCTGGAACCAGTGGGTGTAGTGAGTGGCGCCCTTGGAGACAGCCCAATCCTTCATGGCTTCGGCGACGGCATTGGCGACCGAAATGTCAAGCCTCGCGCCCTCGTCGATGGTCTTTTTTAAGGACCGATAGACCGAGGCGGAGAGATTTGCCTTCATCACTCTGTCGTCGAATACGTTCGTGCCGAACAGCTCAGTTACTTCTGACATGAAAATTCCTCCTTGAAATAAAGCAGTGTATTAGGTGGATAAATAAGGAAAAAGCGCCTTTACGGGTATAACACCCATAAAGACGCCTTTGCCTTCATCGCGTTAAAGAATATCACACTTTTGCGGATTTGTCAACCCCCAAATTGCAAAAAATCCTGAAAATTTTAAGTTTTTGCATTTTTCATAAATAATTTTGCAGGACGCGCTCAAATTTCTTTCATTTTTACAAAAGAAAATTTTTTAAAAGCCTTGACAAGACAGGGTACATATGATAAAATAAACGAGGTATTCAGGTCACTGAACACTCTTTATAACAATGAGCAACGGCGTTCATTCCTTATTATAAAAAGGGGGATTTATCCTCTTTTTTACGGAATGCGCGCTCATTTTTTTGGAAAGGAATGGTCTTATGAGACCCGAAAACAGCTTTTGCTCCTCAAATATTCGGGAGGGCGAGGTAAGGATTCCCTCCGGCTGCGCGATCTCGGCTGCGATCTCTAAATCCGGGAAAAAGTTCACCGGCGAAGGGATAATCAACTCGATGAAGCCGATGCATGACCGCTCAAACGGCTTGGGAGGCGGATTTGCGGCATACGGAATCTACCCCGACTACAAGGATTACTACGCCTTCCACATCTTCTACGACGACAACGACTGCCGCTTTGACTGCGAGAAATTTCTCTCCCGCCACTTCGACATCGTGAGGTCGGAGATAATCCCGACCCGCAAAATGCCGGAGATCACCGACTGCCCGCTGATCTGGCGCTACTTCGTCTACCCCGAGCACAACCGCTTGGTCGCCTCTCAGCTCTCAGCCGACGAATTCACAGCCCGCTGCGTCACCCGTATCAACGCCGAGCTCAAGGGCGCGTATGTCTTTTCGAGCGGCAAGAACATGGGCGCCTTCAAGGCTGTCGGCTTCCCGGAGGACGTCGGAATGTTTTATAAACTTGACGAATACGAGGCATATCTTTGGACTGCTCACGGCAGATACCCGACAAACACCCCCGGCTGGTGGGGCGGCGCCCATCCGTTCGCGCTTTTAAATTATTCGATAGTACATAACGGCGAGATTTCATCATATGACGCAAACCGCCGATATATCGAGATGTTCGGCTACAAATGCACCCTCCAGACCGATACCGAGGTCATCACCTACATCGCCGACTACCTCCTAAGAAAGCAGGGTCTGACCCTCGAGGAGACCGCTTCCGTCATCGCCGCGCCTTTCTGGACGACGATCGAGAGAAAGCCCCCCGAGGAGCAGGAAAAGCTGAAATTCCTGCGGACCGTCTACTCAAGCCTCTTGGTGACGGGACCCTTCTCGATTATTTTGGGATATGAAGGCGGTATGATGGCTCTGAATGATCGCTTAAAGCTTCGTTCGATGGTCATCGGCGAGAAGGACGACATGGTATATGCGGCTTCCGAAGAGGCTGCGATAAGGGTGATGGAGCCGTCTTTGGATAAGCTCTATGCGCCTGCCGGAGGAGAACCGGTCATCGTCAAGGTAAAGGAGGGTGCGTTCTGATGGGAATCGAATATATCTACCCCGAATTTGAAGTCGTCAGAAACGATTCAAGATGCATAAGGTGCCGGGTCTGTGAAAGGCAGTGCTCAAACCTTGTTCATTCATATAACGAGGACGGGGACTGCATGATCTCCGACGAGACAAAATGCGTCGACTGCCAGCGCTGCGTGGCTCTTTGCCCGACAAGAGCGTTAAAGATCGTCAAGAGCGACTGCGCACTCCGCGAGAACGCAAACTGGTCTCAGGACACGATAAAAGAGGTCTACAAACAGGCTTCTTCGGGAGGCGTTCTGCTCTCGTCGATGGGCAATCCGAACCCGCTTCCCGTCTATTGGGACAAGATTCTGATAAACGCTTCGCAGGTCACGAACCCCTCGATCGACCCTCTCAGAGAGCCGATGGAGACAAAGGTATTCTTGGGCAAAAAGCCGTCTGCCATGAAGCGGGATGAAAACGGCAAACTCGTCACCAAGCTCGATCCTCAGCTTGAGCTTTCGATGCCGGTGATGTTCTCGGCGATGAGCTACGGCTCCATCAGCTACAACGCGCACGAGAGCCTTGCAAGAGCCGCAACCGAGCTCGGCATTCTCTATAACACCGGCGAAGGCGGACTTCATGAAGATTTTTATAAATACGGACCCAACACCGTGGTGCAGGTCGCTTCGGGACGTTTCGGCGTGCATGAGGGATACTTAAACGCCGGAGCCGCGATAGAGATCAAGATGGGTCAGGGCGCAAAGCCGGGCATAGGCGGACATCTCCCGGGCGCCAAGATCGTCGGAGACGTATCGAGAACGAGAATGATACCCGAGGGCTCGGACGCCATTTCCCCGGCTCCTCATCACGATATATATTCAATAGAGGACCTTAGGCAGCTCGTATATTCCTTAAAAGAAGCCACCGAATATAAAAAGCCGATCATCGTAAAAGTCGCGGCTGTACATAATATCGCAGCCATCGCCTCCGGTATTGCAAGATCGGGCGCCGACATCATCGCGATAGACGGCTTCAGGGGAGGAACGGGCGCGGCGCCTACAAGAATCCGCGACAACGTCGGCATACCGATAGAGCTCGCCCTTGCCTCCGTCGATAAGAGGCTTAGGGACGAAGGCATACGCGGAAACGTCAGCCTTGTGGTCGGAGGATCGATACGCTCGGCTTCCGACGTCGTAAAAGCCGTAGCCCTCGGCGCGGACTGCTGCTACGTCGCGACCGCGGCTCTCTTAGCCCTCGGCTGTCACCTCTGCCGCACATGTCAGACCGGCAAGTGCAACTGGGGAATAGCCACTCAGCGACCCGAGCTTGTAAAGCGCCTCAACCCCGACATCGGCTCGGAAAGGCTTATAAACCTCATGACCGCTTGGAGGCATGAGATAATGGAGCTGATGGGCGGAATGGGAATAAATTCCATAGAAGCTCTTCGGGGCAACCGCTTAATGCTTCGTGGTGTCGATCTTACCGGAAAGGAACTGGAGATCTTAGGCATCTCCCACGCGGGTGAATGATATGAAAAGAGTCTATGTAAATGAAAAATGGTGCCTCGGGTGCCGGCTCTGCGAATACAACTGCGCATACGCAAACTCCGGCGAGAGCGACATGGTCAAAGCGCTGCGCGGCAAGAAAATCGTCCCTAATATCCGCGTCGAGCAGGACGGGGATATCAACTTCGCGGTAAACTGCCGTCACTGCAAGGACCCGATCTGCGTAAAATCCTGCATCTCGGGAGCATTGTCGATTGAGGACGGCGCCGTCAAGGTCGATCATGATAAATGCGTCGGCTGCCTTACCTGCGTGCTGGTGTGCCCTTACGGCTGTATCAGAGAAGGCAAGAGCGGAGCCGTCACGAAATGCGAGCTTTGCCTTAATAATTCCTGCGGCGAACCCGCGTGCGTAAAGGGCTGCCCCAACAGGGCGATCATCTTCGAGGACAGGGGGTAAGCATATGAAAAAATACGTCATCATCGGAAACGGCGCGGCAGCCGTCGGAGGAATCGAGGGAATTCGTTCCGTAGATAAGGACAGCCCCATCACCGTCGTCTCAAAAGAGCCCTGCCACGTCTATGCAAGACCCCTGATCTCATATCTGTTGGAGGGCAAGACCGATCTCAAGAGAATGCTCTACCGTCCCGAGGATTTTTACGATAAAAACGGCGTGACCGTTCTCTACGGCAAGAGCGCCGAGAAGATCGATCCCGCTTCCAAAAAAGTGATTTTGGATTCGGGGGAGGAGCTGTCTTACGATTCCCTTCTCTGCGCGACCGGCTCGACCCCCTTTGTGCCGCCTACCGAAGGGCTTGAGAGCGTCCCTAAGACCCACAGCTTCATGACCCTTGCCGACGCTCAGGCTCTTGAAGCCGATCTGTCCCCCGAGACAAACGTCTTTATCATCGGCGCGGGTCTTATCGGCTTAAAGTGCGCGGAAGGAATTTTGGAGCGCGTAAAATCCGTCACCGTCTGCGACCTTGCGCCGCGTGTTTTGTCATCTATTTTAGATGATGACTGCGCCGGATATATCCAAAGAAAACTTGAAGAAAAAGGCGTAAAATTCCTCTTAGGCGACACCGTCAAGCGCTTTGACGGCACAACCGCATACATGCAGAGCGGCGCGGAGGTCAGATTTGACGTATTAGTCACCGCCGTCGGCGTTCGGGCGAATATTTCTCTTGTCAAAGACGCCGGGGGAGAATGCACCCGCGGAATCGTCACCGATGAAAAAATGTCAACCACATTAAATGATATCTACGCCGCCGGTGACTGTGCCGAGAGCTTTGACATAACCTCCGAGCAGCGCAAAGTCATGGCGATAATGCCTCTTGCCTACATGCAGGGGCACTGCGCGGGCGTCAACATGGCGGGCGGTGAAGAGAAGATCGACAACGCCCTCCCGATGAACTCCATCGGCTTCTTCGGGCTTCACTGCATGAGCGCGGGGACATATTCCGGCGAATGCTATGAAGAGCGCGGGGAGGACTTCATTAAGCGGCTCTATACCGACGGCGGGTTCTTAAAGGGCTTTATCCTGATCGGAAAGTGCGACAGAGCGGGAATCTACACCGCCATGATAAGAAACAAAACGCCGCTAAAAGAGGTCGATTTTGAGACCTTGAAGAAAGACCCTGCTTTGGCACCTTTCGGAAGCGCTTACAGAAAATCGAAGTTAGGGGAGGCTGTCTGATGAAAAAACCTGAAAATATTAACGCAGAGGGCTTGGAATTTTCGGAATTAAATGCTATAATAAGAGATAAGGGCGACTGCGTGATCGAAAACGCCTGCGGTCAGCGCTTTATTGCCGCGGGAATGAGCTATCGCGATATCAAGATTCACGGCACCCCCGGAAATGCTTTGGGAGCATATCTTAACGGCGGCACCATCGAGGTGTTCGGCAACGCTCAGGACGCGGTGGGGGATACCATGAACGCCGGCTCCATCGTGATCCACGGCTCGATCGGCGACGCTGCCGGATATGCCATGAGAGGCGGGGAGATATATGTCAAGACCGACGCCGGCTACCGTGCGGGTATCCACATGAAGGCGTATAAGGACAAGGTCCCGGTCATGGTCATCGGCGGCAGAACCGGCAGCTTTTTGGGAGAATATCAGGCGGGCGGTGTCATCATCGTCCTGGGACTCACCGAGAGCGAGCGACCCATCGTCGGCAATTTCCCCTGCACCGGAATGCACGGCGGCAAGCTCTATTTAAGATCGGACTGCCGGGACATACTCTTCCCGAAGCAGGTCACAGCAAAGTCCGCAACAAAAGAGGACCTTGAAGATATCGCAAAATATGTAAAAAAATACTGCAAATTATATCACGCCGATTACGACGCGCTGATGTCGGGGGACTTCACCGTCGTCACGCCGGATTCCAAGAATCCCTACAAGCAGATGTACGTTCAGAACTGAACGCCGTTTTAGATTTACAAAGGGTGATGCAAATGAGTTACACTGTTGAAGAGACCTTACAGTATGTCATGGAGGAGGACGTAAAGTTTATACGCCTTGCCTTTGTCGACATATTCGGCAGGCAGAAAAACATTTCGATAATGCCAAACGAGCTCGCAAGGGCTTTTAAGAGGGGAGTAGCCATCGACGCCTCCGCGATCGAGGGCTTCGGAGGAGTTGTCCATTCCGATCTGCTTCTTCACCCCGATCCCTCGACCCTTGCCGTCCTTCCGTGGCGACCCGAGCACGGCAGAGTCGTGAGAATGTTCTGCACCATCACCCATCCCGACGGCAGGGAATTTTCGAGCGACACGAGGAGTTTTCTTATCCGCGCGATAAAGACCGCCGAGGAAAAGGGCTATAAATTCCGCTTCTCTTCGGAGAGCGAGTTTTACCTCTTCAAGCGCGATGATTCCGGCGCTCCGACCGGCATTCCCTACGATAACGCGGGGTATATGGACATCGCTCCCGCGGACAGAGGCGAAAACGTAAGGCGGGAGATATGCCTTGATCTTGAAGATATGGGGATAATCACCAAGGGCTCCTATCATGCCGAAGGTCCGGGTCAGAATGAAATAGCTCTGACATCATGCGAACCGCTGAAAGCCGCCGACGACGTCGTGACTTTCCGCTCGGTCGTCTCAACGGTGGCACCGAGAAACGGTCTTGCGGCTGATTTCTCACCGAAGCCCACAAAAGCATGCCCCGGAAACGGCTTCCACGTCGGTCTCTCGCTTGAAAACAACACCCGCGGCGAGAAGCTTCCGCAGGTCATCGCCGGGATATTAAACCGCGTGCCCGACATGACTATCTTTTTAAACTGCGCAGCCGAGAGCTACCTAAGGCTCGGCGCAAACAAGGCTCCGAAGTACATCACATGGTCCTCCGAGAACCGCAGCCAGCTGATAAGAATACCTGCGCCTTTGGGCGATTCACCCGACGACAGCCTTGCAGAGCTTCGGTCGCCCGATTCTTTATCTAATCCCTATCTTGTCTACGGCTTGATGATCTATGCGGGACTTGAAGGCTTGGAGAACGGCTCGGAGCTTCCGCTTCCTGCGGATATCGACGTATATTCCGCCGACGAGAAAACGCTTGCCGGCTATAAAAAGCTTCCCCACGATCTTGAGGAAGCTGCGAGGGCGGCGAAGTCCTCGGACTTCATTTCAAAGCACATTCCCGAAGAGCTTTTGGATATCTACTGCGGGAGGGTGCCGAAAGAATAAATTCTAAGCTTCGGGAAAGGAGGATTGAGCATGGGAATCCGTGAGAAGGTCTACAGCGTTCTTTTGGTGTCCGGCTCGGAAAAATTCAGCCGTGCTCTCCTCGAAGCTCTTCCCGAACGGAGATATTACCCGATACGGGTGGTGATGGGCGTCTCGGCGGCAAGACAGGAGCTTTTGGAACGCAGATACGATATCGTCCTGATAAATACTCCTCTTCCGGACGACTACGGCACCCGCCTTGCCATCGATCTCTCAAACGACATCGGGCTCGGGGTGATGATCTTCGTAAAATCCGAAAATTTCAGCGACGTCTACGATCAGGTCACGGATTACGGCGTGCTTACGGTACAAAAACCGGCAAGCGCGATGATCGTATCCCAGTCGATGCTTTTATTATGCGCGACCAGAGAGCGCCTCCGCAGAATGGAAAAAAAGACGGCTTCCTTGGAAGAACGCATGGAGGAGATACGCCTTGTGAACCGCGCAAAATGGCTTTTGATCGATAAAGAGGGCATGAGCGAACAGGACGCTCACAGATATATAGAAAAAACGGCGATGGACCGCTGCGTCACCAAAGGCGAAGTCGCCCGAGATATCATCGACAACTACTCTTAAAACTTAAAACAGGAGGGAAAGAAATGGCAACCAAGTATATTTTTGTCACCGGCGGAGTTGTATCCGGTCTCGGAAAGGGAATCACAGCCGCTTCCTTGGGCAGACTTTTAAAGGCAAGAGGTCTCAAAGTCGCGGCGCAGAAGCTCGACCCGTACATAAACGTCGACCCCGGGACCATGAGTCCCTATCAGCACGGCGAGGTCTATGTCACCGAGGACGGAGCCGAGACCGATCTCGATCTCGGGCACTATGAGCGCTTCATAGACGAGGATTTGAACAAATACTCCAACCTCACGACCGGAAAGGTATACTGGAACGTCCTGAACAAAGAGCGCAGGGGAGAGTACCTCGGCTCTACGGTTCAGGTGATCCCTCACATCACAAACGAGATCAAGGAATTTGTCTACCGCGTCGGCACAAAGACCGGTGCGGACGTCGTCATCACAGAGATCGGCGGCACCATCGGCGACATCGAATCCCAGCCCTTTTTGGAAGCCGTCCGGCAGATTTCCCTCGAAGTAGGTCGCGAGAACAGTTTGTTTATTCATGTCACCCTCGTGCCCTTCTTACGCGGCTCCGACGAGCATAAATCCAAGCCGACCCAGCACTCGGTCAAGGAGCTCCAGGGTCTCGGTGTGAATCCGAACATCATCGTCCTTCGCTGCGACGAGCCGCTTGAGGAGTCGATCTACCGCAAGATCGCGATGTTCTGCAACGTCAAGCCCGATTGCGTCATCGAAAACATCACCCTTCCCCACCTCTACGAGGCGCCGCTCATGCTCGAAAAGGCAAACTTCTCGGCGGTCGTCTGCCGGGAATTGGGTATCGACGCTCCCGAGCCGGATTTAAAAGAGTGGTGCGAGATGGTCGAGCGGATCAAGCAGCTCAAAAAGCCGGTCAACATCGGTCTTGTAGGTAAATATATCCAGCTCCACGACGCCTATTTATCGGTTGCCGAGGCTTTAAGGCATGCCGGCTGTGCGGTGGGAGCCGAGGTCGACATCAGCTGGATAGATTCGGAAACCCTGACGGAAGATACATATGCCGAAATTCTGGCGCCTCTTGACGGTATCATCGTTCCCGGCGGCTTCGGAAACAGGGGAATTGAGGGCATGATTTTGGCTGCAAGATACGCAAGAGAGCACATGACCCCATATTTCGGGATATGTCTCGGCATGCAGATCGCCGTCATCGAGTACGCTCGTAACGTCCTCGGGATAAAAGATGCAAATTCCGGTGAATTTGACGAAATATGTAAAAATAAGGTCATCGATTTCATGCCCGGGCAGTCGGATTCCATCGACAAAGGCGGCACTCTGAGGCTCGGCAGCTATCCCTGCAAGATCAAGCCCGGCACCGCCATGGAGCGCTGTTACGGCAGTCTTGAGATATCCGAGCGCCACCGCCACCGCTACGAATTCAACAACGATTATCGTGAGAGATTCATAGCCGCGGGCTTGACCCTGAGCGGCGAATCCCCCGACGGCAGGCTGATCGAGACGGTGGAACTCAGCGACCGCGATTTTCACATCGGCGTGCAGTACCATCCCGAATTCAAGTCCCGACCCAACCGTCCCCACCCCCTGTTTAAAGGCTTCGTCTCCGCGGCGCTTAAGATATCGGAGGGGAGATAAAACAGAACCCGCCTGCAGACGGGGCGTCATAAGGAAGTTAAAACTAATTATTATGAAGCGGCGTGACTTCGGTCATGCCGTTTCTTTTTCCTATTGCAAAAGTCATTTATCGGAAATGACGTACCCTTTTGGCGTGAGATTTCCCGAGCCGATGGCGCCTCCAAAAATTTCCTCTCCCTTCACGACAATGCAGGAGGAAATGCCGAGCAGTAAAATGATAGCTAAATTTAAAAAAATCTTGATATTTTGTTTTAAACTTGCTACGATAATATAGTAGTTAAAGCCGAAATATCCGGAACAAAAAGATTGTTGGCAGTTATCGGGGAGGGAAAAAATGAAAAATAAATGGCTGCACTTTTGCGTTGATAGAGAAAATATATTTTGTAAATTTTTCAACTCCTAAGATATCCTCCGATCAGTCCGAAAGCGGAATTTTCTTTTGCTAATAAAAGTACTCAAAAAATTGACCAAAAGTCATTGACTTTTATTCATTGAATGTGCTATAATGAAATCGTCAAAGGAGGCGACGGTGTGGAAAAGAAAATGACGAGCCGGCAGATTGCCGCACTGGAAACAAGGCGAAAGCTTTTGGAAACGGCGAAAAAGCTGATAGGTGAAAAAGGCTTGGTAAACACATCTATTGAAGAAATAACAAAAGCATGCTGCGTTTCAAACGGCACGTTCTACACCTATTTCAAGCGCAAGGAGGACGTGGTTTTTGAATTGAGCCGGGAAATGTATCAGGGAATTTACGAGGAAGCGCAGGCTCATGACGGTCCCTTTATGGAGCGGCTGATATTTTACATGGTGAATTTTTCCGGGCATATTGAACGCGACGGGCTGAAGCTCTGCCAGGAATGGGTGCGGAACACCGTAGATCCCGATTTCGTGAAAGCTCCGTACAGCACGGGCAAACTTCGCGCGGATATTGAGTCCATGAAGGGTATGATCAAAACGGGAATCGAGCGGGGCGAACTGACGGACGGTACGCCCGTAGACGCGCTCGCGGGCGCGCTGATAGATGTGATTTACGGTGAAATGCTCTGCTGGGATATGTCGGGCGGTGCGTATAGTTTTGAGGAACGGACAAAAGAATTTTGCAGGCTGTTTTTACCGACCATGATACGACCCTATATCAACGAAAAATAAATAACAGGAAGAACTGACAATGATTTACAAAAACTTTCAAAATTTAAAATTATCCGCCCTCGGCATGGGTGCTATGCGGCTCCCGGTATTGGACGGAGATGATTCCAAAATCGACGAGGCAGCCGTAAAAGAAATGGTCGCTTACGCGATGGAGCATGGCGTGAATTATTACGACACCGCCTGGGGCTACCATGACGGCAATTCGGAGCTGGTGATGGGAAGGACCTTAAAAGAATATCCGAGGGAGAGTTTCTATCTTGCGACCAAATTCCCGGGGTATGATCTGTCCAACATGACAAAAGCGGAAGAAATTTTTGAGAAGCAGCTGGAAAAATGCCAAGTTGAGTACTTCGACTTCTATCTGTTCCACAACGTTTGCGAGATGAATATTGAGCAGTATCTTGACGAAAAATACGGGATATACGACTACCTGGTGAAGCAAAAAGCGAACGGCAGGATCCGTCATCTCGGATTTTCTGCGCACGGAAGTTATGACGTGATGGAGCGCTTCCTGAAAAAATACGGAAAGAGCACGGAATTCTGCCAAATTCAGCTTAACTATCTTGACTGGAGTTTTCAGGACGCCAAAGCAAAGGTGGAGCTTCTGAAAAAATACAATATCCCGATTTGGGTTATGGAGCCGCTGCGGGGCGGTCGTCTGGCAAATCTTACAGACGAGGAAGAGGCAAGACTAAAATCAATGCGTCCCGATGAGAAGATCCCCGCCTGGGCGTTCCGCTTCTTGCAATCTATCCCCGAAGTGACGGTCGTGCTGTCCGGCATGTCAGACATGGAGCAGATGAAAGAAAATATCCGCACCTTCCAAGAAGAAAAACCCCTTTCCGAGGAAGAAATGAAAAATCTTTTGGCTATGGCTGAGGAAATGGTGCGGAAGATCGTCCTGCCCTGCACTGCCTGTCATTACTGCGTGAGTCATTGCCCGCAGGGGCTGGATATCCCGACTTTGCTGGCTTTATACAACGAGCACTGCTTCACCGAAGGCGGATTTATCGCGCCGATGGCGCTGTCCTCGTATTCAAGCGACAAGCTGCCGAGCGCCTGCATAGGTTGCAGGAGCTGCGAAGCCGTCTGCCCGCAGCAGATCAAGGTTTCCGAGGCTATGGCTGATTTTGCGGATAAATTAGGCATGTAAAACGATTCGGAAAAGGAAAAATTTACATATAGGAGAGATCACGATGAAACAAAATATCAAAAATACGGTTTTGGCGGCGATGTTTTTGGCACTCGGGCTGGTGCTTCCGTTCCTGACAGGTCAGATACCCCGAATAGGCAGCATGCTTTTGCCCATGCATATCCCCGTATTCTTATGCGGGCTCATCTGCGGCTGGCAGTATGGAGCCGCGGTAGGACTGATAGCCCCGATTCTTCGCTCATTTTTATTCGGTATGCCGCCGCTCTACCCGACTGCGGTTGCGATGGCGGCTGAGCTTCTGACATACGGTCTCGTCGTCGGGTTGATGTATTCAAAATCCCGCTGGCAGTGCGTGATTTCGCTTTATAGGTCGTTACTCGTGGCGATGATAGCGGGCTGGGGCGTGACCGAAATAATAATCCTCGGCATAGGCGGCGAAGCCTTCACTTGGGAAGCATTCATGGCTGGCGCGTTCCTCAATGCGATTCTCGGAATAATTATCCAGCTGATTCTTATCCCGATGATCATGGTCGCGCTCAATCGGACCGGGCTTGTCCGTTTTCATCGCGCAAAGCAGCCGTCCGATACTGCGGAGAATTTAAAATGAGAGACATCATTCTGGAAGAAATTCAGAGAATTTTACAAATAAATGCCGCTCCACTGATTGCCGTGGACGGGCGCTGCGCTGCCGGGAAAACCACTCTTGCGGCGCAACTGCAAAAGGATTTGGGCTGTAATGTTATTCACATGGACGACTTTTTCCTATGACCTGAGCAGCGAACCGAGGAGCGCTTGCGGCAGCCGGGCGGCAATATTAATTGGGAGCGTTTTCGGGAAGAGGTGCTGACCCCATTTCGACAGGGTGCCCCCTTTTCCTACCATCCATACGACTGCCAAGTGCAAGACTTTCGCGATCCGATTTCGATTATGCCAAACCGGCTCACCGTGGCGGAAGGCTCTTACAGCTGTCACCCGAAATTATGGGACGATTACGACCTGCATATCTTCCTATCCGTTTCACCGGACGAGCAAATGCGCCGCATTCGGGCACGAAACGGGTCTGACCAAGCGGAGGTTTTTCAGCAGAAATGGATTCCGTTGGAAGAACGGTATTTTCAAACGTTCCAAATCGCGCAAAGATGTGAGCTTTGCTTTGATGAAAAAGGTTGGGGAGATTGCTCGGCGTAGTTTCAAATATCCGCAGACGGCGTGGTGGAAGCAGTGGGCGACACTATCGTCGAGCGCAATACGGTATACAACGGCTCGCGCAGTGAAACCGAGATGCACTATCAAGTCGTAAAAAGACCACGGATTTACCGACATCGCGGATTTTCAGATTCTCGCGGTTTTTCTGCGCTACGCCTTTACCTTAGCGTTTTCGTCGGTAGTCAATTTGATAATATAACAAAAACGAGCCTCGGCTGATCATTCATTTGAACCGGTCGAGGCTTTGCTTTTGTATGGAAGCGCGGATGTGTGATACTTAACGTAAATAAACATCCGTATACCTGTCTGCTTCGATTTCAACCGTCGTCGACATATTCTTCAAAGATAAATAGTCCTTTTTCCCGCGCGAAATTTTGTAAACTATTCGCTGCCCTGCAATTTACCACTCCCGCTTCTCGCAAAAATATACATTTTGCGTGACCGTTAAAAACGCCGTCATATAGCCCCCACGCCACACCCTATATAAAACGCCCCCGCTTTGTGGCAGGCGTCCATAAAGAAGTTTTCAAACAAAAAAACAATTCACGTCACCCTCAAGCGGAATTTAGGGCGAAAATAGGGCAAGGATAATCCTTGATCTATTTTTTATGTTTCCTCTTACCTCTGCCATGCTTTCCTAATTTCCCCAGAATCTTTGACTTCGATATTGCGCTCAAAAGCGCAGCTTTCTCATCCGGCTTCAGGGTATTGTATGGAATTTGTAACTGATTGCAGACCAAAAACAGTTGTTTTTCTCGCTCGCTTCCCTTGAAATTCATAACCTCATCAATCTTTTTCTGGGCTTCGTCAGCCGTGTACGGAGCGTCCGCGGTCGTGCTGTCCGTCAAGTGTTTTTCTCTAATATCGTTAAGAATCGAAAGCAAATCCTGTATCAGAACGCCCTCAATATAATGCTTGTCAACATCTTCCGCAATCTCCAAAGTCCGTGCGTCCAAGGCATTCTCGTTACCTGACTTTTCCAAAACTTTAAGCCTGCCGACATTCATGATTGAGGTAAATTCATCGGTATGCATTTCTGCGATTCTATCGACAAACACCTCAGAATCAACAAGTAATCTCCTAAAATTTTCATGACATAGAATCTCACAAATTAGGCGATTGTTAAGCTTGCCGTTCTTCAAAATATCTATCGCCGTATCACTCAAATGCAACTCGTCAAGAGTTGTGTTTGGGTGATTTTTTGTTTCGGTCAAACCAAGCAAATAGTCAGTTGAAACACCGTATTGTTGCACAATACAATATCAAAAATAAATATGTATTTATTAAGGAGAGCAAAACAGTGAACAACGAATGGAAAGGGCTGTATGAAGAAGCTATGAGCGTTTTGAATCCCCGTGATGTTTCAAATAAAATGTGGGTGGGGAGTGTGGCGTCTGCCGTACTCACGAAAAAAGGCAATATTTATAAGGGCATATGCATTGATACGGACGGCTCTATAGGAATGTGTGCGGAAAGAAACGCTTTATCGACAATGCTTACATTTGGCGAAAGTGAGATAGTAAAAGTGGTTTCAGTGTATAAAGACGGTAATATTATCCCATCTTGCGGTATTTGCAGAGAATTTATGATGCATTTAGGCGGAAATGCGGAAAATATTGAAATTCTGTTGGATAAGCAAGGGCATACGGCAAAATTGATTGATTTAATGCCCGAGTATCCGCGGCATAAATAAATTTAAGTTTAACTACTTATCAAAAGCACAGAATGCATTATACTTTTGGATTCGCCAGCAGCTTTTAATACCGCTTTTGCCCCCGATTGGTATTACCGCGATACCAATCGGGGGCAATTTTAATACCGATACGATAGTGTAAAAAACGCTAATACCAATTTGACAGTCTTTCGGTA
>CANQYD010000006.1 GCA_947627985.1 uncultured Clostridia bacterium
CCGGTTTTTTGTTGGGGGAACCCCCGGCGAGGGTTCCCCCGATGAAAACAGTCCACCGGACTGTTTTCATTTTCCCCCATCCTGCGCTTATTGAATAAAAAAGCAAGACGACGGCTTACGCCGTCCTCTTGCTTGAAGATTTCGCCCGTTGCGACGGGCGACCAAGGGCTCCGCCCTTGGAACCCGCAAGCCTTTTGAAAAAGGCTCGATCGAAAACTTTCGCCTTGTCTTTCACCGGCTAAAGTACAGAATCTGCCTTCTGCCTATCCGTCCTCTGCCGTCTCTTGGCTCCACCCCCCGTAAGCCGCAAACTTCCTAAACGCCGTCGGCGTGACCCCTGTCCTGAGCTTGAACTGCCGCATAAAGCTGTAGCACGAATTATACCCGCACCTCTCCGCTACCTCCGACACCTGCATCTTCGACGACATCAGCAGCTTCTTCGCCATGCTGACCCTCGAATTCACAATATCCGAGATGATCGACGTCCCGAACGCCTTTTTATAGAGATGCTCAAGCCCCGAGATCGAGATATTCATCTCCTCGGCGATCCCCGTCACCGTGGGAAGCGCCGAGGGATCGTTATAAATCCGCATTCTCAAATTTGCAAGTTCGGTCCGTTTTTCCTCCGGCAGACCCGGCTTGTAGGTGAGTTTTTTGGTCAGAATTCTGCCGAGCCGCTTAAAAAATACCTCCGTCAGCAGCTCCACGATATCCTCGTGATACGGCTCCGCACTGTAAAATTCTACCGTCATGTCGAAGATCATCGATGATAAAATATCCGCGGCGCCGATAAATGCCGGCTGATCGACGGGTATGCCGAGGTCCGCAAGCGTCTTTTCACCGTTATCCGTATCAAAATAGAACCAATCGTCGATGTACTCGGCGCCCGTCGGACGGTAAAACGTCGGCGTTTTCGGGTTGATGACGACGACGCTACCGGCTTTGACGTCGTGCTTGGTCTTGCCGAGGACAAACTCCGCCGGAGTCTTCACCAAGAGCAGAATGAATGCTCCGGGACCGTCCTTCCAATCGACGGAAAATCCCTCGGGGTGGGAACAGTTGTAGCCGATTGAACCGATCTTGATCATGCGCTCCTCCTTTTGCAGAAAATGCAACCTGTACTTTTTTGCATTATTATAGCATATGCGACAAATTTTTTCAAGATATATCTAAGAAAAGCTTGAATTTTTTACGCCGCTGTGCTACAATGAAAAAAAGAAATCCCGACAGGAGGATGAATTTATGAATATCTGGCATGACATAAACCCCAAGAGGATATCCGTGGACAGCTTTGAGGCGGTCATCGAGATCGCGAAAGGCGAGAAGTGCAAGTACGAGCTCGACAAGGAGACCGGCGTTTTAAAGCTCGACAGGATCTTATACACCTCCACCCACTACCCCGCGAACTACGGCTTCATTCCCCGTACATATGCCGACGACCGCGATCCTTTGGACGTTTTGGTGATCTGCACCGAATCTATCCGCCCGATGACGCTCGTGAAGTGCTACCCGATCGGCGTTATATCAATGGTCGACAACGGCAGAAACGACGAGAAGATCGTCGCGATACCCTTTAACGACCCGACCTATAACTGCTATACCGACATCTCCCAGCTGCCGAAGCACATCTACGACGAGATGAGCCACTTCTTCAGGGTCTACAAGGAGCTCGAAGGCAAGGAGACTGCGGTCAAGGAGGTCGACGGAGCCGAGAAGGCGAAGGAGATCATCAAATCCGCTCTTGAAGGCTATATCGAAAATTACTGCAAATAAGGCGATTTCCCCTGCTGCCGGAAATACCGGGGCGGGGGATAATTATACAAAATCTACAGGAGGCTCACCATGTCCTTTATCACCGACGATTTTTTACTGAAAAACGGTACCGCGCGAAAGTTATATCATGACTATGCGGAAAATCTTCCCATCATCGACTACCACTGCCACATTTCCCCCGCCGAGATCGCTATGGACAAGCGCTTTTCGGACATCACCGAGGTCTGGCTCGGAGGCGATCACTACAAGTGGCGCCTCATCAGAATGACCGGCGCGCCGGAGTCGGAGATCACCGGAAACGCCGATCCCAAGACGAAATTCAGGCGCTTTGCGGCTGCCCTTCCCCTCGCAGCCGGCAACCCGATGTATCACTGGACCCATCTTGAACTCAAGAGATATTTCGACTGCGACCTCACTCTCAAGCCCTCCACCGCCGACGAAATCTACGACATCTGCTGCCGCAAGCTTGCCGACCCGTCGATGAGCGCCAAGGGTATCATCAGAAGCTCGAACGTAAAAATGATCGGCACCACCGACGACCCCGCGGACAGCCTTGAGTGGCATGAAAAAATCCGCGAGGACAAGTCTTTTGAGACATCGGTGCTGCCCTCCTTCCGTCCGGATAACGCTTTGAATATCGATAAACCCGGGTTTAGGGAGTATCTTGAAAAGCTCGGGAAAGCGGCTGATATCAAAATAAATTCCGCCCGAGATATCATGAAAGCCCTCACAAACCGTCTTGAATATTTCTGCGCGCACGGCTGCAAAGCCGCCGATCACGGTCTTGATTACGCTGTGTATTCGCCTGCCGACGAGGACGAGATCGAGAGGATTTTTGCCGACGCGATGTGCGGAAAACCGGTGACCCGGGGAGACGCAGATAAGTTCAGGACCGCGATACTTCTGCACTGCGGCTCGGAATATGCGCGCCTCGGGGTCGTCATGCAGATCCACTACAATTGCCAGCGCAGGGTCAATTCACGCTACACAAAAATGCTCGGACCCGACACCGGTTTTGACTGCATAAGGACCGACAACGGCGGAGAGGCGATCACCAGGCTCCTAAACGACCTCGACAGCCGCGGGTGCCTCCCGAGGACGATCCTCTACTCCCTCAACCCCGCCGACAACGAGCTCTTGGACACCGTCGCGGGGTCGTTCCCGGGCGAGGACGGGGTCATGAAGGTCCAGCACGGAGCCGCGTGGTGGTTCAGCGACACGAAATCCGGCATGGAAGCGCAGCTCAAAAGCTTCGCAAACCTGCTTCCCATCGGGCAATTCGTGGGTATGCTGACCGATTCCCGGAGCTTTTTATCGTATGCTCGGCATGAATATTTCAGACGGATTTTCTGCAATATTTTAGGAGAATGGGTGGAGAACGGCGAGTACCCGAATGATCCCGAATATCTTGAAAAAATAGTTAAAAATGTTTGCTACTATAACGCCGCAAAGTTCTTCGGCATCGAATAATATGGAAAAATTCAGGCATAAAATAATGTATTACGAGACCGACATGATGGGTCTTACGCACCACTCGAACTACGTCCGGTTCATGGAGGAGGCGAGGGTGGATTTTCTCGAAAAGATCGGCTTTCCGTACGAAAAGTTGGAGGGGCTGGGGATCATGTCGCCGGTGATCGGGATCGAGTGCAGGTTCAAAGAGCCGTCGACATTTGCCGATGTTTTGGAGATCGATGTGAAGGTCGATGATTTTCACGGCGCGCGGCTCGCGGTGAGCTACGAGATGAGGAACCAAAGAGGCGACATCATCTGCACCGCCCGGTCGGAACACTGCTTTACCGACAAATCCGGCAAGCCGGTGCGGCTGATGCGAGCTTGCCCGGAATTGGGGGAGAAGCTGGCGGAGATGATGGGGGTAGGGTGAGGGAGATTCTGCGCTGACTATAAATTTGAGACAAGTCAGGTTTAGGATCAAGCCCTTTTTAAAGGGCTTGCGAGGGTCTCGGGGGCAGAGCCCCCGAGTCGCCCGTCGCAACGGGCGAAATCCCCGCAAAAAGGTCAGCGAAAGCTGTCCTTTTTGCTTTTTATTTGCCTTTAAAGAGGACGACGAAGTCGCCCGAAGCCGGAGGGGTGTGGGGAACCCCGCAGGGGTGCCCCACAGCCGGAAAAGGAGTTGGGGAAAACCCGGCACGGGTTTTCCCCAACATAGTATAGTGGTGTTGAAAGAAATTAATCAACGGTTTAATTATGGAACAGTAATTCCCACCCTACCCGACCCATAGTTAAAAGGTATTCGTTCATTTTCCCGCCGGAAAATGAACTCATGCTATTTTAAGCAGACCCCCACCCCCGGGTTACTTTTGTGCAGACTTATAGTCAAGCGTAACCCCCTCCCTCTAAAGGGGGAGGGACTGGGGAAAAGGTCAAAAATTCAGGAGATGTGGTCATAGTGAGGCATTCATCAAAATTAAATTGTTTACCAGCATCGCTTTAAATCACTACCATACAACACCTTCACCTCATATCGCACATAAACTCCAACCCCGACCAAACCAACCCAATCCACCCCGCCCCGTAAACAAACCGTAAAGATTCCCCCACCCCTCTTGCCAAGCCACCCCCGATCTGCTATAATAATCCCGGGAGGCGGGAGAATGAAACATATCCTGATCGTCGATGACGACGTGCACATCGGAAACCTTTTGGAAGAAGCGCTCGGGCAGGAGGGGTACAGAACCTCGCGGGCATACTCCGGCACCGAGGCGGTGATGATCCTCGAAAAAAGCCGACCCGACCTTATACTCCTCGACCTCATGCTGCCGGGAATGAGCGGCGAAGAAGTCCTTGAAAAGATTCGTGGGATACCCGTCATCGTCCTTTCGGCGAAGGCTGAGACCGTCTCGAAGGTCAATCTTTTGATGAGCGGGGCGATGGATTATGTCACCAAGCCCTTCGACCTCAAAGAGCTTTTGGCGAGGATTCGGGTGCAGCTTCGTTCGGCTGAGAATTCAAGCGGCGGGGTCTGGACGTATGATGAAATCTCCCTCGACACCGTGAACCGGACCGTCTCGGTTTGCGGGATCGAAATTCACCCGACTCGGACCGAATTTGCGATATTGAAGCTGCTTATCCGCCATCCCCAGCAGGTCTACACCAAGTCACAGCTTTTGGATAAAATTTCCGCAGACACCCCCGACTGCACCGACAGTTCGCTCAAGATTCATATATCAAACCTGCGCAAAAAACTCCGCGAAGCCGGCGGCAAGGACTACATCGAGGCTGTCTGGGGCATTGGCTTCAAGCTCGAATGCAGGGGGCAGAAATGATATGCATGATAAGTCAGGTTTAGATTATGCACTTTTAAAGCGGCAGATTCCGAACTTGACTTTTTTCCGCGATATTAGAAAGTGTACACTCCCTCATTATTTCCGCTATTTTAATATGTCGCCAACGGTGACACCTTGAAATTCTGACAATCTGACATCTGACTTCTGTCATCTTAATATACCCCTTGCAATCCGCCTTCAACCGTAGTATAATCATAATAAAGCAACCGTCAAAAACTTCAACCGTCACCCCGAAAAGAAAGGAAGTCGCCATGTCCAGCATACATATTTCCCAAAAATTTGAAAAAATTCTCAAAGACGAGATCGAAAACCGCAAATTTGCAGCCGGGGCGAATCTTCTCGTCCTCAGAAACGGTCGGGAGGAAGTCTACGCCGAGTACGGCTATCGCGATCTCGAAAACAAAATTCCATTCTCGCGGGACACAATCATGCGCCTCTACTCGATGTCGAAGCCGATCACCTCGGCGGCGGTCATGATCCTTGTAGACCGCGGGCTGATCGACCTTGCCGACTGCCTCTGCTGGACTATGCCGGGCTGGAGCGAGGCGAACTATCTCGAAAACGGCAAGCGGGTCAGGGCGCGCTATCAGATCATGATCAAGGACCTTATGAACATGACCTCGGGTCTGCCGTATCCCGGCGGGGAGGGCAGCTCGGCTCAGGTTGCGGAGATTTTTACGGATATTGATAGGCGCCTGCGGACCGATAATCCCGTGACGACCAAGGAATTCTGCGAACGCCTCGGCAAGGTCGATCTCGAATTTGAACCGGGAGACAGGTTTATGTACGGCACCTCGGCTGATGTGCTCGGCGGGGTCATCGAAAACGTCACCGGAATGAAGTTCGGGGAATTTCTGAAGGAGAATATTTTCGACCCTCTCGGCATGACCGACACCGGTTTTTGGGTACCCGAGGGCAAGCGGGACCGCCTCGCGAAGGTCTACAGGACGAATTACGCGGAGTGGAAGGTGGAGCACTGCCCTACAAATCATCTTGGTATTGATTATAATCTCGATCGGGAACCTGCGTTTCAGTCGGGCGGAGCGGGACTTGTCTCGACGCTTGACGATTATGCGAAATTTGCGACCATGCTGCAAAACGGGGGCGAGCTGAACGGCAGGAGGATCCTCTCCCGCTCGGCTGTGAGGTACATGACGTCGCCGAGCCTCACCGATCATCAGCGCCGCGGCTTCGACTGGCAGGGGCTCAACGGCTACAGCTACGGCAATCTCATGCGCAATCTTGTCGATCCCGGGCAGGCGGTGACGATGGGGGAGAAAGGGGAGTACGGCTGGGACGGATGGCTCGGGTGCTACTTCCTGAACTGTCCGCAGAGCGGTCTGACGATTCTTTTGGGCACCCAGCGCACCGACAGCGGCACCAGCGCGATGGCAAGAAAGGTCGTAAATGCGGTTTGGACGGAGATAATGGGATGAAATCAGAGGACAGATAGTGAGAGGGCAGAGGACAGATTTTGCACCCAGCCTTAACTGATACAAGTCAAAAAGTTCGCCAGCCTTTCAAGGCTGCGGGGGTCTCCATTACATGCTGGTTTTGTAGCTGCTCGACTTCCCTCGGCGTAAACGCTCGCCTCGGTCGTCTTGCAGACAAAACCCCGCATGTAAGGCAGAGCCCCCAAGTCGCTCACCGCAGTGAGCGAAATCCCCGCAAAAAGGACAGCGAGAGCTGTCCTTTTTGCTTTTACCGTTCAAAAGAGGGCGACGAAGTCGCCCGAAAGCCGGAGGGGTGTGGGGAACCCTGCAAGGGTGCCCCACAGCCGGAAAGGGGCATGGGGAAAACCCCGCAGGGGTTGTCCCCAAAAAACCGGCGACGAAGTCGCCCGGAGCCGAGCGAAGCGAGGCTCAAATGCCCCCTCTCCCTTGGGAGATGGGGGTATGACTTGCGCAAAAACTTGCTTATCGCACTTCGCAATCGAAAACGCAAGATTGCTTGTGCTCTGAGAGTTTTTGTCGCAAGTCGGGGGGTGAGGGTAAAGCCCGGAAAGGGGTTTGGGGAAAACCCCGCAGGGGTTGTCCCCATAGGTTTGCCGAGCGAAGCGAGGGAAGCTTAGCAGCAACTCTCAGTTCCTACTATAGTTAGGCGTTATAACCAAGCCTCAGCGCAAGGTGCGGTGCCTCTACCAACCCCTGATATGAGCAGAAGGGTAAAAGATTAAACTCTGACTTCTGCCTTCTAATCTCTGTACTCTGTGCGACCGGCGGGAGCACCGGGCGAAGCCCCTGCAGCCGAAGGCTGCGGCTGCCTCCGCTTCGCGGAGGCAGGAGCCGTGCTTCGCACGGCTGGGCTTCGCCCATACCCCCTGCTCCTACTGCACCTTGGCAGTATCGGCAAGCCCGGAACCAAGCTATCTGCCTTTTCCGAACCTTATGAGAAACAGAAGGCTTGTCACAAGGTCAGTGCCCCTACCAACCCCTGATATAAGCAGAAGGGTAAAAGATTAAACTCTAACTTCTTCCTTCTACCCTCTATCCTCTGTGCAACCGGCGGGGGCACCGGGCGAAGCCCCCGCAGCCGAAGGCTGCGGCTGCCTCCGCTCCGCGGAGGCAGGAGCCGTGCTTCGCACGGCTGGGCTTCGCCCATACCCCCTGCTCCTACTGCACCTTGGCAGTATCGGCAAGCTCGGAACCAAGCCATCTGCCTTTTCCGAACCCTATGAGAAACAGAAGGCTTGTCACAAGGTCAGTGCCCCTACCAACCCCTGATATGAGCAGAAGGGTAAAAGATTAAACTCTGACTTCTACCCTCTACCCTCTACCCTCTATCCTCTGTGCAACCAACAGGGCACCGGGCGAAGCCCCCGCAGCCTTCGGCTGCGGCTGCCTCCGCTTCGCGTCGGCGGTCCCGCTTCGCGGGACGGGCTTCGCCCCCGTCCCCCCATTTTCCTAAATTGGGAGTGTACAAATCGCCCTCATTATCCTCGCTAATTAAATCTGTCGCCAACGGCGACGCCTTGAAATTCTGACAATCCGACTTCTGCCCTCTGTCCTCTTGATGCGGTCGCTTCGACCACATCTCCTAAATTTCCCGCCTTGACAAACCCTCACCCCGGTGCTATAATGTAATCGGAACATATGTTCTTACGGAGTGAGAAATGAAAAAAATATTCATCGCCATCGACCTGAAGAGCTTCTATGCCTCGGTCGAATGCCGGGAAAGGGGCATGGACCCGCTCTCGACAAACCTCGTCGTCGCCGATTCGAGCCGAACCGAAAAAACCATCTGCCTCGCAGTGTCGCCGTCCTTAAAATCATTCGGGATATCGGGGCGCCCGCGCCTTTTTGAGGTCGTGCAGAGGGTGGGGGAGGTCAATTCCCTTCGGGTCCGGCAGTCTCCGGTACACCGACTGACCGGGGAAAGCGTATACTCCTCGGAGCTGTGCCGAAATCCGGCGCTCGCCGTCTCCTACATCATCGCGCCGCCTCGGATGGCGCACTACATCGAGTACAGCACGAAAATCTACGACATCTACCTGAAATACGTCTCGCCGGAGGATATCCACGTCTACTCCATCGACGAGGTCTTTATCGACGCGACCTGCTACCTTGCGAGCTACGGTCTTTCGCCTCATGATTTCGCGATGCTTTTGATACGCGATGTTCTCAGGACGACCGGGATCACCGCAACCGCCGGGATCGGCACGAATATGTATCTTTGCAAGATCGCGATGGATATCGTCGCCAAGAAGATGCAGCCCGACAAAGACGGCGTTCGTATCGCGGAACTTGACGAGATGAGCTACCGCCGCAGTCTTTGGGATCATCAGCCTCTCACCGATTTTTGGCGCATCGGAAACGGCTATGCCGAAAAGCTCGAGCGTCACAGAATGCGGACAATGGGGGACGTAGCCGAGTGCTCGATAAGAAACGAGAAGCTCCTCTACGACCTCTTCGGGGTCAATGCCGAGCTGCTGATCGATCACGCATGGGGCTGGGAGCCGGTCACAATACAGGACATCAAATCATATAAGCCGGAGACGAACAGCATAAGCTCGGGGCAGGTATTAAAAGAGCCCTACAGCTTTGAAAAGGCTCGGACAGTCGTCCGCGAGATGGCAGACCTGCTGACTCTCGATCTTGTGGATAAGGCAGTCGCGACGCCTCAGCTCACGCTCACGATAGGCTACGACGTTCAGAATATCCCGAACGGCTACACCGGCGAGGTGAAGATCGACGGCTACGGCAGAAAGATACCTAAGCACTCCCACGGCACCGTCAATTTGGAGCGACCCATGAACTCTTCAAGAATCATCACCGAAGCCGTCGTAGGGCTGTATGATAAAATTGTCGGCAGGGATATGCTTATTCGGAGGATAAATATAGCCGCCTGCAACCTCATTCCCGAGGCGGATATCCCCGACGGTCTGCCGGAGCAGATGGACATGTTCACCGACTATGATCTGCTCGACAAAGAGCGGGAACGGCAAAAAATCAGGCTCGAACGGGAGCATGAACTGCAAAAAGCGGTGATCGGGATCAGGAAAAAATACGGCAAAAATTCGGTCTTAAAGGGCATGAATTTTGAAGACGGAGCCACCGCAAGAGAGCGTAACACCCAGATAGGAGGACATAAAGCATGACATATAAAATCATACGCAGCAAAAGAAAAACCCTCGGAATCGAGGTGAATTCCGACGGCGTGACGGTAAGAGCGCCAATGAAGATAAGCGACAGGGAGATAGAAAAATTCGTATCCGAGCATATCTTATGGATCGAGAAAAATCTTAAGAAGATAAAAGCCCGGCAGACCGCTTTGGCGGATATAAAGCCTTTAAGCGATGAGGAGCTCGATGATCTTGTATCCTCCGCCAAAAAACTTATCCCCGAGCGGGTGGAAATATATGCCCAAAAGATCGGCGTCAGATACGGCAGGATAACGATCCGCAAACAGCGCTCAAAGTGGGGGAGCTGCTCATCGAAGGGAAATCTTAATTTCAACTGCCTTTTAATGCTCGCGCCCCTTTCGGTCATCGACAGCGTCGTCGTGCACGAGCTCTGTCATCTTAAGGAGATGAATCACTCCGAGCGCTTTTACGCCGAGGTTTTAAAGGCATATCCCGATTATTATCAGCAAAATAAGTGGCTCAAAGAAAACGGTCCCAAGCTTATGGCAAGGCTGAAGAAAGGATAACCCATGGGAAAATACGACAGCATAATAAATCTTCCTCACCACCAATCAACCACCCGACCTCACATGTCAAATCATGACAGAGCCGCTCAGTTCAGCCCGTTTGCGGCGCTTTCCGGTCATGAGGAGGCGATTGAGGAGACCGCCCGCCTCACCGACGGCAGGATAGTTTTAGGCGAATACGAAGCCGAAATTTTAGATGAAAAACTGCGGCTTTTAATAGAAAATCCCCGCCGCAAAATCGCCGTTACCTACTTCGTGCCCGACCCCAAAAAGCAGGGCGGGAAATATGTCACCGTCGAAAAGACCGCAAGAAGGGTGGACGAAGTATATCATAAAATCATCTTCGAGGACCGCTCCGAGATACGTTTTGAGGACGTCATCGACATCCTCCTTTAGGTCAAAAAATACCTCCGATTTTAATTGACAAGAGAGGGGATTTATTGTATAATAAATATCACAAACCGTCAATAAAAAATGTCAGGAGGTTTAACATGAGATTTGATAATCAAAACGGCAGACTTACCTGCCGCACCGGAGGCGAGCTGCTCGTCATCGAGCCCTGGGGAAAGGATTCGTTAAGAGTCCGCGCGACCATGCAAAGGGAGCTCACCGGCAGGGATTGGGCTTTGAGCGAGACCCCCGAGAAAACTCAGCCCGTCATAGATATAAAGGATCACGAGGCTGTCATAGAAAACGGCAGGATAAAGGCAACCGTCAACTTCGCCGGCGTCATCACATTCTATCGCGACGGCAAGATGATTTTGCGGGAATATTTCCGCTCCTACGGCGGCACTTTGTCCCAGAAGAGCAGGTGCTTAAAGATCGTAAACCGCGAGTGGAAGGGCGTTATCGGCGGGTCGGAGTATTCTCTGAACGTCAAATTCGAGCCGAATAAGGACGAGAGAATCTTCGGCATGGGTCAGTATCAGGACGGCTGCTTCGACCTCAAGGGCTGCGTTTTGGAGCTTGCCCAGCGCAATTCTCAGATATCGGTGCCGTTCATGGTCTCGAATTTGGGATACGGATTTTTATGGAATAATCCCGCCGTCGGTCGCGTGACGTTCGGCTATAACTACACCGAATGGGTCGCAAGAGCCACGAAGGAGATGGACTATTACATCACCGTAGCCGATACCCCAAAGGCGATACTTGAAAACTATACTTCCGCGACGGGACGCGCCGAGATGTTCCCCGAGGACCTCATGGGTCTTTGGCAGTGCAAACTCCGTTACCGTACTCAGGACGAAGTTTTGGAGGTCGCGAGGAAGTACAAGGAAGAGGGGATAAAGATCGATCAGATCGTCATCGATTTCTTCCACTGGACGGTTCAGGGCGACTGGAAATTCGACAAGACCTACTGGCAGGACCCGAAAGCGATGATAGACGAGCTTCACAGCATGGGCATCAAGGTCATCGTATCGGTATGGCCCTCGGTGGACAGAAAGAGCGAGAATTTCTATCCGATGACGGAGCGGGGACTTCTCATCAAGACGGAACGCGGCGCCGCTCAGACCTACGACTATCAGGGCGACTGCGTGGAGATCGACCCCTTCAACCCCGAGACGAGAAAGTACGTCTGGGAGGTCTGCAAGAAAAATTACTACGACTACGGCATAGACGCCTTCTGGCTCGACAATTCCGAGCCCGACTACGGCGTATATGATTTTGAAAATTACAGATACAGCGAGGGACCCGCGCTTGAGGTCAGCAACATGTACCCGCAGATGTACAGCAGAGTTTTCTATGACGAGATGTCAAAGCTCGGCAAGCCCGTCGTCAACCTTTTGAGATGCGCATGGGCAGGCTCCCAGAAATACGGCAACGTCGTCTGGTCGGGCGACGTCCCATCGACCTTTGAGGCGTTTAAGGATCAGCTGAAATGCGGGCTCAACATGGGTCTTGCCGGCATTCCTTGGTGGACGACCGACATCGGCGGCTTCATGACCGACGACGTCAACGACCCCGATTTCCGGCAGCTTCTCATCAGGTGGTACCAGTTCGCGGTCTATTCCGCAGTCCTCCGTATGCACGGCGACAGGGGACCGTACGATATTCCTCCTCTTGACGATCGCGATTGGGGCGGCGGATATCTCCACACTGGTCAGCCGAACGAGCTTTGGAGCTACGGCGAGGAAAATTACAAGATCATGCGGCACTATTACGACATCAGGATCGCGATGCACGACTACATCAAGAGCCTTTACAAAGAGGCTCACGAGAACGGCTCGCCGCTTATCCGGGCGATGTTCTATGAGTTCCCGGAGGACGAAAAGTGCTGGGGTCTTGACGATCAGTACATGTTCGGCGATAAATATCTCGTCGCGCCCATCTTCGAGCTGAACAAGTTCGAGCGGGAGGTCTACCTGCCGAAGGGAAGCTGGAAGCTGACCTCCACCGGGGAAATCTATGAAGGCGGAAAGACCGTCAGCGTAGCGGCGCCTATCGAATATTCGCCGGTGTTTGAAAGGGTTTAAGGATATAATCCCGCCCGAAATATTCAAAAAAAAATCAGGATCAAGCCCGCAAGAGCTTGGTCCTGAAAATATTATACGGGAGATTTTAAATCTCCCGGAGCTCATACTCCCTCGACCCGTACCCGATCTTCGCCGCGGCTTCGACGGTGTGAACGCCGTTGCGGGACTCGACCCTCTCAAGAAAATGCTTCTGCCCGGGGTCGTCCTTCGCCGCATAGACGAGATCAAGGCACGCCTGATCGATCGCAATAGGATCAAGAGAAGCCAAAATCCCGATGTCCTTCATGCAGGGGTCCTCGGCGACGTCGCAGCAGTCGCAGTCCACCGACATGTTCGCCATGACGTTTATATACGCGATTTTTCCGTCAAAGAACTTGATGACCGAGCCGGCAGCGTCAGCCATCGACTCCAAGAACGCGTCATGAGGCGCAGCCCAGATGTTGTGCTCGGTGTCTCCGGAGCCGTGGATATAAGCCTTGCCGAACGAGGACGCTACGCCGATCGAGAGCTGTTTCAGAGCTCCTCCGTAGCCGCCCATCGGGTGACCCTTGAAGTGGGAGAGGACCAGCATCGAGTCGTATTTTTTGAGATTTTTTCCGACGTAATTTTTCTTGATGACCCTGCCGTCAGGGATATCCAAAACGAGATCGGGACCCTCGGCGTCCAAAAGATCGACATTGTAATAATCGTTCCAACCGTGCTTTTTGATGGCTTTGAGGTGTTTTTTTGTGGTATTTCTCTCGCCGTCGTAAGCGGTGTTGCACTCGACGACGGTCCCGCCGACGAAGTCCGCGACGGGCTTCCAGAAGGGAGGACGCAGGAAATTCTGATTCCCGACCTCACCGGAGTGAACCTTTAGCGCGACGTTGCCGGAAAGCGTTACCCCGAGGCGCTTGTAGACTTCGAGCGCCGCTTCCGGGGAGACTGTTTTTGTGAAGTAGACGATGGATTTCATGACGGACCTCCTGAAAATTTGTTTTAGGATATTATACCACGCGGCAAATAATTTTTCAATAGCGGGGGAGAAATTTTTGAATATATCCTCTTTCCTTCAATAGTTGACAATTCGGCAAAACAGTGCTATATTATAAAAAAAGCGCTTATTTTTTATCACCCTTCGCAAAAATCTTGCGCGGAATCAGTCAGGAGGTTTGCAAAATGGACTGTGAGCTCGTCGAATCGGCATACCCTGTCCTGTGTTATCGAAGAAGCACCAACCCCGGCATTCAGGGGGAAGACGCCGTGCCCTTCCACCGCCACGACGGCTTTGAATTTTATCTTTTCCTCGGCGGCACCGTCAACTTCTACGTCGGCGATACGGTATATTCACCCGCCCGAGGCGAGCTGTTCATCATCAGTCCCGACCGTGCCCACCGTGCGATCAGCAGGGGGAACGAGCCGTATGAGCGGTTCATCATCAATCTCAGAAAGGACAAAATTCTCCGCTACATGTCCGACGAGGTCAGCCTTTCGAGATGTTTCGACGGCTCCGATACCCAAGCTCTTAAGCGGCTTCGCTTAAGTTATGACGCGGTAGATGAATACTGCTCGATCGCGGAAAAGCTCTCCCGCGCGGTATATCTGAGGATGACGGGCGACGATCTTTTGGTCGACGCGTACATAACCGAGATTCTGGTTCTTATCAGCCGTCAGCTCGAGGGGAAGCGGGAGACCGAGGCTCATCAGGAGGTCCCGGAGCTCGTCACGGAGGTCAAGAACTACATATTCGACCACCTCACCGAGCAGATCGCGCTTGAGGACCTCTCGGGGCAGTTTTATTTCAACGGCAAGTACATCTCGGCGACCTTCAAAAAGTACACCGGAATGACGATCAGGGCGTATATTCTCGACCAGCGGATAGCCCTTGCCAAGCGGCTTCTGCGGGAGGGCTCGAATGTCGGCGAGGCATGTTATCATTCGGGATTTTTGGATTATACGAACTTTATACGCAGCTTCACCCGAGCCGTCGGCATGAGCCCGGGAAAGTATTCAAGGTGCGCAAGAGCGGGAGCTCTTGGGAATTTTTAAGATGAACGGGTCCCCGGGTGGGGATATATTTAAGGGGAGACTGCTTTTTAAAAAGCGTCTCCCCTTCATATCGGCGATTTTTAATTCCCGCTCGGAATAAACCTCCTGATACTGTCCGCAACATTGGAAATCGGCATGGTTTGCAGCCAGATTTTGCCGGGACCGGTGAGGACCGTATTGAACAGCCCCTCGCCGCCGAAGAAGACGTTTTTGGCGCCCTTGACGGTCTGAATGTCGATCGAGACGGTCTCCTCAAAGCCGAGGACGTTGCCGGTATCGACGATCATCTGCTGACCCCGGGCAAGCTCATATTCCACCAGTTCGCCGTCTACCTCGGCAAAAACGGTGCCGCTTCCGCTCAGCTTTTGCATGATGAATCCTTCCCCGCCGAAGAACCCCGCGCCGAACTTCTTATTGAAGTGGATCGTCAGCTCGACGCCAGTTTCACTTGCCAAAAAAGCGCCTTTTTGGAGCACGAACCTCTTGCCCTGCCCGACCTCGATAGGCATGATCCTGCCGGGGAACGACGAGCCGAACGCAATCATTCCGTCGCCGTGGGAGGTGTAGATATTTTGGAACATCGACTCCCCCGAAATCGCCTTCGAGAACATCTTTCCGATCCCGCCGCCCTTGGTCTGCATCTCCATGTTCGGGGTCATCCAGACCATCGAGCCCTTTTCGGTGATCATCGATTCGCCGTCTGTAAGGTTACAGATGACGACCGGGAACTTTCCGCCTTTAATGTCGTAATTCATAATCTTCCGCCTTTCATTGTAAAAGTCGGGATTATTATACATCAAACCGTTAAAGATTTCAAGAGGTAAAGAGCATTTTTTGATGACGTATGCCCCGCATAATCTTCGCAAAATACTCTCTTGATTTTTCCCCCGCAGTATGCTATCATATATTCATCAAACCAAAGGAGACGTCACATGCCTAAACTTCCGACATCATCGACCGGGTTCAGCCGACCCTTCCTGCTTCCCGACAGGAAACACCGCATCAGCCGCTACTTTTTCGTTGACTACGAAAACGTCCACGAGCCCGGAATGGAGGGGCTTTCAAAGCTTAAAAGCGACGATTTGGTCATCGTCTACTACAGCAAAAACGTCAACACGATGACCTTCGATCTTCATAACGAGATCGTGAACGCCAAGGCAAATGTCGAGCTGATCCGGGTGACGGTCGGCTCCAAGAATGCTCTTGATTTCCAGCTCTCCTCAAATTTGGGATATTATATCAACTACAATATTGTCGCCGGCAACAAAAAATGCAGATATTACATCATCTCAAACGACAACGGCTACACGGTGCTGAGCTCGTTTTGGGAGCAGTTCGGGGCTGAGGTCTCGGTCGCGACGTCGATCCGCTCGATATGCGACCCGGTCGACACCTCGCCGTTTTTGCCGACCATAAAGACCCTCAGTCTGACCGAAGCCGAGGAGCATACGGTCGTCGGCTGCATACGGGCAGGAATGTACGGAAGCGCACTGCATGACGCATTGCAGCGCGACGTCAAGCCGCCCGAGCGCGCAACGGAGATATATCACGCCCTGCGCAGCGTCATCGACAGCGGCAATAACTCCAAGCCCAAGCTCAGGGCAAGGGCGGCAAATAAGAAACAGGCGTGAAATGCCGCCGGTAAAAAATGCGTCCGCGAGGGCGTATTTTGCATATCCTAAAATTTTCTCGGGTGTGTACAAATCGCCCTCATTATCCTCGCTAATTAAATCTGTCACCAACGGCGACACCTTGAAATTCTGACAATCCGATATCTGACTTCTGTCCTCTTTATGTGGTCGCTTCGACCACATAAATTTTCTCGGGAGTGTACAAACCGCCCACAACATGATATAATATGGTTGAGGTGATAAAAATGTCGAGAGTAGCAAAAATTGATGAAAACATATATTGCCCAAAATGCGGCAAGCACGAGCATCAGGTCAGACACGGCAAAAACAAGTCCGGCTCGCAGAAATACCGTTGCAACGACTGCAATATGGACTACACTCCAGAACCGCGCCCGTGGCAGTACAGTGAAGAAGTTCGCGAGCAAGCAATCAAGGCGTACTACTCCGGAGTGAGCGGTCGAAAGGTAGGACTTTTGAACAATTTCAACAAATCCAACGTCTATAATTGGATAAAAAAACGAAATAAATAATCAACAGCTCGTTGAAAATCCGTCAAAAATTTCTGAAATTTTTAAAAAATTCATTAACAAGCCTAAACTTTTTGAACTCGACGAGCTTTACTGGTTTATCGGCAAAAAGCCGAAAACCGAGACGAAAGAAAATGTTTATTTGATGACTATGGTTGCCCGCAAACCGCGTATTATTGCCGGTTTACAGGTTGCCGAGGATAAGTCTGCGCACAGGATTCAGGAGATTGTCGACGGCGCTCCGTATGCAGATTTCTACTGTACCGACGGGTATTTCGGTTATCTGAGCGTTATCTATCCCGGAAAGCATATCTACAACTGCCATGACAAAAGCGACACTTTCACCGTCGAAAGCGTTAATGCGGACCTGAGCGATTATATACCGCTGCTCAGGCGCAGGAGCAGATGTTTTGCAAGGAGTATTGAAACCCTGAGAGCCGTCGTTGAAGTTTTTGTTAACGCCTATAACAAATTCGGAATCGCAAAATTGATGTATCGTGAGAAGTATCCAAAAGGAGAATTGCCCTTCGGACTGGTTGATTTTCTTTAATGTGGGTGGAATGGACACTCCCCATTTTTCCGCACATATTGACAACCCTATTATAAAGTGATATCATAATTATATAATTCTCTTGAAAGGGATGATAACGTGAAAAGCAAATCATTCGGGTATTTTCTTACAATGATCGCCGTTTTGGCGATGCTGATCTCCTCACTGGCGATCCCGGTCTCGGCATATAAGTCTGACCATATCAGAGCCGAGGTATCCGGCACTACCGTAACTCTTAGGTGGGACCCCGGCACAAGAGGAAGCGACGCGGGATACTGCGTTATGTACAAGTTAGCGGGTACATATGGCTACGACGTCATCGATATCACCTCCGAAACGTCAATGAAGGTTACCGGGCTCAAAGAAGGCAAGTCCTACGACTTTAGCGTGCTTGACCCATTCGATTCGTATTTTGACGATCTTTACGATGAGTACTGCATCACCGTTACCATTGAGAAGCCCTCTTCCACTCCCAAGCTCAAAGCCGAATTCAAAGACGGCAAGGTAAAGCTCAGCTGGTCGGAGGCTTCCGGAGCTTCAAAGTATACGGTTCAGTATAAGAGCGAAACAATGTCTTCCTTCAAAGACCTTAAGACGACTTCGTCAAAATCTCTTAGCGTCGGAAACATCACGCTCGGAAAAAAGTATACTTTCAGGGTTATTCCCGATGTTGGAAACAGGTCTGACAGCGTGAGCATAACTCCTATCAAGGCGGGATCAAGTCAGGCGAAAACTTCCGCCTCGACTTCAACCTCGTCAAGCGTCTCAAAAAATTCTTCAAAAAGCACTTCAAAAGCGGTCCTGCCCGATCCCGTTGCGTTCTTCCACTACGAAGCAGGCTACGATTTTGCCGATAACGGAGGAATGTTCTTCTGGTTTAAAGATGACGACGACATTGAGGGAATCACCGAGTATATGGACCTCATTTTAGACAGCTATCCGTTCTCTGCGGAAGTTTATGAGGTAAAGAATTACCTCTCTCCCGAATATACCGCTTACTACGGTCTGAAGTATACCGGAAGCGATACGGTCGGTCATATCTCGGGAAAACTCAACGGCAATAATTATGATGATCTGGACGTTTTGATCCAAATAGATTATTGGCCTAAAGACAGCATCATCGATATGTCAATTCGCTCTTCCGACGACATTGAGTTCGTCGACAACGACGACGGAAGTGTCCATACCGGATACAATAGCAGATATGCGCCCGGAAATCAGAACAAAAATTCAGGCAGCTCATCTTCATCGTCATCGTCGTCATCTTCTTCGAGCTTCTCCTCAAGTTCAAGAAATTCAAATACCGGCAAGCGTAAATGCCCATATTGCAGATTCGGCAAGGTCACATGCACTCGTTGCGACGGAAAAGGCGAAAGTTATGAATATTCCTCTGTTGCGAATAACTCCGGTAAGATGAATAAATCTGGTAGACAGAAAACAGGAATCCGTACATATCATAAGTGCCTAAAGTGTAACGGTACCGGCAAGCTCGATTGCACACACTGCGGCGGAGATACTTGGCTCAACGACTGATCATGCAAAACAGATTACTAAAAGCTTCCTTGAAAAAAGGAAGCTTTTTATATGTAGGAAAGCTGAATAAATTATGAAATTTTCCCCCACTCTGTTGACAATCCGAAATAATCGGTTATAATTAACATAGACCCCAAAAAAGGAGAGGTTTTATGGCATATAAAAAGAAAAATTCCGCGGCTCCGGTCGTCATCATAATTTCGCTTCTGGTGATCGTCGCCGCGGTACTTATGATGGTATTCATGGGCGGAGAGGGCGGCGGCGTCCTCGGAAAGATCAAGGACGATATCTTGGGCGGAGAGGGCGCCGAGAATCCCGCTCAGATCGAGCTGATGGAAGCAAGCGCCCTCCCCAACGCGACAACTCCCGTTCAGGAGACAAATGAAGACGGCGACACCGTCATCACCTTCAACGGCTCCGAGATCAACGTGGAAGGACAGGGCGCCGCAGCTTCCGACGGCACGCTTCTGATCGTCCAAAGCGGCGTATATAAACTTTCCGGCACCCTTACCGACGGCAGGATCGTCGTCAACGCAAAGGGTCAGGACGTCGTTTTGATCTTGGACGGAGTGGACGTCACATGCTCAAACAGCGCGCCTCTTTACGTCTATAAGGCGGCTTCGGTGACGCTTCTTCTGAACGGCACCACCCAAAACACCTTCACCGACGGCGAGGGCTGGAGTTATGATCTTGAATACTGCAATTCCGCCGAGGAAGAGCCCAACGCCTGCGTATTCTCTAAGGGCGACCTGATAATCCGCGGAACCGGTTCCCTAAAGATCAACGGCAACTACAATTCGGGACTTATAGGCAAGGATACGCTGAAGATCATCAACACCACGGTCGACGTGACCGCGAAAAACAACGGTATCAACGGCAAGGACAGCCTGACGGTCCAAAACTCCACCGTAAGCGTGACCGCCGGCGGGGACTGCTTGAGATCGACTCAGGAAAACGACGCCTCGCTCGGCTGGGCAAGCTTTGCCGATTCAAATATTTATCTTGATTCTACCGACGGCGACGGCATGCAGATCGAGCGGGATATCACGGTCGACAACTGCTCGATAAGCCTTAAAACTGGCGAAAACGGCGCTCAGGGCACCGCGACTTCGTCCTCCTGCAAGGGCATGAAGTCGTCGCAGGGGAGCATATCGATAAACAGCGGCACCATAGCGCTCGACACCATCGACGACGCCCTTCACTGCGCGGGAGACATAACCGTGAACGACGGCAAGATATCCATCGCGACCGGCGACGACGCGCTTCACGCCGACACCGATATATATATTAACGGCGGAATTATCGAAATGCCCGACTGCCACGAGGGTCTTGAGGGCACGCTCATCGAGATCGCCGGCGGAGAGATCTATATCATCGCCGACGACGACGGCATTAACGCTTCCGGCGGCAACGATTCGAGCGGGGAGTGGGGCGGAATGTTTGAAAGCGACGGCTCGCATCTCGGCATCTCCGGCGGATTTGTCTACGTCAATTCGATGGGCGACGGAATAGATTCAAACGGCGATATTTATATGTCGGGAGGCACCCTTATCGTCTCCGGTCCGACCTCGGGCGGGGACGGCGCTATCGACTACAACGGCGATTTTTATGTCGACGGGGGAATGCTCTTCGCCGCGGGTTCTGCAGGAATGGCTCAGGCTCCCGATAATCTCGGAATCAACGCCGTCGCGGTGACGTTTGATAAGGAGATCGAAGCCGGGACAGCGGTCTCGATATCCGGCGGCGGACAGGAATTTGTCTTTGAAGTCGAGAAAAATACCGGGAACATCGTCTTCGCCTCTCCCGACTTAGTCGCCGGCACCGAGTATAAAATTTCCTACGGAGGAAAATATTCGGGAGAAGTCAGATACTGCGTCGCGAGCGGCGGAAGCTATTCGGGAGGCAGCGAGCTGACGACGGTCACGCTTGCCGAGGGCTTGAACGCATACGGCTCGGTCGGTATCGGCGGAAGTCTGGGCGGCGGCAGATTCGGCGAAGCCGGGCGCTTCGGAGGAATGGGCGGAGAAGGCAAGCAAAGCCCCTTCGGGCACGGAATGAAGGACGGCAGCATGCAGCCTCCCGAGATGCCGGAAGGCGGGTTCCCGCAGGATATGATGAACGGCGAGCAGCCTCCCGAAATGCCGGAGGGTGAAATGCCTCCGGAGATGGTGGAATAAGATTATAAAAAAGAGAAAAGTTCGACGGTCATGGCGGCTGTCGAACTTTTTTATGAATTTGAAAATATTTAATTATATTATATGTCTGCACTAAACCGGGGCAGGAATGCATAATCCGCTTAATTATTATCCGTTCCCCGCGCTATCCCTGATCTCCCTCTCGATCTTCTCCGCAAGCCCGTCAAGCGCGGCGAAATCCATCGCCGAAATATAGAGCTTTTCGAGGCTGTCGTGGACGTCTTTTGCCTCCTTCAGAGCCTTCACCGCCGCGCCGAGGAGCTCTTCTCTAAGGGACGCCGCGAAGGCGATTCGGTTCTTTCTTGCGCGCAGAAGCGCGGGGTCGTAAAACCTCAGCGCGTTGATCTTTTTGACGCTCTCGGCACCCGTTCCGCTCGGCAGGAAGGCGATCCCGAGCTCCGGTATCGCGAGGATCTCATACCGCGTCCCGCGCTGTCTGACGTCGCGGGAAGCGACCGTCCCGAAGCCGTTTCGCGCGGCTGCCGTCGAGACCGTTTTCAAAAGAAAATCAGTCACGAAAAGGCAGGGATCGCTTATCTCGAAGACCGACAGCCCGTCGATCGCGCCGAACTGCGTCACGAAGCCGTCCGGGGTGACCGATGATATCTGCCGAAGCGCTATTTCAGCGGGTTTGCGGGAAGTTTTGGGTATGATCTTTTTGATTAGGCGAGCCGCATAATTTTCCAGTTTTTCGGATAATACAGCCCCGGCACCCTCGGCATAAATATCCTCCGAAATATCTGCCGCAGCGGTCAGGCAGCGCTGAGCACGCTTGTGAAGAGCGGCGTTTTCATCGAAAAGGCGGACGATATCCGAAGAATTCCGGACGAGCGCGGACATATCCCAAAAAGCGCCCAGATCGACGATTTTCTGCCCGATCCCGGGGTATTTCGGCTCGAAAACATGCGGCGGGGTGCCGTCGGCGACGATGATCCCGAGCCCCCGAAAGACGACCGCGTCGAACGATCCGGGGTCGGAGGAGCAGAAGTAGAGCTCGGGCCCATCGAGGTCTCCGAGCGCCTGCGCAAGGCGTTTCATCAGGGTCGATTTGCCGGTGCCGGGACCGCCTTTGAGTATGTATGTGCGGAATCGGGGGTCTGCGATCAGCTCGCCGAATTTCGTCTCAAAGCCGTCGGGCGACGGCGCGCCGAGAAAGTATGATTTGTGCATGATTTTTCCTCCCATGTTGCTTTTTTACAGTGTATGCGGGAGGTGTGGGAGAGGTTATAGATATACGGGAGCGGGCACATTATCCGAAAATTTATGGGTAACACGGTGATATTACGACTTCTGATTCCCCCCTTGCATTTCCCCCTTCCCCATGCTATAATAACAAAAAAGGAGGTGGCATTATGCCTACAATCGAAGAGCTTCGGGAGAGGTTCAAGGGCGATCGGTTCGCGATGCTGACCGGCGCCGAGATACGCGAGGCTGAGCCGGGTCGAGCCGTCTGCGCGGTCAAACTTCGCGAGGAGCACATGAACGCCAACAACGTGCCGATGGGCGGCGCGATCTTCACGCTGGCGGACTTCTGCTACGCCGTCGCGTCAAACGGCTTCACCGAGCACATCATCGTCTCCCAGCACTGCTCGATCACGTTTTTATCGCCCGCGAAGGGGTCTGAACTGATCGCCGAAGCGAAGTGCATACGCGCGGGTCGCTCGACATGTCTCTACGAGGTCTCGGTCCGGGACGATCTCGGGACCTTCGTCGCTCATGTGACCGTCAACGGCTTCACGGTCAAGTAAAAAATTGTGATAATCAATAAAAATGCGGATATAATTTTGTATATATTTACAGAATATCGATATCGCCCGACCCCGACTGCAAGCCGTTTTCGCCTACGGCGGCAGACTTTGGGTTTATCGTTTCTGCGCTGTCTTTCGGGTTCATGAGACCCCTGCAAGCAGCGCCCCAAAAATCTAAAAAACCGTCGGCTTCATGTGCCGGCGGTTATTTTTTATTATTTATTGACAGCAATCGTGAAGCCGGTTCACCCGAAAGAAAACGGCATAACGATATTAAGCGCCAAAGCCAGCGCGATGCCTATCGCTATCATGATCGCGGTACCCTTTACGGATTCACGCCTCAAAACGAAGCACCCGCATAAAAATGTCAATGCCTCCAAAAGAGAGCGGCATTTAAAATATCCCACCCCGAACGCAAACGACATGTCAAAAAGAACGGCTGTAATTCCCGCGGAAAGGATAAGCGATATCTTGCCCTGACCTTTTGCATACCAGCAAATAAAGGCAAGAAGAGGGGAGACGGCGGTAAAGCCTATCCAAATCATCGCGTAGCTTTTTGGGAAAAACCCTGCGACATAGTTTGAATACAAATAGTAACTTGTAACCATACCGACAAAAAACACGAAAACATTAACGCTTGCTCTTATTGCAGAATTACTGTAAACAGAAATACACAGCGCAATCAATACCCAAATTGCAAAACGCCCAAGGAAATTATGAACATCTAATGCCCCGTCTACTGCCATAAGCACACTCGGAAGTTCAGCCTGATGAAAATCCATAAATTTTGAAAATGTACCCAAAGCTATCCCGAGGAACAATACAGCTGCGGTATTTATAATTTTTCTATTACCGGATATAGGATTTTCCGCGCTCCTTATATCATTCAAAAACTTGTTCATAGACATCTCCCAAAATCCCGATTTCCCGAGCAGTCTCCCGCCCGGTATTTATCATTATACCGCCCAAATGTGAAAAAATCTACCGTCGGGTAAGATGATTAAATGATTTTCCTCTCAGATTCTCCCAAAAAGCAGGCGAATTTTTCCGCTTGCGGGGAAAATATAAAAAATTGTCAACTTTGTGGGTATTTTTAGTTGACTTTAACCGCTGAATGTTGTATAATATTATATGTGCGATTACACGCTTTAAAGTGTAAAATAGCCGGAGATGTCGGGAATGTATGAAAGCGCGTTCCCGATCTCCCGGAAAATTCATCAAGAAAAGGAGAAAATATGGTTATCACAGAGCTTTTGGAACGAAACGCCCGACTCTACGGCGACGAGACGGCTTTGGTAGAACTCAGTCCGACTGAGGAGCGCGACCGCGTCGTCACATGGAGGGAAGCAAGCCTAATCGAGAGCGCCATGCCCGACGCGCCCTACCGCAGGTCTTTAAGCTGGCGCGACTTCGACAGAAGGGCAAACAGGATCGCCAACCTGCTTCTGTCAAGAAATGTCAGAAGAGGCGCGAAGGTCGGCATACTGATGATGAACTGCCTCGAGTGGCTCCCCGTCTATTTCGGTATACTCAAGGCGGGCTGCATCGCCGTGCCGATGAATTTCAGGTACTCAAGCGACGAGATCAAGTACTGCCTTGAGCTTGCCGACGTCGAGGTGCTGGTCTTCGGACCGGAATTCGTAAGCAGAATGGACGCAATCGCCGACAAAATCCCCGGGGTGAAAATGATGTTCTTCATCGGTCGGGACAAGCCGGATTACACCGAGGACTGCATCAGGCTGATGGGCTTCTGCTCATCGAGCGCGCCTCCGGTTGCCCTTTGCGAAGACGATTACGCCGCGATCTACTTCTCCTCCGGCACCACGGGATTTCCCAAGGCGATATTACATAATCACCGGGCTCTTATATCCTCCTGCGAGACCGAGCAGGCGCACCACGGTCAGACCCGGGAGGACGTATTCCTCTGCATACCCCCGCTGTATCACACCGGCGCCAAGATGCACTGGTTCGGAAGCCTGATTTCCGGGGGAAGAGCGGTTCTTTTGCGCGGCGTGAAGCCGGAGTGGATTCTGCGGGCGATCACGGAGGAAAAGTGCACCATCGTATGGCTTTTGGTGCCGTGGGCTCAGGACCTTTTGGACGCCATCGATTCGGGAAAGGTAAAACTTGATCACTATCTTTTGGATCAGTGGAGGCTTATGCACATCGGCGCGCAGCCCGTTCCCCCGAGCCTTATAAGGCGCTGGAAGCAGGTATTTCCGCATCATCAGTATGACACAAACTACGGCTTGAGCGAGTCCATCGGACCCGGCTGCGTGCATTTGGGAGTTGAAAATATCGATAAAGTCGGCGCGATCGGCAAAGCCGGTTATCACTGGAAAGCCAAGGTCGTAAACGATAAAGGCGAAGAAGTAAAGGGAGATGAAGTCGGCGAGCTCATCGTCAAAGGTCCCGGCGTCATGCTCTGCTACTATAAAAACAAAGAGGCGACCGATGAAGTCCTCAAGGACGGCTGGCTCTATACCGGAGATATGGCGAGGGTAGATGAGGACGGATTTATCTATCTTGTAGACAGGAAAAAGGACGTCGTCATCTCGGGAGGGGAGAACATCTATCCCGTTCAGATCGAGGATTATCTGAGGCAATTTGAGAAGATCAAGGACGTCGCCGTCATCGGCATGCCGGATCAGCGCCTTGGGGAAATCACCGCGGCAATCATCGAGATCAAGGAAGGCGTGAGCTGCACCGAAGATGAGATCAACGAGTTCTGCAAGGGCTTGCCGAGGTATAAAAGACCGAGGAAGATCATCTTTGCCGACGTTCCGAGAAATCCCACCGGCAAGATCGAAAAGCCCGCTTTGAGAGAGAAATACTGCGGGGGAAGACTGGTTGAGGAGCAGATACTGTCCTGACGGACAGAGGACAGAATTCGGAGATCAGAGGACGGATCTGATCTTTCAAACATACGCAAAAGAATCACCCAAAACTAAAGAAACGAGGAAAACATCATGGACTTATTCATCAAACTCGCTATGCTGATCATCTTCTTCGGACTGATGGTCGCGATCGGTCTTTACTGCCGTCGGCACGCAACCGACGTCAACGGCTTCGTCTTGGGCGGACGCAACGTCGGTCCTTGGCTGACGGCGTTCGCATACGGCACCAGCTACTTCTCCGCCGTCGTATTCGTCGGATACGCGGGTCAGTTCGGCTGGAAATACGGCGTAGCAGCCACTTGGGCGGGTCTCGGGAACGCCTTCATCGGCTCGCTGATGGCTTGGGCGATCCTCGGTCGCCGCACCCGCGTCATGACCCAGCACCTTGACAGCGCAACCATGCCGGAATTCTTCGGCAAGCGCTTCGACAGCCCGGCTCTTAAACTCTGCGCGTCGGCGATCATCTTCATCTTCCTGATCCCCTACACCGCCTCCCTCTACAACGGTCTCAGCCGACTCTTCGCGATGGCTTTTGATATAGACTACGCCGTCTGCGTGGTCGTCATGGCGGTGCTCACCGGTATCTACGTCATCGCCGGCGGATATATGGCGACAGCTATCAACGACTTCATTCAGGGCATAATCATGATCTTCGGCATCGTCGCAGTCATCGCGGCGGTCCTCAACAGTCAGGGCGGCTTCCTTGAGGCGCTCAACAAGATGGCTGCCGTCAGCGATCCCGCGGTATCGGAAGCTCCCGGCGTCTTCAACTCCTTCTTCGGACCCGACCCGATAAACCTCCTTGGCGTCGTGATCTTAACGTCTCTCGGCACATGGGGTCTGCCGCAGATGGTCCAGAAATTCTACGCCATAAAGAGCGAGTCCGCGATCAACAAGGGCATGATCATCTCGACGGTATTCGCTCTCATCGTCGCCGGCGGCTGCTACTTCTTGGGCGGCTTCGGACGTCTCTTCTCCGACAAGATGGAGATAATAAACGGCATTCCCAACGGCAGCTACGACTCCGTTATCCCGACGATGCTCTCGGGGCTTCCCACGCTTCTAATCGCCGTTGTCGTCATCTTGGTGCTCTCGGCTTCGATGTCCACCCTCTCTTCGCTTGTTCTGACATCGAGCTCCACCCTCACCCTTGATTTCATCAAGGGCACCGTCGTCAAGAAGATGGACGAGAAAAAGCAGGTCCTCTGCATCCGCACTCTCGTCGCCGTATTCATCGCTATTTCCGCGGTTCTGGCGATCATTCAGTACCGCTCGAGCGTGACATTCATCGCGCAGCTGATGGGAGTCAGCTGGGGAGCTTTGGCAGGCGCGTTCTTGGCGCCGTTTATGTACGGTTTATATTGGAAGCGCACTTCAAAGGCTGCGTGCTGGGTCAGCTTCGGATTCTCGACGATATTCATGCTGCTCGTCATCTCGCCTCTTAAGACCGCTTTACCTGCGCTTTTGCAGTCCCCGATCAATGCCGGCGCGTTTTGCATGATAGCGGGGCTGATCTTTGTACCGATCGTCAGCCTCTTCACTCCCGCGCCCAAAAAAGAGCGCCTCGACGAGATATTTGCATGCTATGACAAGACCGTCACCGTCTCCGTCAAGACATCTATCGGAAACGATAATCAGTAAAATATTTGTAAAAGGAGATATTTATGGAACGCTATTACCAACCGGAAATCGAGTGCGCCTCCCGGGAGACGATCCTCGGGTGGCAGAACGAGCGCCTTGTCAAGCAGGTGCGCCATGTCTGGGACAACGTCCCGTATTATCGCAAAAAAATGGAGGAAAAAGGCGTGACCCCCGACGATATCAAGGGAGTTGCGGACCTTCACAAGCTTCCGTTTTTATCAAAAGAAGACCTGCGCATCGCATACCCTTACGGTCTTTTAGCGGAGCCTCTTGAGAAGTGCGTGAGGATTCAGTCCACCTCCGGCACCACCGGAAAGCGGGTGGTCGCATTCTATACTCAGCATGACATCGACCTCTGGGAGGACTGCTGTGCGCGGGCTATCGTAGCCGCGGGAGGCACCAACAAGGACGTCTGCCAAGTGAGCTACGGCTACGGTCTCTTCACCGGCGGACCCGGTCTCAACGGCGGAAGCCACAAGGTCGGCTGCCTCACTATCCCGACATCCTCCGGAAACACGGAACGGCAGATAATGTTCATCATGGACCTTCAGGCGACGATTTTATGCTGCACCCCGTCCTATGCCGCGTATCTCGGCGAGACGATGAAGGAGATGGGCTATACCCCCGATCAGATACCCTTAAAAGCCGGCATATTCGGTGCTGAGGCATGGAGTGAGGAGATGCGGCGGGATATCGAAAAGACCCTCGGCATCAAGGCTTACGATATCTACGGGCTCACCGAGACATCGGGTCCCGGTGTGTCCTTTGAATGCAGCGAGCAGACGGGCATGCACATAAATGAGGACCACTTCATCGCCGAGATCATCGACCCCGAGACGGGGGAGGTGCTTCCCGAGGGTGAAAAGGGCGAGCTGGTATTTACATCGATAACAAAAGAGGCATTCCCGCTCTTAAGATACCGTACCCGCGACATCTGCGTGCTTTCGAGGAAGAAATGTTCCTGCGGCAGGACGCATGTCAAGATGTCAAAACCTATGGGAAGAAGCGACGACATGCTGATAATCAAGGGCGTGAACGTCTTCCCGTCGCAGATCGAGACGGTGCTCATTCAGCACGGTTATTCATCAAATTACCAGATTATAGTAGACAGAGTCAACCACACCGACACGCTCGAGGTGCAGGTCGAGATGACTCCCGAAAACTTCTCGGACAGCTTGGCGAAGATCACCGAGCGTGAGAAGGAGCTGGTATCGGGGCTCAAGACGATGCTCGGAATCGGCGCAAAAGTGAAGCTCGTCGCACCCAAGACGATCCAGAGAAGCGAGGGCAAGGCGGTCAGGGTCATCGACAAGAGAAAGATTTGAAAGGGGAGAAAGCTATGACGATCCGTCAGATTTCAGTATTTTTGGAAAATCGTGCCGGGCAGCTTCGGGAGATCACCGGGGTGCTCTGCGACAGCCATATCAATTTGAGGGCGATAAGTATCGCCGAGACCGCGGATTACGGCGTTTTGAGGATCATAGCGGACGATCCCGCCAGCGCCTCCGAGAAGCTTTTGGAGCATGGGTTTATCCTGACGATGACCCCGGTCGTGGCGGTGGAGGTGCCGGATCAGCCCGGCGGGCTCAACAGCGTTTTGGGTCTGATTTCGGATTCCGGGATAGATGTTGAGTATATGTATGCGGTCTTAGGCGGCTCGAACGGCAAGGCGTATATGATATTTCGGGTCGCGGACGCGGAGAAGCTCTGCGAGGTGCTGGAGCAAAACGGGCTGAAATCGGTGCCGGGCGAAGTGCTGGGGGAGCACTGAGATCAGAAGGCAGAGGGCAGATGTCAGATGACAGAGGCGGGGGATTTTGCTCTCTGCGATTCAGATGGCTGACAGTGTGTAGAGGTTAGAAGATAGAGATTAGAAATCTCGTCCGACCTTAAGCGCGACAAGCCCGAGTAGAAGGCAGAAAACAGATGTCAGAGGTCAGATCCTGCACATTACCTGCTAAAAGACAAGGCAAGTTTAGGATCAAGCCCTTTTTAAAGGGCTTGCGGGATCCCATTACATGCTGGTTTTGTTCCTGCTCGACTTCCCTCGGCGTAAACGCTCGCCTCGGTCGTCTTGCAGACAAAACCCCGCATCTGCGGAAACCGCGCAACGGTGCCCCACAGCTGTCAAGCAGAGAAGCAAAACAGAGGCAGAGACCTTCCGTCAGTTTTAGGAGTGGGGGATAGGGGAGAACCCTTTTATAAAGGGTTCTCCCCTCGGCTTTGCCGAGCGAAGCGAGGCAAAATAGCCGCATGCTTTGAAAAACTGCTTTGTTACATACAGCATGGGAAATAAGGCAAGTCTTGATAATATTCAAGCACCCCATACCCGCCGCTCCCTTGGTCAAAAGGTATATCAAATTCCCGCAGGGGCGGAAATTTGATATGCTGTTTAAAGCAGCCACCCACCCCCGAAGAAGCTTGTGCAGACTTATAGCCGAGCGTCGCCCCTCCCCCTAAAAGAGGGAGGGGGCTGGGAAAAAGATGCAGGGCCGGAGTGTTGCCCCGCCCTCCCAAACCAATTTCTTCACAACTGTTTTACCCATGGGAGTGTACAAACCGCCCTCATTATTCTCACTAAATTAAATCTGTCACCAACGGTGACACCTTGAAATTCTGACAATCTGATTTCTGACTTCTGTCCTCTTGATGTGGTCGCTTCGACCACATCTTTTACCCATCTCCCCTTGCATTTTCTCCCCGCCTGTGCTATAATACCAATACTTCAACAAAAAAGGAGCGTTAAAAATGTCAAAAATCGAAACGATCTGCGTCCAAGGCGGCTACACCCCCGGAAACGGCGAGCCCCGGCAGATCCCCATCGTCCAATCCACAACCTTTAAATACGCCACCGGCGGAGAGATGGCTAAGCTCTTCGACCTCGAAGCCTCGGGATATTTCTACTCCCGCCTCCAGAACCCGACCTGCGACACCGTCGCCGCGAAAATTTGCGAGATGGAGGGCGGCACCGCGGCTATGCTGACCTCCTCGGGGCAGGCAGCAAACTTTTTCGCCGTTTTCAATGTCGCGACATGCGGCGATCACGTCGTCGCCGAGTCGTCGATCTACGGCGGCACCTTCAACCTCTTTGCGGTCACCATGAAGAAAATGGGAATCGACTTCACCTTCGTCGCCCCGGATTGCTCCGACGACGAGCTCGAAGCGGCGTTCAAGCCCAACACCAAGGCGGTTTTCGGCGAGACCATCGCAAACCCGGCTCTGCGGGTCCTTGATATTGAAAGATTTGCCGACGCGGCTCACGCCCACGGCGTTCCGCTCATCGTGGACAACACCTTCGCCACCCCGATAAACTGCCGTCCGTTCGAGTTCGGAGCCGATATCGTCACCCACTCCACCACCAAATATATGGACGGTCACGGGTCCGCGGTGGGCGGCGCGATCGTAGATTCCGGTCATTTTGATTGGATGGCTCACCGCGATAAATTCCCCGGGCTGACCACCCCCGACGACAGCTACCATGGTATTACATATGCGGAAAAATTCGGAAAAGAGGGCGCATTTATCACAAAGGCGACCGCGCAGCTGATGCGGGATTTCGGCTCGACCCCGTCGCCGCAGAGCGCATATCTATTGAACCTCGGGCTCGAGAGCCTGCACGTCAGAATGGCGCGCCACTGCGAAAACGCAAGGGCAGTTGCGGAGTATCTAAAGACCGACGACCGCGTTTCATGGGTATTTTACCCCGATCTGGAGGGAAATCCCGACTATGAGCTTGCGAAGAAGTATCTTCCGAAGGGCTCCTGCGGGGTCATCAGCTTCGGCGTGAAGGGCGGAAGAGCCGCGGCTGAGAAGTTCATGTCGAACCTCAGGCTTTGCGCGATCGAGACCCACGTTGCCGACGCGAGGACCTGCTGTCTGCACCCCGCTTCGACGACGCACAGGCAGATGTCCGACAGCGAGCTCGAAGCCGCGGGTGTATCCCCCGACCTGATCCGTTTATCATGCGGCATCGAGAGCGCGGAGGACCTGATCGATGACGTGAAGCAGGCGCTTGAGCGCATTTAGAAGTCAGAAATCAGAGGACAGAGGTCAGATTCAGCACTTTACCATCTAAGAGACAAGTCAAAAAGTTCGCCAGCCTTTCAAGGCTGCGGGAGTCTTGATTACATGCTGGTTTTGTAACTGCTCGACTTCCCTCGGCGTAAGCGCTCGCCTCGGTCGTCTTGCAGACAAAACCCCGCATGTAAGGCAGAGCCCCTCGTCGCTCGTCGCAACGAGCGAAATCCTCAAGCAAGAGGACGGCGGAAGCCGTCGTCTTGCGATTATCGTTCAAAAGAGGGCGACGAAAGTCGCCCGAAGCCGGAGGGGCGTGGGGAACCCCGCAGGGGTGCCCCACAGCCGAGCGAAGCAAGGCAAAAAAGCCCCCCTCCCTTGGGAGATGGGGGTATGACTTGCGCAAAAACTTGCTCATCGCACTTTGCAATCATAAACGTGGGATTGATCGTGCTCTGAGAGTTTTTGTCGCAAGTCGGGGAGAGGGTACGCCCGGGAAGGGGCAAGCAGAAGCCGGTTTTGTACCTGCCCGACTTCCCTCGGCAAACAAAGCGTTAAAGCTGTCTTTTCACCTTCCCTCGGCGTAAACGCTTGTCTCGCCCCGCTCCACCGCCCCCTCACCCACACAATCCACACTAAGGAGTCTTTCACTTGCCCATAAAAATACCAAATTCGCTCCCTGCGGCGAAAACGCTCGCGGACGAAAACATCTTCGTGATGACCGAGACCCGAGCACTCACTCAGGACATTCGACCTTTAAAAATCCTCATCTTAAACCTAATGCCGACAAAGATCGCGACCGAGACCCAGCTCGTCAGGCTGCTCGGAAATACTCCGCTTCAGGTTGAAGTCGAGCTCATCAGAACCGCTACACATGAATCCAAAAACACCTCGCAGGAGCACCTTCTGAGCTTCTACAAGACCTTCGACGAGGTAGCCGATCAGCGTTTTGACGGCATGATCGTGACCGGCGCGCCTGTCGAGCACCTCGAATTTGAGGAGGTCGAATACTGGGAGGAGCTCTGCCGCATCTTGGAATGGTCGAAAAGCCACGTCCATTCGACACTGCACATCTGCTGGGGCGCCCAAGCCGGGCTCTATTATCACTTCGGGATCAAAAAGATCATGCTCCCTAAAAAGCTTTTCGGGATATTCCCGCACACCGTCGATTACAAAAACCCGATCCTTTTCAGAGGCTTCGACGACGTCTTTTATGCGCCTCATTCCCGGAATTCGACGGTCGATACGGCTGAGGTGATGTCCTGTCCGGACCTCAAAGTCCTCGCGACGGGAAGGGACGTCGGGGTTTATGCATGCATGACCGACGGCGGCAGGCAGATATTCATCACCGGTCATTCGGAATATGACGCCGACACCCTCGCCAAGGAGTATTTTCGGGATATTGAAAAGGGCATCGACATCGACGTCCCAAAAAACTATTTCCCGAACGACGACCCCCAGAACCCTCCTCGGGTCACATGGCGGGCGCATGCAAATCTCCTGTTTTCAAACTGGCTCAACTACTTCGTCTACCAGACCACGCCGTTTGAGATCAGCGAGATCAAAGAGTAAAAAGTCACGGCTCCGGTGCTTTCCGAAGCCGTGTTTTATTTTTGATATTTTTGATTATTCGGGTACTCCGACTTCTATCGTGACATTCCCGCTCGAAGCGTCTCCGACCTCGTTGAATCCTTGTAAGCTGATATATACCTGCGAATTGTCCGGAGTGAGATTTAAGTTGAGCATCGACTGATAGAGCCTCTCGCCGCTGACGCTGCATTTAAAGCCTTCATCGGTCATCTCGATGTCGTCGGCGGGGACGAATGTGATAATGCTGTAGTCGTCTGTGCCCTGATAGCCGATCGTCACATGTTCCGGCACTCCGTCGGTGAATCTGTCAGCCCCCATATCCGAGCTGATGAACACCCTTGAGCCGGGTTTTGCAATCTCATCAGAGAATGTCACGACCAATCCGCTTCCGTCCCAGCTTGAGAACATAGGGCTGAACCAGTCATAGTCGCCTTTTACGACGTTTTCCTTGGTGAATGTGAACGTCGTATTGTAGCTGACGTCGGCGGGCATGAGGTCCTCGTCCCTCGGGACAATTACCTCGACGGTGACGTCGCAATCCATGGCGTCAGCCTCCTCGGTCAAGCCGGAGAACTGTATATAGAGCTGCGTAAATTCCGGCTTTATGCCGAGATCATCTATCAGCGAGAGCAGCTTGGCGCCGTCGACCGAATACATCGTCATGCCGCCGTCGAAGGATACGTCGTTTGATCTTATCTGCGCAAATTGATCAAAGTTTCCGTCCTCGGTATTCTGGAAGCCGACGTCGAATGTCGCGGTCTCGGGGTCGGCAAAATACTCCTCCGGGAAGTTGTTGAGGTAGACATAGAGCCGCGAGCCCTCGGTCTGAAGCGCCGAATACATCTGCATGAAATACTTGATGTCGCCTTCGCCTTCCCACGGGTCAACCACCGCGTTGAACCATTCCCACTCGCCCTTGTTTACGGTCTGAGAATGGCTGAAGAGCACGTCGTCATACCTAAAACCCGGCTCTGCGGGTACGTCCTCTAAAATCTCGACCTCCGGCTCCGTCTCCTCCGGTTCGGTCTCGATGATCTCGGTCACGGGCGCTTCCGTCACCTCGGGTTCACCCTTTTCCGCTTCGCCTCCGCAGGCGCTGAGGGATAAGATCATCGCGGCGGCGGTCATCATCATAATAAATTTTTTCATATTTTTCCTCCCGATTTAATTTTTCCCGACGACCTGATAGGACCGCTCGGTGTACTGCATGAACTCGATCTTGTTGCCGTCGGGGTCGTGGGACCACATCTGCCATGTGTTGTCGATGCCGAGCGACGGCTCGGAGTCGATCGGAACGCCTTTTTCCTTGAGCTCGCGGCATGCCTCGTGAATGTCCTCGACGATGAGCGCGAGGTGCTGATAGTTGAAGGTGTTCCAGTCGGGAACGGCGGATTTATCGGCGTTTTCGGGATCGAACAGCTCAAGATAGAGGCTGTCCGAAATCTTTAAGTAGACTATCCATTCCCTGTCTTTCGGAAATTTCGTGTCAGGGGATTGGTCGCCGTAGGTCAGCGAAAATGCCCGCTTGAAGCCTAAAATATCGCTGTAAAATCTTTCCGATTCTTTAAGATCGCGACATTTGAAAGCCACATGCCCCAGCTCTTTGATTTTCATAAGATCACTCCTTAATAAATTTAATTGATTTAAAGTCGAAGTCGGTACCCGGCAAAAATACCGCCGTCATTTCCTCCAAGCCGCTTATTTCCGGTATTTTTGTTTTCACGGCCGTGACTGAATCGCTTCCCGGGAACTCGATATTCACATCATCGTGGCTTGTAAACGACAGCCTGATGACGTCCTTTTTATTCCTTGTGCGACCTGTGATCTCGACGGCGTTGGCGCCATCCGCAAGGTCGATCCCCTTAAACTGCACGCTCACGTTGTTGCCGATCTTTTCGATCATCTCGCTTCCTAAAGTGAAGCTGTCGCCGTAGACGCCGTCGTTGTCAAGCGCCGAAATTTCGACCCCGAGGCGCCTCGGATTTGCGAATTTAAAGCCCTTGAACCGCAGCTCCTCATGAAAAACAAACGCGATATCATTAACGCCTTTAAGCTTTTCCGGTAGCCTGAAACTGCGGTATTTATAGGTATTCCACTCGTTTTCAGCCTGAAAACCGAGGGTCATCACCATCTTCCCGCCGACCAAAAGTTCGACCGGGATCACCGACTGATTATAGGTGTAGATGCCGATCGTGACCTCGTCGGAGCCGGCTTTTCCGAAATCGACGTTTTTAAACTCGACCGTCTTCTGCTCGCCTATCCGAACGCCTCCGCCCATGTCGCTGTCCAAAGTCTCGGCGTTCGAGCAAAGAGAGGCGCAGACGATCTCGGTGTAGGGATCGAAGCTTGCGGGACCGAAGCCCGCGATCTCGGCTTCGAGCTCGGAGATGATCTCTTCGCAGATCGAGCCGTTTTTGTGGTATGCTCTGATCCTGAATTTTCCGTCGCCTCGGGGGATAAGTTTAGCCCCGTCGGGAATTTTTTCAAATTCGCAGAGATTCGTCTCGACCCCGGTCAGAGTCATCGCCTTAAACCCGACTTCACCCGGGTCTGCCGTCGTATTTTCGGGCAGGACAGACGCTGTGATGATCACATCACCTGTATCCGGGGTGATAAGCTGCGCAGAGGATTTGATATCGATCTTTCTTATCGGAATATCCGCGCCGACATCATGCGAAACGACTTCGGTTTTGCAGGAAATCCCTTCCTTAGCCCTTGCGGGGACGGATTTCAGCATGAGAGTCTCGGTCGGAAGACCCGGGGAAGAGACCGTCACCAAAACATCACCCGGCTCGATCTTTGCGGCAAGCATGATCAGAAGTTTACCGCCGAAGAGCTTTCTTGAGGAGGTCTTATACTCCTCGTAATCGGTGCTGTCGCCGTTGTCAAGACCCATCAGCCTTGCCCCGCCCGACACCGTCACGTTTATCCTCGACCTCGCGTTATCAACTGGGTTTCCGTCTTTATCGACAGCCGAGACCTCGATGAATGCCATGTCCTCGCCGTTTGCAAAAATCGCCGAGCGGTCGGATTTCAGGATAATTTTCGCGGCGTCGCCGAAGCTTCTGCGCGCGCAGAAGCACATCTCCCTGCCGTTTTCATCATATCCCACGGCTCTGAGTTCGCCTTTTTCATATTCAGCCTGCCAGCGACCGGTGAGGCGGTCCCCGTCGGTGTGATTATATTTCTGCCTGCCGAGCGATCTGCCGTTTATGAAGACCTCGGCGGAGTCGCAGTTTGTGAAGGCGAAGATGTCTATAAGCTGACCCTCGTTCCAATCCCAGCTCGGGAAGAGGTGGATAAAGGGTTCGGCGCCGTGATTCCACTCGGCTTTGTAGGCATAGAAGCTGTCCTTGGGAAAGCCCGCGGTATCGACATGCCCGAAATAGGAATTTTTTGTGCGATAGGGCGTCGGCTCGCCGATGTAGTCAAAGCCGGTCCAGATAAACTGCCCGAGGGAGAATTTTCTGTTGCGGTCGACGGTGATGTTGTACTCGCAGTTAGGCGCGCCCCAGCCCGTCGCGCAATTCAGAAGCGATGAGCACTGAAGATCATCATAAGTCGTCGTCATGACCGAGGCGGGGAAGTGATAAATACCCCTTGACTGCACCGTCGAAGCGGTCTCGGAGCCGTAGATTATCCAGTTCGGGTGATTTTTGTGGTGCTCGTCGTAGATGGATTCAAGATAGTTATATCCCACCGTTCCGAGCTCTTCGGCACAGTTCTGGGCGCCCTGCCAGCGCATGTGGTTGGAGCCTATCGTCACCGGTCTTGAATTTTTATAATCATCGATCCTCACGCACCTTGAAAGCTCTTTTGTGAGTTCGGCACCCCTCGGGATATCGTTGGTGTCGCCGATTTCGTTTCCGATGCTCCACATGATGACGCTCGGGTGATTTCTGTCCCGCCTGATCCAGCTTCTGACGTCCCGCTCATGCCAGTCGTCAAAGAATCTCGCGTAGTCGTAATCGGTTTTCCTGTCCTGCCACATGTCGAGCAGCTCGCTGTCCACCAAAAATCCCATCTCGTCGCATAATTCCATAAATTCCGGAGCAGGGGGATTGTGTGAGGTCCTGATGGCGTTGACCCCCATCTCTTTTAAGATAGTCAGCTGCCTTCTTGCCGCCGCCTTGTTGAACGCCGAACCCAAAGCCCCGAGGTCATGATGCATGCACGCGCCGTTTAATTTTACGCTCTTGCCGTTTAAGAAAAATCCCTTGTTGCTGTCATAGCGGCAGTATCTGTAACCGATCCTCTCATACCGCTGATCTACGCTCTCCTCGCCTATGATTATCTCCGTCAGAAGCGAGTAGAGATAGGGATTTTCGACGCTCCAAAGCTCGGGCTTCATGATCTCAAAGCTTTGGGATATCTTATCATTCCCGGCGGGCACGTTTGTCTTAATGCTTAAGACTTCCCCGCCGTCGCGATCGATAAGAGTATGCTTTAAAACGCAGTCGGTATCGATTTCAAGCTCGGTATCTATCTCGGTGCTCCAAAGGTCTCCCTCGGGGTAGCTGACGACATATGTCCCGTCCTCTTTGATTCTGTTGACCCCCGTCTCGCGGAGCCACACATTTCTGAAAATTCCCGCGCCCGAGTACCATCTTGTGTTGGGGGAGCGGTATCTCACCAAGACCCTGATCTCATTTTCCCCATCGATCGGCTCAAACGGCACGTCGAAGGTGGTGTAGCCGTATTTCCATTCAAAAATCTGCCTGCCGTTTAAATATACCGAGCTGTCCATATATACCCCTTCAAAGCGAAGGGTATATACCTTCCCGGCGGGCTTTGAGACGGTGAATTTCTTGCTGTACCAGCCGTCGGAGGTCTTATATAAGTCCCCGACATGCCAAATCTGCCAGTCGTGGGGGATATCGACCGGGCTGAAATCCTCCTCCTTGGGAAGAATATCCGGCTTCATCTCCGCAAACTGCCAGCCGTCGTTAAAAAGTCTGTACATTTTCCTGCCTCCTTTAGTCATGATAAAAGGGCGGAATTATCCGCCCGAAAATTTATTTTTGGGGATAGCTGTCGTAGTCGCGCATGGTGATGGCGACGTCAAGATTCCCGTTTCTCTCTCTTATCTCATCTAAAAGCGCCCTGCGATCGGCTTTTTCGGATATCGTCGCTATGTATCTCAGCTCATAGACCGCGCCGAAGTCCGAGGTCCTGACCTGCTGAAGATCGAACCCCTCGGTATATTTATCCAAAATCTCATCAAAAGCGCCCTCGAAGTTTAAATCCTCCGGGACAAAGATTTTTATCATCACGCGGTTGTTTTTTGGGATTCCGAACCCGGTAGCCGAAAGGATCGCGGTGACGGCGCAGAGTATCAGCGTGATGACGATGGTGACGCCGTAATAACCCGTCCCGCAGCCGATCCCGATGACGATCGCAAACAAAAGCGTCGTTATCTCCATGGTATCTCTCGGGTTGCTTCTTATCCGAAGAAGAGCCAGTGCTCCTCCCAAAGACACAGCCACAGCGACGGAGGAATTCACCAAGAAGATGACGGCAGCCATCAGCGGCGCCAACAGAACCACGGCAGCCGGGAAGTCGGAGGTATATCCTCTTCGGCGGTTAGTCAAAAGATAGACGGTGCTCAGGATAAGCCCGAGGACAAAGGCGATGCCGACCGATGTCAGAACTCCCTTTGCGTTGAGCGCCACTCCTCCGATGTCGGGAAATAAAAATTTAACCATGTGACAGTTTCCTTTCTATCGCCAAGCGGTCGGATATGTGGACAAAATCCCGTCCGCGAAGCCTTTTGTATTCGTTTCCGTATTTTGAGAATCTCTGCATGAAAATCCTTTCGGAAGTCAAATAGTCGCAGAGTTTTTTAGGCAGAGCATGCATGAACTTTATCTCCATCAGCCTCTCGCCCGGCTCCAGAAGAGGCGTTCCCCCGGGACCTTTCAGCAGATCGACGTCCTCCCGGCGGGTTAAGATATTCCTATCGAAAGTGATGCGAAGGGAGGGGTCGGATTTATCAAAAAGCGCTTCTCTTTCGTATGATATCATCACTGCGGGCATGACCTTTTTCCTCTCAAGAAAGAAAGCGATCTCGTCATACATTCTCTTTTTTGAATATTCATCCGTCTCGGGAGGTATCCCGGTCCGCACAAATTCCATAGCCGAGTTATAGGGAAGCGTAGCCCTTCTTTTGGTGACGATGCCGCCCACTTTTCGCTTGAGCTCCAAAAAGACCTTTTCCTCGCCCGTTTCAAGGCAGTCATAGCTCCGAATCCGCAGTTTTTCCTTGAACTTCGGCCTTGAAAGAGAAGCGTTGATGACCGAGTTTTCACCGTCGTCAAAATAGATATTGTATATCCCGTAGACCTTGCCGCCGCGGCAGTAGGCGTCGAATTCCATGCCCATATCCCGGGAGAGAAATTCCGTCAGCCGCTTTTCCTGCTCGTCGGTCACGAGAAATTTCTTTTCATAGCGTTCAAATGTATATATCGCCAAAGCAAGATTCCTCCGTGAAATTTTAACACCGAAAACCATTGTACCAAAAAAAGTGTGAAAAGGCAATACGAAAAGCTGAAAAAAGTATGAAATTTTTTAAAAATTCGCGGGATATAAAAATCGCCTCCCGGAAAATTTCGGGAGGCAGGATTTTTAAGGAAAATTATTCCTCGTTAGGAGCTCCTACAGGGCAGACGGAATTGCAGTTGCCGCAGGAGATGCAGGTGTCGGGATCGATGACGTACTTGTCGTCGCCCTCGGTGATAGCGCTCACGGGGCACTCGGCAGCACAGGCTCCGCACTTGATGCATTCGTCGGAAATCTTGAAAGCCATGGTATGTAACCTCCTTAAGGTAATTAGAGCTTGGTATTCTCCAAGATGATTATAACATATATTTTGAAAAATGCAAGCGTTTTTCAAAATTTTATTGAAGCTTAAGATTTTTGCCCGCAAATTCTGTTGCATTTTTTTATGCGCTGTGATATACTTTACTTTGTAACGGCTTTTTAAGATCATCATGAAAAGGAGGCGGTGGAGCCACGGTAAGAAAAATATTTTCCGCAATATGGCAGTATTTCCGCCGTCTTGACAAAATTTTGCTCTTGCTGACGATCCTGATCTGCTCTTTCAGCGTTCTGCTTCTCTATTCGCTTGTTCAGAACAACATGACCCAGCAGATCACCTCTGTTGACGTGACCTTGGATTACACCGACTACCGTAATCAGGCGATAGCGGCGATGATGGGTCTCGGCTTCTCGATAGTCGTCGCGGTCTGGGATTACCGAAAATTTTCAAAACTTTGGTTTATCTACCTTCCGCTGATGATAGGACTGACCTGCTTAACATTCACATCTTTGGGCGAATCGGGTCTTGAAGGCGCCGACGATAGGGCATGGATAATGCTCGGGAGCTTCTCCTTGCAACCCGCGGAATTTTTAAAACTCGCCTTTATCCTGAGTTTTAGCTATCACTGTCACAAGACGCAGGAGATTTTTAACAATCCTTTGAATATCATCGCCCTCTGCGTTCACGGCGCGATCCCGATCGGGCTTGTCATGCTTCAGGGCGACGACGGCACGGCTTTGGTTTTCGCGGCGATTTTCTTGGCGATATTTTTCACGGCAGGAATATCTTGGAAATATATCTTGGGCGCAGGTATCTTATCTCCGATAGCGATTTGGTTCATGTGGACGCATTATCTGCAAGACGTCCACAAAAACAGGATTCTCGCGATCATCAATCCCTCAAAATACGCGACGAAAGACATGCTATATCAGACAAATCTTGCCAAAATTGCGCTCGGCTCGGGTCAGGTGCGGGGCAAAGGGCTCTTCGGCGGGGATTATTCATATGTACCCGTCTGCCACAACGACTTCATCTTCAGCTACGTCGGACAGACCCTCGGATTCATCGGCTGTCTCGGGCTGATAATCCTGATCGGCTTCATCTGCCTGCGGATCTTGGGCAACAGCCTTCGGTCCTCGGACCCGCTCGGGAAGTTCATCTGCGTCGGCGTATTCGCCTACATTTTCAGCCAGTCGGTCTTAAATATCGGCATGGTGATGGGCTTGACCCCCGTCATCGGAATCACTCTTCCCTTTGTGTCGGCGGGAGGCAGTTCGATGCTCTCGGCGACGGCTTCGATGGGGCTTGTGATGTCGGTCTACTACCACTCCGCGCGCTTCGACACGATATTTGCAAAGAAAAAATAATTCAGGAGGTTTACCATGAAAAAAGCCACGCTTAAGGATTTAGGCGGTTCGGAGGAGAGATTTTCCGGGCTTGTCAAAATGTTCAGAATGCAGTATTCAGCCGAGCCGGAGAGGTTTTTCTCTGCCCCCGGCAGGACGGAGGTGTGCGGCAATCACACCGACCACAACCGCGGAAAAGTAGTCGCGGCGGCAGTCGATCTTGACGTCATAGCCGCCGCGGTACCGACTTCGGACGGGGTCGTCGCCGTGAAGTCGGAGGGATATCCCGAGGACGTAATAGAGATAAGCGACCTTGCCCCTAAAGAGGAGGAAAAAAACACCTCCGCCGCTCTGATAAGAGGCGTGCTGGGGGGATTTGTCAAAAACGGCAGGAATATCGGGGGATTTCGGGCTTATACCCGCTCCAACGTCTTAAAGGGCTCCGGGCTGTCGAGTTCGGCGGCGTTTGAGGTTCTCATCGGGACGATTTTAAACGGCTTATACAACGGCGGAGAGGTTTCGGAGATCGAGATCGCAAAGACCGCTCAGTATGCGGAAAACGTCTACTTCGGCAAGCCGTCGGGTCTGATGGATCAGATGGCGAGCTCGGTCGGGGGATTTACGAAGATCGACTTTAAGGACCCCGAGAACCCGATCATCACGCCTCTTGAATTTGACCCGGCGAAGTACGGATACCGCCTCTGCATCATCGACTCAAAGAGCGATCATGCCGACCTCACCCCCGATTACGCGGCAATTCCCGCCGAGATGAAATCAGCCGCAAAGTGCCTCGGCAAGGAGTATCTGAGGGAGACCGACCGTGAGACGGTCATTAAAAATATCTCGAAAATCAGGAGCGAGTGCGGCGACAGAGCGGCACTTCGGGCGCTTCACTTCATGGACGAAAACGACCGGGTTGATAATCTCGCCGAAGCCATCGAAAAGGGCGATATTTCGGCATTTTTGAAGATCATCAACCTCTCCGGCGACAGCTCATACAAATATTTACAGAACGTATTCACTTGCTCTCACCCCGATCGTCAGGGAGTGTCCTTGGCGATCTGCCTTGCGTCGTCGCTTTTGGGCGGAGAAGGGGCATGCCGGGTCCACGGCGGAGGCTTTGCGGGCACGGTTCAGGCGTTTGTGCCGGAGAAAAAGCTTGAGGGATTCATCGCCGGGATCGAAGAAGTCTTCGGCGAGGGAAGCTGCTATGTCCTGAATATCCGACCCTACGGCGGCACGGAGGTCTCTTTATGAGAATGCGGAGGAAGGCTCGCCTCACCGAGCGGATAGAAGCCGCTTCGGAAAGCGGGAAGCTGCTCGTTCTGAATGTCGAGGATCGGCACTTTCAACGTGCCGTTTTGGATAAGGAATATCTCGATTACGACGCGCTTTTTCACAATTCAAACCCTGTTGTTCTTGAGATCGGCTGCGGCAAGGGTGCATTTTGCTGTGCGCTTGCCGAAAGGGAGCCGGATATCAACATAATCGCGGTCGAGAAGTCCTCAAACGTCATCATCGACGCCGCCGAAAAGGCGATATCGATGGGTCTTGAGAACCTGATTTTAGTGAGGTGCGACGCCGAATATCTCGAAAAATATATCCCCGCGGGATCGATATCCAAAATCTACCTGAATTTCAGCTGTCCCTTCCCCAAAAAATCCTACGAGGAGCACCGCCTGACCCACCGCCGATTTCTTGAAATGTATAAGAGGCTGATGGCTCCGGGCGCCGAAATATTCCAAAAAACCGACAATCGGAAGTTTTTCGAGTTCTCCATCGGCGAGTTTACGCAGACGGGATTTGCGCTGAAAAATGTCAGCCTCGATCTTCATGAGGACGCGCCCGCGGACAACATCGAGACGGAATATGAGCATAGATTTGCCGAGCAGGGGCTCAGGATATACAGCTTAGAGGCGTATTTATTGTAGGAATTCACAAAAATTCGCAAAACTATTGAAAATTTTGTCCGAATATGTTAAAATGTATACATCTTAAAATCAAGAAGGTGTTATACATGAAATCGATGATTACCGCACTTTGGGAGCGCGCAAAGGGTCGCGAGCGCGTCGAGAGAGCAAATCCGAGCGAAGCCGTCGAGATGAAGTTTTCTTTCGGAGATATGCGTGCCCCGGGCTCCTGCGGATTTTCGCTCGACGAGGACACGTCGCTTATGCACAGCGCCCAGAACGACGGTGATTTCGGGGTCTATCTCGCCGGAAACTGGCGTTTTGAGGTGCATGTCGATTCCGAAACGGGCGAGTGCCTGAAGCTCACGGCGTTTATGTCGAAGCTGACGGCAAGGCGGGCGAGTCTGAAGATCCCCGAGAGCAAGCCGATGAAGATGATCTTCTCATCGCCCGGAATGAACGCGGGTATGGCTTGCTATTCGGCAACTCCGGCGAATTCGGTGCATTTTGATCCCGAGGAAAAAATCCTCTGCATCGGCGATCCCGACGGCGAAGGCGAAGCCGGAGAGTTTGCGGACAAGACCACGGCGGTGATCAGGGACGGCAAGCTGACGGCGGTCTGGCTCGATCTTAAGGACGTGCCGGACAATAGGAAGAACGGGATTGCGCTGGGGGATTGCTTGGTGGTGGTGTGATGGTTAGAGCCGGGCGGTTGCTTACGGTCCGAACTTATGATTAAAAGGAATCCTTACACTTCCGGTCTGAACCTATGTTTAATCAGAACCTTTGTTTAAAAGGTATTCCCACAATTTTGCAGGGGCAAAATTGTGGGAATGCTGTTTTTAAGCCCCCATCCCGGCGGAGTTTGCGCAGATTTATAGGGGAATACAGCCCCTCCCCGGTGGGGAGGGGGTTGGCTACGGGGGGCTCTGCTTTCGGGTAGGGCTTGGTGCGGTGTGTGGGGGTGCAGGGCGAAGCCCCCGGCGCTTTCGGCGCCGGCTTCCACGGCTTTGCCGTGGAAGCGACCGCGCTCGCGCGCGGTCGGGCTTCGCCCCGAGCCTTCTGCTCTTACCAAGGTCTGGTAGGGGCACCCAACCCTGAGCCAAGCCTTGATACAGTACCCAGCCCATGTTAGAAGCAGAATGCCCCCCTGCTGATTTTGCCTCGCCTTGCTCGGCAAGCCAAGGATAGACCCATTTATAAAAGCGGTCTCACCTATAAACCCCTCTCGCAATTTTTCACCCCTCCCCAGCATCTCTCAAAGGAGAGGGGGTGGGGCTTCGCCCCGAGCTTTCCGCTCCTATCAAGGTCCGTCAGGGGCACCAAACCCCTGTGCCAAGCCTTGCATACAGCACCCAGCCCATGTTAGAAGCAGTGCTGATTTTGCCTCGCTTTGCTCGGCTCTGTGTGGCACCCCTCCAGCTTTTCCCTACCCCACCCACCCAAATCCTCCCACCCTCCGTCCCTCACATCTCTATCCCCCAACTATCTACCCCCTGACCACCGGGCTCACCTGCCTCCCCGCCATCGCTTCCTCAAGCGCCGTCTCCATCAAATCGAAATCCGCCACCATCGACGCGGGCTTCTTCACCGGGTCGTCCTGCCGATACGGCACAAAAAAGTAATTTTTGCGGCACTCCAAAATCCCGATGTTTTTGGCAGCAGCCGTCAGGGCGTCGTTTGTTGAGACCGCGATCAGAACCGGTCGGGAGTTCCTCAGATGACTCTTCACCGCCATCGTCACCGGCGTGTCGTTGACCCCCGTCGCGAGCTTTGCAAGCGTGTTAGAGGTGCAGGGCGCGACGATCAGAATATCAAACATCTTCTTGGGACCTATGGGCTCAGCCTCTTCGATCGTCGATATGATGGGCTTTCGGCAGATATTTTCGAGCTTTTCGCGATTGGCTTGGGCGGTGCCGAATCGCGTCGAAAGATTAAATGAGTTAAATGACATTATCGGGGTGATGTCATGCCCCGCGGTCGCAAGCCGCTTCAGCGCTTCAAAGCTCTGCGAAAACGTGCAGAAGGAGCCGGTCATCGCATAGCCGATCTTCAGCTTCTCAATCATTCACACAGCCCCCTCCGCAAATTCTGATTATTTCCTCTGCGATGAGCCGACCCGCCGTCTTCGGAGCCGTCTTTCCGGGAAGCCCGGGCGCCAGAAGCGCCGTCAGACCGAGCTCCTCGGCGGCACGAAAATCTACGCCGTATGGTGCCGAAGCGAGATCGATGATCAGCGCGTCCTTTTTGACAAGTTCGAGATGCTCCCTCTCAAGCACTCGGTCGGGAACGGTGTTGATGATGACGTCGGCGCCCGCGAGCGCTTTTTTATCGATGAACGGCGCCGCCTCAAAGCCCATGTTAAAGGCGTCTTTTCTTGCATGAGAGGTCCGGGCGGCTATATTGATCTTGGCGCCTACACACTTCAGTATTCCCGCGCATGCCCTTGCGACCCGACCCCAGCCGAGGATCAGCACCCTTGTCTCAAAGATCGCAGATTCGGTCTTCCTTAAAATTATCTCCAATGCTCCCTCAGCCGTCAGCCAAGCGTTTTTGACGGTCAGCTCCTCGTTGTCGAAGAAGTCGTAGACCTTCGCGCTTCGCTCGGCGCAGTAGCTCAGAAATTCCGGATTTAAACCTCCCCCGAAGAGCGTGCCGCCGTATCTCAGCATGTCGAGAGCCGAGACCGCCGGGATTTTATGCGAAAGCGACGGCGCGTTGATGTACTGTCCCGAGAGCGACATATACGGCAGGACGAGCACGTCCGCCTGCCTCAGCTCCCAGATGGGCTTCGAGCCCGAAAATCCGTAGGTATAAACTTCAAAGGCGTCGGCAAGCCGTTCGGAGCAGTATTCCATTCTCCTGTCGCCGCCCATGACAAGCAGTGTCTTTTTCATTGTATTTCACTCCGTTGGATGAAAATGGTATTCATGCTTCAAATTATGCGGGCTGGGGACAAATGGTGAGGGGAAAGGGGGATTATTATGAAGGTTAAGCATATATGGGGCGGGCTTTTACTATTGTTCAAGCCCCCTCTCCCTTTTAGGGGGAGGGGGCGACGTTTGCCTATAAGTCTGTACAAGCTTCTCTGGGGGTGGGGGTCTGCTTTAAACAGCATATCAAATTTCCGCTTGCGGGAATTTGATATACCTTTTGGCAAAGGGTCGGGCAGGGAGGGTTTTCTCTAAATCGGATATTTGTCATACCTTTTGACCAAGGGCGCGGCGGGTATGGGGCACTTGCACATTATCAAAGCTTGCCTAATTTCCCATGCTGTGTGTAACAAAGCAGTTTTTCAAAGCATGCAGCTATTTTGCCTCGCTTCGCTCGGCAAACCCGAGGGGAGAACCCTTTTTGCAAAAGGGCTCTCCCCGCAGACGCCGGGCTTTGTCTGCGAAACAACCGAGGCAGCATTTGTTGCCGAGGGCAGTTGAGCAGGAACAAAACCGGCTTCTGCTGACCCCCTTTCCCAAAATCTTTCCCCCTCCCCAGCCCCCTCCCCCTTTTAGGGGAGGGGGCTACGCTCTACTTATAGCTTTGCACAAGGAATGCCGGGGTGGGGGTATGCTTAAAACAGCATGAGTTCATTTTCCGGCGGGAAAATGAACGAATACCTTTTACCAATGGGTAGGAGAGGGTGGGGACTATTATTTTATATTTAAGTCGTTGTTTATTTCCTTCCTACGCTACTACTATGTTGGGGACAACCCCTGCGTGTTCTTGTCTGCAAAACAACCGAGGTAATCGCTCAACAACGCGATTAAAACTCTTTGAGCCGACCGAGGCAATCGTTGCCGCTGAGGGAAGGCGAAAAGATAGTTTTAACGCTTTGTTTGCCGAAGGCAGTTGAGCAGGAACAAAACCGGAATGTAACGGAGACCCCCGCAAGCCCTTTAAAAAGGGCTCGATCCAAAACTTGACTTGTCTCAACTAAGGTTGGGTGCAGAATTTCTAATCTCTAACCTTCTAACATTCTAACTTCTAAAAGCAAAAGCTGGGCAAAACCTTTTTGCCCCGTCTCATTTCAACCTAACCGCAAAATCCCGCCCACCAATCTCTACCTTCTATTCTCTAACTTCTATCTTCTAAGTTGACTTTCCCCCGCAAATTTGCTATACTTATCAAAAAGGAGGAATTACCGTGTTTGACGAAAGAAATCGCTATGTTATCAAAAACTATCAGAAAAAGCCCACCTTCTCGAGCTTCCTGCCCGGGATCGCAGGTCCGATGGGCGTGCCGCTCTGGTGCTACTACAACAACCGCGGACAGGCTGTCTGCTCATTCGGCGCCCGCGACCGCGACCACGCGATCATGGAATTCTCAGCCGCTCACTCAGCCTATCGCGACGTCTCCCGCAGGGGCTTTCGCACATTCGCGATCATCGACGGCAGCTTCAGGGAACTCTTTACCTCCTCAGCCGACATGCACATAGGCGCCGGCGAGGTAGAAATCGTTTCGGAGGATGATAAACTGCGCGCCTCAGCCCTTTACTTCGGGCTCCCGGGCGAGCGTACCCCCGCGCTTGTCAGGATTTTGCGGATCAAAAACATCACCCAAAATACGGTAAATCTCTCGGTTCTTGACGGCATGCCGGAGGTCGTCTGCTTCGGGGTCAATCAGGATTCCCTGAAAAACATGCCCCAGCTCTCAAAGGCATGGATGAGGGCTGAGAACTTTGATACCGGGCTCACCTGCTTCCGCGTGCGGGCTTCGATGGAAGACGCGGCTCGCGTCACCGAGGTCAAGGGCTGCAACTTCTGCATCGCGAAAGACGAGACGGGCGCGCTCTTAAAGCCGATCGTCCAGCCCACGCTCGTATTCGGGGAGGACACATCTTTAACGGTTCCCGAGGGATTTATTGAGATGGGTATAGACGGATTGTGCGCCGCGCCCCAGTTTGCCGAGAACTGTTTCCCCTGCTGCTTCCTCCCGAAAAAGTGCGCTCTTGAGCCGGAAGGAGAGATCATCATCTACTCCCTCTACGGTCAGGCTGAGGAGAAGAGCCGTGCAGAAGCTCTTGCGGATAAATTATCTCCCGAATATTTCGAGGCGAAGCGCAAAGAGGCTGAGGACTTGGTAGATGAGATATGTTCCCCGGCTTCCGTAAAGACCGCCGACCCTGTATTTGACGAATATTGCAGACTTACATATCTTGACAACGTCCTTCGCGGGGGAATGCCGGTGTTCTTTGAGCACGGCGGGAAGAAGACACCGTTCTACATCTACTCAAGAAAACACGGCGACCCCGAACGCGAGTACAACTATTTCACCGTCGGCGGGGAATATTTTGCACAGGGCAACGGCAATTTCCGGGACGTCAACCAAAACCGCCGAAGCGACGTACTCTTTGCCCCGAAGCTTAGGGATTTGAGTATCCGCACATTCTTTGAGCTCATTCAGACCGACGGCTATAACCCGCTTGTGATAACCGCGGCGAGCTTTAAGATCACTTCCGAGGGCTTGCGCGAGCTTCTTGAATCGGTGCCGGACGGCGGAAAAGATAATGTTCGGGATTTATTATCTGCTAATTTCACCCCCGGACGGCTTGCCATGGATCTTGAAGACTGCGGTCTTGATCGCGATAAAGTCCTCGAACTTACTGCCGCGGCGGTCACGAATTCCGAGAGCGAACCCGACGCCGACTTCGGCGAGGGGTATTGGTGCGACCACTGGACCTACAACATCGACCTCATCGAGAGTTATCTTGCGGTCTATCCCGAATGCGCCGAGGAGCTGATGTTCGGTTCCCCCGATTACCGGTGGTACGAGCCGAGGGCGACGGTCAGACCGAGAGCCGAGAGATATGTCATGACCGAAGGCGGGCTGAGGCAGTATAACGCCGTCGCGATGAGAAATCCGGCTGGCAAGTGGTCGAAAGACCGCTCGGGCAGCGAGATGAAGAGCCCGCTGATCGAAAAAATGCTCCTTCTCTGCGCGATAAAGACCTCCACCCTTGACCCCGCAGGAATGGGTATCGAGATGGAAGGCGGCAAGCCGGGTTGGTATGACGCGCTGAACGGGCTTCCGGGGCTTTTGGGGTCCTCTGTAGCCGAGACGTGCGAGTTGCTCCGCTATATCAGATTCACCGAAAAAGCCCTGAATTCAAGACCCGGAGCCGTCGAGATATATGCCGAAACCGCGGAACTTTTGGATCAGGTCTCAAAGATAATCTCGACCGGGACCGACCTCTTTGCGCGCTGGGAGGCTCTTAACGATCTTCGGGAAAGCTACCGCGAAAAGACGGCGGCGGGATTTGTCGGGAGAAAGGTTTTTGTCGAGAGATCGAAGACCGCCGAGACCCTCGGTATCCTTGAAAAAGCCGTTGAGAGCGGGATAGATAATGCTCTTAATTATTGCGATGGGATTTGCCCGACCTACTTCACCTACGATGCCGAGGGCTTGATGCAGACGGATAACGGCGTTTTCCCGACATCATTAAAACCCACCGTCCTGCCGCTCTTCTTGGAAGGACCGGTGCACTGGCTGAAGCTGGGCGACGACATATCCAAAAAGCGGGAGACCGTCGAAAAAATCCGCCGAAGCGGGCTTTACGATGAAGAGCTCAAGATGTATAAGGTCAACGCGAGCCTTCAGGACGTGAGCTTCGAGGCGGGTCGGGCGAAGGCGTTTGTGCCGGGCTGGCTGGAGAACGAGTCGGTCTGGCTACACATGGAGTATAAATATCTTCTGGAACTTTTGCGCAGCGGGCTCTATCCCGAGTTTGAAAAGGCATTCAAGGACGCCGCCGTGCCCTTCTTAGACCCCGAAAAATACGGCAGAAGCCCGCTCGAGAACGTCTCCTTCATATCCTCCTCCGCAAACCCCGACAAGACCGCACACGGCAGGGGATTTGTAGCGAGACTGTCCGGCTCGACCGCAGAATTTTTACAGATTTTAGAAATTATGCTCTTCGGCAAGACCCCGTTTGAATATAAAAACGGCGAGCTGAAACTCAAATTCGAGCCGACGATACCCGGCTATCTCATGCCCGAAAACGGCGAAATTTCGGCGATGTTCTTGGGGCAGATCGAGGTTAAGTACAAAGCACCCGGGCTTAGGAGCCTTACCCCCGGAAAGACCAAACCGGCAAGCTATGAGCTGGAGTATGTGAGCGGCACGAAGAAGGAGATCGTCTCCGACCGCCTCGGAGCCGCGGACGCGGAAGCCGTGAGGGACGGTAGGATCAGGGGGATCGTTGTGCAGTTCGGATGACAAAGATCAGAAGATCGGAAGTCGGTTTAAATTTCAGAAATCCCGCAGGATTGTGTTTTGGGCATGATCCTGCGGGGTTTGTTTATAATAAATGTATGGCAGGGGAGCAGGTTACAAAAATTCCCTGAAAAAATTTTCTTAACCCCCTTGACAGCTCCATTATACCGTGGTATAATACATTATACAAAAGTATAACGAGGTGATCCCATTGAAAAAATCCCTGAAAAAACTCGGCGACGCCGAGCTTGAGATCATGCAGGCGATATGGTCTGCAGAACCTCCGCTGACCTCCGTCGCGATCCGAAAAAAGCTTGAAAACCTCCGCAGCTGGTCGCTTTCGACCATCATGACCTCCCTCTCGCGGCTCGAGGACAAGGGCTACGTCGTCTGCAAGCGGGACGGCGGCGCCAACCTCTATTACCCCGCCGTCACCGAGAACGACTACAAAGCGGGCGCGAGCGAGAGTTTCTTAAAAAAACTCTACAACAATTCCGCGCGAAGCCTCGTCGCCACGCTCTACGACAACGATCTTTTGGACGGCGACGACATTCGCGAGCTGCGTGAATATCTCGACAGACTGGAGCGTGAAAACCGTGACTGAGCTGTTTATGACGGTCCTTGCGATCTCTCTTTCGACAGGCATTATCGCGCTTATTCTGATGATTTTATCGCCGCTCGTCAACATGCGCTACGCTTCAAAGTGGAGGTTCATGATCTGGGTCGTGATCGCTTTGAGGCTGATGATTCCCATCAGCGGCTTTATACCGAGGAGTGAGTCCGAAAAAAATGTAACTTCTCCCGACGCGGCTCTGCCCCAAGCCGAGGTATATGAAGAGGCTCCGAGGCAGGTCTATCCAAGGATCGAGATCACCGTGCCCGAGCGCTTTTCCGAGCCCATCACCCCGGCAAATCAGCCCGAGATTTCCGCTCCGATACCCGAGTATACGCCTTTGGAGATATGCTCGTTCATCTGGCTGGCGGTCGCTTTATCGGTATTTTCGGGGCAGATGATCATCTTCATCATATATAAACGCCGCCTGATAAAACGCGGAAAAGAGATAGATTCCGGCGAGCCGATCGACATCTTTAACGCCTTAAAATCCGAGATGAATACCGGTCGCGGGCTGAGGCTGTTTTGGTGTCCCAAGGCTCCGAGCCCGATGATCATGGGCTATTTCCGACCCGTTTTATGCCTCCCGAGGAAGGACTACGACCCCGAGCAGCTAAGATTCATAATCCGCCACGAGCTGACCCATTTTAAGCGCCGCGACGTCTGGTTCAAGCTTTTATTCACCGCGGCAGCTTCTGTTCACTGGTTCAACCCGGCTGTCTGGATAATGAGACGGCGCGCCGACGTCGACATGGAGCTTTCCGTAGATGAAAAGGTCGTCGAGAGGTCGGATTTCGATGAAAAGAAGGCTTACACCGAGGCGCTTCTATACACCGCGAGCGAGCAAAGGTCCCTTTCCTGCGCGCTTTCGACGCATTTCAGCGGGGGAGCAAAAGTTATGAAAAAGAGATTTTCAAATATATTATCCAAAATCAACCGCAAAAACGGCATTTTACTGCTTATCTTGGTCGTCGTGATAGTGGCGCTTGCCGGGGCTTTGATCGGCTTCTCGATAGCCGATAACCCCTTGGAGCGCGCAAACAGTATCATCGCCGAAATGCAGGAAAATAATGATTTAAGGCTCGTTTCCGAGATCATCTATCACGAACTCTCTTCCGAATTTATTGACGGCGAGCAGCCCTATCCCTATTACACCGAGCGGCAGACCATCGACGGCTATACCGACCAATTCGCCGCCATGCCGACGCCCTATAACACCAAAGAGCGCTGCATGGAAGCCCTCGGCAGGGTGTTCACCGAATCGGCGTGCAAGGCGAGGGAGAACTGCTTCGAGCCGGGCATGTACTGCGACGTAGACGACGACGGCACGCTCTGGTATGCATTGGGCGAACCCGCAAGATATCTCTTCATAGTGCCGTTTGAGAGCGCAGAGAAGGTCTCGGGTCGGATAATCGCAAAGACAAAATTTGTCTGGCAGGACAATTCCCTCACCGACTGCGAGATCGCCTTTAAAAAGGAAAACGGCGTCTGGAAGATCGACGGGATCACCGACCCGGACAGCAGTTACGTCATCGACATTGCGACCCCCGTCACCCGAGAGGATATGGGTCTGCCTCCTGCCGAAATTCCCGAAGAGAACGCAAAAGAGCTTGAAAATACCATAAAAACCGCCTCCGGCGCAGATACCGTCTACGCCTTTGAAGCCCGCGATTTTGACGGCGACGGCACATATGAAGCCTTCGGCGTGACCGGTCAGCCGCTTGATAGCGGAACGCTTTGGTTTGCAAATTCGGGCGGCGCCGAGGCTGTATATGAAAACGAGGGCTTCGCGGTATCGGAAGACGGCGGCGGGCATGTTTTGGAGTTGGGAAGAACCTCTCTCTACACCGTCGAGCAGGGCTACGGCACCGTCACTTTTTCGCTCGTCATGGGCGTTAAAAACGGAAAGTGGTATGAGGACGAGATCTCGGGTCGCGGCTCGGATATCCGTGCCGAAAGCGCCGACGGCGTCACCGTCATCGACGCCTCGGGATATGACGCTTTTATTGATCCGAACGGCGAAAATTCCGGCGGGCACACATACAAGACCTACTATTTATATTACGACGGCGAGGGATTTAAAGAATACGGCGGCAGCGAGATCACCGAAAAGGAGTTTGAGAGCCTCGGCGGTCGGGAGATTTTGGACGAGCTTTCAGACAGCGGATACGAAATCAGAAACATTATCCGCAGAAGCAATCAGATAATCAACTTAAATTATTATTTCACCGATCCCGACGGCACCGTTGAGAATAAAAACCGCACCTATGGGATCGCCGACAGGCTGATCTTAATAGAAGAGGGCGACGGGGTTTATGAGACCTCCTTCCTGCCCGACATCGTGGTCTACCCAGACGGCGCAGACTACGGTCCCGAGGCAAGCGAGGTGGAGAGGCTGATCGAGAATGATCTTCTGATCACCCGCCTTATCGATTACGAGAGCCCCGAATATGACCCGAACGACACGATTGAAGTGGATTCTCAGACATATTATCACATCACCGACGAGAGATTTGACACCCCCGAGTGGCAGGAGTTTGTGGGATCGGTATACGCGGGAGGCGAACTCACGCGGGCAAGCTCGGCATTTGTGGAGCATGACGGCAAGCTCTATTGCGACGGCGGGAGCAGGGGATATGACCGCACCGACCGCTACACCTACACCGTCATGTCAAGATATGTAAACGGGGACGACGCGGGAGCCGTCGTCAGGGTAGCAAACGAATACACCGACGGCACGCAGACCGATTTCATCTACTACCGCCTTGTGAAGCTGTCAGACGGCTGGAGGATTGCGCAGAAATCTGCAGAATATTCCGAAGTCGCAGGAGCTGCGGGAACGCCTGACGAGAGCGATGCAAGAAAGTATATCGGTTACAACGTGGACAAGGCGCTTGTCGAAATCTCAAGTAATGAGGAGCAGGACGAGATCATGAGGCTGAGTTTTGATCTGCCGGAGGACTGGGCCTATGACGGCTGGTCGGTCGCGCTTTTGGGCGACAGGAAAGTCCTTGAAATTTCAAGCCCGTTCTCGATCGACGAATACGACCCCGACTTATTCCGCACATTCCCCGAGGGCACCTCATACCCGCAAAGCTATACCCCGGACGAGGGCGAATTCTCGGAGGTGACGGTGCTTTCTGAGGAGGAGCATGACCCCGAGGCCGGCGCTCCGTATGTATTCCTGAAAAAATCTGTAGTGACCGAGGGGAACAGTGAGTTCGGGATCTCTCGGTATGTCGCCCAAAGCGGCAGCTATGGGGTATATCTGAGTTTCTTCAATACCGCAAATATCGACAGCCGAGAATTTGACGGGATCTGCATAAACGTCATAAGAACGCTCGGGATCTCCGAGGCTCCGGACGAGCAGGAGAGCGGGGAATATAAAAACTACACCGCGGAGCTCGGCGTGAGCCTCCCCGAACCGGACGGCTCGGGTCTCAGCTTCAGCTACACCGGCGAGCGGGTCAACGCGGAGTATTCTCTGCCTGCGGCTTGGCAGCCCGACGGCGCTAACAGCGCGGAAATTCCGGGCGGCGGCGAGTTTGCGATAATGAATATCTTCCCCGAGAACCGCTGCGACCCCGAGGACTTCCGCCGCGTTCCCGAGGGCGCGAAGTTCCCGCAGATCATCAACGCCGGCGAGGGCGAGAGCGCCGATATCACGGTCGTGCAGGAGGAGGTCTCTGCCGAAAGCGGCGAGCGGATCATTTATTATTGCAGCTACATGACGGGCGGCAGGGACTATTCGGAATATATCGTAACCGCGGACGGCTACGCGTTCCGGATACGCTTCACGGAGCCCGAAGTCGGCTATGAGGAGTTCTACAGCGAATGCTCGGCGGTCGTGTACAGCCTCGGGGCAAGCCCGGTTTCGGACGGCGGTGAGACGGGCGTGACTGATCCCGAGCCGGACAAATTGATAAGATACAGTGTTGAAATGCCGCTTTCCGACGTATCGAAAAGAGGCGACAGCGTTGAATTTTCCTCACGCGACGAGCGGACGGCGGTCGGGTTTGCGCTGCCGTCTGATTGGGAATTCAACGGCTATTCGGTCGCGGACGTTGACGGCGCAAAGGTCTTTGAGATCGCCTATCCTTTCCCGATAGAGGAATTTGACCCCGAAATTTTCCGCCTACTCCCCGAGGGCACGGTTTACCCGCAAAGCTATACCCCATCGGACGGTGAGCATGGCGAGATAACGGTATACTATGAGCAGGCGAACGAGCAGAATGAAGAAATGCCCTATATTTTCCTGCAAAATTATCGCACCGAGGGCTACTACGGCGGGCAGGATGTGGCGGCATATGTCGTAAAATGCGGAGATTACGGCGTTTATATGTCGTTCATAAAGCCGGACGGCATGACCGATCAGGAGTTTGACGGGATATGTCTTAATGTCATAAATACGCTTTCGGTCGCGGAATTTTAGAATACCGCATATCAGCTATATACCCTGTAAAAGAAGTGTAAAATAAAAATCCCCCTCATTCGGGGGATTCATTATATCAGAAAATGATAAAGAGCGCCGCCGACCTGCAACCTGCCCGAAATGCTGAAAGATGAGGATTTTTTCAGCGAGGTATTTTACAGAAAGGCTTGAAATAAGCAGAATATTTTCACAAAGTGCGCACTTCTATACCCACCCTATGGGGGTATGTGTTCTCTGCGAGGCTTGCCCATGCCCCGCCCGAATACTCCAATCGCCAGTCCATTTGGAACTCCGTCGAAAAATCCGAGCCGTACCCCAAAGCACAGCTTGCATATAGCTTTGACATCGCCTTGCAAAACGAGTTTTCCGCCGAGGAGAACATCACGCTTGCAAGGCGGTTTTTGTTAAGCGCGTTTGTGAGCCGCAGCATAAATTACAGCTTGCTATTGAATGATGGGATGATGGGATGCGCAGCAATCAATATCATTCTTGCTCTATCTCCCCAACCGCCAGCAGGTTATCCTTGCCCATTCCGCAGACATACGGATTAGAATCAAATTTATAGCAAAAATCCAGAAAATCTCTCTTCTGCTCCGGGTCGGACATCAGCCTGAGCAAAATCTCCCGCGGAATCGTGCACCGTATGCGCCGGGACCGGACAGCTGAATATTCCTGACCCCAAAACCGCGCAGAATTCGCTCCAGCTCGTCGGTCATCACCCGCTCCGCATTTTGCTTATCAAAATGAAAATCCCGTATCATCTTTTCACAATTGGCAACGCTCCACTGCACGAACGGGTCCGCGCATTTTTCATCAAGAATAAACTGCGTTTTCTGCACGGGATTGCACAAATACGGCAGCGTGCCCAGCCTGCTCGAAACGCTGAACGCTTTGCGTTTTTTCGCCATTCGCATAAGATTTTCAATCACCCGGTTTTGGTTAGGATATGTATATGAAATCGGCGCGTCGAAGGACATAACCAAGTCAAAAGATTTATTAGGATAATTATTTAATTCTTCATGCGCGCCCTTCACAAAAGTGATGCGGTCCGACACCCCGGCGGCTTCCGCAAGTTCTTTTGCCTTGTCGATCATCGGCTGAGAGATGTCAAAATGCGTCACCCGGCAGCCCTGCTTTGCCGGCAGAGCGGGAAACCGCCCGCTTCCCGCGCCGCCGTCGAAAACCGTCCGAATGCCGTCCATATGCTCCAAAAGTTTCCGCTGAATGTGGTCTTTCTGAATGATGTCATCTATGTACGTCTCCTCGCGCCGGCTCTCAAGCTCCCCTTTTTCGGGAAGATTCCACTGTCGCTCGGATATTTTTTGGCTGTAGTCCATATTTTATCTCCAATATGATTTTGTTGGGGCGCTATTGTGGCATATTGTGGGGTGTTTGTACTCTCCCCGTGGAACGAATATTATTGACATTTTCTTATTCGCTTGATATAATTTACTTATAAAATAACTCGGAAGTCAGGCGGTAAATAATGAAAAAAATACTGCATAATACCTCAGATATTGCTTCTTCCCCGGTTTTTCCTTGATATGACAGGCGCCCGTTTCGGGAATGCTTGTTTAGTAACTCGTTCATATAAGGATGACGGAATATTTTTCCTCATTTATTTAGCAACGGTGATATTATTCATATTTAAGGAAAAATTAGGAAAATAGGCTGTTGCGGTATGGGCGTCAATATGGTTTGTGATTCAATTTTTATGCCACGAATGGTATACAATTTTTGGCAAAGGGATAATGGGCTCGCTTGAGGGGAAGATAAAGTTTTTTTCGGGGACTCTGAAGTGGCTTGAGATTGACGGAAGATATATTCCCGATGCTTATCATACTCTTTTGCATATTCTCATTTTAACGGTTGTTATTACGACGGCAATTTATATCAGAAAAGATAAAAAGGAAATATAAATTGCCGGTTGAATTACTGCTTCGGCGATTGATATGCCTTGGATTCTTCCCTCAACAAATGAGTACCCGCCCCTCAAAGGCAGGTACTCATTTTTTCAATACCAATCGTGCTTCTCGCGGCGGTCAAGCGCGTTGATTTGCGTGATTTCTTCCTCACTCAGCTCAAACCCGAACAGGTCGAGATTCTCCCTGATATGCTCGGGATTGCTTGACCCCGGGATCACAACCACGCTCTTTTGTATATTTCCGTTTTCAAAAGTCCGTCCTCGCTGCCGTCATTCAAACGCGCCGTCTCTCAACTCAACTATCGACCGAAACCGTAACCGTCACATCGCCGTCGCCGAATATTTCCGAAAGCTCTTCCGCCGTCGCATTTTCGATCTTCCCAAGGCGCGTGTAGCTCCAGGAATTTTCGCCGTAAAAAACAGTCATTTGATTTCCCTGATAGAGCATAATATCGCCCGGCTGCGCAGTCAGCTGTTCATCGCTTTTTGTGAGGGACTGCGGAAGCTTTCCGACTTTCTCAAAGCTGCCGTATTCATTTAAATCAACCGTCAACGGCTCGTTTTTGATGATTTCATAAAGCTCCTGCGCCGCCTTTGTATCCGCCAAAGTTGCCATCAGGATATGCCCGTTTACCGAAATTTTCATCGTTCTTTCCTCTTTTTTAATATTGTTTTCGACCCAATCCGCAATTTCTTTTTGTGATGTATCAGCCGCGAACCTCTCCCCGTCGAGCCAGTTTGCATTCGGGGCAAGTTCATGCAGATTATCCGCACTCGACCCTATCCCGCTCGAATGCGACGTGCAGAACGGCAAAATTGTCTTGCCCGAAAAATCGTAGCTCTCTAAAAAAGTATAAATGATTTTCGGCGCCTGACCGTGCCAAATCGGGTATCCTAAAATCAAGGTGTCGTACTTCTTCATATCCTCGACCGAGCCGGAAATTTCGGGTCTTGCCGATGGGTCAGCCTGCTCTCGGTCGGCTCGGCAATCGGTATAATATGCCAAATCCTCGTCGGTGTACGGTTCGGCAGGGGTTATTTCGTAGATGTCCGCGCCGAGAGTTTCCGCGGCATAATCCGCAAGCTTCTCGGTCGTTCCTGTCGCGGAAAAATATGCAACGATGATTGATGAATTTTCAGATTCGACCAATTCTTCCGGCTCAACCTGTTTGGTCGGCGCAGCTTTAGGCTCGGTGACAAATAATTTTTCCGTCACTTCAAAATTACTTATATCATGTGTTTCCTGCATGCCCGGATAGGATTCGACGGACTTATTATCTGCGCAGGAGACAAGGCATACGCAGCCGACGAGAGCGACAAAAAAGCAGCAAATTATTCTTTTCATATCTGCTTCCCGAGATTCTCCACAAAGAATTTTTCAAGCTTGTCAAACGGTATAGCATTTTTCCCGCCGCCGTCATAGAGGTCGGTATGCGACGCGCCCGGGATAATCAAAAGCTCCTTATTTTCGGCATATTTGCTGTCGCGGGTCATGTCGGCGTAAGCGTCTTTGCCGAAATAGAGCGAATGCGCCTTTTCGCCGTGGACGACGAGCACCGCCGAGCGGATTTCGCAGGAATATTTCAGAATCGGCTGGTTCATGAAACTCATGCAGCCGATAACGTTCCAGCCGTCGTTTGAGTTCAGGCTGCGCTTGTGATAGCCGCGCTTGGTCTTGTAATAATCGTAATAGTCCTTAACAAAATAAGGCGCGTCGTCGGGCAGCGGGTCGACAACTCCGCCGCCGAGGGTGTAGCTGCCGTTCTTGAAATCTTCGGTGCGTTGTGCATTGAGTGCGAGCTTCTTCTGATAGCGCGCCTCCTCGCTGTTTTCCGCGTCAAAGTAGCCGTTTGCATTGACGCGTGTCATGTCGTACATCGTCATCGCCGCCGTCGCCTTGATTCGCGTATCAAGAGCCGCCGCGTTTATCGCCAGCCCGCCCCAGCCGCAAATGCCGATGATACCGATCTTCTCGGGGTCAACATTTTCGCGAGTGGAAAGAAAATCCACCGCCGCCATAAAGTCCTCGGTGTTGATGTCGGGAGAAGCCATGTACCTCGGCACCCCGCCGCTCTCACCGGTAAAGGACGGGTCGAAGGCGAGGGTGAGGAAGCCGCGCTCAGCCATCGTCTGGGCATACAGTCCCGAAGCCTGCTCCTTGACCGCGCCGAAAGGACCGCATACGGCAATCGCAGGCAACCTTCCTGCCGCATTTTTGGGGATATACATATCCGCCACGAGGGTAATTCCGTAGCGGTTCGGAAATGTCACCTTGCAATGCTCGACAGCCTTGCTTTTCGGGAAAGTTTTGTCCCATCTCGTACCCAATTTCAGTTCAGACATCAAAATCTTCCTTTCAATTTGTTTTTTTATTATTATATCACCGCCGTGCAAAAATATCAAATACATATATTATATGGTATAATATACTTGAAAGGTATAGCTAAATATGTTATAATATAATCAAAAAATGGAGGATAAATTATGGATATTCGGGTTTTGGAATATTTTCTGACAGTTGCCAAAGAGGGAAGTATTACGCGGGCTGCGGAGGCTCTGCACATGACCCAACCGCCGCTTTCAAGGCAGTTAAAAGACCTTGAAGATGAGCTTGGCAAGCAGCTTTTTGTGCGTGGGAGCAAAAAGATCACCCTCACCGAAGATGGAGTTCTGCTTCGGAAAAGGGCTGAGGAGATAGTTGATCTACTTAACAAAACGAAGTCAGAACTGAGCTCGGACGACGGCAATATCTCGGGGGATATATACATCGGGAGCGGCGAAACAGACGCGTTTTCGGTGGTCGCGGAGACCGCAAAAAGGCTGCAAAAAACATATCCCAAAATTCGCTACCAAATCTACAGCGGCGACGCCGAGAGGATCACGGAACGGCTTGACAAGGGGCTTTTGGACTTTGGGCTGCTGGTCGCGGGCGAGCCGTTTGATCCTAAAAAGTACGATTATATAAGCCTTCCGGCGAGGGACAGGTGGGGCGTTTTGATGCGCTCCGACTGCAAACTGGCGCGAAAAAAGTCCGTCAAGCCGGAGGATTTGCACGACCTGCCGCTGCTGATTTCGCACCAAACCGCCGTGGGCAACGAAGTTTTTGATTGGCTTGGTAAAAGCATAAACGAGTTAAATATCGTGGCGTTTTATGATCTTTTGTATAACGCCTCGCGGTTCGTAAAATCGGGGCTCGGCTATGCGATCACGCTCGACAAACTGACCAACTTCGGCGAAGGAAATGAGCTGTGTTTTCGTCCTCTGAGACCGAAATTGGAAACCGGTCTTTGCATAGTTTGGAAGCGCGGGCAGGTGTTTTCCAAGGCTGCAGAGATGTTTTTAAGCGAGATGAGGGGCGAAATGTTAGAGTAGTTTACTGCTTAATATTTTTTGAAATGAAAAGACCGCGCCGTTTCTCGTCCCGACCTCGCGCTTTCGCTGCTCGGGATTGGGAGCGTTCATTTCATCCAAGCGGTTGAGAATTTCGGAGTCGGATATGCCGTCTACGGACTGTTCAACTGTAATTTTTCTGCTTTTTCTTGCCATTTCTCGCCTCCTTAGCTTGCTTTGAGCATACTTTATAGCCCAGCTAAAATATGTAATCCTCCAAAACAACCTTGTCGTCCTGCCTGAGATATTTGACGAGCTTTTCAACAATCGGCGGAATGCTTTCTTCAAGATGTAATATAATAATTATAGCACGGTTTGAAAGGCATAGCAATAAGATATTTGCGTTTGGCAAAAGAAAAGGCTTTCGCTTGTTTTGGGGGCAAAAGCCTTTTGTTTTTTAAATGTAATGTAAGCGTGGGGGTGAGGGTCTTTAAGTGTGGGGAACGCACCTACCCCCTCACCCCCACATGCCTCGTCACCCCGTCCTCCTCATACTCCGCCACAAAACCTCCCTCGACCGCTACGACCCTCATCAGCTCACACCCCTCCGGCAGGCTGCATCTCACATGCCCCGCCTCGCTTCCGTCGGTCGGGAAAATCCACGCCTCGGCTTTCCCGGAACCCGGCTTGCGCCAGATCACCGCATAATCCCCATCAAAGGCACTCGACAGCCCGCCCGAGGGGATATCCTCTCCCCAGACAAAGTCGCTGCCGACCACCAAAAATCCCTCGCCGCGCGGAAAAATTCTCAACTCCCCGCCGAAATCGGTCTCAAACAGCCTCTCATACCCCTCAAGCAGCCCGCTCAGGCTGTACCTGTAGAGATTATAGACGAAAATCCCGTCCTCCAAGCCTCGTCCGAGCGCGCAAATTTCGCCGTCCTTAAAGCAAAAATCCATCAGCTCGGCGCCGCTCGAAGAGCCGTTTTTGAAGTCCTCCTCGGCGACCTCGCGGGCGATTTCCGTCAAGCCGTTTTCGTTTTTGATATATATCGCCGCCTCGCAGCTCCTGTTTTCCTCGTTTTCTTTTATGGATTTTGTAAGTACCCCGATCTGCTCCTCCCCGAACCTTATCGAAGCCGAAAAGACGCCGCCGTCCTCTATCTGCATATCCCCGACGATTGAGACATAACCGTCCGAAGCCGCCGCCAGCCTGACCGTCCCCTTCTTATCCTCGGGGTGGATCGCAAAATACATCTTCCCATCTACTGACCCCGCAAAATCGCAGATAGAGCCGTTTATGCCTTCCTGCTCATTCAATGCGCCCAGCTCCGTCTTTACGCCGTATTTCCAGCACCTCAGATTACCGCCGTCGCCGGTCGGCACCGACATGTCGTAACCGTAAAATTCACCGATTTTCCCGCCTAAGAGCCGGCAGCCGTCGATCTCGGGGTGATCGGAATATTCCCCCTCAAGCTCGGAGATATTGACATAATCTTCCTCATCATATACCTCCGCCGTGACGTTTTGCGTCTCTTCCCGATCGCGAGCGCCGGGAAAACCGCAGGAGACGAGCGTCATCAATATCAAAAAAATTATCGCTTTTTTCATCAAAAACCACTCCCAAAAAAGATTATCCGATAAAATTATAGCCCATCGCGCGCCCGATTTCAATCCCGAAAATCTTAAGAATTTCTTAATTTTCCCTGCCAAAAGTTACAATTCGGTAACACGGTGACGCAATAAATTACAATTCGGCAACAAAACGGTTAAGGATTGGTAAATCCCCTTGACGTCGGGCTTTGCGGGTGATAGTATATACTCGGGAAACAATTTCGGGACAGGATCGAGGGGTAAAAATGAAAAAGCTGATCTCACTGATTTTGGCAATCTGCACGCTCACGGCTATGTGCGCCTGCGCCGAGAAACTTCGGGAGATTTCACCCGATGAAGCGCGGGAGCTTGCAAACGGAGCGCTCATGCTCGAAGCGGTGCTCGACGGAGGTTCCCAAAACGTCTCGGGAGCCGGGATAGTCACCGAAAACGGCGAGGATTATGCGCCCGCCGAGGACCCGAAATATGCCGTTTGGAGCGATTTTGAGGCAGCGGTCAAAGATGTTTTTGATGATGATTATGCCTGCGCGCTTCTTTCCTCAGGCAGATGCCTTGAAATGAACGGCTCGACCTACCTGAAATATAACGAAACAGACTCCGACCCGACCTACTCCGCCCTCAGCTTCGGCGATGTAGATATCGACCCCGAAAGCAACTCCGAGACCGCCGCCGGCACCCTCGCTCTCACCACCCCGACCGGCGAAAAAACGCTGTATATCGATTACGTCAATACCCCAAACGGCTGGAAAATTGCGGGGATAGATTTTGGGGATTTAAGGTAAATAAGAGGCAGACTTATCTGCTCCGCCCTCAGCTTCGGCGATGTAGATATCTACCCCGAAAGCAACTCCGAAACCGCCGCCGGCACCCTCACCCTCGCCACCCCGACCGGCGAAAAAACGCTGTATATTGATTACGTCAATACCCCAAACGGCTGGAGGATTGCGGGGATAGATTTGGTGGATTGAAGGTCAATAAGAGGCGGGGTTATCTGCTCCGCCCGCAGCTTTGGTGATGTAGATATACCCTCAAAAAAGCACCTTCGACCTCACACCCCAACCGGCTTTCAGATATTAAATATCAAGCTTCCGACCACCTTTGAGAGCCGAAAAAATAAAAATTTAACACCTTAAAGCATGAGTAACCCACACCCCCGGACGCAACCCACTCCTGCTGCAAGAAGAGGTTTATAAAGCCCCGGCTGATCAAACGGGGAAGGGGCGGGGGCGAGGTGAATCCCTCCCGCCCCTCAAACCCATTCCCGCAGGCAACACCTTATAAATCTACCCTCTGACCGTCTGCCTTCTGCCGTCTATTCACAGCTCCCTCCCCCTATAAAACACCCCCGACAGCGCCCACGACCCCGCAAAGATCAGCAGGCTCACCGCCACCGCCGCAGCCATGATCCACGCCCCGCTTGCGGTGATATTCCCGAGCGTCTCCGTCACACCTTTCTCGGTGCCGAAGCTGACACCCATCGCGCCCAAGCCTCCGCACAAGCCTCCGAAAACCATGAACATAAACCTGCCCTTTTCCACTCCGAGCTTGAAAAGGAAAGGCATAATTATCGAGATCACGCCGAGAAGTATCAGATACAGCGCAAAGCACGGGAGGATCAGCTTCAGACCCGTGAGGTCCTTGAAGCCCCCTATTGCCGCGTTTATTATTATGCTCACCGCAGTCAGTATGCAGAAAAATACATAAAACACAATCATTGTGATATATTTGACCGAGACGAACTGAACCCTTGTGACGGGCAGCGCGTCGCAGTATTGCGCCCACTTCGACTTTTCATCATAGGCAAGGTTTGAACTCGGCAGTAAGTACGAAATAAGCATCGGCATAGTCATCATAAACGGGTTGCCTGACCCAATAGCGCAGATTGCAAAAAGCACGATTAAAATGAGATAAAACACTCCGTTTGCCTTGTAAAAATAAAATTCCTTTAAAAGAAGTCCTTTCATGTTGTTTCCTCCTCAGAATGTGGGTTTTGAATATTTTTTCAGTAAGTATTTTTTGACGGCTCAGCCGGGCAATTTCACTGCTCGGTCTTCCCTTCGCGCCTTACCATGAATATAAAGAGCTGCTCGATATCTACCTGCCCCTCTTCCAGCCCGCTCTGAACGGCGCCCCGCCTGACTATCGCCTCGGCTCCGTATGGCGAGAACTTCCTCCCGATGACGTCGCTGTCGGGAATAGCGGATATCGCCTCCCTCGTGCCTCTTACGAACCTGTACTCATCTTTTAGCACGTCTTTTTCTTCACACAGCATAAGTCTGCCTTTATGCAAAAACGCGATATAGTCGCAGATTTTTTCAAGATCGCTGACGATATGCGACGATATCAGCACCGAGTGGGTCTCGTCCCTCGTAAACTCCGAGAACATGTCAAGCACCTCGTCCCGAACTACGGGATCGAGCCCGCTCGTGGCTTCATCAAGTATTAAAAGCTTCGGGTCGTGCGACATCGCGACGGCGATCCCGAGCTTCATCTTCATGCCCTTTGAATACTCCTTGAACTTCTTTTTCGGCGGAAGCTCAAGGCTCTCAAGATACCGGGAATACCGCTCCTCGCTCCAGTTTTTGTAGCAGTGCTTCATGATGTTTCCGACCTGCTTTGCGTTCAGATATTCGGGTATGCCGATCTCGTCCGGCACCACTCCGATGTCCTCTTTTGTGATCTCAAATGATTCACGGTTATCCCTCCCGAGGATTTTTATTTCCCCCGAGTCGCGGCGTATCATATCCAAAATAAGCTTTATCGTCGTCGATTTTCCGGCGCCGTTTTCGCCGATAAGACCCATAATGCAGCCCGAAGGCAGGGTCAGCGTGAGATTGTCAAGGATAAAATCGCCGTAAGATTTTGTGAGATTTTTGATTTCGATCGCGTTCATTTCAATTCCTCCGTCATAGTTTCAAAGATTTCCATAAGCTCCTGTTTTGTTATCCCTCCCGAGACCGCGAGGCGGGATATCTCCTCCGTCAGCTCCTCTATCCGCCGAAGGTTTTCCTCCCGTATCAGCGCAAGATTTTTCGGCGCGACAAAGCTTCCCCTTGAAGCCGCGGTGTAGATGAATCCCTCCCGCTCGAGCTCTTCATATGCTCTTTTTGTCGTGATGACGCTGATCCGCAGGTCCTTGGCGAGATTTCTTATCGACGGCAGTGCGTCGTCCTCCGAAAGCTCGCCGCTCATTATCTGAGCCTTGATCTGAGCGCATATCTGCTCGTAGATCGGTCGCGGGCTCTTGTTGTCGATGATGATGTTCACCCAAACACTCCTTTCCGTATATGCTGTTCATATCTGTATATCTACAGTATACACAGTATGCACGGATTTGTCAATAGTTTTTCATAAAAAAATATCCCCCGAATTTTTGGGGGAGATATGACATAAAAATCCCCCGAGGACAAGGCGGGGCGTCATAAGGAAGTTAAAACTAATTTTTCTGAAACGGCATAATTTTGGTTATGCCGTTTCTCTTTGCTTTTCCGCTTGCAAAAGCTCATTTATGGGTATAAATCCCACAAGGTCGTACTGAATCCTGATTTTCTGTTTCCTCTTGCCACTTGACTTGTCGGGCTTCTCAACGTAAATTGCCTTAACAAGTTCACGCAGGGCATAAGGCGTAAGCTCATTAAGTCCATCATATTTTTTGGCTTTCTTAATGAACAGTTCCAGATTTTCAGTCTGCCGCTCTTGTTCTGCAATTTCAGCCTGCAAGGAAATAATATCGGATTTGAGTGTTGCCTGCTCGTCCTCGTACTGTTCACTCATCATTGCAAACCGCTCATCGCTTAGCTTTGCCGCCACGTTGTCCTCATAAATCTTGATGAATAGGTGGTCAAGTTCGGCGAGACGTTTCTCATTTTGGGCAAGTTTCCTTTTGGCTGACTTCACGATTTCAGCACTTTTGAGCGACATCTTCTCGGTCATGACCTGCCGAAAATAATTTTCATGAGCCGTAACATACGAAATCACGACCTGTAAATTATTCAGAACAAGCTGTTCAAGGACGACCGCACGAATAAAGTGAATGCTACAACTCCCAGTGTTGCTTTTGTAATTTCCGCACACGAAATGATCCTGCCGCTTTTCAAAGTCCTTGGTCGTGCAGTAGCGCATTTTCGCACCGCAATCCTCGCAGTAAACCAGTCCCGAGAACATACTGCTCTTTCCCGTTCTCGTTCTTCGATGCCGCTGTTTACGGATTTCCTGCACCTTTTTGAACATATCAGGCTTAATAATTTCAGGGTGCGCATTCTCGAAAATCGCCCAATTCTCTTCTGGATTATCTCGCTGTTTCTTATCCCAAATTGAGTTTGTGTAGGTCTTGAAATTCACCGTGCAGCCTGTATACTCCTTGCGCTCTAAAATGTGGACGACGGTGTTCGCATTCCAATGGTATGGATCAGAATCGAAACGGCGAGTAGTCAGCCCACGCGAATTTTTATATGCCGTGGGATTTAAGATTTTAGCAGCAGTCAGTGCCTTTGAAATCTGCAACGGTCCTCGTCCTTCAATACACATACGGAATATTTGCTTTACGACTTCCGCAGATTCCTCGTCAACTTCCCATTCACCACCATCGCCCTTTTTGTATCCATATGGCACATTCGTAGTCAGCGGCACTCCGCGAGTTCCCTTTGCCTTTTGAACGGCTCGGATTTTACGACTGGTATCTTTAGCGAAAAATTCGTTAGTCAACCTTTCATAAAGAATGACGGCTTATAATTCCACAAACCCCACGAAATTGTAGTAGATATTGATGTCGCGCTCGATGTGTCCATCGACCTCGCGCTTCTCGCCGATTTCAATCTTCTGAATCAGCCGAACAATGGTCGCACGGTCGAGTTCTTCAAGTTGAGCGTAGTCCTGAATCATATCGAGCCAATCGTCCACAGATTTCTCACTTTCCTCACTTGCCGCCAACTTCGCAGAAAGCTCCTTTTTGCATTCAAGTTTTTCTGAGCGCTCGGATTCATACTTGTTAAGCAAGTTAATACAAACGCCCTCGAGTATGCGACCCATAACTTTGTCCTCATAAGCCGCTTGAATCAGTTTTTCAAGCTCAGCAAGACGCTTTTCAATCGCTGTCAACTCGGTTTTAAGCAAGCTCGCCTTTTCCTCATTCGAGGTCTTTTTCATGGCAAGAATCCGCTCTTTTAGTGCTTCGCGATTTTTTTGCGCGAGGATAGCTTTGCTCCGAATATCAGTCAACACGACGGCAATCAATGCTTTCTGATTTATGTAGTGCGTCGAACAAGCGTCTTTCCCGCCTATAGCGTACCTGTTGCAGACATACGACTTAAACTCCGGCTCTTTTCCCGACGTCGTTTTGCGGTAATCGCGCATGTATCGCAGCGATGAGCCGCAGTCCATACATCTCAAAATCCCGCCAAACAAGGCAATCATCCCGCTTTTGCCGGTTCTTCCGCGCCCGGGGTGGTTGTCCATTCGTTGGACCGCGTCCCAGACGTCTTGTGAAATCAGCGGTTCGTGCGTATTTTCGACCTTAATCCACTCGCTTTGCGGCTTGGTAATTTGCTTATGGTTCTTGTAGGACACCGTTCCTGTCTTATTCTGCACCATGTGGCCGAGGTAAACCTCGTTTCGCAGAATGGTTTTGACGGTCGTATCGTTCCAGTACGGCGATTTGCTGCGGATATTTTCCCGACCGGTCGCCATGTAATAAAATGTTCTCGGGGCAGGTACGCCCTCGGCATTGAGCTGCGTGGCGATTTTTCTGAAACTGTTACCTTGCAGTCTGAGGTCGAATATATGGCGCACCACGGGTGCGGTAATCGGGTCGATTTCCAAAATGTGCTTGTCTGCTTCGCTTTTCTTGTAACCGAGTGGGGCATAGCAGCCTACAAATTTTCCCGACTTGAACGTAGATTGCTTAACCGCCTTGATTTTAGAGCTGGTATCGCGAGCATAAAGATCGTTCATCACATTCTTTATGATAACGAGCATTTCGTTGTTTTTTTGCTGAGTGTCCACTCCGTCATTAAGAGCGATGAATCGGCAGCCTAACGAGGGAAAGACGAAATCTGTGTATCTGCCAGCTTCGATATAATCCCTGCCGAGGCGGGAAAGGTCTTTACAAAGAACCAAGTTTATCTTCTTGTCCGTTGCGTCCTGCACAAGCCGATTAAACTCCGGGCGGTCAAACGTCGTGCCGCTCACGCCGTCGTCACAGTAGTAATCAAAGATGTTCCAACCCTGCTCTTGGGCATATCTTCCGAGCAGCTCCTTTTGATTCTCAATCGACACCGATTCCCCGATTCGCTCATCGTCGCGGCTGAGCCTTGCGTAGATACCCACGCTATAATTTTCCTGATTATTTATCTGCATAGCCATATTTTACCTCCTGTTATGCAGCGCATTTTCAATCAGAAATCCGCTGCCATTATACCACAATGCCGACCGCATTTCAAGCCACCTCGCGATTTATTTTCTCAATAGTGAGCGCGTCGAGCATATCTCCCATTTCAGACTTTCCCACGAACATGCTGTTCACTCGGTAAACCGTGCCGTCGGGAAACGTCATTTCGGTTCGGTTAGGCAGACACATAAACTTCCTGCCGTTGTGGTCGATGATTGGTAACATCTTTTCGCGTTCTAAATTGTTTTCGTACATTAAATTCCTCCTAATTTTTGATGATTTCCCGCGTTGTAACGCTTTTGTAGACAAGTACAGTGCTATTCTCAAGGCATATATTTTGGGTATGAATTTCAGTCGCCCAAAGGAATGATTTTCATACCTCATGACGGTAAGGAATGGCGCCCTCCGGACGGTCAGGTTATCCACCGTCTGGAAATCCGGCGGCAGGTTTTCTCTATGTGGATAATCATATTTCCACCGTTTTTTCTGTCGCATTTAGCGTCGAATATGCCGCCAAAATCTCCGCGGGAATAGCTTCGGCGGTGCGTTTCAAATCCTCGTATTCGGTGAGCTTTTGGTTATTTTCAATGCGCTTTTGTATGCTTTCCTTGCTGCCGTCGAGGTCTTTTTCGAGCTTGGCATTCTCTGCTTGCAAAGCCTTGATTTCGCCCTCATATCCTCTCAAAACCGTTTTCATATCTTCAGTCCCCGATATGTATTTCTCAATCATCTCCGCGACCTCTGTTGACTTCCTACCCGCATTGAAAGGCGTTATGTCTTTCAAAGTTTGCAATATAATATCCCGCTGCCGATTGAGGTGTACTGCTTGCTTGAACAGCCGCGGAGGTATATGCTCCCGTCCTGTTACACTCGCACTCTCTCCGCGTTCTAAGTCGGGATACTTCTTGACCATATGCCTCCAAAATTCGTCCTGCCACCACGTTAATTTTTTCTTGTTTCCGATAATCTCTTTAGCAGATAAACGACCGTCAGCCGTCAGCGGAACGAAAGTCAGGTGCATATGTGGGGTCTTTTCGTCCATGTGAATCACGGCAGATACAATGGTTTCGGGCGATTGATGTGCTTGAATAAATTTGAGAGCATACTCGAAATATTCTTTGACATCGGCGCGCTTCTTGCCTTTGAAAAACTCGGGACTTGCGGTGACAAGTGCTTCGACAAGCCGAACGCTGTCCTTTCGGGTCTTGCAGCCTGCGGCTGCGATTTGCTTTTCGGCGGCAGCTCGGTATTTGCCCTGCGGTTCGATCAGATGAAAATTGTATTTTGTCCTCGTCAGATCAACGTCGGGATTGCTCGCGTATTTTTCTTTCGTGCGCTCGTTATGCGCCTCGATATTGCCGATCTCGGGACCTTTGTACTTTGCGAATCTCAAAATTCCGTATTGTGCTTTCTGCATATAACCTCCTGAAAATTATTTTTGCTTGTTAATGAAATGCTTGCGCCGTGCAGCAATTTGTTTACGCTATGCAACATATTTTTCTTTTCCTTCTCAGCCGCTCCATTTTGGCGGTATGAACAGTTATCCATAGGCAGGGGTAGTCGTTTTCACAGTCTGATGTGACTTTGCGCCAAACTGCGTAAACACGCGCTTTACGGCGTATAGCTTTCGCTACTCAACGTGCCGCCGAATGGCGAAATGTGTTCATTTTACCGCCAAAAGTTTCGCGGTTTTCAATATGATTGATTTTTGCTACAAGAAATTCAAGGGTCTCACCTCCATAATCAATGATACCACAGATTTGTCTATAGCCCTCCAAAACCGTCATTTTCGCAGGAAAATGAAAAAATTTGCCCTCAAATCTTGCAGATTTGCAAGACGAGGGCGATTTACGTGATTGATTTGATATATTATTGACATTTTCTCCTGCATTTGGTATAATTCACACATATAATAAATCGCAATTTTTATCAATCATATGCGC
>CANQYD010000007.1 GCA_947627985.1 uncultured Clostridia bacterium
AAGGCAGTCGTTGAAGTTTTTGTTGACGCATACAATAAATTCGGAATTGCAAAATTGATATATCGTGAGAAGTATCCTAAAGGCGATCTGCCTTTCGGATTGGTCGATTTCCTTTAATGTGGGCGGATTGGGCACTCCCTTTATATCTGGGAGTGTCCCATCCGCCCACATTATAAAATTTTTTGCCGGATGATTCGCCGTTACTAAACGCTTTCCATTAACTGATTTGGGCTTAAATGTGGGCGGTTTGTACACTCCCTTTATATCTACCCCCCTTGCATTCCGCCCCCAAACCTGCTATAATAAACAAAAACCACCCGGAGGTCAGCATGAAAATAATTATTTGTATCCTAAGCGCTCTCTTCGGCGGGCTGTCGCTCGCGGCGGCTGTCAGCCAGTTAAAAAGCGAAAAATCGCCGTCGGCTGCGATCATGATCATCGGCTCGCTGCTGCTGATTTTCGCCGTAATCTTAAACATCATCGGTCTGAAATTCGACTTCATCATCGCCGCTCTCGGATGTCTCGCCATCTGCGCCGCCGCGATCATGAACGGCAAAAAGAGCGCGCAGCTCCACATTTCCCACCACATCATTCGCGGCGTGCTGTCGGTCGCGCTAATAGCCGGTCACGTGATTTGGTGACGGAATGGGCAGGGGAATATCGCTCGCCGAGGGCTTTTTGTGGACCCTCGCGTGGTTCGGCGTGATGCTCGGCTACACCGCTTTGGACGTGGCAGTTTGGAGGAAAATCCTGCCTGCCCACGCGCGGCTGCTGAACGTCATCTCGATCGCAGTCTGCATGGTCGGCTTCCTGATTTTGTTAAAGTCAAAATGTAATTTCAGGATCGATCTCTCCGCCGGGATTTCCCTTAAAAGGATAATTTTAGCAATATTTTGTGCGGCTATAATGTATCTTCTTCTCGATAAATTTTTGGACCCGATTTTTGAGAGCATGATGCCGGGCAGCAAGGCGGGATATCGCGAATCGATCGAGCATTTGCGGGAGGCTCCGGTGCTCGGATTTGTTCAGACATGCGTCCTTGCCCCGGTCATTGAGGAGATTTTAATGCGCGGATTTCTGCTCGGCGGACTGTCAAAAAATTACGGCAAATTGACCGCGCTGCTGGTATCGTCGGCGCTCTTCGCGCTCCTGCATTTCAACATGGTCCAGACCCTCTCGGCGCTGATTTGCGGCGTCGCGCTCGGGCTTCTTTATATGCACACCGGCTACGTCATGAGCTGCATAATCGTGCATGCCGGGTATAATGCGGTGGAGTTTTTGAGTGAGGTAAGTGGGACTTTATGATCAAAAGTCTGAGGTTTATCAATAATGTATAACGCTAAAGAGCTAAAGCTAAACATACATAATACTCAATTAGATTATATAACCTTCGGCACCGGCAGAAAGCCTCTCATCATGCTCCAAGGTCTCAGCACCCGCGGTATAAAGGGCATGGCTCTGCCGCTCGCGCACATGTACCGCCTCTTCGCGCGGGACTTTAAGGTCTACATTTTTGACCGCAGACCCGACGTTTTCGACGGCATAACCGTGCATGATCTGGCGTCGGATATTGCCGAGGCTATGGACGCTTTGGGTATTGCAAATGCCGATGTTTTCGGCGTTTCGCAGGGAGGAATGATCGCGCAGTATCTTGCTATCGACCGTCCCGATCTCGTTCACAAGCTGGTACTTGCGGTCACGCTGTCGAAAAATAACGACACCGTCATGCGGGTGGTCGAAGGCTGGATAGAGATGGCTGAGCATGGAGAAATGAAAAAACTCGTCGCGGACATGGCAGAAAAAATGTACTCCGACGCATATTTGAAGCGCTATCGTCCTTTAATGCCGCTTCTGACGGTCATTCAGAAGCCGAAGGACGTTCGGCGTTTTGTCGCGCTTGCAAAATCCTGCCTCACCTGCAACGCATATGAAATTTTGGATAAAATCGACTGCCCGACGCTCGTAATCGGCGGCAGGCAGGACAAGGTCGTGACCGGAGCCGCCTCGGAGGAGATCGCCGAAAAGCTCGGATGCAGGATTCACATCTACGAAAACCTCGGGCATGCCGCGTACGAAGAAGCTAAAGACTTTAACCGAATCGTATACGACTTTTTGATGGAAAATGCATAAAATCCCCCACTTATCAAAGCGGGGGACATCTTTATCTACCTCTCCAAAAACCTCTTCTCACGGGTCTGACAATAGGCGTTGTAGCACCGCTGTGAATTGATGAGCAGCCACGCCGTCATCAGAAGCGGGCGGAACTCGTTGTTTTGCAGGACGGAATAGGACGTGAACTCGCTTTCATCGACCGTTATCTGCTCCTCGGCGACAAATCGGAATTTGACGAGCTTCGGCAGAAGCTCTTTTAATTTTTCGGGCTGAATGCCGATTTTCTCCGCAAGCCCGTCGGCGGTATACTTTGCTCCGGATTTTGAATATTCCGACTGCGTAAAGATCGCCGCTTCGAGCCCGTCGGGGTCGGAAAGAAGCCCGAAGAGGTCGCAATATCTGTCTTCACCCAGAAGCCTGCCGATAAGACCCGGCTCGTCCTTTGTAATGCAGATATAGGGCATATCCTTGACGAGCGAGATATATGTCGTGCCTTCATCAAGGATAAGCTGCGAGGTCATGAAATCGCACTCCCACCTGTCGATGATATCCCAAACGCTCTCGCAATTTTCACACTTAAATGCGCTGAAATTGAGCCTGTAAATCATCTCAAAAATCAGCCTGAACACTGCTTCTCCGTCCTTTGCATTCAATCTGTCAAAGCCGTATCTGCCGACAAGCTCCAAAAGCTCCTCTTCGGTTGGGATATGCTTATTATGCTCAATCTCAAAGAGCCTGTCAACGCTCACGCCGAGATTTTTTGCGATGTCGGGCAGGAGATACGCGTCCGGCATTCCGCCGTTTTCCCATTTCGATACCGCCTGACCCGTCACCCCGACGGCATCGCCGAGCTGTTCCTGAGTAAGAGCCTTTGCCTTGCGGAATTCCGCTATGTTTTTGCCGATTATCCGTGAATAGTCCATAGTTAATCTCCTTTCGGTTTTCAGCATTTAAATCGCGATTTTTGCCGTGATTTAATAATATCACAAATCACGGTTTGAATCAATGGAGGCAGACTTTGGGTTTCCAACCGCAGGTTGAAAAATGCACGATGAATATCACCGTGCACAATTTCAAAACTTATCCTTCCCCGGCACAATGCACCTCATGCATATCCCGATGATCTTATCGACCGAATCGGCGCAGTCGTTTTTGATCCACTCGCACACCACCGACGTGATCCCGCCGAGGTAGAAGTGAATGACATATGCCTTCTCCTTTTCGGCGACGTTGAACCTGTCGAGGGCAGGGGAGAAGACTTTGTCAAAAATCATTCTGAATGTGTTTCGGGTCTGAAATATTTCCTGATGCTGCAAAACCACCCGATAGAGCCGCTTATTCCGCCTGACGAATTCAAGATAAGGTCTTAAATATTCTGGGGAGATGAATATCGAATCCTCCGCGTTATCGGAGCTCAGGCGCCTGTCGATATCCCTAAGATCGGGGGAAAACTCCCGAAAGCACTTGTCGTTAGTGTACTCGACGCATTCGTTCAGCAGGTCTCCTGCAAAGGCACATTCCCACGCCCAAGAGGAGCGCGGAGACGATCCCGAAGGAGTATGCAAAAATCTCCGCCGGAGCTTTTGCCTTTCGGTCGAGCTTTTTAAGAGCCACCACCTTCGACGCACTCTTTTTTGAATACTCGTTGACGATGGCTTCCGCATAAATTTTATCTGTGTTCATAATATTACCTCCTTGTTTTTGTGATTCCATTATACGCCTAAAATTCCGAATACGGAACGACAAAAACGGGCGGGAGTGTTGATTTTAAATCATCTCAATTCTGCATTCCGTCTTGACTTCTCCCTTTTAAACTGGTATAATATATTGGGAGATGATCGGATGACAGCAATTGACAGGATTATCGAGATGGAGCGTCTTTTGGACGACGCCGAGGCTTCGCTTGCACGGCTTGATAAGGCTTTGGATGAATTTAAAATTACGCGGGAAGATGTCGACGCCCTGACAAAATATTATAACTCTGACTGGAAGAGCGACCTTGAGGCAGATGACCGCGGGCTTCTTCCCAAAAATTTAAAGCGGGGAGTGCTCTCACAGGACGCGATATTTGACCTTTTGGTTCACTACCGCGAGACCTGCGATCGGCTGATCTTTGAGGCAGAAAAACTCAGGGCAGGGGAGAAATAAATAGGAAAAGCAGACTTTTAGGTCTGCTTTTTCATATAGAATCGCACAAATTTTCCTGCAGATAAACGGGATTTTGTTTTACGCTTCTTGCCTTTTGTAGAAAGCGCCCTCCCAATCCCAAAGAGCGTAGATATAGCTCCCATCTTCATCGCCTTTGACTGAGTAGACTCTCATCGTGATGTTCGCGTTGGATACGGTTCCCAGATAGTTTCCCTTATCTGCGACGCTGTAATAGTTGTCAGTATCCAGTACATACTTCACATCGGCTATGGTAATACATTCATTTTCCGCGCCGCTGATTTTTCCAATCGTTTTATTGCCGCAAGCGGCGAAACCCAGGAGACAAACGACTGCCAGAGAAATGACTATCAACTTTTTCATACAATCGTCACCGCCTTTGTCAAATCCCGATTTATCACATTACCTGCCATATCGGTAATTTGCTTTCAGTCATCATTTTAAATATAAATCCTCCACACCATCATCAGCGCGAAGTCAGCGAACATATGGATAAACCACGATCCGTAGATATTCCCGCTCCTGTCGTCGGCGAAGTCGAATATGAATCCCCCGACTGCGAGCCCTAAAAGCGCCGCCGCCATCATCGGCAGCGGGAAGGACTGCCCTATCATCGCGACGTGATAAACCGAAAACATCAGCGAGCTGAATATGTACGCCGCCCGCTTCCCGGCGAACTCCCTGAGCCTTATGAAGGCGGTGTGCCGGAACAGAAACTCCTCCACAAAGGAATTTCCGAAGGAAATGTAGAGTGCGACGGGCAAAAAGCTCCTCTTTTCGACCTGTTGGTCTTTTGAAAGCGAAGCGATAAGCCCGGGATAGTCAAAAATCCCCCGGGTCAGCGCGAATGAGAGAAATATCACCGCGTAAACCCCGAGCCCGAGCGCTAAAAGCTTCAAAAATTTTTTTATATCAAGAGAGAACGTGCCGCCGAAAATTCCTATGCCGAGGGATTTCATCACCGCCGCCGGGACAATAAGAAACATTCCCGCCTTGAGAGCGGATTTTACCGCATAGGGCGGTTCTATCACCGTCTCGACGAGCGCCATCGCTATACAGCAGAAAATCACGGTCAGAATCAGCGCAAGGCGCTTTTTTCTCATATTTCCGGGAGTGTACAAATCGCCCTCATTATCCTCACTAATTAAATCTGTCACCAACGGTGACGCCTTGAAATTCTGACAACCTGACTTCTGACTTCTGTCCTCTTGATGTGGTTGCTTTGACCACATCTATATTTCCCGCGCCCCGAGGTCTATCCAGTAGCGACGGACCGGCTCCTCGCCCTCGACCGAAATCTCGTTTTCAAGCACGCCTCCGTTTTTGACGATCACCCTCGCGGAGGCTTTATTTGACTGATCGCATACCATCAGCACCTTGCTTATGCCCATCTTTCTGCATTCATTGAGCGCAAGACCGATCATCTCGGTGCCGTATCCCTTACCGCGTTCGGAAGGACGTATGCCGTCGCCGATATGCCCGCCGTAGCTCATCAGCCGCTCATTGAGATATTTTCTGACGTTCACGGCGCCCACGAAGATATCCCGATCGGTATCAAGCGCAAAAAACGTCGTATCCGGGACAAGTCCCAGCTCGTCTGCGATATCGTCGTCCACGTCGAGATGGTCGAGATAAAAATCAAAATTATGATAGTCGTATTTTCTGATCGAGTAGGGGATGATCTTCTCCCCCGAAGCAGTCCATTCGTCCATCATCTCGGTCAGCTGCCGTTCGTATTCCGGCGAAAGTTTTACAAGTGTGAGCATTGGGTTTTCCTCTTTATGCTTTAATTTGCCTCGCTGACGTCTATCTCGCCGATTTCAAGAGCCGTGACGATATAGTCGGTCTCATCGGGGATAAGCGTGTAGATCATCTTCTTCTCGACGGTGTCCACCGACTCTATCCAGTTTGTGATCGGCAGGCGATAGTTGACCGTCAGCGTATACACCCCGTCCTCTTCCTCATATGAAGTCACATCGGGGTAGTACGCCTGAATCCTCGGGAAAGCGGGGATAAGATACATTCCGGTGTCCTCGTCGTAGGTGAATTCAAGCTCCGTTCCGCCTACGGTTTTGTGGGAATATGTCAGCCCCGAGCCGAAGAGCTTTGTTATCCTTCTGTCTATGTCAAGATATGACACGCTGTAGTATTCTCCGTTCATCTCGTAGAATGCAGACGGGTGGAAGATGATATCCCAGCATGCAGCCGAGAGCATGACGTCCTCATTTAAAGAACTTGCGCCGTTGAAGGTAGGCGCGTCGCATGCCGCAAGAGGCATGATAAACTCCTCAAACTGCTCAAGCTGTGCCGAATTGTCCTTCTGAGCTTTTACAAGATTCACAGCCTTGATGACCGTCGCTACAACTCCGATGACGGCAAAAATCAGCAAAAACAGCCCGAATACGGTCTGAGCCGCCTGAGCTATTGTCACGGCTGACTTTCCCTCGATCTCAATAGGCTCCGATTCGTCTTCCGAAGCCTCGGTTAAATCCATGGCGTCCTCGTCAAGAGCCTCTATAAGATTTTCCTCAAGCTCCCAGTCGAGCCGAAATCTCTTATGCTCTTTCTCGGGACCCTCTTCTTCCTTTTTCTCGGGCTTTTTTTCCCTAAGCTTCTTTGCAGGCTTTTCGGAGGCATTTTCCTCCGGTTTTTCCTTCGTATTTTCCTTCGGCTCCTCGCTCGGGATTATCTCAATATTTATATCCTTTTTTGACATTTTTACTCCTTACTGCCTGATCTGTCCGCTGCCGGTTATCAGGAATTTAACGGTGGTAAGCTCTCTTAACCCCATCGGTCCGCGCGCGTGAAGTTTTGCAGTCGAGATTCCTATCTCTGCCCCGAGACCCATCTCGTAGCCGTCGGTAAACCTCGTTGACGCGTTGACATAGACCGCCGCGGCGTCTATCCTCCTCTTGAACTCCTCGGCAGCCGCGACGCTGTCCGTCACGATGCATTCCGAGTGCCCCGATGTGTATTTTCTGATGTGCTCGATGGCGTCCTGAATATTGTCGACGACTTTTACGGCTAAGATGTAGTCGAGATATTCCGTCGCCCAGTCCTCCTCTGTAGCCGGAACAACGCAGTCGCCCAAGATCATCTTCGTGATCTCGCAGCCCCTGATCTCGACGTTGTGCTGATCGAGCCTCTTTTTGAGCTTCGGGAGGATATCTTCCGCGATCTCGCGGTGCAAAAGAACCGTCTCGCAGGCGTTGCAGACGCCCGGTCTTGAGGTCTTGGCGTTGTCGATGATATCGACCGCCATCGGGATAGAGGCTGACTCATCGACATAAATATGGCAATTTCCCACGCCCGTCTCGATGACCGGAACGGAGGCGTTTTCCACGCAGCTCCTGATGAGCCCGGCTCCGCCTCTCGGGATCAGCACGTCAACCAGCCCGTTTGCCTTCATCATCGCGTTTGCGGCTTCTCTTGAAGTGTCGGAAAGAAGCTGCACGCTGTCCTCGGGTAGTCCTGCTTTGGCGATTGCAGACCGCATGATGTCGGTGATTATCATATTCGTCCCGAGCGCGTCGCTTCCGCCTTTTAAAACAGAAGCGTTGCCGGATTTTAAGCATAGCGCCGCCGCGTCCGCGGTGACGTTCGGTCTCGATTCATATATGATCCCGACGACCCCGAGCGGCACTCTTATCTTCTCGATCTTAAGCCCGTTGGGTCTTGTTTCACCCGAATCCACAACTCCCACGGGGTCGGGCAGCATAATGACCTTTTTAATGCCGTCGGCGATACCTTCAATGCGCTTTTCATTTAAGTACAGCCTGTCCACAAGAGAGCTCTTGAAGCCTTTAGCCTCAGCGGCTTTGACGTCGGTGCGGTTCTTTTCAAGGATATCCCTCTTGCGCTCGACGAGGTCGTGAGCGATATATTCAAGCGCCAAATTTTTCTGATCGGTTCCCGCGAGGGATAATGCCGCTGCGGCTTCCTTTGCGCGAAGACCTACGGGTGTGAAATCAAACATAATCAGTCCTCCTTTTTATGGGTGGCAAACAGCGTGCCGATGATCTTTCCGTCGGTGACGTCATAGAGATTTTCCGCACGCGAGCCGTTTATTATCAGCATGTCAATGCCGTGCGAATTTGCAATCTTTGCGGCTTTTATCTTGGTAGCCATTCCTCCCGTGCCGAGGTCCGTACCGGCTCCCGAGGCGTAGTTTTCGATCTCGGGGGTGATCTCCTCCACCCTTGAGATGAGCTTGGCGTCGCTGTGATCCCTCGGGTTTTTGTCATAGAGCCCGTCGATGTCGGACATGATGATCAGAAGATCGGCGTCCACAAGCACCGAAACGATAGCCGCGAGGCTGTCGTTCTCGCCGACTTCAAGCTCTAACTCATCGATAGCCACGACGTCGTTTTCATTGACTATCGGTATCGCGCCCGACTCGATGATCTTTTTAAGAGCATTTAGGACGTTGTCTTTTCTCTCATCGGAAATAACATATTTTGTCAGCAAAACCTGCGCAACGGTGATGTTATACTCGCCGAAGAGCCGGTCGTACATATTCATCAGCTCGCACTGACCGACTGCCGCGCATGCCTGCTTTGAGGGCGTATCCTTCGGTCTCTCTCTCAAGCCCAATTTAGCCATTCCGAGACCGATGGCGCCCGAGGTCACGAGAACTATCTCAACGCCGGAGTTTCTGATGTCCGATATCGTCCTGACAAGGCTTTCGATGTGCCTCAGATTAAAGCTTCCCGAGGGATGGGTGAGGGTCGATGTGCCGACTTTTATTACGATTCTTTTCTTGTTCATATTACTTTACCACGTTATTTATTATTTTCCCGCTCAGATACCCCGAAAGATTCTCTTTTACAAGCCCGATGAGCCTAAGCCTTGTTTCAAGAGGTGCCCAAGCGATATGAGGCGTGATAGTGCAATTTTTGGCGCCTAAAATGGGACAGTCCTTCGACATCGGCTCGACCGTCAGAACATCGGTGCAAAATGCAGCTATCTTTTCCTCATCAAGAGCCTTTCTCAGGGCGTATTCATCTATGACGCCGCCCCTTGAAGTGTTCACCAAAAGAGCCGTGGGCTTCATCAGCGAGAGCGTTTTTTCATTGATGATCTTCTCGGTACCCGGGTTCAGGGGACAGTGCAGGGTCACGATATCCGAGCGCCCAAGAAGCTCCTCCAAAGAGACTGCCTCAAAGCCGTCGCAGATTTCCGGAACGGTCCTTGTGTGCACCAAAATCTTCATGCCGAACGCCTCCGCGATCTTCTTGACGGCTTTACCGATGGCACCGTAGCCGATAATCCCGATCGTTTTGCCGGACAGCTCGAAGAGGGGAGGACCGAAGTGGGTAAAGAGCTTTGAGAAGCACCATTCGCCTTTCCCGGTGTATTCGGCATATTTTGACACGCTGGAGTAGTAGTGAAGTATCAGGGCGAAGGTGTGCTGCGCGACGGCGTTTGTAGAATATCCCGGCACGTTCGTAACCACCGCGCCTCGCTCTTTTGCTGCGGAAATATCCACATTATTATATCCCGTCGCGAAGACCCCGACGTACTTTAAATTCGGGCACCTGTCGAAAACTTCCCGGGAGATAAGGCATTTGTTAGTTAGGACGATCTCTGCGTCCCCGACCCTTTCGGCGACCTGTTCGGGCTTTGTGAAATCATAAACCGCCGTGTCGCATAAAGAAGTGAGCGGCTCCAAGGAGACGTCGCCGTCGGTGACGGTCTGAGCGTCCAGAATCACGGCTTTTTTCATCTGTGATCGTCCTCAAAGGCATTCTTGATGACGTCGTCCGAACTGTCGGCAAGATTGGAAGTCTCGGATTTGATCAGCTTATCGATGTCGTTTAAATCCTCGGGAAGGAAGGAATCGGGGTGCTCGGCTTCCTCGGACTGACGGATTGCTTTCCTCTTTGCGGCGATCTTTTCGTTCACCGTTGTGAAGATGAGTATCGCAAAGAGAAATATCTCGCTGACGGCAACCGCAGTGGCGGTTGATTTATCGCCGAAGAACTGGAGTATTGCGGTCGTGTCGCATATCAGCAGCCAGACAAGGCTGGATACGGTCTTCTTTCTTAAAAATATCGCTATGAACACCACCGTGGCAAACGCGCAGAAGATGAGGTGCATAGTCATCGGCATCACCGCAAATCTGCTTCTTAACGGCGCTGCTGCGCTCAAAGCAAAGGCAGTCATTTATAAAATCTCCTTTCGGGTTTTGTATGCATATGAAAACAGTATATCATAACTTGAAAGAAAATGCAATAGCCAACAGGGCAAAAAATCTCCCCGCTTCACCTTAAAAAAGCAGCAGGGGAGTATCATAATGAAAAAAGTCAGCCATTTTAGCGTTTTAGTCAAAATGACCGACATAACCGAAGAAATTTTGGCGAAAAATTTTTGAAAATTTTATCACAACTTGTTGACAATCTTTTCATCAAATAGTAATATATAATTGTACATTTATTTGTACTGACGGGAAATTATGGTTCACGCAAGCACTTTACTCCCGTTACAGGCATTTTATTCAAGAAAGGATTGATAAAAATGGAAAAGGTTTTCAAGCTCAAAGAGAACAAAACCTCTGTCCGCACCGAAATCCTTGCGGGTCTGACGACGTTCATGACGATGGCTTACATAATCGCCCTGAACCCGAACCTGCTGACTAACTTTGCAGTCGGCACCCGGCTTTGGAACGGTGTTTTCCTCGCAACCTGCCTTGCTTCCGGCATCGGCACCATCTGCATGGCGTTTTTGGCGAACAAGCCCTTTGCGATGGCGCCCGGCATGGGTCTCAACAGCTTCTTCGCGGTCATCTGCGCCAACATCGCAGCCGCTACGGGGATCGAGTATGAGAACGCGTTCCAGGCAGCTCTCTGCATAATTCTTGTCGAGGGTATCGTATTCCTCGTTCTCTCCGTTCTTTCGATCAGAGAGAAGATCGTCGAGGCTATCCCTCTTGGCGTAAGAGTAGCGATCGCTCCGGCTATCGGTCTTATGCTCTTAAACATCGGTTTCGGCTCGAATGTCGGCATCTACAGCGAGACCGGCGGTCCGTTCTATGTCTTCAGAGACTTCTTCGGCGCCCTTTCTCCCTCCGTCGCCAAAGACGCCATGGGCTCCGGCTACGGCACGATGGTTCTGACCGTCATCACCATCTTCTTAGGCGTCTTCTGCATGATCGCTCTTCGCCACTTCGGCATCAAGGCAAACGTCCTCTTGGGCATGGTATTTGCGAGCGTGATCTACTGGATCGGCTCCTTCATCATGGGCACCAACCCGTTTGCGTCGCTCTCGGGAGCTTCCTGGCTGCCGCCTTTCGGCGATATGGTTGCCACCACGCTCTTCAAGTTTGACTTCAGGACGCTCTTTGTTGATGTCGGATGGTTCACCGCCATCACCCTCATCATCACCTTCTGCATGATCGACATGTTCGACACCATCGGCACCCTCGTCGGCACCGCTTCGAGAGCCGGCATGATGGACGACAAGGGCAACATGCCCAACATGAAGGAAGCTCTCATCTCCGACGCTGTCGGCACCACCGTAGGTGCGTTCACCGGTACTTCCACCGTCACCACCTTCATCGAGTCGGCTTCCGGCGTTGAGGCAGGCGGCAGAACGGGTCTTACCGCTCTCACCACCGGTATCCTCTTCATCGCATGCATGTTCCTCTCTCCGATCGCTGCGATCATTCCCGCCGCTGCAACTTCGTCGGCGCTTGTCTATGTCGGATTCCTGATGCTCTCGGGTCTCAAGAAGCTCGACTTCGACGACTTCTCCCAGCTTGCTCCCGCGGCGGTCATGCTGATCGGTATGCCGATCACCGGATCCATCGGACACGCCATCGGTCTTGCGCTGATCACCTACGCCTGCATCAAGCTCCTGACCGGCAAGGCAAAGGATGTCTCCGTCCTGACCTACGTCATCGCCGCCATCTTCCTTGTCAAGTTCTTTGTTGTGGCGTAAAAGATTTTTAAGAATATAAAACGCAGCCCCCGCTCGGGGGCTGCATTTTTATGTCCCTATTTACTACCCGAAAATCTTCCAAAACAGTGCCGCCATCACCGCGCAAACCGCAAGCGCCAACAGCGCCGAACATATCGCAAAAAGTACCTTCTGATATGGTCTTTTGCCCTCTTCACGGGCTTTTTCGATTTCGGTGAGGCTCTTGCCGTTCATAAATGCCGAAATCTCTTTATAAGTCCGGATATCGTACTTTTTCTTGTATTTCTCGATCCTTACCGCAAAAAACATCGTGACCGCAAATATTACAATATAAATTGCCAAACCCCACCAGCCCAAAAAGTGCGCAAGAGGGATAGGGGTCAACAGTATCAAAAAATACATCACCGTTAAAATGACGCTGTTCCGCATGAATTTTGCATACTCCTGCCCGTCGATCTGTCTTTTCATTTCACTGAGGTCTCCCTTTATCAAAGCGTCAAGGGACGTCCCGAAGACCTCGCTCAGAAGCAGCAGGCTCTTGAGGTCGGGGTATGTCTTTTCGTTCTCCCAGTTTGAGACGGTCTGCCGTGAGACGAAAACCTTCTCGGCGAGCTCGTCCTGCGACATTCCTTTTTCAGCCCTCAGCTTTTTAATCCTGTTTGCGATTTCCATTCACAACGCCTCCTTGCGCTTTAATTCTACCTCGGCTTTTTGGGATATTCAATCAAAACCCTTTTACATCGGCATTTTTATATGTAAAATGTCTTTTACATACCGAATATTTCCGGAATTTCCGAAAGATTATCTACGGTAAAATCGGGGATTATCCGGGTAAAACCTTTCTTTTCCGATATAAAGCTTCCCTGCTTCACCCACACCGTTTTCATTCCGATTTGTGACGCGGGGAGTATATCGTTGTCGAGCCGGTCGCCGATCATGACCGCTTCTTCGGGCTTGCAGCCGGCACGCGCGAGCGCCCTGTAAAAAATCTCGGGGTCGGGTTTTGCCACGCCCTCTTCGGCGGAGAGGACTAAAATACCGAAATATTTCCCGAGCCCGCGCTCCTCCATTCTCTTTCCCGCGCCAAGAGACTGGTTAGCGATCACGCCGAGCGAATATTTCCCGCTCAGCTTTTCAAGAACGCCGAAAGCCTCGGGATATACCCTTTCGAGCGACGAATCCCACTTCGGGACCGCTATTTTGAAGCTGTCCGCCGCGTCCTTGACATACTGCCAGCTTGTTTTTGCGCATTCGCGGACTTTTTTCATGAATTCCTCCCTCGGCGGCGCGCCGGGATCTCTCAGCGCGGCTTCGATCCTCGCCCTGACGCACTCCGTCTCGTCGATAAGGGTAGAGCCGAGGTCGAAGAAAATATATTTAATCATCGAAATAAAACAACTCCTCAAATTTTTTGTCGAGCGCTATGCAGATGACGAGCGCAAGCTTTGCGGTAGGGTTGAACTGCCCCGTCTCGATTGAGCTTATCGTGTTCCGCGACACGCCGACCGTATCGGCGAGCTGCTGCTGTGACAGCCCGCGCTCCGCCCGAGCCTCTTTAAGGCGGTTTTTAAGTATCAGTCTGTCGTCCAAGCCTCTCACCGCCCCTTAAGAAATCAGGCTGTAGATATGATATCCCGCCAGCGCGGCGACGACCGCCGTATAGAAAATCGCTAAAACGAGATCTATCCTGCTATGAAGCTTTATAAACCTGACCCAGCGCAGCGCCATATTGGAGCCGAAAACTATCGCCCAAATCCCGTAGTTCAGCCCGCCGCCGACGGACAGCTGAACGATGAAGAACACCGCGGCGATGATGAGCATGACGGTGACGGCGGCGGAATTCGCAAGCTTCGTGACCTCAAGCTCATACATATCTTTATTCCTGTTTTCCGCCCTGCTTTTTGCCAAAATTTTCTCTTTATCCATACCATCACCTCAGAAACAGAGATACCATATAACCTGCGGCGGCGGCGATCACGCCGACGATAGTGATTATCAGGACGATAAGCGTCGACTTTTTCGGGTGCAGCTTATACTCCGCCCAACAGTTCACGGCGTTGCTCACGCAGTTTATCGCCAAAAAGCCGAGGTGCAGGTTATGCTTAATCAGAAGCTCGGTGAAAAAGAAAAGCAGCGACATCAAAAGAATTATAACCATGCCGCGCTGCATACAGGTCTTTCTGACCTCCGTGGCGTAGGGGTCGCTGTTTTTGTACTCGCCCTTGCTTTTCTCCAAGACGTCTTTTTTGTTCATGATTTTCCTCCTTATTTAACAAAGTTTGTGACGAACGTCACGGCGAAGAAGATGAAAAACCCCGAGAATGCGACCGCCAAAGCTATGTCGGACGGTTTCCTGAGTTTTATCGCTTTAACTGCGCTGACTGCCGCCAGCATGCCGAAATATATCATCAGGTTGTCCGCGCCGTATTTCATCGGCGAATCGCTCATGAACCCGAGCAGGAGCATGGCGAGCCCGCAGATGATTATCCCGACCGCGCCGCCGAACTGCCACGCCTTTGCGATTATTTGCAGCTCGCGCTCGTCATAGCCCTTGTTCTCCTTCTTGCTTTTTTCGAGTACGGTATTTTTATCCATGGTATTGACCTCCTAACTTTTTGACAAGTTTTCTTGTCAAAGTCATTATATCACTGCCAAGTTTTCTTGTCAAGAGGAAAATGAAAAAAATTTTTCGGCGCTTGCATTTTCGGCTTTTATTTGATATAATATCGGTGAACGAAGTAAACTTATCAAAAATGTTGGTTGGGGGCTTTGCCGCTTATTTACCGCGCGAGAGGATGAATACCCGTAATGCTTAACGATCTGAAATATATAGTTTTCTTCGCCGCGATTTTTGCTTTTCCGAGCTGTATTATCCAATACCGTATATGCGCAAGATGCAAAATAACGGCGGTAAAACTGATACCTTCGTTTATCAGCCTGATAGGGGGCATCTGCTGTATACTTCTTTTCCTGTATGTGAATTCTCCGGGCGCCGTCGATCTAATGTTCTATACCATAGTTGCGATAGTATTGGCGGTAACGGTGTGCGGCTCATTGACAGGCGAGCTGATAGCTTGGGTTTATTACATACTTGAATCCAAATTTCCCGATTTATAATATTAAAAACCGAGCCGGACAAAAATCCGGCTCGAACGTTATTTTATCGGGTGTCTTATCACCGTTTTAAGCCTCTCGGGCTGGCATTTTCTCGGGTCGCTGAGATATATCTCGTGGTGCAGCCTTGCTGAGCTTATGTCAAGCCGATACCCCTCCGCGCTCATCAGCTCATGCATTATCTTGACCGTCTTCGGCTCGTCGTCATAGCTCCCGATATGCATGCACTGCACGCATAATCCCTCGTCAACCGTCAGAAACTCAACGGCTGAAAAGTCCGACTTTTTCTTCCTCTCAGCCTCCGAGACAGCCCAGTCAAATTCCGCCTTTGTGACGAAATCCGGCAGGCGAATCACGGAAATAAAGCTAAGATCGCTCTTTCTTGAATAATCTATCCCGTTTTCGATGCCTTCCTGCGACCAGAAGCCTTCAAGAGGCGGCACGACGTAGTCGAAATATCCGTCGATACGGTGGTCTCCCATCTTTGACATCTTGATGGTGAACGCGATACCGTACAAAAGCCCGATGGATTTTTTATACTCGCCTTCTTCATCATTCGGGTCGCCCTTGCCACGGACCGCGATGTAATTCATCTTCGGGACGTTTATGATCATCGGCTTTTTGGGCGGCATGTAAAACTCTTTGTATTCCTTTTTAAAATCAAAAGCCATGATTTACCCCATCAGCTTGCCGAGCCTTTCGGCGATCGCCGTCAAGAATTCTTCGGAGTTGACGGCTTTTTTATTGGGCAGCGTCGAAAGAGCCGCCATGTCGCCGGTCATGATTCCGTTCTCCATCGTCTGAATGGACGCCTTTTCGAGGCAGTCGGCATATTTCATAAGCTCGGGTATGCCGTCGAGCTCTCCGCGCTTTCTCAAAGCACCGCTCCAAGCGAAGATGGTCGCGATGGGGTTGGTGGAGGTCTTTTCACCCTTCAGCCACTTATAATAGTGCCGGGTGACGGTGCCGTGCGCGGCTTCGTATTCATAGTTGCCGTCGGGGGATACGAGTACCGACGTCATCAGACCCAAGGAGCCGTAAGCCGTCGCGAGCATGTCGGACATGACGTCGCCGTCATAGTTTTTGCACGCCCAGATGAATCCTCCGCTGCTCTTTACGACCCTTGCGATTGCGTCGTCGATGAGGGTGTAGAAATATTCAATACCCGCAGCCTCGAATTTCTCCTTATACTCCTTTTCATATATCTCGGCGAAGATATCTTTAAAACGATGATCATAGGTCTTTGAGATGGTGTCCTTAGCCGCGAACCAGAGGGATTCTTTGGCGTCAAGAGCGAAGTTGAAGCAGGAGCGCGCAAAGCTTTCGATGGATTTATCGATATTGTGAACCCCCTGAATTATGCCGGAGCCGGTCTTGAAATCATGTATCAGCGCCCTTGTCTCGTTGCCGTCCTTATCGGTGACGACAAGCTCGGCTTTAGAGCCCTCGGGAACCTTCATCTCGGTGTTCTTGTAGATGTCGCCGTAGGCATGACGGGCGATGGTGATGGGCTTTGTCCAAGAGGGAATATATGGGGTGATGCCTTTTACAAGTATCGGCTTGCGAAAGACTGTGCCGTCGAGGATCGCTCTGATGGTGCCGTTCGGGGACTTCCACATCTCCTTGAGCTTATACTCTTCAACCCTTTGAGCGTTCGGGGTGATGGTGGCGCACTTGACCGCGACGCCGTACTTTTTGGTAGCCTCGGCGGAATCAATCGTGACCTGATCGTCGGTATCGTTTCTGTGGACAAGACCTAAGTCATAATATTCCGTCTTAAGATCGACATAGGGCTCGATGAGCTGCTCCTTTATCATCTTCCAGACCACTCTTGTCATCTCGTCGCCGTCCATCTCGACAAGCGGAGTTTTCATAACAATTTTTGACATTTTCATTATCCTTTCTATACCAAAATTCTAATAATTCCTAAAACAAGCAGATGCGCGGGGTAATATATGTAGAAAAACCATTTGTGAAACGGTTTTTTCGAGCCGGCTTCGCCGTTATATAAGAAGTATATGATTATCGGGGCAAACACAGCGCCGATCTGGAACCACTGATTGAATACCGACGACAGAGCGACGAGAACGCACCATATTTCATATGCGATGAAGCGCTTTTTCCTGTTATCCCGAAATGCGTGGAGCAATAGGCATGCACCTATTGGGAACATATACCAGTCGCCGATGAGTGAAATGAGGCAGAGCCCTGTGATGATGACTATCTTCTGCCACTTTTTCTTATCGCTGTCATACACTCTCAGGGCGATGAGCGCCATTAGCAGTGTGAAGATCATGCTCTGCTCGGGGTGAAATGTTATCCCGCCGTTTGATATCCAAATCGGAAGCGTCCCGCGCTGAGCCAAGACATAGGGAGCCCACGAGATAACCGCGAAAATCGCGAGCCGCCGGGTGTATTTTTTAACGTCCCGCGTATGCTCATAGCCCTCGGCGACAAAGAACGCCATAATCGGCGCTGTCAGCCGCCCGAAGAGGTGCATAATCCCGCCGACAAGCGGGTTTACGCTGTCTACAAACAGCCACGCGATGTGGTCGAGGGTCATGCAGACGACAGCCAAATATTTAAGCTGATTTCTGTTCATAAATGATGACCCCCTTGAAACGCAAGCCATATCACCGCGTAGGGCGAGAGCCAAGCGGCGACGGCGATTATCCAGAGCGAGACGACAAGGAATATTCTCCCGCCACGCGGGAGCAGATCATACGCCCGGAAAAACACAAGCCCCCACACTGCCGCGGCTATAACGATTCCCGGCAGCAGCATTATCATTCCGAGATACCAAAGCGATAGGGCGAGAGCCGTTATCAGCAGTGGAACCGCTGTCAAAATCAGAAAAAGCGCCTTTTTCATTTAGAGAGGTTCTCGCGGGTATAGTCCAAAAGCCCGCCTGCGAGCATGATCTCGCGGTCTCTTTCCGAGATGTCAAGATCGAGGGAAATCTCCTTGCCGCCGACCTTTGCGACGATATCCCTGCCGTTTGCGACCGCCTCGCGGAGCCCGGAGAATTCCACGGTGTCACCCTGCGAGATTTTGTCGTAATCCTCGGGATTTTTGAATGTCAGCGGCAGGATTCCGGCGTTTATGAGGTTTGCCTTGTGAATTCTTGCGAAGCTCTTGACGATGACGGCTTTAACCCCGAGATAAAGAGGTGCAAGAGCTGCATGTTCGCGCGAGGAGCCCTGACCGTAGTTCTCGCCGCCGACGATGACCGAAGCTCCGAGCTGTTTCGCTCTTTCGGGGAATTTCTCGTCGCAGACGGTGAAGCAGTGCTTTGAAATCTCGGGGATATTTGATCTGAGCGGCAAAATCTTTGCGCCGGCGGGCATTATATGGTCGGTTGTGATGTTGTCGCCAACCTTTAAAGAGCAGGGGACCGAGAGGCTGTCCGCAAGGGGTTTTGTCTCGGGATATCCCGCAATATTCGGACCTCTTAAAATTTCGACCTTGTCCATTTCGCTCTCGGGCGCGGGTAGCTCTATCATGTTGTCGTTTATGTAAAACTTCTCGGGAAGTTTAAACTGCGGCATGTCGCCCAAAGTCCTCGGGTCGGTCATAACGCCGTTCAGCGCCGAAGCCGCGGCGGTCTCGGGAGAGACGAGATATACCCCCGCGTCGCGGGTGCCGCTTCTGCCTTCAAAGTTGCGGTTGAAGGTTCTAAGAGATATTCCCTTTGAATTGGGGGACTGACCCATTCCTATGCAGGGTCCGCACGCCGACTCCAAAATCCTCGCGCCGGCGTCAATCATCTTGGTGAGCGCGCCGTTTTGGGATATCATCGACAGCACCTGCTTCGAGCCGGGGGCGATAGAAAGCGACACCGACGGACAGCAGGTCTTGCCGTCAAGAATATATGCGACTTTCATCATGTCGACAAATGAAGAGTTGGTGCAGGAACCGATGCAGCACTGGTCAATCTTCATTCCCGCGAGCTCCCGGACGGGCTTAACGTTGTCGGGGGAGTGGGGGCATGCCGCGAGAGGTTCGAGCTGAGACAGATCTATTACGAGCTCCTTGTCATATACCGCGTCGGGATCGGCGGACAGGGGAGTATAGACGTCCTCTCTGCCCTGAGCCTTTAAAAATTCAAGGGTATTTTCATCAGACGGGAAGATGGAGGTCGTCGCTCCGAGCTCTGCTCCCATGTTGGTGATAGTCGCTCTTTCGGGGACCGAAAGGGTCTTCACGCCCTCGCCGCAGTATTCGACGATATATCCCACCCCGCCTTTGACGCTGAGTCTGCGCAGGACCTCAAGGATAACGTCCTTAGCCGATACCCAAGGCGAGAGCTTCCCCTTAAGTTCGACTTTAATTATCTTCGGATATGTGATATAATATGTTCCTCCGCCCATAGCGACGGCGACATCTAATCCTCCCGCGCCGATAGCGATCATTCCGAGACCGCCTCCGGTCGGGGTGTGGCTGTCCGAGCCGATGAGCGTCTTTCCGGGCGCTCCGAAGCGCTCAAGGTGTACCTGATGGCAGATACCGTTTCCGGGTCGGGAGAAGCTGATCCCATGCTTTTTTGCGACCGAGCCGATGAAGCGGTGGTCGTCGGCGTTTTCAAAGCCCGACTGAAGCGTGTTGTGATCGATATATGCAACGCTCTTTTCGGTTCTGACTCTCGGCACTCCCATCGCGCAGTATTCGATATATGCCATCGTGCCGGTGGCGTCCTGCGTGAGGGTCTGATCCATGCGTATTGCAATCTGACTGCCCTTTTTGAATTCTCCTTCGACCAAATGCGCCTTAAGGATTTTTTCGGCAAGTGTAAGTCCCATAATTCATTCCTCCGATTATTTGTCGGGCGTGCGCCCACTTGATACTATATATAGTATTATAGTTTTTTTCGCTTGTCAATACCTTAGCCGATAAAGACGGCAAAATGCCGAAATACTTTTTAAAAAATGAATTTTTTTGAACATTTTCCTGCAAAAATCAGCCTCGGCTTCTTGACTTAAGGTGATTAAAGTAGTATAATAAGACGGTAAGCGCATAATGTTTCCCGAAATGCAGATAATAATCAAAAATCTCCGGGGGTATATTATGTGTGAAAACGAGCAGAATCAGCAGGAAGTGACCGAGGAGCAGAGCGAAGAGTCGGAAAGATACCGAGATATCGAAATACACGGCTCGAAGCACCTGATACACTGCCTGTCCGTCATCGGGCAGATAGAGGGGCACTATATCCTGCCGCCTCAGAATAAGACCACGAAGTACGAGCACATCATGCCGGCTCTTGTAGCCATCGAGCAGGACCGCTCGATCGAGGGGCTTATCATCATCATAAACACCGTCGGCGGAGACGTCGAAGCGGGGCTTGCCCTTGCGGAGCTCATCTCAAGCATGAATACCCCGACCGTGTCCATCGTCGTAGGCGGGGGACATTCAATAGGCGTGCCTCTTGCCGTAAGCGCCAAAAAGAGCTTTATCGTGAAATCCGCCACCATGACGATACATCCGGTCAGGCTGACGGGACTTGTCCTCGGCGTACCGCAGACGCTTTCCTACTTTGAAAAAATGCAGGAGAGAATAGTCAGATTCGTCGCCGACAATTCAAAGATTTCCCCCGACAGATTCAAAGAGCTCATGCTCAGGACCGGGGAGCTTGTGATGGACGTCGGCAGCGTTCTGACGGGGGAAGACGCCGTCAAAGAGGGGATTATAGATCACGTCGGCGGGCTGTCGGAGGCGATAGAGTGCCTCTACTCGATGATCGAGGAGGGGTGAAAATGCTTTACACAGTCGTCAGCGAATACGATATTTTTCTTTCCGGCTCCAAAAGAAGATATTATCTTGACATTAAAGGCGGAAAGTTAGAATATACCGGACAGGGCAGGAATAGAAAGATAGTGGGGCTCTTTTCGACCGATCCGAGGCTCTATCTTTGCAAGGATTATGCTCCCGGCAAGAAAATCAAGACATAAACGGAGGAATTACCATGAAGATTCTGGACGCAATTTTTCAGGCGATAATTCAGGGACTGACAGAGTTTCTGCCGGTTTCGTCCTCGGGACACCTTTCTCTCTATCAGCACTTCACCGGCAACAACGGCGAGGGCGCGCTGATGTTCTCGGCGCTTTTGCACCTCGGAACCCTTGCTGCGGTGATTTTTGTGTTCCGGAAGCAGATATTTGCCCTCATCAAGGAATTCATCGCGATGATAAAGGACATCTTCACCGCAAAATTCTCGATTAAAGAGGCGGGACCGGAGCGCAGGCTGATCTTTATGTTCATCATCTCGACGGCGGTGCTCATTCCGTTTTACATATTCAAAGGCTTCTTTGAAGGCTTTGCCGAGGACGGCTCGATCCTCGCCGAGGGTATCTGCTTCCTCTATACGGCGGCGATCCTTCTGATGGCTGATCTCAGCGAAAAAGGCAGAAAGAGAATGCAGGACCTGACCCCTCCCGACGCCGTGAGGATAGGATTCTTCCAGGCGGTTGCGCTCCTTCCGGGCGTGAGCCGCTCGGGCTCGACCATCTCAGCCGGAATCTTCTCGGGACTTAAGCGCGAGGAAGCCGTCAGCTACAGCTTCATTCTGGGCATTCCCGCGATATTGGGAGGCGGGCTGACGGAGCTCATCGGAGGCTTCAAGCAGGAAGTCAAGCCGGGATTTCTCCCTTGCATATTAGGCGTGATAATTGCGGCGCTCGTCGGCTTCGGGGCGATAAAACTCGTTCAGTGGCTGATGAAGACCGATAAATTCAAAATCTTTGCGATCTACACCGCAGTCTTGGGCGTTCTCGTCATCATCGTCTCCATCATCGAAGCGATCATGGGCAGACCGATCACCTTTGTAAAGTAAATCCTCATCGGGAAGGACAGTGTAAAAATGCCGTCAAAAAAACAAAGTACCGGCAGAAAAAAATCAAAACCGACCGCTAAGCGCGATCTTACCGACGCTCAGCGGCTCCGTCGGAACAGAATGTGGAGCTCGGTCATCTTCATTTTAGGCATATTCGTGATTTTTCTGACGTACATAAAGGGTCAGGCTGTCTGGCTTTGGCTTCACAATTTAATATGGGGACTTAACGGCGTCGCTGCTGTTCTCTTGGCGCCGATAATGCTCTATGTCGCCGTAATGCTCGCTCTCGACCGCTCGAAGAGCGCCGTTGTCGTGAAGGTAATTCAGGGGATGGTGCTTCTTTTGCTCGTCAGCCCGGCGTTTGAGATCATCTACTGCTTCGTTAAAAAACTGCCCGTCTACGAAGGGGACAAGCTCTCACAGGTCATCGGCGCGCTCTATGAAAACGGCAAGAATATGAAGGGCGGCGGCGCGCTGTCGGTCGTCATCGGCGGCACGCTTTCAAAGCTCTGCGGAGCTGTGGGAGCGCTCATCGTGATAATCCTTCTCATCGCTCTCTTTGTGATGCTTTTGACAAATATTACCTTTGTTGATGTCTGGAACTTCTTTGCGGGGCTCTTCGGAAGTGCACGTCAGGCGATCCGTGAAAATAATGAGGAGAGGGATATGCTTGAGGCTCAGCGCCTTGCCGAGAAGAGCAAAGCCGAGGAAAGTAAGCCTCAAAAAGATCAGCGTATAGACGTCGCAAAATTCATCACCGACGACCAAAACGCGGTTTTGCCCGAGCACCCCGTCGCCGTCAGGGAGGAGAAAAAGAAAAAATCCATCTTTGACAGATTCGACGAGCCCAATGAGCCCGCCGAAGAACCCTCTCCCGAAAAGGAGAAAGATAAGGATAAAAAGAAGAAAAAGTCGATATTTGACCGGTTTGACGAGCCTGTCGAGCCTGTGCCTCAGCCCGATGTTGAGATAAAGCCCGAGCCGGCAGAAATTCCCATGCCGGAAATCCGCCAGGGCTCCAACGTCATAAATACCGCCGCGGCTGACATGATAAACCCGCTCTACGTCAACGAAGACGGGCAGACCACCTTCATAAAGACGGAGGAGACGGTGAAGTCGGGCTATGATATCCCGTCGATCGATCTTCTGAATCCCCCGAAGGCGTCTTCGTCGCCCGAGGATATCAGGTTTGAGATACAGCAAAATTCCGAGACGCTCGTCGAGACCCTTCGCAGTTTCGGCGTTACGACAAGGCTCATCGACACCCACCGCGGTCCGTCGGTTACAAGATACGAACTCCAGCCCGCGGCAGGGGTCAAGGTCTCGAAGATCACCAATCTTTCAGACGACATCGCCTTAAATCTTGCCGCAGACGGCGTCAGAATCGAAGCTCCGATACCCGGAAAAGCCGCTGTCGGAATTGAACTTGCAAACAAGACAAGGGACATGGTCTGCATTCGGGAACTCATTGATTCCGATGAATTCAGAAGCCTGAAATCCAAGCTCGGCTTCCCGGTCGGAAAGAATATTGAGGGAAAGATCGTCTGCGGGGACATCGCAAAAATGCCCCACCTTTTGATCGCGGGCACCACAGGCTCCGGTAAATCGGTATTTACGAACTCCATCATCATGTCGATACTCTATAACGCTTCCCCCGACGAAGTGAAGCTGATACTTGTCGATCCGAAGCAGGTCGAATTCCCGGTATATAACGGCATTCCGCACCTTTTGATACCCGTCGTCACCGACGCCAAAAAGGCTGCCGGCGCTCTCGGCTGGGCTGTCACCGAGATGATGAAGAGATATAAACTCTTTGCGGACAACGGCGTCAGAGACCTCGGCGACTACAACGATTTTGTCAAGGACAAGGAGGAAATGAAGCCCTTGCCGAAGATCGTAATCGTTGTGGACGAGCTTGCCGACCTGATGATGGCGGCGCCAAAGGAGGTCGAGGAATCGATCTGCCGCATAGCGCAGCTTGCAAGAGCCGCGGGCATGCACCTCGTCATCGCAACACAGAGCCCGAGGGCTGACATCGTCACGGGTCTTATCAAGGCAAATATCCCGAGCCGCGTTGCTCTGAAGGTCTCGAACCAGATCGATTCAAGGGTCATTTTGGACGAAGGCGGCGCCGAGAAGCTTTTGGGCAACGGCGATCTGCTCTATAAACCGGTAGGACTCGGAAAACCTGTCAGGATTCAGGGGAGCTTTGTCGCTACTGAGGAAATCCGCCGCGTGGTAGAATTTCTCAAGGCTCAGACCGAGTCGGAGTATGATGAAGACGTCGCCGAGGAGATCGAGAAGCACATTCCCGTCCCGAAGGGTGAAAAGCAGTCTCAGGCTCCTGCCGACGATACTCCCATCAATGCAGAGGGCGATCTTATCGAGCGTGCAATTGAGTGCATCGTCAGGGAAAACGTCGCTTCCACGACATTTTTGCAAAAGCGCTTAAAACTCGGCTATGCGCGGGCTTCAAGGATAATGGACGAGCTCGAGGAGATGGGCGTCGTAGGTCCCGCCGACGGCGCAAAGCCCAGAGAGATCAGAATGTCGAAGGAGCAGTGGCTCCAGAGAAAGGCGACGATGGGCGAGGAGGTAACTCTGCCGCTCGGAGACGATGAGTAAACGCAAAAAGCCGGAATCTACGCTAAAAGACCGAATTTTCAAAATAATTAAAATACTTTTCTTTGCCGCACTGGGGATAGTAGTTCTTCTGTTTTTTCTGCACGGCGAAGGGCTTATCCATCTTCCGGAATGGTTCGTCGGCAAAGATGATTATTCCCCAAAAAAGCCGACGGAAGGCTCGGCTCAGGTGCACTTCATCGACGTCGGACAGGGCGACTGCACGCTTATAATTTCCGACGACGGCAAGGCGATGCTGATTGATGCCGGCGAGGAGGAATACGGCGTTCGGGTGGTGAATTATCTTGCCGCCATCGGCGTAGACAGGCTTGATTACATCGTCTGCACCCATCCTCACAGCGATCACATCGGCGGAATGAAGGACGTAATCGACAATATCCCGGATGTCGGGACTGTCATAATCCCGAAAATTCCCGAGGAATTCACCCCGACCACCGCTTCCGTTGAGAATCTTCTTGACGCGATTGAGGATAAGGGCTGCGAGCTGAAATATGCCAAAGAGGAAATTCTTTCCTTCGGAGGCGGGACGGTCAGTTTTATCCTTCCCGATTATCACGGCGACAATCTCAACAACTACTCGATCGTCACGAAATTTGTCTATAAAAATCGGGCTTTTCTGATGTCGGGCGATCTTGAATGGGAGATGGAGCAGCAGATAAGAAAAGCCGGGTATGATCTCGGCGCAGATGTCTATAAACTCGCGCACCACGGTTCATCTACCTCAAATCAGGTCCTCTGGCTCGCCGCGATTTCACCGAAATACTGCGTATGCGAATGCGGGGCAAACAATATCTACGGGCACCCGCACAGCGAGGTAGTTCAGACCGTAGATGATCTCGGGATCGCGCTCTATCGGACCGATCTTGACGGCAGCGTCACCTTTGAGACCGACGGGGAAAGTCTTGATATATACACCGAAAAACAGCGCTTTTTGGAGGATATATGAAATACACGGTTGACAGGATTTCCGACGGCTATGCGGTTTTGGAGTCGGATAATGTACGGCTCACGGTATCAAGCGCTAAGCTGCCGGAAGAGGTATCGGAAGGGGACATCATCGAAGAATGCCCCGAGGGGTACATGATCTTAAAAAATGAGACCGAAGAGCGCAGAAAATTTATCCTAAATAAACTCGGGAGACTGATCGGAGAGTGAGCACATGAACGAAAATTTATTTGCAATACTGAGTTCAAAAATCCCGGAATTTTCCAAAGGACACCGAAAAATTGCCGAATTTATCCTTTCCCACTACGACAAGGCGGCTTTTATGACCGCTTCAAAGCTCGGGGACTGCGTGGGCGTGAGCGAATCCACCGTCGTGAGATTTGCGGGGGAGCTCGGATACGAGGGCTATCCCGAGCTGCAAAAAGCCCTTCAGGAGGAAATGCGGACCCGCCTTACAGCCGTTCAGAGAATGGAGGTAAGCGTCGATAGGTTCGGGCACGACGAGATATTCAAAAGCGTGCTTTTACACGACATCGACAGGATCAGGCGGACCCTTGAGGAGACCACACCTGAGCTCTTCGGCTCGGCTGTGGAGCTTATCGTCAGCGCCTCGAGGATTTATATAATGGGGATACGCAGCTCTGCATCTCTGGCGTCGTTCATGGGGTATTATTTCAAGCTGATGCTCCCGAACGTCACCATCATCGAGACGGGAAGCAGAAGCGAACTCTATGAGCAGCTCATGCACATGACCAAAGACGACGTGCTGATCGGCATTTCCTTCCCGAGATACTCAAAGCAGACCGTTCATGCGCTCACATATGCCCAGAACATCGGCGCAAAATCCATCGCGATAACCGACCGAACCGACAGCCCGATCGCGCAGAAGGCTGATTTTGCGCTGCTTGCAAAGAGCGACATGGTCTCTTTTGTGGATTCATTGGTCGCGCCTTTAAGCCTCATAAACGCTCTTATCGTCGCGGTTTCGATAAGAAATAAGGAGATCGTCTCCCGCAACTTTGAGATTCTTGACAAAATTTGGGAAAAATACGAGGTCTACGAGAAAAATGAAATCGGCATCGACCACCAATAAGCCGGACGTCATCATAATCGGCGGAGGGGCGTCGGGACTGTTTTCGGCGGCAGAACTCTGCTCCGCGGGGCTTTCGGTCATGATCTTTGAGCCGAACAGATTTTTAGGGCGCAAGCTTCGGATCACCGGCAAGGGCAGGTGCAATCTAACAAACGACTGTCAGCCCGAGGAGGTCATGAAAAACCTCCCGCGAAACCCGAAATTCATGTACTCGGCGCTTGAAAAATTCCCTCCCGAGCGCATTATGAAGTGGTTTGAAGACGCCGGCGTGCCCCTTAAGACCGAGCGCGGCAGGCGGGTCTTTCCGGTGAGCGACAAGGCTGCCGACGTATCAGAAGCATTATGCAGAAAATGTAAAAATGCCGAAATTATCCGTGAAAAAGTGACGGAAATCGTCGTTCATGACGGCAAAGTCACCGGGGTAAAGACATCTTCCGGCGAATATTTTTCGGATCATGTCATCCTCGCAGCGGGAGGAAAATCATATCCTCTGACCGGCTCGGACGGAAGCGGCTTTAAGCTTGCGGAAAGGCTCGGTCACACCGTCACCGACCTGCGACCCTCCCTTGTTCCGATCGAGACGGAGGAAAAATTTCCCGAGGCTGACGGCTTCACTTTAAAAAACGTCACGCTGTCGCTTTACGGCGATAAAAATCCCAGAAAACCGCTCATGCAGGAGCTTGGAGAGCTGCAAATGACGTCGTTCGGGATATCCGGTCCGCTGGCTTTGACCGCGTCCTGCATGATGGATAGCTGTAAAGGATATAAGCTTTACATCGATTTTAAGCCTGGACTTACCCCTGATCTGCTTGACCGCAGGATTCTGCGGGAAATTTCCGAAAAGCCGGAAGGGGACTATGAATATCTTCTGACAAAACTTTTGCCGAGGGAAATCATCAAGCCCTTTAAATCGCGTATTGACGGGGATTTACATCTTTCCCTCGGAAATATGCCGAAGGCTTTGAGGGAGAAAACCGTCGCGAATCTGAAGAGATTTGAGCTCACTCCGACGGGGCTTCGGGGCTTCGATGAGGCGATAATAACCCGAGGCGGAGTGAGCGTTCGGGAGATAAATCCCTCGACGATGGAGTCAAAGCTTGTAAAGGGATTATACTTTACAGGCGAAATTATCGACTGCGACGGCTTCACAGGAGGCTACAATCTGACTATTGCTTTTTCGACCGCTTTTTCGGCGGCTCAGGATATAAAAAATCACATGGACAAGGAGAAGATTTCATGATTATAAACTGTGCTATTGACGGACCCTCGGGCGCCGGAAAGTCGACAATCGCAAAGGCTGTGGCAAAGCGCCTCGGCTATGTCTACGTCGACACCGGAGCCATGTATCGCGCGATCGGGCTTTATGCGGTCCGAGCCGGAGCCGACACCAAAAACCGGGACCTCATCGTCCCGCTTCTTGCGAGCATTTCGGTGGAGCTGAAATATGTCGAGGGCTCACAGAGGGTAATCTTAAACGGCGAGGACGTCTCGGAGGACATCAGGACCCCCGAGATTTCGATGGCGGCTTCCGACGTTTCCGCGATTCCGGAGGTCAGGAGCTTCCTTTTGGAGCTTCAGCGCTCTATAGCGCGAAAGAACAGCATCATCATGGACGGTCGGGACATCGGCACGGTGATCCTCCCGAATGCCGACGTCAAGGTCTTTATGACCGCCTCAGCCGAGGAAAGAGCCGACCGCCGTTTCAAAGAGCTCAGGGAAAAGGGTCAGGACGTTAAATATGAAGATATTCTCCGCGACATCAACCAGCGCGACTACAACGACACCCACCGAGCCGTTTCGCCTCTTAAAAAGGCTGACGACGCCGTCGAGATCGACACCACCGGCATGAGCATCGATGAAGTCGCCGACAGGATCGAGGAGCTCATAGATCAGGCAAACCGCCGCGATTTCAAAACTATCCCGGCATGGCGGAGATGGACATATGCTATCCTTCGATTCATTATTGGGATTCCCTTCCATCTGATATTCAACATCAAGTACGAGGGGATTGAAAATGTGCCGGACCGCGGCTCGGTGATAATTGCCGGGAACCATCAGGCATGGTTCGACCCGATTCTCATCGCGATGAAGGTAAAATATATATCGAGCTACATGGCAAAGGCTGAGCTTTTCAGGATTCCTGTGCTGGGGCTTGCGATAAAGATCGTCCACGGTTTCCCTACAAGGAGGAGCTCAAACGACGTATCTTCGCTTACCCGGGCTGAGGAGTTCATCAGGAAGGGCTACAACCTCACCATCTTCCCCGAGGGCACGCGCTCTAAAGACGGCAAGATCGGCAGGGCGAAGAGCGGCGTTGCGCTTATAGCGTCAAGATGCGGGGTGCCGGTATATCCCGTAGGAATATCTTTTAAGAGACATCTTCACTTTCGCTCTAAAATCACCGTCAGGTTCGGAAAACCCCTAAGCCCGGAGGAATTAAAGATCATGTCAACCTCAAAGACCGATCTTCGGGCAGCAGGGGAGAGGATCATGACAAGGATCGGGGAGCTGGTCAAGGACAATGGCTGAGGTAACTGTTGCTAAGACCGCGGGGTTCTGCTTCGGGGTGGACAGAGCGGTAAAGCTTGCGTATGAAGCCGCTGAGAGATATGATAATGTCCTGACTCTCGGGGAGCTGATACATAATCCCGACGTCGTCAAAGACCTTGAAAACAGGGGAGTGAGGGTGATAGACGATCTTACGGGAGTCAGAGCTTCCGACACCGTCATAATCCGCTCACACGGCGTGGGTCCCGACATATATTCCGAGCTTTTGGAGATAGGCGCCCGGGTAATCGACGCGACATGTCCATACGTCAAAAAAATTCATGAGATCGTCAAAAAGCATTCCGAGGCGGGAGATGTCATCTTAATTGCCGGCGATCCTACGCATCCCGAAGTTAAAGGTATCGTCGGATATGCCAAAAAAGACTGTTTTGTCTTTGAAAATGCTGACGATATGGTGAAACTTATAAGAAAAATCTATGAAAATATCAAAAAACCTATTGCAATTTTGTCTCAAACGACTTATAATATTTCTAAGTGGGAAAATTGTAAGCGTTTAGCCGAAGGTATTGACGGCGTGACCGTTTACGATACTGTCTGCGCTGCGACCAGCAGAAGGCAGTCCGAAGCCGAGGAGTTATCGCGACACAGTGACGTCATGATAATTGTCGGCGGGTGTAACAGCTCAAACACCCGAAAGCTCTATGAGATCTGCAAGGCGAATACAAGATGCATTCTTGTGGAGAATGCCGACGGGCTCGGCGGTACGGATTTTTCTCACATAAGATCCGCAGGGATCTCTGCCGGCGCGTCAACCCCGGCGTATATTATCAAGGAGGTACAAAAAACCATGACTGAAATTCTGACAAAGGAAGAGGAGTTCAACTTCGAAGAAGCAATTGAGCAGACCTTCAAAAAAATATATACCGGAAAGAGAGTAAGCGGCATCGTCACTGCGGTAAACCCCACAGAAGTTATAGTCGATATCGGAACCAAGCAAACCGGATATATCCCCCAGTCTGAGCTTTCCGGGGACCCCTCAGCCAAGCCTTCCGACATTGTCAGCGTCGGAGATGAGATCGACGTCATCGTCACCAAGATCAACGACGTGGAGGGCATTGTCTATCTCTCCAAGAAGCAGGTAGACGCACAGAAGGGTTACGATGAGATCAAGGCAGCCGCCGAGACCAACGCCACCGTGACCGGAGTAGTTACAAATGTTATCAAAGGCGGAGTTATTGCCGTCGTATCGGGAATGAGAGTGTTCATTCCCGCGTCCCAGACCGGCGTTAGAGCTGACGCGGGTCTTGAGGAGCTTCTCAAGAAAACCGTAAACCTCAAGATCATCGAGCTCAACGAGCAGCGCAGACGCGCCGTAGGCTCAATCCGCAAGGTTGCCGCCGAGGAAAGAGCAGCAAAGCGCGCCGCATTCTTCGAGACCGCAGAGGTCGGTCAGACCGTCGTCGGCGAGGTCAAATCCATCACCGATTACGGCGTATTCGTTGACGTGGGCGGAGTTGACGGTCTCGTCAGAAAAGCCGACTTAACATGGGCGAGGATAAGACATCCTTCCGACGTCGTGTCGGTAGGCGATCACATCGAAGTTACCATCAAGGACATCGACAAGGAGACCGGAAAGGTATCGCTCGTTTACAAGAAGCAGTCCGAGAATCCTTGGGACATCTTCAAGAACAACTACGAGCTCGGTCAGGTCGTTGAGGCTAAGATCGTCTCGATCACCGGCTTCGGAGCCTTTGCGCAGATAATCCCCGGCATCGACGGACTTATCCACATCTCCCAGATCGCCGATCAGAGAGTCAACAACGTCGCCGATTTCTTAAGCGTAGGCGATGTCGTCAAGGCGAAGATCACCGAGTGCGACTTTGAAAAGAAGAGAGTAAGCCTTTCGATCAGAGCTCTTCTTGCCGGAAACGACGAGCCCGCGGAGGCTGAGGATGAAGCCGAGGAGGCTGCCGAGGAAGCAGCTCCCGAAGAGGAGTCTGCGGAATAATCCAACGAAAATTTCAGCGGCAGGGGACCACTCCTGCCGCAATTATTTTATTAAAAAACGGTTACAGTTTTCGATTTTCTATTAACATTTTGAAAAAAATGTGGTATAATCGGTCTTAAGACCATTAAAGAAGTGTGTGATCTCTTTCGGAAGGAGAATAGCTTTGGAAAAAATCGGAAAATTTCTTAAAAAGCTCAGAAAAACGGTACGCAGGATTCTGCGACCTATCAAAAAAACCGCCGGCACCGTCGCGACGGCGCTTTTGTGCATCGTCTTGGTGGCGGTTTTATCGGTGACGATAATCGGCTCGGCGTTCACGGTATACATCGTGAACCTGATGGAGGGGACGTCGGAAGTCGTCCTTGACAACGTGTCGTCGAGCTATACGACATATATCTACGCCGAGGATTCGCAGGGGGAATGGATTCCCTACGACATCTTAATGAGCGAAGGTGAGAAGAGAGTCTGGTGCAATCTTGAAAACATTCCGCAGTGCGTTCAGGACGCGTTTGTCTATTCCGAGGACGAGCGCTTCTACAGCCACGACGGCGTCGATTTTCAGGGAATTCTATCCGCGCTCAGGGATATCCTCAAAAAGGAAAGCGAACGCGGTGCGTCGACCATCACCCAGCAGACGGTTAAAAACATCACCGACGACCGTGCCGACCTTGACGACGGCATGGCGGCGGGTATTTCGAGAAAGATAAGGGAGCTCTACCGTGCGGTCCAGCTTGAAAAGCATTACACCAAGGACGATATTTTGGAGACATATCTCAACCTCGTTCCGCTTAACAACAACATCTACGGCGTTCAGGCTGCGGCTAATTACTATTTTAATAAGGACGTTTCAGAGCTGAATCTTGCCGAGGCGTCCTGCATAGCGGCGATCAACAAGAGCCCTACCCATAACGACCCCATCAAGCACCCCGACGCAAACTTTGAGCGCAGATCATATATCCTTGACAAAATGCTCGAAAACGGAGCGATCTCTACCCCCGAGCACGACGAAGCGATGAATGCCGAACTAAAGCTCATCGGCTCGATGTCCTACGCAAAGACCAAGGAGAACATAACTCTTGACGCCTCTCAGCTATCGGCATACGACAACTTCGACGACGTTTCGTCATATTATGTCGACGCGGTTATAAATCAGTGCTGCGATATCTTCATCGACAAATACGGCATCACTTGGAGCGAGGCGTTTGAAAAGCTTCGCTCGGGAGGCTACAGCGTCTATACCTGCGTCGATCTCGACCTTCAGAAGCAGATCGAGGCGAAATATCTCGACTACTACACCTTCTCGGAGGACGGCAACCACGACGTCCCGCAGAGCGCTTTCATCGTCTTAAACTACTCGGGTCAGGTCCTTGCAGTCGTCGGAGGGATAGGTCCAAAGGAGGCGCCTTTGTGCCTCAACCGTGCAACGCAGTCCACACGTCAGCCGGGTTCCGCGATAAAGCCCATCGCTTCCTATTCGCTTGCCGTGGATAAGGATCTGATTACATGGTCTACGCGCTTTTTGGACGTCCCGCTTCTTATAAAGGATACGTCGATGGAAAACGGCTACGGCGGTGCATGGCCCAGAAACTACTCCACTACCGGCGCCTACAGAACATCGTGGTCCAAGGACTACAATTTCACATATCAGTGCCTACAGAGGTCGCTTAACACCACAGCCGCGCAGATCGTCGAGCTGCTTTCCCCGGCGTCCTGCTTCGAGCAGCTCTACTATAAACTCCACCTCGACAGCCTTGTTTTGTATCGCGACGGCAGCACCGACGTTGCGCGCTCACCCATGTCTGTAGGCGCTCTTACCGACGGCGTAAGGCTTGTGGATATGGCTGCCGCCTATCAGATATTCGGTAACGGCGGATATTACTACGAGCCGACGTTTGTCTCCCGAATCATCGACAGCACCGGCGAGGTAGTATATAATCACCGATACACGGGCGAGATGGTCATCAGCGACAGCTCGGCATATGTCATGAACAGAATGATGGAGACTGTCGTATCCGGCTCGCGCGGTACCGCAAGAAAGGCTAAACTCGACGGGGTGGAGCTCATCGCCAAAACGGGTACCACTCAGGACTGGAACGACCTCTGGTTCATGGGCTGCACGCCCGAGTACGTCACCGGTCTTTGGATCGGTCACGATACCCCGAAGGAGATCGATACGGATAACTGCTACGGCTCGCCGGATATGTGGTCGAACATCTTCAAAGACATCGCCGAGAACGAGACCATCAAGACCTTCAAGGCTTCCGATAATGTCGTCACAAGAGAATACTGCACCAAGACCGGGCTTGTAGCGGGGGCGAACTGCTCATCGACCGCGACGGGATATTACAAGAGGACGAATATCCCCGGAATCTGCTCCGGCGATCACCAGCCCGACGACATTCCGAGCGGAACGACGGTCATCGTCACCGACGGCGTGGACACCGACGAATTCGAGCAGATCACCGGCGAACACTACAACTACAGGTACGACATCGTAAACTGAGAGAGGAAGAAGAAAATGCGCCTTTGCTGCCCGTGTCACTTCGGACTTGAAAGCGTTTTGAATTTTGAGATAAAAAGGATCGGCGGGGAGAATCTTTCGACCCTCGACGGCAGGATTTCCTTTGACGGAGATGAAAATCTGCTTGCAAGGGCAAATATCCGTCTCGCGACTGCGGAAAGGGTGATGATAGAGCTCGGCAGCTTCGAGGCGCTTACCTTCGATCAGCTCTTTGAAGGCGTGAAGGCTCTTCCACTCGAGGATTATATATCCCGAAGCGACGCATTTCCGGTGAAGGGGCATTCCTTAAAATCCAAGCTTCACTCGATCCCGGATTGCCAGTCGATAATAAAAAAAGCCGCAGTCGAGCGGCTTAAGAGCGTTTACAATATCAGATATTTTGAGGAGACGGGACCGAAGCATCAGCTGATCTTCAATATCTTAAAAGACGTCTGCACCGTCTATATCGACGCCTCGGGAGAGGGGCTTCACAAGCGCGGGTACCGAAAAACATCGAACGAAGCGCCCATCAAGGAGACCCTTGCAGCCGGGATCGTCGATCTTGCGCGGATTCGGCGGGACAGTGTGATGGTCGATCCGATGTGCGGTAGCGGCACGCTTTTGATCGAATCCGCATACAAAGCCCTGAACATCGCGCCCGGGCTCAAGAGAAGCTTTACGGCTGAAAGCTGGGCGCAGATCGATCCTAAAATATGGAAAACCGAGAGAGACGCAGCTATTGGTGACATTTTGGAAACCGATTTTAAAGCCTACGGTTTTGATATTGATGAATATGCTGCTGATCTTAGCCTTAGGAATGCAAAATCCGCAGGTGTGGGAAAATATGTTAAAACCGAGGTCAGAGATATCCAAAAACATCTCCCGATAGACGGCGCGATCACGATCTGCAACCCGCCCTACGGCGAAAGGCTGCTTGAAATCCGTCAAGCCGAAGACCTTTACAGGAAGATGGGTCAGGTGCTGAAGCCGTCGAGATCGAATCCCTGCTACATCATCTGCGCCGACGAGGAGTTTGAAAAATTCTTCGGCAGGAAGGCTGACCGCAAGCGCAAGCTTTACAACGGCATGATAAAGTGCTGCCTCTACATGTATTTTAATTGACGGTTTCGCCGATGAGCGAGCCGTCGGAGACCTCGGTTATCCTGACTTTTCTGAGCTCGCGATACAAAGAATCCGTAAAGCGTTTTACCTTTACAACCTGATATTCAGCCGAATGCCCCTGATGAAAATCGGGGGATTTTTCACGTTCAAAAAGAACCTCCAGCTCCTTCCCGACAAGGCTCTCACTATACCGCAAAGCGCTTTCCGATACGGCTTTTTGCATGATCTTCTCCCGCTCGGATTTCACGCTTTCCGGCACCTGATCTTCCCTCTTTGCAGCATTTGTGCCGCTTCTTTTTGAATAGGGGAATATGTGCGCGTCTGCAAAGCTTATCGCCTTTACAGTCTCAAGCGACTCTTTGAAGTCATCATCGCTCTCGCCGGGAAATCCGACCATGATGTCTGTCGTGATGGCACAGTCGGGAAAATGCTCTCTTAGAGTGCTGACTATTGTAAAGTATTTTTCCTTGTCATATCTTCTGTGCATCTCCCGAAGCGTTTTATCGCAACCCGATTGCAGAGCCAAGTGAAAATGCGGGCAGAGGTTCGGAATTTTCGATAATTTTTCAATTATCTCCTCGCTAAGATTCTCCGGCTCAATCGACCCGAGCCGCACCCTCACTGCGTATTTTGCAGCTGCCGATACTGCGTCAGACAGGTCAGACCCGGTGCCTTTTCCGTAGTCGGAAAGATTTATCCCGACGATTACAAGCTCCTTCTGACCGCCTTCCGAGAGGATTTTTGCCTCGGCTTCGATGTCGCTTATGGGTTTTGATCTCGATCTTCCGCGAGCATAGGGGATTATGCAGTATGAACAAAAGAGGTCGCAGCCGTCTTGGACTTTTATGATACCCCGGGTCTTTTTGCCGTCTTTTTGGAGGATTTCTCCGGCATAATCCGAAGTTTGGGGAGAGATAAATACCCTTCGTTCTCCCGCTAAATAATCCTCCAAAATCTCGGGAAGCCGCAGTTTATCGGAATTTCCGAGGACAATGTCGCAGCCGCAATCATCCCCGAATACCTGCGGATGACAGCCTAAAAGCGCGATAACAGCCGCGGGATTCTCCCGCCTGATCTTATGGATAAGCTGCCGCATTTTCAGGTCTGACTGAGCGGTGACGGTGCAGCTGTTTATCACACAAACCTGCGCCTCGGCGATCTTTCCGACGGGCTTGTGACCCCGCTCTTCAAGCCTTTGGCGGATAAGCTCGGTCTCGTACTGATTGACCTTGCACCCGAAGGTGTAAAAATAAATGTTCATTTTTGCCTCTTTTTTGTTGAACAATTTTCCCCGAAGCGCTTGACAGCGATTTTAAGGACTGCTATACTAAAAGAAAATAATCTTTGTAGGGGGAATTTACATGACTGCTGTAAAAATCAGGCTCAGCACCATTAACGACGTCAAGGAGTTCGTCAACGCCGTTACGCTCTGTGATTACGAGGTTGATCTCGTCTCCGGAAAATACGTCATCGACGCCAAGTCCATCATGGGCATTTTAAGCCTCGACCTCACTCAGCCCGTCAACATGGTGGTCCACACCGACGAGTGCGGAGGCTTTATCCAGAGCATTGAAAAATTTATCGAGAAATAATTCTCCTGCCGCCTTATTTGGCGGCTGATTTTTTATCCGAAGTAGACTTCATGCCAGACAAGGAATGTATAAACCGTCCAAATCTTCCGGGAATTGTCATATTTCCCCTCGCGATGCTGATCAAGAAGTGCAACGAGTTTATCGGTGTTGAAGAATTTTTCGGCGCGCGGGCTTGTGAACATCTCTTTCACCTTATTATAGTATTCGTCCTCTTTGAGCCAGACCCTTATCGGCACCGGGAAACCGAGTTTTTTCTTGTTTGCGGTGACGGGAGGACATGCCCTCAGCGCCGCTTTTCTCATCGCAAACTTGGTGTTTTCCTTAGTCACGCGGTATTTTTTCGGGATTTTTTCCGCAAGAGCCATCACATATCTGTCCAAAAACGGCACACGCAGTTCAAGGGAGTTCGCCATCGACATCTTGTCGGCTTTGAGAAGAATATCTCCCGTCATCCACATGTTTAGATCGAGATACTGCATCTTTGTGACGTTGTCCTTGTCCTTGACTTTGTCATAGAACGGTTTGGTGATTTCCATAGCTGCGGGCGCGTCGGTTTTGATCTTCAAAATGCCCTTGCGCTCTTTTTCGGAGAATATGTAGGCGTTGCCGATGAAGCGCTCCTCAAGGTCCTTTCCGCGTCTGATAAGGAAGTTTAGACCCCTGTGAGCCGGCAGAAGTTCGGCGCATTTTCCTATGCATCTGCGGATAGGGCGGGGGATTTTGTTATAAAAAGCGACGTCGTCGGGCTCTTTATAGATGTTGTACCCGCCGAAGATTTCATCTGCTCCTTCGCCCGATAATACGACCTTTACGCGCTCTCTTGCAAGCTTGCAGACAAAATATAATGCAATCGCCGAGGCGTCGGCAAGGGGTTCGTCCATGTGGTACTGAATTTTAGGAAAGTTTTCCCAGTATTCCTCCGGCGTGATGACCTTTGAGATATTTTCCTTGCCGATATATTTTGAAAACTCCTTTGCATAGCCGATCTCGTTGTATTTTTCATCTTCACCGAAGCCGACGGTGAAGGTCTTATCTACGTTTGCAACGGCTGCAACATAGCTTGAATCGACGCCGCTTGAAAGGAAGCTTCCGACCTCGACGTCTGCTATCTTGTGAGCCTCCACGGAATCCTTGAAGGTCTCGGTGATCTTATCCACCCACTGATCCAAAGTCGGCTCGTCGTCGGCGTCAAAGTTTATATCCCAGTATCTTTCGGTCTTAAATTTGCCGTCTTTATAGGTGAACCAGTGAGCCGGCAAAAGCTTGTAAACGCCTTTGAAGAAGGTCTCGGCGCAAGGTGAATACTGGAAGGTCAGGTAGTTTTCAAGAGCGGTCTCGTTGAGTTCTTTTTTGAAATCGGGGTGCGCCAACATGCTCTTGATCTCGGAGCCGTAGATAAAGCTGCCTTCCATTTCAGCATAGTAGAGCGGCTTGATACCGAAGAAATCGCGGGCGCCGAAGAGCTCTTTTTTATTCTTATCCCAGATCACGAACGCAAACATTCCCCGAAGCTTAGGGAGCATATCCTTGCCCCACTGCTCGTAGCCGTGCAGCAGCACCTCCGAGTCGGTGTTGGTTTTAAAGACGTGACCCGCCTTTATCAGCTCCTCCCGGAGTTTTTGATAGTTATAAATCTCGCCGTTGAATGTCAGAATCATCGAGCCGTCCTCGTTGAAGATCGGCTGGGAGCCGGTCGAGAGGTCGATGATGGAAAGCCTGCGAAAGCCCATCGCGATGTCGTCATCAACATATTTTCCTCCCGAATCGGGTCCGCGGTGGCGTATCGCCTCCATCATCTTTTCGACGGTCTCGTCGGCGTTTTTGATTTTATTTGTAAAACCTGCAATTCCGCACATAGATAAAAATCTCCTTTATATGATATTGCCGTCTAATACAGTATAGAACAATCCCGGAAAAATTTCAAGCGAAAATTTTCCGAAATGGTTACGCAAAGGTTACAATTTATTAAATTTTCAATATTTCCTTGAAAATTTTGAAGGATTACTATATAATATATCCTGAGAAAATATTTTCGTTAAAATTTACGGCGGGTGATATGATGGAAAAGAAAAAGATCAGGAAAGTTCGCTATCGCCTCAGCATTGTTTTCTTTGCGACGGTGCTCATTTTCGGGCTGATGTTTTATAAATACATGAAAAATACCTCTTTGGAGGACGTTTTATCCGAAAGCAGAACCATCACCGTTTTCTCGGAGAATACCTCCAAAAAAGGCGACAAGGCGGAGGAAGATACCCCGGAGGATTCGGGAGATAATGTTTCGGAATCCGATACCCCGGCTGAGATCATAAACCCCGTGCCCGAGAGCGAAGCAGTGGAGGAAAGCTATCTTGACAGCTGCGCATTTATTGGAGATTCAATCATCTACGGGCTAAGCTCATATGCGATAGCGCCGAGTTCGTCTGTTCTTTCAAGCGCTTCTTTAAGCGTATCTAAGATCGACAGCGCCGAGATCGACACCTCGATGGGCTCCATGACGGTTATCGACGCCGTCACCGAGCTGAAGCCCCAAAATATCTATGTAATGCTCGGCTCCAACGGCATCGCCTACATGAGCCCGGCTGACATATATCTCAACTACTCGGCGTTTATGAATAAGCTTCGGATAGCTGCTCCCGATTCAAAAATCTTCGTGATATCGACCCCTCCCGTCTCCAAAAGCAGGGAGGAATCGGCTGAATCGCCGGTAAAAAATGCCGATATAGACGATCTTAATTCCCGGCTTCTTGAATATTGCAACAGCAACTCTCTCTACTATCTCGATCTATCTTCCGCTTTAAAGGACGATAGCGGATATCTCCCGGAGGACAGCTCGGAAAACGACGGCATGCACTTCAAAAAATCCACATATGACCAATTCCTAAACTTCATTCTGACTCACACGGCGGGGTGAAAATATGAAAAAAATAATATTTGCGATACTTACGGCGATGATCTTTCTCACCGCATGCGGAAAATACAATCAGCCCGACGTCACGGCTCTGACGGACGAACTTTGCTTCATTCAGGGGCTTGACGACATGAGCGACGCCACGCCCGACGATGTGAAAATTCTTTATGATATTGAACCTGCGGATACAGAAGATTTCAGCGTCAGATACAGCTCAAAAGGCGGATATGCCGACATGATCGCAGTGTTTAAGATGATCGGCTCCCAAGAAGCTGATTATGCGGAAGAGGCGCTTTTAGATTACAAAGCCGCAAGATATGAAGATTTCAAGGGCTATGCGCCTTTGGAAGCCGAGAAGATAGAGAACGGCAAAGTTCTAAGATATGACAACTATGTCATTTTATTGATAGTCAGCAACATCGACACAGCCGTTCAGTGCGCGGATACGGAATTTACGGAATGAAAAAACTCTGTTCATTTGTTTGCTTTATAATATGCTCCCTGCTTTTATTTGTCGCCTGCGAGCCCGTTGACAAGGTCATCGGGTTCTTTGCCGACGACGGCACGGGACACATCTTTAAAGTCGCTCTGCCCGACGATCCCGACTGCTTGGACCCCCAGCTTGCCGAGGGAAAGTGCTCGGTAGCGGTCGCCAAAAATCTCTACAGCGGGCTGATGGAATACGACGAAAACGGTCGCCTTAAGTGCTGCATGGCGAGCGACTACACCGTCTCCTCCGACGGGCTCGAGTACGTTTTCACGCTGAAAGAGGGCTTTAAGTGGCACGCCCTCGGCAACTATGAATTCCCGGTGACTGCCGCAGATTTTGTGTTCGGATTCAGACGGCTGATGGACCCCGGGACCGCGTCAACGCATTCCGAAAAATATTTCTGCATAAAAAACGCCTCGAAAGTCCGCTCCGGCGAGCTTTCGACCGATCAGCTCGGGGTCGAGGCTGCGGATGAATATACCGTAAAATTTACCCTTGAATACCAAAACGCCGAGTTTTTGCAGCTCTTAGCCGATCTCCCGGCGAGCCCTTGCTGCGAGGATTTCTTTATCGCGGCAGGCGGGAAATACGGTCTTGAGGCTGAGGCGATCTGCTCAAACGGTCCGTTTTTTGTAAGATATTGGCTGCATGATCCCTACGGAAAGTCAAATTATGTAAGGCTTCGGCGGAATCCCGGCTACAGCGACGTCGAATTTGTGAACGCGGGAGGCATAAATTTCCTGATAACAAAAGACCCCGAGGAGCGAATTTCCGACTTTGAAAGCGGCGCGACGGACGTGCTTCTCACCGACCCTAATGAACTTCCCGCGCTCGACGGCGAGGAATATATCTCGGGATACGGCGACGTCTGCGGGCTGATATTTAATGAAAATGAGAAAATTTTTAAGGATTCCAAGGTGCGGCAGCTGTTCTCATGGGCGATCGACAGAGAAGCCCTTAACAGCGATGTTCCCGAGCTTTTGAAGCCCGCGGAGGGAATGATCCCTTCGTCGGGAAATATGTATCTTAGGGGCTATACTTCACGGCTTCCCGAGGAGGTCTGCGTCACGAACACGCAGATGGCTGAGTATAAATGGAGCTTTCTTCTGACGGATAGGGAGAAGTCGGCTCTTGTCGGCATGACGGTGATGGTTCCCGATGATTTCGGCGCGCAGGACTATCTCACAGCTGTTTCGGACAGCTGGTACGAGGTCTTCGGGTCGCATGTATCGATAGAAAAAGTCAACCAAACCGACTACAAAAACCGCCTGAAATCGGGGGATTACGACATCGCCCTCATCACGCTTTCATCTGATGATGACGGAGCTTTGGGGTATCTTGAGCCGTTCGGGTCGCAAAATCTCTACGGGATAAGTGTAGATGAAGTAAAAAATTGCGAAGCTTTATCGGGTCGCTCTGAGTCCTTATCGTCGCTAAATTACGCCTGCTCGGAGGCTGAAAATGCCGTTTTGGCGGGATATCATTTCCTTCCCCTTTGGCAGCTCCCGACGGTTTGCGCGTATGACGACGACTGCGAGGGCTTCAGGCTTGATCCGTTTTCAAAAACCGTCTACTTTAAAGACGCAAAGTGCTATTAAATGAGGTGACATCATGAGCATTCCCACGCCGCACATATCCGCAAAACAAGGCGATTTCGCCGAGACCGTCTTAATGCCGGGCGACCCTTTGCGCTCGGAATTTGTCGCAAAAAACTGCCTTGAAAATATCCGGCTCGTAAACAATGTCAGAGGCGTTCAAGGCTACACGGGCGTATATAAAGGCGCTCCGGTGTCGGTGATGGCTTCGGGAATGGGTATGCCGTCGATAGGGATATATTCCCACGAGCTCTATAATTTCTACGGCGTCGAAAACATCATAAGAATCGGCTCGGCTGGAGGTATCAGCCGGGAGGTCGACCTTCACGATATAGTCATCGCGATGGGCGCCTGCACCGATTCTTCCTATATAAATCATTTTGACCTGCCGGGGACATATGCCCCGATTTGCAGCTTTGATCTGCTAAAGACAGCTTCAAAGATCGCAGATGATTCGGGTATTAAATATCACGTCGGGAATTTTTTATCGACCGACGTATTCTACAGCTTTGACGGAGTGAACGAAAAGTGGAGCGAGATGGGGATATTATGCGTTGAGATGGAGACCGCGGCTTTATATGCAAACGCCGCCAAGGCTTCAAAGTCTGCGCTGTCGATATGCACAATATCCGATCATGTCATCAAAGGCGGCAGCATGAGCTCATTCGAGCGGGAGAGGGGATTCGGGGAGATGATCGGCTTTGCTCTTGATATCGCCGCAAGCATTTAGAAAAATAAAAAAACCCCACCTGACGGGGTTTCTTTATTGCAAAATATTCGTCCGGGCAATCATGCTCTTGTGACTTTGCCGGAGCGAAGGCATCTCGAGCAGACATATACATGACAGGGAGTGCCGTTCTTTAAGACCTTAACTCTCTTGACATTCGGTTTCCAAGTTCTGTTAGTCCTTCTGTGTGAGTGGGACACCTTGATTCCGAAAGTTACGCCCTTGCCGCAAACTTCGCATTTAGCCATGAGGCTGCACCTCCTTTTGGTTTTCATGAAGTCACAAACTATATATTAGCAAATTTCTTTGGAAATTGCAATAGTTTTTTGAAAAAAAGTTTTTAAATTTTCAATTCTTTCTCTAATGACTTGCTATTTGCGGATTTTTGTGATATAATTAACAGAATAGTTCCCCGAATATTCCGTTTTTGATACTTGATATTACATTTTTGTATAATTATTCCTGAAAGGAGCACATCATGTTCTTATTAAATTCAAACGGTTCGGAGCTTATCATCACGCTCTGCGTCCGTCTGCTGATAATTTTCACTATCCTTCCTATCCATGAATACGCCCACGGCTATGCGGCAAGAAAGCTTGGAGATAACACCGCCCTGATCGCGGGTCGCCTGACTCTGAACCCTCTTGCCCACGTCGCTCCCATTGGCGCTATACTTTTACTTCTCTTCGGCTTCGGCTGGGCTAAGCCGGTGCCGGTCAATCCCCGAAACTTTGCAAACTTCCGCCGGGACAACGCATTGGTTGCCGCCGCGGGACCGCTGTCAAACCTGATTTGCGCATTCGTCGCGATATTTGTAAACCGCGTGATCCTAAACCTCTTCTCGACTTCCGACTCGACGGTGATTTTCTTCATCTACTACGCGATTTACTATTTTGCCATCATAAACCTGAGCCTTGCGATATTCAACCTCCTGCCGATTAGACCCCTCGACGGCTCGAATATCTTGGCATATTTCCTGCCGGCAAAGGCGAACGCGTTCTTATATAAGCACACAAACATCATTCAGATAATCCTCTTTGTCGCGATATTCTTGGGACTTTTAAGCGGACCGCTTTCGTGGCTGATCTCGAAGGTCTACACCCTCTTTAACTACCTCTTCTTCTGGGTAGACCTGATATTTAAAGTGATATGAACCAGATTTCCTACAGGCTTGACAGCTTTGAGGGACCTCTTGATCTGCTCCTCTTCCTGATTACAAAGCACAAGCTGAACATAAACGACATTCAGATATCCCTTCTTTTGGATCAGTATCTTGAATATATCGACGGCGTGGAGGAGCAGGATTTTGAGTACGCCGGTGAATTTTTGGAGATGGCTGCCCGGCTGATCCTGATAAAGACCCTCTCCCTGCTTCCTAAGCACGAGGAAGCGACGGAGTTGAAGCTCGAACTCCAGGGGAGGCTGATCGAGTATTCTCTATGCAAACAGGCTGCCGAAAAGCTCCGCCAGAGCTACAAGGGCGACGTAATCTACGTCAGAAAACCGTCGGAGATTTCAGCCGTCAAGACCTACACCAACACCCATGATCCCGAGGATTTAATAGCCGCATATTTCGGGATATCCAATCAAAAGCTGCGCCGCAGTCCGGTTCAGGCGTCGGTATTCAAGCCGATCGTATCAAAGAGGATAGTCTCGGTCAGCTCGAAGATTTTATTCGTCCTGCGAAGGCTCTATAAGACCGGGAGATGCAGCATGTCCGGGCTTTACGACGGCATGACCGACCGCTCCGAGAAGATAGCGACGTTTTTGGCGATATTGGAGCTGACAAAATCCGGAAGAATACTCCTGAACGACGACAACACCGAAATAACTTTCGACCGCACAAGTCGGCACAGAAACGGAAGCGAGGAGGCTCAGTATGCAGATTGACGAAAAAATGTCGGTCATCGAGGCGATACTCTTTGCCTCGGGGGAGCCGATAGAGTTTGACAAGCTCGCATTCGGCGCGGGGATCGAGCTCAGCGATTTGCACAGGCTGGTGCCGCTGATGAATTCAAACTACTCCGACCGAGGCTCGGCTCTTGAAATCCTAAAGCTTGAAAGCGCCTATCAGCTCGCCACAAAAGAGGAGTTTGCGCCGTACATCAGGACGGCTCTTGAGAGCAAGCGCACGGCTACGTTATCGCCCGCAGCCATGGAAGCGCTGACCGTCATCGCCTACAATCAGCCCGTCACAAGGGGATTTGTGGAGGACGTCAGGGGTGTGGATTCGAGCGGGGTCATCAGCAGTCTCCTTGAAAAGGAGCTTATAGAGGAAGCCGGCAGGCTGGACGTCCCCGGAAGACCCGTCACATTCAAAACCACCGCAAACTTTTTAAGATGCTTCAGGCTTAGTTCAATAGACGATCTTCCGCCGCTTCCGAGCGACAATTCACAGATGACCTTCGACGACGTGGTCGCCGCGGAGGAGTAAGCAAAGAAAGGAGAGCGCCATGAAGGTACTGCTTGTCATACTTGCCGTTTTGGCAGCAATCATCGCTTTGATAGTCGTTCTCCTGCACTTTTCCGTCAGGGTGTATGTCGAGGCTGACAAAAAGCACCTCGACCTCGTCGTCAAATATCTGGGATTTAAGCTCTACAGTTTAAGGCTTCCGGATAAAGAAAAAGAGCCGGAGGCTGAAAATCCTCCTGATGATGTTGTTGAAGATGATGATTCAGAACCCGAAATTGTTCTTTCTGAGGTCCCGGCGGTGGATTCCACCGACGAAGCCGAGAGGGAGGAGATAATCAGAAAGATCGAGGAATCATCGGAAAAAAGCGATGATAATGAGGAGCATGAAGATGTTCCCGAACCTGCGGAATCTTCCGAAAATTCCGAGGAAAAAGAGGAACCCGATGAGCCGAAGCCGACGCTTTTAGAGAAGTGGAATGAGTATAAAAAATACATTCCTGCCGGGAAAAAGGCTTTTCGGAAGCTTTTGAAGCTGATAAGGTTCCGCAATCTCGGATTTTCCCTGACTTTGGGAAACGAGGACCCGTATAAAGCCGGGCTGAATTACGGCAGGATAAATGCTGTCGTTTACTCGGTTTTGGGGCTTTTATGCTCGATTTTCAGCGTTACCGTCGATCACACAGAGATCAAGTGCGATTTTGAAAACAAGGCGTTTGATTTCGATTTTAAGACGGCTGTATTTGTAAGACCCAGCGCAGTCGCAGCTCTTGCGGTATATTTAGGGGTTTATTACCTTAAAATAAGAAGAAGCAGCAAAAAACTTGAAAATATTGCCAAGGCAAAGGAGAATGTTCAATGAGCGAGAAGAACACAAATCTTGAAATTCTGGTTAAAACAGCCATCGAGAAGATCAAGGAGATGGTGGACGTCGAGACGATAATCGGAAAACCTATCGTCACCGGAAACGGCACCACAATAATCCCGGTGTCAAAGGTCTCGGTGGGATTCGGTTCGGGCGGATCTGATCTTCCCACAAAGCAGGCAAAGGACCTCTTCGGAGGAGGCGCGGGAGGAGGAGTGTCGATCCAGCCGATCGCCTTTATCATCATCATGCCGGACGGAAACGTCAAGCTTTTGCAGCTCACCGTCAACGCCTCGAAGGAAAATGCGGCGCTTGCGATTCTTCCCGACATCGTGGACAAGGTCACGGGAATTATCTCCCAAAACAAGAAAAATACGGCTGACGAAACCGCAGAAGACGCGTAATTTAAGGCGTATTTTTTCGGCGGGTCGGCATAAACTATCTCCGAAAACTTTTTCGGAGGATAGTTTTTATGGATTATATCAGGAAGATGGTCGTCTGCCTCATCTGCTTCGCGGCGATGGCGACGGTCATCTGCATAAGAGTGAGCGCCGATCCGTCGGCTGAAAATATAGTCACAAACGCCAAAGCCGCGATACTCATCGACTCGCAGAGCGGCAGGGTACTCTATTCAAAAAATCCAGAGCGAAAGCTCCCGATGGCGAGCACCACAAAGATAATGTCAGCCGTCCTGACCCTTGAATCGGGCGAAATCGACCGCAAATTCACCGTCGATCCCGAGGCGATAAAAGTCGAGGGCTCGTCGATGGGTTTGCTTGAGGGCGACGTCGTATCCAAGCGGATTTTGTGCTACGGAATGCTCCTGCCGTCCGGAAACGACGCCGCAAACGCAGCTGCGTGCTCGGTCTCGGGAAGCGTCGAAGATTTTGTTAATCTGATGAATAAAAAAGCTGCGGAGCTCGGTCTTTCGGGCACTCATTTTGTGACCCCGTCGGGGCTTGACGATTATACCGACGATCACTACTCCACCGCTTCCGACATGGCAAAACTGACCGCATATGCTCTTAAAAACAGCGATTTCCGGGAGATTTGCTCGACAAAATCCATCAGCCTCGACCTCGGCGGCAGAAGCCTGTGGCTAAACAATACCAACAAGATGCTGAGCTCCTGCGAAGGTGTGATCGGCGTCAAGACCGGCTTTACCGATAAAGCCGGAAGGTGCCTTGTGACGGCTTGCGAGCGCGGCGGGGTATCGTTGATATGCGTAACGCTCGGGGATTCGACAGACTGGATAGATCATGAAAAGCTCTTTGAATACGGCTTTTCAAAGCTTGAAAGCGTGACGATAGGCGGGGACGTTTACGGCATTCCCTTTGCGGGAGGTCCTAATCATGCAAAGCTCAGGGCCCCCGAGATTTCGGTAAGCCTTGAAAAAGGCGAATCGGCAAGGATAGAAAAGCGCGTGATATTGCCACAGTTTGTATATGAAAACGAACGCGGCGAAAGCGTCGGAAAGGTCATCTACTACCTTGACGGCGGCGTGATCGGGATAGTTGATCTGATCGCGGAATAATTAACGGATTTTTGGTGACATAAAATGGAAGCAAGACTACAGAAAATACTCAGCGACTGCGGCTACTGCTCCCGCCGAAAGGCAGAGGAGCTGATAGCCGCGGGAAGAGTCAGAATAAACGGAAGACCCTGTAAACTCGGGGATAAGGCGGATATCTCAAAAGACGTCGTAAGCGTGGACGGGATAAATCTCGATACCCCCGCTAAAAAAGAGCACGTCTATATCATGCTCAACAAGCCTCGCGGATACGTCACGACGACCTCTGACGAGCAGGGAAGAAAGTGCGTGATGGATCTCTTGGAAGGCGTAGACGCGCGGGTTTTCCCGATCGGAAGGCTGGACAGAAATTCCGAGGGACTGCTGTTATTTACCAATGACGGAGAGCTTGCAAACGGCGTCATGCACCCGGGCAGTCACGTCCCTAAGACGTACCGCGTGACCGTAAGACCCGACATCACCGAGGATCAGGTTTTAAAACTCAGCTCCGGCGTTGTGATCGACGGCGTAAAGACGCTTCCGGCGACGGTCCTCGTCCTCACAAAAGAGGAGGGGAGGGTGGTTCTTCAGCTAACCATTCACGAAGGCAGGAACCGCCAGATCAGGAAAATGTGCGAGGCGGTGGGGCTTGAAGTGGCGAGACTAAAGAGGATTTCGGTGGGACCGATAAAGCTCGGCATGTTAAAACCCGGCGAATTTCGGGAACTCACGGCTCAGGAAGTCACGGCGCTCAAAAACAGCGTGAGAAAGGAAAGGGACAGAAATGCTTCAGATATTAAAAAAAGACGGCGTTAAGGGGTATGAAAAAATTCTGAATGATCTCGGGCTCGGTGATGATGTGATGATCTCGGAAGCCGTCGACGGCGAAAAAGTAAAAGGCTTCGGGATTTACAAGATCACCCCGGAGTGCATTTTCATTTATATGATCTCCGACGGCGGCGACCTTATGCTTGCTGACGGGATTTTGCGGAGCATACTCTTTTTGGCAGCCTTGAAGGGGATCGAGAAAGCCGAGTTTTTATGCGGTTCCGATACATATCCCAAGCGGCTCGGAATGATTAAAGACGGAGCCGTTTTGGAGCCGATTTCCGAGGTATTCGGAGGCTGCGAGGACTGCAAGACGAACAAATAGCGTATGAATCTTAATAAAATCTTAATAATTTTGATATTGAATTTTAATATTTTCCGTGCTATAGTATCATGGAAAGGAGCCTAAGAATGCAAAAGCTCAGTTTTCGTATCGCCTTCGGAGGGATCGCCTCGGCGCTGTGTGTTCTGATGATGCTCTCGGCTTCGATAATCCCGCTGATGACCTACATCTTCCCGATGCTCTCGGGACTTCTGATCTACGCGGTCAGCTATGAATGCGGCAAAAATACGGGGCTTGCGGCATATGCAAGCGTCTCGGCGCTGCTGCTGATCTTATCTCCCGAAAAGGAATCGGCTTTCATGTTCGCGTTTTTCTTCGGATATTACCCGATACTTTCGGTCTCGCTCGATAATCTCAAGTTAAAAGCTGTCGGCTGGTTGATAAGATTTTTGGTATTTAATATCTCGATGGTCGCGGCGTACTTTATCCTGATGAAGCTCTTTGTCGGCTACATGGAGGAGGATTTCACCGGGATAGCGGCTCTGGGTCTCCTATTTCTTGGAAATATTTTACTGATACTTTACGAGATCATGTTCCGCCGGCTGAGGGATAAATATGTCAAGAGCCTTAGGAAAAAGCTCTTCAAAAGAAAATGATTTAAGAGGATAAATATGTCGGAAAAGAACAAGAAAATAATCAAATTTACGGCGCTTGTGATCTTTCTTTTGGTGACTTTGGCGCTCACTGTCGTCTGCCTGCCGATGGTGCCGATGCTGATGAGCGAGGAGGGAAGAGTGCGGCTTGAAGAGATCGTCGGCGGGATCGTCCGGGAAAATCTCTTTTTAGGAATCGGCGCTTTCCTGCTTTTGCAGATACTTCAGGTCGTGGTGGCTCTTATTCCCGGCGGGCTTGTGCAGATACTCGGCGGGGTGATCTTCGGAAGCTTCTGGGGGACGGTTTTATGCCTTCTTGGCACGCTTTTTGGCGAGATGATCGTATTTTACATCGTAAGAAAACTCGGAATGCCGCTTGTTGAGGCAATCATCGACGCCAAGGGTATCAAGCGGCTCAGCTTCTTGCAGGACGAGAAAAAGTGCGAACTTGCGGTCTTTATCCTCTTTCTGCTTCCGGTCATGCCGAAAGACGCGCTGACCTACCTCGCGCCGCTTTTGAATATCAAGCCCGCCACTTTCTTTATCCTCTCGATGCTTGCAAGGTCTCCGGGGTTGATAATCTCCAACGTCTTCGGCTCGTCTCTGAGCGAGGGGAACACCGTCATAGCCGCAGTGATGTTCGTAATCGTTGCGGTCATCGGACTCGTATGCATATTGTATCGCGACAAAATCATCAACGCGTTTAAGAGTGCGAAAAAGCCGAAGCATGTCGCAAAATAGCGTTTTCAGCGGGTGAAAGCCCGCTTTTTCTTGCAATAAAAGCTTTTTTGCTTGCATTTCAGAATAAATTTATCAAAACGCTGGAAATTCTCGGGGCGTTGTGATATACTGTATAAAAAATCAAAAAGGAGCAGCTTATGGACAGTTTCGGAATATATTCTGGCAATAATCTCTGTCAGATTTTGGTGGAAGATTCGGCATATGAAGGGGTAAAGCTGGTCGCCAAGGCTCATGCCGAGGATATCGAGCTTGTGTGCGGCAGGAAGCCCGAGATCATATCCAAAAAAGATGATATAAAATCTAAAAGCATTATAATCGCGGCTACGGTCGAAAAGAGTGAGATTTTAGATGATCTCGGAATCGATATCTCAAAAATTTCCGGCAAGCGGGAAGTTTTCTCATTTACATACCTCAAAAACCCCTTTGAAGGCGTGGAGGAAGCCCTTGTGATCGCGGGAAGCGACAAGAGGGGAACCATCTACGGCATTTTCGACCTTTCCGAGAGAATAGGCGTTTCCCCGATGGTATTCTGGGGTGACGTCGTGCCGAAAAAGCGCGATGAGATCATCGTCTCCGGCTTGGACGGATTTGTCTCAAAGGAGCCGTCGGTAAAGTACCGCGGACTTTTCATAAACGACGACTGGCCCGCCTTCGGAGGCTGGTGCACAAAGCGCTTCGGCGGGTACAATGCAAAGGCGTATGAGCCGGTATTTCAGCTTCTTTTGAGGCTCAAGGCTAATTATCTCTGGCCCGGAATGTGGACCGGAATCTTCTCGGAAGAGGGCCCGGGGCTTCTGAACGCTGAGCTCGCCGACAAATACGGAATAGTCATGGGCGCTTCCCACCATGAGCCGATGTGCCGAGCCGGAGCCGAGTGGCAGAAAATATATAAACAATACGGCGACGACAACACTTGGAGTTTCATCTCAAATAAAGACGCCATCACCGAGTTCTGGCGCGACGGTTTAAAGAGAAATAAGGACTTTGAAAACGTCATCACCGTCGGCATGAGAGGCGAAAACGACAGCCTGCTCTTGGGTAAAAACGCGACTTTGGAGGACAACATCAACGTCTTAAGAAACGTAATTCTTACGCAGAACGAGCTGATGAAGGAGGTCGTGAATCCCGATCTTGAAAAAATCCCGAGAATGCTCGCTCTGTACTACGAGGTCGAGGACTTCTATCACGGCGACAAGACCGCAAAGGGTCTTAAGAATTGGGAGGCTCTCGACGGTGTAATTCTCATGCTCTGCGACGACACCTACGGCAATCTCAGATTCCTCCCCGACGGTACCGACCGCGATCACAACGGCGGCTTCGGCATGTATTATCACTACGACTACCACGGCTCGCCGATATCCTATGAATGGATGAACACCAACCGTCTTTCCAAAACATGGGAACAGATGACGATGGCTTATGACTACGGCATAAGGGACCTCTGGATCGTCAATTTGGGCGACATCAAGGGTCTCGAGTACCCGCTTTGCTACTTCCTGAGCCTTGCCTATGATTTCGATAAATACGGCACCACTGCGATAAATTCCGTCGAGGGATTTGTTAAAAACTGGGTGAAGCAGCAGTACGGCGACTGGTTCAATGACGATAAACTTGAAGATATCTACACCGTCCTCAACGGCTACACAAAATTCAACAACGCACGCACGCCCGAGTCCATGAATCAGTATATCTATGCCCCGATCAACTTCAACGAAGGCAGGCGTGTTTACGATGAGTGCGAGATGATCATCAGAAAGGCGACCGAGCTCTATAACACTGCTCCCGAGCCTATTAAAGCCTCGATTTTCTATGAGATTTACTATCCCGCTGTCGCTTCGCTGAATTTCGTTCAGATGTCGATAGAGGCGGGCTGGAACGGCTTCTATGCCTCCCACGGAAGCCTTGCCGCAAATAAATATCTCAACTGCGTTAAAGAGCGAGTTGCCTTTGATGAAAAGCTTCACAGCGACTATGATAAAATGCTCGGCGGCAAGTGGGTGCATATGGCGGACTCCGCGCACCACGGCTTCAGGAGCTGGAACAACGAGGACTGGAGATATCCTCTTGTAAGCGAGGTCATTCCGGTCGAAGGGTGCAAGTCCTATGTTTCCTTTGCGGGCAGGGAGACATATTCCATCGGCACGTTTTGGGTATCGTCGCCCGTTCTTGAAAATCGGGAATTCATGCGACCCGATGTAGAAAAGATTGCGATAAATATCGAGACCGGCTCAAAATATCCCTTAAAATATATAATTAAGTGCGATAAAGATTGGCTAAGATTCGCTAATACCGAAGGCGTACTCACGCCCGATCAGGGGATAGCGACGGTAGACGTTTATATCGAACGAAAGAAGCTCGAAGAGGCTGATTGCGCGAATATTTCGGTCAGCTGCGTCTTTACGAGCGACGAGCTTTCCGACACGGTGGAGATGTATGACAAGCCGGTCGGCAGAACCGCGGCAAGGCTCAAGGTCTACGCGGGAGGAGATTATGATTATCCCGCCGGCACTTATGTCGATACCGAGGGGTATATCTCGATGGAAGCGTCGGGCTACACTTCCCTTCACGACGGCAAGGACTGCGGCTGGACGGGGATTGATCATCTTTCCCGCCTCGACACCGCCGCCATGAAGGTATTCCCGTCAGACTCCGGGTTTATCGATAACGCCACCGACAAATATCTTGATATAGACGTTCCCTATATTGAATACAGCTTTGCTGCCGGATCAACGGGAAAATACGAGGCTGCGCTCTATCTTTCAAGCCGAAATCCCGTTGCGATGAACGCAAAACTCAGGGTAGGAGTAGGTATCAACGGCTCCGAGCCGGAAGTCATATACACCGTTCCCGCGGGCTATAAGCCGGGTATGCACGGAAGCGCCAAGTGGGGAAACGATGTTCTTGATAAAGTCAGGGTCATAAAGACCGCGATCGACGTAAATCAGCGTCTTAACAAGCTCAGGCTCTACGGCGGCGACCCGAACATCATTATCGAAAAAATCGTAATCTATCCCGAGGGCAAGGAACCCCCGAAGAGCTACTTCGGCGCCCCGGAGAGCTACAGAATCTGAGGAGGAATCGCCATGAACCGCTCCGAAAGAGCAGTGGAAATGTTTTATAAGGGCTGTAACTGCTCTCAGGCGGTCTTCTGCGCATTTGAAGACCTGACCGGCTTTGAACATGATACCGCGCTAAGAATCTCCTGCGGATTCGGTGGAGGGGTGTCCCGGCTTCGGGAAATCTGCGGAGCCGTGTCGGGAATGATAATGGCTTTAGATATGCTCTACGGCTACTCCGACGTAAGCGACCCGAGGCTCAAATCCGAGCACTACATGCTCGTGCAGTCGCTGTGTTATAAATTCAAAGAGCGGGCGGGATCGATTGTCTGCCGCGATCTTTTGGGGATAAAGGGCTCGTCGGATCCCGAATCACCGCCGAGGACGGAGGAATTTTACAAGACCCGACCCTGCGCAAGGCTCATCGGTCTTGCGGCTGAGATACTTGAAGAATACATTTCGGAGCGGGAAAATGACTGATTATCAGCGCTTTGAGGAGCTGACGTCTTTAAGCCGCGAGGAGCTTCATGTGGACAACGGCGTCGGCACGCTCTCTGAAAAATATATCCACATATTCTTAAAAAACTACTTCGAGCCGGATAAATCCTGCCATGAAATCAAGGTCGGGAAGTTTACGGCAGACATCTTAAACGGCGACCACATCACCGAGATACAGACCCGCGCGCTTTTTAATCTCAAGGAAAAACTTGAATATTACCTGCTCGAAGGGTATGACGTCACCGTCGTCCACCCGATTGCAAGGATAAGAAAGATGATAAGCTTCGACCCCGAGACGGGTGAAACCGTCGGTCCCGCAAGGAAGCACCGGCATGTCGGGAATTGGTATGACGCAATCCCGGAGCTTTTGGGGATAAAATATTTTCTCGATTGGGACCGCTTCTGCGTTCGGCTGATGCTCTTTGACGTCGAGGAGTATCGGGAGATAAAATCACCTCCGGGAGCTAAAAGAAAAAAGACGAGAAGATATGACCGCATACCCTTTGAGATCGGGGAAAATGTACTTCTTGACAATCCCGCGGATTATCTTATATTCGTACCTGCGGGGCTTCCCGATGAATTCACCGCCAAAGAGTTTGCAAGGCGTGCGGGGATAGCGTATGAAGTTGCGAATATGACGCTGAATATCCTCACATACCTTCATGTCACCGAGCACTTCGACAACAGGGGACGGGCGTATTTATACCGAATTAACAAATATTTCAAGGACTTAGTCTGAATCAAAAATATCCGGGAAATTCTCGGATATTTTTAAATTTATGAAACTTTTTGGCTGATATCTCCGTCTAATTGTCGCAGCGTTGCAAAGGAGGAATGAAAATGCCGAGCGATGACAAGCTCTTTTTGGAGCTCTTTGAGCCCGCAAAGGAAGAGATTTACCGCATAGCCTATCTCTATTTAAAAAACGAAGAGGACGCCAAAGACGTGCTTCAGGAGACGGCATATCGGTGCTTCAAAAGCTTCGGCAGGCTCAGAAAGAGGGAATATTTCAAAACTTGGGCGATAAAGACCGCGATAAACTGCTCCATCGACATCTTAAAACAGCGCAGCCGCGTTCTTCCGCTTGATGAAACGGTACCGCTTGAGAGCCTCGCATCTCCTTCATCTGAGCATGAGACCGAGGACAGACTCCTTCTTGAAAAGCTGATGGATAAGCTCGACGGGAGGGAAAAGGCAGCCGTAATTTTAAAATATCTCTACGGGCTTAAGCTTCGGGAGATAGCAAAGGCGCTTAATCTGCCGCTCGGAACCGTCAAATCAATTCTTTACCGCGCGATGAATAAACTTGAAAAGGAGAGCGATTTACTGTGAAAGACAAATTGGAAAAAGCTCTCGGAATGATCTCCCTGCCTCCCGATCTTGACATGGAAGTCGAAAAGGGGATCGACAGGGCGATCTCTGAAAGGAGACGTATCAGCGTGACAAAATCAAGAAGTGTTTTGAAGATAGCCGCCGCAGCTTTTGCTTTAGTGATAGTTGCCGCGGCAGGGTTCGGGATTTATCGGCTGAATAAAACCCCCGCAATCCCGGACGACGATATTTTACAGTTTATGGGATATAAGACAGGCACCATGGAGCCCGTCGTTGTCGAGCTTAGCGCCGACGGCAATATCATCGGCAAGGTGGACGCGGACGAGGTCGTGCTGTCGGACGAAAACGGCGACCCCGTCGAGCCTGACATGGTCGTCATGATGATGACCTACTGGCTCGATGAAAACGGCGACCTTCAGTGTACCGATATCCCGTTCGGAGCTTATCTTGTCTCTGCCGGAACTTCGGACGGGGGCACATACAAGCTAAAGGGCTTTAATTCCGATGATTTCGGAGACAGGGTAACTTTCAGCCCGGCGCAGAGCTATCTTAAAAGCGCTCAAGACGGAACGGCGTATGACGTAAAAGAAGGCGAGCTCGATATCTCCCTTGAAAAGCTTCCGGACGGGTCGATGCAGTTTGTGTATAATCCTTCGGACGTCTCAGAATACCCCTACAGCGAGATCACAGAATATCACTTTGACTCGGTCATGGGATTTGAAAGCGCGCCGGAATATTTGGGAGGAGGATCAGGTCTCAATCCCACGGAAGAGGGGATAACCGTGCGCGGGTCTGTGGGCGTTCCCGAACTGTTAGGAGGTTCAATGCCGGGGGGAAGCGGCTCGCAGCTCAGGCTTGACGATAATCTCAGGGGAGAGGGCTGCTATTGGGAGTTTACCCCCGACGACAATATCTTAAAGATCGTCGGCGCAGAATCTGAGGTCGAAGGCTGGGTGAAGATATCCTCCATAGAGGCTAAACTTAAGGACGGAAGCAGGCTCGAACTCCACGGAAACTGGATCGTCAAGGTCGAAAGTTGAATATCAAAAAGGGCTCATAGATCGAGCCCTTTATTTTTTTGAAAAAATTTTCAAAAAGTACTTGACAGCGTAACAATGTTATGTTACACTATAATCACAGTAACAATGTTACGCTAAGTTTGAAGGAGGTATATTTATGATAAACAGTCAAGACAGAAGATATTTCAGGAAGCAGTACGGTTTAGACGACATAACCATCGAACTTTACGACAGAGCCGGCTATGATAAATTTTTCGTTAAAAAGAATGGCGGCTCGAAAATGTCCGATAAAAAGACCGACCTGCAAAGAATAAGAATGAAAGGGGAGGATTAGGTGGATGAACTGATCTCAAAAAAGGAACTTTTAGAAAAGTACGGGATATCCTACGGCACGCTGTATCGCTGGAAGAGAATGGGACTGATACCGGAGCAGTGGCTTGTAAAGAAATCCACCTTTACAGGTCAGGAGACATTTTTTAACCGCGAACTCATCACAAAGCGGGTCGAGGAGATACTGTCAAAAAAGGACACCGAGTCGCTTGAAGAGATCGCAAAAGAGCTGGGCGCCATCGAAGAGGAGACCCCGAAGCTCATCATCAGCACAAAGCACGGGGAAAATATCTTCAACGCCGACGAGATCATCAGTATCAGGATCACCAAAGGCTCGGGGCTCGGGATATCAATCAGCGTCAACAACTTACTTGAAAATCTGAATACGGAGGAAAAATGACATGGCAGAACTTAAAATATCGGGCAGCGGCTCGTTAAGCGCCGGGAATGAGTATTACGATTACGTCGGGATTTCCGGCTCGGGAAGGATTTCGGGGGATTTGAACTGCAAGGAGATTAAGATCAGCGGCAGCGGGAAGATCGACGGCAACGTCGCCTGCGACGGGGAGATCAAGATATCCGGCTCGGGTGTGGTCGTCGGAAACGTCAGGGCTTCGGCAGTCAGGACGTCGGGATCGTCGAAATTCGATAAGAACGTAAAGTGCGACGAGTTTAAGATTACGGGAGCCGGGAAGGTCTTGGGTGATATCGATTGCACAAATCTGATGATATTGGGCGCCGCCTCCCTTGCGAACGCTTCCGCCTCGGAAAGAGCCTATATAAGCGGCGCTGCGAAAGTCTCGGGACTTCTGAACGCCGAATCGGTCGAGATAAATCTCAACGGAGGCTGCAATATAAATGAAATAGGCTGCACCAATCTCACAGTAAAGCGGCACAGCGGCGAAGACAATGTCAAGGTGAAGATATTCAATCTGCCTATTATAACGATAAATAACGGCGGCGGCAAGGGAAATCTGACCGCGGGAACCGTCGAGGGCGACGATATAGACATCGAGTACACCTCGGCGAAGGTCGTCAGGGGTGCAAGAGTCAGGATCGGCAAGGGCTGCAATATCGAGAGGGTGGAATATTCGGAATCGGTAGATATTGACAGCGGATCCGAAGTCGGGGAACAGGTGCAGATTTAAAAAATTTCCTCCCATTTGGGAGGATTTTTTTGCGGAAGATTTTGCTTTTTCTCTTGCCTTTTCGGGCAAGATATGTTAAAATGGATAAAAGAGAACGGGGAGGGGAGAGGTATGGCTGAAAAATCCGCCAAAAAGCAAAGAAAAAAGATAGGAAAGCCGAACCGGGTCCTCTACTTCTTGGGCTTCGGGATTTTGCTTCTCTATTTCAGGATATTTGTCGGGACGAGGTTTAAGTTCGACCGCTCGGGCTTATCCGATCTCAAAAAGGGTCCGGCGCTGATAATTGCTCCTCACATTTCGGGAATAGATCACATCACCGTCGGCTGGGAGTGCAGAAAATTTACGCCGACATTCGTATTAAGCGAGCACCTCTTTTCAAAGCCGCTGATACGCTTTATACTGACGAATTTTGCCCACGCGATCCCTAAAAAAATGTTTTATCCCGACGCCGGGACCATCATGGGTATCATGCGCGCAAAGAGCGAGGGGAACGTCATCGTCCTCTTCCCGGAAGGCAGAATGAACGCCGTCGCGCACACCTATCCTGTCACCCAGGGCACTTCCGAGCTCGTCAAAAGGCTCGGAATACCCGTATATTGCGTGACCGGAACGGGCGCCGCTCTTGCCGACCCGAAGTGGTATAAGGGCTTCAGACCGGGTCTTGTGACGGTGTCGGCTGAGAAGATTTTCTCGGGCGACGAGCTTAAAAATATGTCTCTTGAAGATATCGGCAGGAAGATAGATTTTGCGATTTATCACGATGATGAAAAAGCCGCGGCGGGTAGACGATATCCCGCAAGGGACACCGTAAAAGGTCTCGACGGAATCATCTACAAGTGCCCCGAGTGCAAAAGTGAGTTTAAGATCAAAGCCAAGGGCTGTAAAGTAAAATGCCTTGACTGCGGTTTTGAGACGGTTTTGGGCGATGACTACCGCTTCTTAGCGGGAAAGTTCAAGAGCGTGAACGAGTGGTTCTACTGGCAGATAAGCTGTCTTGACGATGATCTTGTCTTTGATGAAGACGTCACTATCGGCGCCGTCGGAAATGACGGAAACATGGACCTTTGCGCGGGCTCGGGGCATGTATATCTTGATCGGGATAGGTTAATTTTAAAGGGAAAAGTTTTCGGAGAAGATATCGATTACAACTGCGAGCTGCAAATTTTGGGCGGCACGCCGTATACCCCGAACAAGGAATTTGATATTTACTGTAAAGGAAAACTTCTTTACATACAGCCTCCCAACAAAAAGAGTGTTGTAAAGTATGTGACCTTTATAGACAAAATCTGCTCGGAAAAGCGGGGTATCGAGCTCTACGGTTTTAATTGCGTCAGCAAATAAAATAAATACTTTAAAAAGTGAGGAAACTGAAATGGTAAACTTCTTATCTGCACTTACGTCTATCGCAACGGTTCTTGTGAAGCTTGTGATTATCATCGTCGCCGGACTTGTCATCGCAAGCGTGGTCGCAGGTATCATCAGAAAGAGCAAAAAGCTCGATGATACCGCCAAGAGCTTCTTTGCAAACTTCGCCTCGATGGCTATCAAAATCCTGACCCTCATCACGGCTCTCATGGCTCTCGGAATCCCCGCCGCGACCTTTGTTACGGTCTTGGGCTCTGTAGGTCTTGCCGTCGGTCTTGCACTCCAGGGCGCGCTTGCCAACTTCGCAGGCGGAATCCTGATAGTCGTCTTCCACCCGTTCAGGATAGGGGATCATGTCACGATGGGCGGGCAGACCGGCATTGTCCAGAATATCTCGATATTCTACACCACCCTCCTTGCCGACGATAACACCATCGTCACCCTTCCGAACGGCACTCTCACCAACGCTCCCATTGTAAACACCTCCATCGACGACGCCCGCAGGATTGCACTTGAATTCGCTCTTCCCTACGACGCCGACGTCGAAGCCGCAAAGAAGATCGTTCTCGATACCGCTGCCGCAAACAATCTCGTTCTGAACGGCACTCCTTCGGTATCGGTATCCTCCCACGTCGCCGACAAGGCTACCATCAAGCTCACCGCTTTTGCTAAGAGCGCCGACTATGCTAAAGCCGTAGACGAACTCAAAAAGAGCGTCGAAGCGGCTGTTCCCGGCGTAGAGAAATAATAAAATTTCGGGAGTATTATCCAAATGAAGAAACTTTTCGGGTATATCGGTTTGGCGGGGCTTGCCATGCTCTCAGCGCTGTCCTACAGCCTGTTTATCTTCCCGAACAACTTTGCGCCTGCCGGCTTTAACGGTATCGCGACGATGATCCAGCACATCTTCGGCTTAAATGTCGGATATCTCTCGCTGATATTCAATATCCCGCTTATCATCGCCGTCTATATCCTCGTGAACAAGGATTTTGCGGTCAAGACGCTCGTCTATATCCTGACGTTCTCTCTAAGCCTCATCGTCCTTGAGAGGATCGATCTCTCGGCGATCATCTATCAGACCGACAACGGCACCAGCACGATTTTGGGTCCTCTGGTCGCGGGCATTCTGAACGGCGGGATTTTGGGAATTGCGTTCATGATGAACTGCTGCTCGGGAGGCACCGAGCTCGTAGCGGCGCTTATCCACAAATATAAACCTTCATACGACTTTGTGTGGGTGACGTTTGTTTTGAATTCAGCAGTTGCGGTTCTGTCATTCTTCGTCTTTGAATTCAGATTCGAGCCGGTGATCTTATGCGTGCTCTACTGCTACGCTCAGAGTGTGGTCAGCGACAAGATGCTCAAAGGCAACAAGGAAGCCGTGAGGTTTGAGATCGTGACCGATACTCCGCAGGAAATCGCAGACGAGGTTATCGCAAAACTTGGGCACTCCTGCACGCTGATAACCGCCGAGGGCTGCTATACCCACAATACCAAAAATCTCCTGATCTGCATCGTCAACAAGCACCAGATCGTTCAGATGAAGCAGATTCTCGCAAAATATCCTGCGACGTTTGCAAACGTCTCGAACGTCTCCTATACGATCGGACAGTTCAGATATCCGAGGGAGACGAATTCCACGATCGAATAAAAGAAAGCCTCCGAAATTCCGGAGGCTTTTTTGTCGGCTGATTATGTCTTACCAGCGCTTTTTTTCTCCCAAAATGCCGTCGGTGAAGTCTCCGACGGTCTCACGGAGCCATTCGATACTGTCGCGGATCCAGTCGGGAGTGCGGTTGCAGCACCAGTCTCTGTTGTTAAGGCAGGGCTCGCAGGTCGAGAATCCGTGATTTGCAAAGGCGTAGATATGCGTCTCGAAGGGAATACCCGACTTATTGAGGGCGCACAGGAAATCGAGACTGTCCTGGATCGGCACGGTGCCGTCGTTTCTTGACGCAAAGACGAAACAGGGGCAGGTCTTATCATCAACAAGCTCAGCCGGATTGGGAGCAGTCTTATTCCACGGGATCGTCGTCGAGATGACGGGATAGCCGAGTATTGCCGCTTTGGGTCGATGAACGGCGCTTACTGCGGCAGCGGCTGCAAGGTGTCCTCCCGCGGAAAATCCGATGACTGCGATGCGGTCGGTATCCACAAACCACTCATCAGAATGCTCGCAGATAGTTTCATATGCCTGATCGTAATCCTTTAAAGGATTATCCCAAGCGGCGTCATCATTTAGGGAGTATCTTAGGATAAACGCCTGATATCCGGCTTGCAGATAAGGAAAAGCCACCGGATCGGCTTCTCTGTCGGAGCAATACTGATATCCTCCGCCGGGGAGAATGATTATCGCCGGGCGCTTGGTCATACCCCAAAATTCCCCGCCCACCGGCTGTATATAGCCCGTTAGTGAGACGTTTCTCTTCTCGTTTAAAATCAGCCTGACTGTTTCCATCGCAAAGCTTCCTTTCATTATAGGTTGCTTTAATTATACTCCCAAAGCCCTGTGATGTCAATATTCGTCGGAGATTATGAAGTCCTCGGCGATGTCTTTTAGGTGACATGGCGAGGCGTTATTTCGGCGGCATTTTTCCAAAATGTATTCCGCCTTCGACCTCACGGTAGTGATATCCGGCGCGCAGCCGATTATCTCACCGTTTTCGTCGAACGCCGCAACGCCGTAGCTCTCCGACTCCTTGCCGTCTACGGTTATTGTGTTTTCGTAGATCCGATAGCATATCATGCTGATCGCCTCCTTTCGGTTAGTTAAGTTTACAGATATATATTAACTTTTCTGGAAATAAAAGTCTGTCGAAACAGGTCGAAAGAAAAAAATAAAAATAAAAGTGTAAAAAAGCTTGACAATTCGGCGCTTAAATGATATAATAAATCTCGCGCTTGAATGCGGGTGTAGTTCAATGGTAGAACTCCAGCCTTCCAAGCTGGTCGCGTGGGTTCGATTCCCATCACCCGCTCCAACGGCGTCGCTGAAAATGCGGCGCCGAAAATATATGCGTCTTTAGCTCAGTTGGATAGAGCAACTGCCTTCTAAGCAGTAGGCCACTGGTTCGAGTCCAGTAAGACGCGCCAACGGCGTCGCAAGCTCCATATCGCTCGCGACGCTTTCTTCATGCTCCGCATTTGAAAGCATCGCTCACTCATTCCGCTGCTCCGCCTCTTCCCCACAAACGCAAGCGTTTGCGGGGACCCCTATTGATCGCGAAAGCGGATTTTTTATTGGCGCGCCGGATATGATTATTTATTCTATAATAAAAACACGCCGCATAAGCCTTTGCTATGTGACGGTATTTGTATATCTATCCGCTTTACCCCTTTACCTCCATAAACACATCGTCATCCCTTCGTTCATACTCCCTGAACCCGCACTTTTCATAGACATGTATCGCCCTAAAATTCTCCGGATAGACCTTGAGCGTGATCCTCTTAAGCCCGAGGTCGGTCATGCAGTAGCCGATAAATCTCTTGATCGCTTCCTGCCCGAAGCCTGAATTTTGCTTGCTTTTTGTTATCGCGATACCCAACTCGCCCGCGTCATCATCAACAGACGATATCTCGATATTGCCGATAAAATCTCCGGTTTTCTTATCGATCATCTAGAAAATTTTATCGTCTTTTTCAAGATGATCCCTGATAAACCCGAGCTCATGTTCCTCAGTGACCGGCTCCTTAATGCCGATAAAACGCGCGGTATTGGGGTCGTTGATCATCTCAAGATAATCCTTGAGAAAAATCTCGCCGACCCGGACAAAGCCGATATTTTCCGATTCAAAAATATAATCCATTACTCATCTTCCTTTTTCTTTGGCTCGGCTTTGAAGTTCGCGAGGGGGGAATTTTCCGCGGCTCTTTGACGGTCGGCGTCGGAAAGATGGGTGTATATCTGGGTCGTCGCGACGCTTTTATGCCCCAAAACCTCCTTCAAAACCATCGGGTCAACCCCGCCGTATTCATACATCAGCGTTGCGGCGGTGTGCCGGAGTTTATGTGTGGAAAGCCCAAGATTCCCAAGACCCGCGCGCTTCAGCTGATCCTCGACGATCCTCTGAACACGCCTGTTTGTGAGCCGTGTGAGGTGGTTAGCGTGTGAGGATATGAACATCGCGTTCGGCTCGACCGGAGACTTCGGTCTCACGTTGAGGTAGTCCTTGATCGCCGAAATGCAGGCGTCGTTGAGATATACTATCCGCTCTTTCTGACCCTTTCCGAATACCCGAAGCGTCCTTGCAGTCTCGCTGAAATCGCCGATATTCAGCCCGACAAGCTCGGACAGACGCATTCCGCAGTTCAAAAAGAGCGTGATGATGCAGAAATCGCGCTTCTGATTCTTGCTGTCGACCGAGTTAAGAAGCTGCTGCGACTGCTCAAGTTCGAGAAATTTCGGAAGTTTCTGGGGAGCTTTGGGATGCTCCAGCTGCTCGACGGGATTTTTCTTGATAAGCCCGGCTTTTGAATATAAATATTCATAAAACTGCCGTAAAGACGACGTCCTGCGGGAGCGCGTGGTGTTGCTGTTGCCGCGGTCCTCCATCAAAAACTGCATGTACTGATACGCCCCGGTGAGGCTGAAATTTTCGATATATTCAAGGGGGCACTCCTTGATCGTGATCTCCTCAAAAGGCGTGTCCTCGGGGACGTCGCCGTTGATCATGCGAAGATACCGCAGGAAAATCCGGATATCGAGATAGTAGCCTTCCTCGGTCCTTTCTGTGTGATTTCGGATCGTGCGGACATATGTGAGATAGTCCCTGAGATAGTAGGGACAGTCGTTTCGGTAAGACTGTTTCATGGCGGTGTCCTTTCAAGTTGATAATTTATTATAGCATATTTTGACGGAAAAAGCAAGGGCGATCAGAAGGCAGATTGTCAGAGGTCAGAGGGCAGAAAATTTGTCGGGGTTTATGTACGACTGCCCGGACTTTGGGCGAGACAAGTCAAAAAGGTTTTGCCCCGCTTTTCCTCAAAAAGCGGGCGCCAGAGGCGAGCAGCCTCTGGTCGCGCTCCGCAGAGCGCGAAATCCCTGCAAGAGGACGCCTTAAGGCGTTCTCTTGCTTTATCATTCAAAAAGCGCAGGAAGGGGAAATGAAAACAGTCCGGTGGACTGTTTTCATCGGGGGAACCCTCGCCGGGGGTTC
>CANQYD010000008.1 GCA_947627985.1 uncultured Clostridia bacterium
AAAAAATGCTGGACATGGGCAAAGTAATCTGCCCCGAAAGACAGTTTATTTTCGGCGAAATGCCGGAGAATACATATGTGGATTACTCGCAGCTCAGAGCAGAAATACCGATTGAGTTTGAATGCCAATCCGACTTCAAAGAAAGCATCCTAAAAACGGCGAAGTGGGTCAAAGAAAACTTATGAAATGAGGAATAAAATGGGAAGAATCATCGTTGTCGGCACCGGGTTTTCGGGCAGCATACTTGCCCGGAAAATTGCCGAGGAATGCGGTCGCAGGGTCGAAGTCATTGAAAAGCGCTCGCACATCGGCGGAAATATGTATGACGAGTACGACGAAAACGGCATACTCATTCAGCGCTACGGTCCGCATTTTCTGAATACGAACAAGTATTTCATAATTAAATTCCTTAAGCAATATGCCGAGCTTTTCCCGCACAATACCAAGCTTCTTAGTTATCTCGACGGGCAGTATATCCGTCTGCCGTTCAACTTCCAGTCGGTTCAGGAGCTTCTGGGTGCCGAACGCGCGGAAATCGTCATAAATAAGCTTCGGACTAACTTCCCCGGAAGCGACCGCGTGCCTATCCTTCAGATCGTCGATTGCCCGGATAAAGATGTTTCGGATTTTGGCACGCTGCTGTTTGAAAAAGCGTTCAGAACCTACACCTCTAAAATGTGGGGAACCGACATCAACAAAATCGACAAATATGTGCTCGAACGCGTGCCCTTCGCGATGAACTACGACGAGCGCTATCTCAACAAGGATTTTCAGTACCTCCCGAAAAACGGCTTTACCGAAATTTTCCGTAATATGCTGGATCATGAAAAGATATCCGTTCATCTTGAAACAGACGCCCTTGAGCATATTGAATTTAAAGATAAACATGTCCTGTACGACGGTGAAAATGTAGAACTTCTCGTGTTTACCGGTCCTATTGATGAGCTGTTTGATTATAAATTCGGCAGCCTGCCCTACAGGTCTTTGGATATTCGCTATGAATACAGCGATGAGGATTCCGTTTTGCCGGCTGAAATCATTTCCTTCCCGCAGGCTGATGGGAAAACGCGCAGCACCGAGTACCGAAAGATCATGTTCGACGAAAGCGAATGCAAGGGCAGCGTAGTTGCGACGGAATATCCGCTTTGGTATGACAAAAATGCCGAGATCGGAAATATTCCATATTATCCCGTCGTCACGGAAGAGAGTAACGAGATGTATGAAAAATATGTCGCCGAAGCCCGAAAATACGGTAACATCGTCCTCTGCGGTCGCCTCGCGGAATTCAAATACTACAACATGGACGTCTGCATCGAGCACGCGCTCCAAAAATTCGAGGAAATAAAGGAGAGGTTAAAATGAAAGGCATAATCCTCGCGGGTGGCAAGGGCACTCGGCTCTACCCGAACACAATCTCGGTCTCAAAACAGCTCCTGCCGATATACGATAAACCGCTTATATATTACCCTCTGTCGGTACTATTGCTTGCAAATATCTCGGATATCTTGATTATTTCCACCCCGCAGGACATTGACAATTACCGCAATCTTTTGGGCGACGGCTCGAGAATCGGCGTCAAGTTTACATATGCCGTTCAGGACAAGCCTCGCGGTCTTGCCGACGCGTTTATCCTCGGCGCGGACTTCATAGGTTCGGACAGCGTTTGCCTTGTTCTTGGAGACAACGTCTTTTATGGGCAGTATTTTTCATCAATCCTCGAACAGGCTAAGAATCAGGCGGAAACTTCCGGCGCGGCAATCTTCGGGTATCCTGTAAAGAATCCGAAAGAGTTCGGCGTGGTGGAATTTGATGAACATAATAAAGTAATATCCATCGAAGAAAAGCCGCAGAAGCCGAAATCCAACTATGCAGTCCCGGGGTTATACTTTTATAACAACGACGTCGTGAACATCGCGAAGAACGTCAAACCATCTGCGCGTGGAGAGATTGAAATAACCGCCATCAACAATGAATACTTAGAGCGCGGGCAGCTGCAAGTAACGCTGATGGGCAGGGGAATGGCATGGCTCGACACCGGCTCGCCCAAAGGAATGCACAAGGCGAGCGGATTCGTGAAAACGATTCAGGAAATGCAGGGGTTTTATATCTCTTGCATTGAAGAGATAGCGTGGCGCAGAAAACTCATCTCGACCGAGCAGCTTAAAAAACTCGGCGAGGAGCTGAAAATGACTGAATACGGGCAGTATCTGCTGTCCTTAACGGAGGACATCAGATGAGCGAAAAGCGAAATATTACGATTGATGTCATAAAAGCTGTCGCCATATTGCTTGTGATTTTGGGACACAGTATTCAGTACGGTTGTGGGACAGAATATCTTGAGAGTAACGCCTTCTTCCAGAATCCTCTTTTTGAATATATTTATTCATTTCATATGCCGCTGTTTGCTATGATAAGCGGGTATTTGTTTTACTACACTGTAAGCAAACGAAACCTAAAAGAGATAATTTTCAACAGAATTCAGAGGCTGTTTATACCGATTTTATCATGGCAAGTCGTCCTTTGCATTTGGAATGCTGTTAAAAATGTTGTAAAATCCGGCGGGGGGGGTAAACATATTATCTGTAATTTTAAGTTATAAAGATGTTATAAGTAATATGTGGTTTTTGTGGAGTATGCTCGGACTTTCTATGGGCACGGCGATTGTGCATTTTGCATTTAAGGACAGTATTTCTGTATATATTATAGGTTTTATTATTTCACCGTTTTTACCCTATCTCGGAGGATATATCTGGCTGTATCCGTTTTTTGTAGGAGCATATTTGTTTGCAAGATATAATAATAAACTTTCATTTTTCATTGATCATATAAAGAAACCGTATGTCATTGCAACGCTCGTTATTTTGCATTTTGTCTTGGTTTTGCTTTGGAAGAATGACTATTATATTTATGTACCGCCGGGTTTGGGCTTTACTGTGTACGGTCAGGAAAATCACATTAAATATTTCATCGCACTGTTTTACAGAACTTTTGCCGGGGCAGTCGGCAGTATTGCTGTAATTTTGGCAATTGATGCAGCAGTAAAATTTGTTGCTCCGAAAAATGTTAATAAATTTGTAGGCATGCTGTCAAGATATTCGCTTGGCATATATGTTTTCTCGGTTCATATTCTTAGCGGAGTTGTATCATGGCTCGTCCCGGGAGACGGTTTTAATTTAATTACAGTATTGGCAATAGCATTAGTGCAAGTAATTATATCATTGATTGCAATGATTATAATAGATAAGATTTATATTACAAGAAAACTTCTTTTAGGAGGAAGATAAATGACAATTATTGTAACCGGCGGCGCGGGATTCATAGGCTCAAACTTCATCTTCCACATGCTGAAAAAGTACCCCGACTACCGCATGATTTGCTTGGATAAGCTGACCTACGCGGGCAATCTATCCACACTCGAACCTGTAATGAGCAACCCAAATTTCAGATTCGTGAAGTTAGATATTTGCGATAGACAAGGTGTCTATGCACTCTTTGAGGAGGAGCGCCCGGATATTGTCGTCAATTTTGCGGCAGAAAGTCACGTCGACCGAAGCATAGAAAATCCGGAAGTCTTTTTGCAGACCAATATCCTCGGCACGCAGGTGATGATGGACGCGTGCAGAAAGTACGGCATTAAGCGCTATCATCAGGTGTCAACGGACGAGGTTTACGGCGACCTGCCGCTTGACCGCCCCGACCTGTTCTTCACGGAAGAAACGCCTATACATACATCGAGCCCGTATTCGGCATCGAAAGCGTCCGCAGATTTGCTGGTACTTGCATATCATCGCACATTCGGATTGCCGGTCACGATTTCGAGATGTTCAAACAACTACGGACCCTACCACTTCCCGGAAAAGTTAATTCCATTGATGATTGCAAACTGCCTCAATGACAAGCCTCTGCCGGTCTACGGCAAGGGTGAGAACGTCCGCGACTGGCTTTATGTCGAGGATCATTGCAAGGCGATTGACCTCATCATTCATAACGGCAGAGTCGGCGAGATTTACAATGTCGGCGGGCATAACGAGATGAAAAACATTGACATCGTTAAGCTGATTTGCAAAGAGCTCGGCAAGCCTGAAAGTTTAATAACTTATGTAACCGACCGCAAGGGCCACGATATGCGGTACGCGATCGACCCGACTAAGATACATACCGAGCTCGGTTGGCTCCCGGAAACTAAGTTTGAGGACGGAATCAAGAAGACGATTAAATGGTACCTCGATAACAGAGAGTGGTGGGAGACCATTATCTCGGGAGAGTACCAGAATTACTACGAAAAGATGTATGGCAATCGTTGAACAATAAATAGAAGTAGTCATAGTATTACAGCTACATGAAAAGTGCTGAAAAGGACATCTATTGATATGGACAAGGAATTGAGAACTATTGGTATGGCAAGAGTGCCACTTTCACTTGGAAGGACTTATTTAAATATCCCTGGAGGTGACCACATTATATGCAACGTAAACCTAATTGACGCCATTAAGTATATAGGATGTAATTATGGGTATGGCTCGGAAAGCAATCTTAAAAAAGGAATTAGGTTTATATATAATAATGTGTCTGGGTGTTCAAAAAGACAAATTAAATTAACATTAAGAAGCATAAAAAACGATATGCTGCATAATCATAACGAAGAAACATATATATTTAGATGTAGCAGAGAATATTACACAGCAATATACAAATTAGTGCTTGAGTCATCCAAAAGTTTTTTAATTGAGAAAAGAACATATGATTCAGATAGTCTAGTTTCAGATGTGAAAAAAGGACTTTTATATGTCTCACAAAATAGCAATAATACAACTGATAGTCATGATGCCTTAAAAATATACCACGGAATAATAGACCTTGACAAAGCATAGAAATGAGGCTTTAGCAATGAAAAACAAAGTAAATGAATGGCAGGAATTAAGTCTTAAAAAAGATGTTGAAAAAATTCGTCGGTCGATTTCAGAAAAAGATGTAATAGATTATGCTTTTATGGTTGAGGCATTACTTGCATTTTGGACTTTAGTTTCTGACAAATTTATTGATTTCTCAAATATTAAAAAAGCTTATATATACGTGATTGTTATTATTTTATTTATTGCACCATTTATTGTAGCAGGCTTCGCTAAGATAATTTCAAAAAGGATACGTGTAGGTAACTATAAATCATATAGCGTTTCGGAATTAGTTGATTCTTTTGATAATGATATTTGTTATTGTGTCATGACTGCAGACTCATATGTACAAATGTTAAATGAGGCAATGACACTGGTTGGACAAAATGATAGTATTTGCAATTTTTATTATATAGAAGTGTGTTACTACATTAACAGAGCAAAATATATGCTTGCCCGTATGGAATATAAAGTTTCTCATATTTTCACTAAAGAAACAGATAGTGTTCTTTCTGATGGAAAGATATTGTATTATAGATTAGAAAATGTGATGGATCTAATTAGTCAAGTCGATGCTTTTTTACTCCAAATAGAAACTGGTAAAGTCGAAGCTAAATGTAACCCTGAAATAAAAAAGTTAAATCAACTCTATGATGACCAGTATGCCGTATTTAGAAATACTGTCAAATCGTATTTTAAAGAGAATGATGTAGACTGCAAGTAATAATAGATTGACAAAAGAAGTTTGAGACAAAAAAGATAACTACATGGTCTGCGTATTGTAGTAATTCATCAAAACAGAGAGGTTGAGGTTGTGATTAAAAACATATAACCTAAAAGGAAAATATTCAAAATATTTCGCTCCACCAGAAAGATAAAAAGACGGAACCAATCAATGTTCCGTCTCAAAAATCAACTTGATAACACGTCTTTCCAGTCGTTTGGGAACCCCCATAAAAGACAGATTAATGATATCTTGGTACCAGTCTATCCCTCGTTGCTTGAAGTTCGTTTCTTACTATTGTAGGACGTTAAAAGACATCAAACATAGCAGAGTTGGACAAAAATGTCCGGCTGCTTTTTTATTATGCAATCGCTTTGCTCCCGGTTTGTAATTGGTCTTTTAAGGGGGTGTCCGAAGCGACCACATTTAAGTTAAATGGGGGAAGTGGAAAGCGTTTAGTAACGGTGAATTGTCCAGCAAAAAATTTTTATAATGTGGTGGAAATGGACACTTCCGTCTTTTAAGATTCACTTGACAATGCAAAATACATATGATATAATATGCTCGTATTTAAAGTCTTAAGTCCGTATATAATATATCATGGGAGATCTCAATGACATACACAGAATTTATAAGCAAACAGTTAGCGGAATACAATGTTGGGCAACCAATCTATACACGCGACATCTCTAAAAAACTCGCGTCCACATATGAAATACCGCCAAAGGAAGCTTCTGCAGCTGTTGCAGTTGTATTTAAGCGAGTAATGAGCAATACAGTGTTTCCGAATCTTCGATTCTATCAAAATGGAATCTATTATTTTACTGCTGTCACTCCATTTGGCGAGATTGGGATCAATAAGGAACAGCTGATAGCGGATAAATATCTTTTGCCTAACGAAGGATATGAAACGGGATTTACGGTACTTCATCGTATCGGACTCACTACGCAGCTTCCAAAAGAGAGATGTATTGCAACCAACCGGGCAACCGGAAGTATTCGTATGGACAAAAGGCTAAATGTTTTGGTTCGTCCTCCAAAAGCAAGAGTTACAGAAAGCAATAAAGTATATTTACAATTTCTTGATGTACTGGACATAATGGAAAATGCGCCTGTCGATGCAGAACGCCCATATGAATTGCTTGGAAAATATGCAGAACAGATGGGGCTAAAGTATGAATATTTGTTGGCACTGGCAGACAGATACTATACCAGAAAAACCATAGCTGAGCTCGCCCATACGGCAAGTGAAGGAGGGATACTATGAATCTTCATGAAAACAGAGATGCTTTCAGAGTATTGATTGAGGATATTCATAATAGAACGGGATACCGTTCTGATGTATAGGAAAAGGACTATTATGTGGTGCTAATTCTATCTGAACTTGCCGAAAAGCAGCAAAACGGACTGCCTGCATATTTTAAAGGCGGTACTGCATTATATAAAGCGCTAAAATCCACTAACCTTTTTTCAAATGATACCCCAATTTGGACTAAACAATGCCTTCAAATACATATCATCTATTTGCCGGATTCAGCTAAATCAAATCATTTTGTTCGGAGGTTCTAATGACACGACTCCAAATTTATACACTATCTTTGCCGCTGGCGTATTATACATATGATCTTCGCAGCGACCAGGGAGAATTCATTTTAGGATTGGGTGATACCATTGAGTGGGACGAGCCATGCCCAGTAGATGTGCCATATCCTAATGACAATCACAGGAGATATCAAGCGACGGAAAGTATTCATTTTTCTATTTCCTGCAAAAATAATGTTCACATAGATGATAAGGGCAATAGTTCCTATGAGATGCCGGATAAACAGTTTATGTGTGTTGTTTCGGGCATAGTTGCAGAATCGAAAATAAAGGCAAGGGAACTTGTTGACGAATCGATCTTAAAAGCCTGCAAGTCGCTAAGCGTTCTAATGAGCCTTAACAACGGTAATAAGCATGGGTATCAACCGAGAGTCGAGCCTATGTTCAATCAGCAGGAGTGGTCGATTGACAAATATGAACCATATGAGGCATTGATTGAGAGGGAATATGGGTCGAGTGAGTATATAGATGAAAATGGAAACAAAATAATACGGCTGTATGCGTCGGATAGCATTGATATCGAGGTTAGTGTGCATCATGTTTTATTTGGGAAAATGGACATCTCACGGTTTTTCACATATTACGATCTTGAAAAGTCGCCGGCGTTAAGCTTTGTAGTCGATGAGTATTACACAGCGCTTGGGCGGGAGTCTGTTTCAAGTAAATTCTTTCACCTGTTCACGATAATTGAGTTTATTGAAAGAGAATATGCAGCCTTGGCAGATACGGAGAAAGTTTTTGATGAAACTGATATGCAGACAGTTTCAAAATGTATCGAGCAAATTGATATGCCCAAAGGTAAGAGAGATCGACTGAAAAGTTCTGCTATGACAATGATGGACAAAATCACTGTGCTTGGAAGAAATGCAAAGCTGGTCAACATACTTCATAAAATGGGAATAAAAGAATTTGATGATTGCGGAACTCATTTTGTTGTAGATAAAACGTGCATTGAGAAACTCACGGACTTGCGCAATATTTATTTTCACGGTAAAAGACGTAAGGCAGAGAACCCCGTCAGTCATATCAGCGTAGACTTAGCCGTTACGAAGCTTATGTATATCTGCGAAAAGGTAATAGTCTATATTGCGGGGAATAATGAATGGCGGAATATGTAAAGGTATTAAGAAATGAACGACGGTACGAGATCTGAATGCTTTTATTGGAATATTCAGATTTCGCACCGTCGTTTTTGTGTGTAAAAGCCTTATTTATGCGGGCTTACAGGTTCGTGTGTTTTCATCAGAAGAGCATTTGTAATCGCACTAACAATTCAAAATCAGACCACAAAGACATGGTGGGATTACCGAGTATGACGATTCTATTGTGAGGAGTCTTGTAGCAAGGGTTATTGTATGCCAGAATGGAATTATTGAGGTTATTATCAAATCTGAATAATTTCAAGTCATCAATGTTGGCAACATACGATGTGCTTTTTCTGGAAATCTTCATTGGTTTGGCTCTACGAATCAGAAAAAGCGATAATTACGCCATCTTGCTTGAACCGGCGGTTAATCTCCTGCAAAGCTATCAGGGTTCAAATGATTAGTAACTACAATATTTGTGACAGTATATGAAGTGAATCCCGCGAATGTTAACTTCTTGACGAAACCGGCCTTTTGATGTATAATCTAATAATATCAATACCGATTTGACATAATATCAAGTATAAGTATATGCGCAATATGAGATTACTTTGCGAAAAACAGGTGAGCAGATGCTTGAGCAGCTCAAAAATACCCAATAAATTGAGCGGTAGTTAACTGTATGACGCCTTAAACATACAGCAAAATTAATGTGAAACGAGGATCAGTCAGATGCCTGAATTACAGAATATTGAATGGAAATCAATATGGAAGGACGATTATCTTGCGTGGATATGCGGATTTGCCAATGCACAGGGCGGTATCCTTTATATCGGGAAAAACGATGAGGGCGAAGTCGTAGGCGTGGCAAGCTCACGCAAACTTCTCGAAGATCTCCCGAATAAAATAAGAGATGCACTGGGTATCATCGTGCCCATAAACCTATTAGAAGAGAATGGGCTCGAATACTTGGAGATTCCGGTTCAGCCATATCCTATTGCCATCTCTTACAGAGGAACATATTATTATCGGAGCGGAAGCACCAATCAGAAGTTGACAGGATTAGAATTGGAAAGTTTCTTGCTACACAAACAGGGCGCAACGTGGGACAATCTGCCACTGCCGTCATTTACGATAGAAGATGTGGATGATGGCGTCGTAAGTCGTTTCAAAAAGTGGGCGTCCAAAAAAGGGCGCATTGATAAGAGCGCACTGGATGAGCCGAAAGACATTCTGATGAAAAAGCTCCATTTGATGAACAATGGATATTTGACAAATGCCGCTATGCTCCTGTTTGCGGAAGACCCGGAGTCTTGGCAGCTTGGTGCATTCACGAAAATCGGATATTTTGAAAGCGACTCAGATCTGCTTTATCAAGACGAGATTCACGGTTCATTGCTCGACCAGATTGATCGCATCATCGAAATCGTTCACCTGAAATACATGAAAGCAAAAATTTCCTACGAGGGGGTACAGCGGATTGAGCGATATTTCGTTCCAGATGAGGCTCTGCGTGAGGCTCTGTTGAATGCACTGTGCCATAAGGATTATGCGCGCGGCATCCCGATTCAAGTGAGTGTGTATGATGATAGACTGTATATCGCCAACTGTGGACGTCTTCCTGAAAACTGGTCTGCGGAAAAACTCATGGAAAAGCATTCTTCAGAACCGTTTAACCCCAATATCGCTCATGTTTTCTATTTGGCAGGCTTTATTGAAAGCTGGGGGCGTGGCGTTGAGAAGATATGTGATGCTTGCGGTGCAGATAATGTGCCGCTACCCGAATATGACATTACTGGCAATTCCGTAGTGATTAAATTCACAGCCCCGGAAGATAAAGTTATCAGAATTGGTTCAGAGAGGGTGACTGAGAGGGTGACTGAGAGGGTGACTGAGAAAGAGCTTAAAGTTTTATCATTGTTACGGGAGAATCCCTCTTACACCTACAACGAATTAGCCGAAAAACTTCATGTAAGCCGAAAAACAGTTTCTGTTCGCATTGCTAAATTGAGAAATAAAGGCATCATTCTTCGTATTGGCTCTGACACAGAAGGACATTGGCAAATCAATGAGTGAGCCAAGTCAGAAAGTAACAACGAAGAGAAACGAGTATATACCTACGACCCGGTTACAAGCTATGATGCAAATGATTTGTTGCAAAGATTTAGTAGAGTAAAAATAGAAGCTACCTCTTTTACAATCAGCGAGCCTTTTTCGGGTTTGACGATTTCCCCGTTGCTTTATGATTCTGCAACAGAGGAACAAAAACGCATTTTGGAATCGCAATATAAAGTTAATTTGGAGATAAATGTAGATACCATCATGCACTATAAATGAGCGTCTAAGCTATCGACTACACTCATATAATAACAATTTTCCGCAGTTTTCTTTCATGGTGCTTAAAAAGGGTATTACCCCAATTTGACAACAGAAAATATAAAAATGTCAGCATTTTGGACACATCTTGTGCATTTGACATATTATGATGCAGGCTATTGCAAAACGGAGAATTATATGATAAAATAATAATAAATTTTACAGAGCAAGGATATCGCATATTTTGGATGTACATATGAATAAGAATAGTAAGCGGAAATTACAAAAGCTAAAACATCAGAGATATGTTAATCGTAAGATACAAAAGTGGCTAAGAAAGAGAAACAACACGCAGAGCGTTGAATGTTTATCGCATATCGGCGTAGGAGCTTATAAAAAATTTGAGTATACTTCTGATGTTTTTGAGTGCCTAAAAAGGGCAGACTTCTTAGTGCCAACTAATTTCGAGTCTTCTGTTGTCCCTTTGACCATTCCGGAAGTTTTTTGCCTATCAAAAAACCCTGATGAATCATTGGGGTTTTTGCGAACCTTATACAGCGCCCTGTTGAATCCCGATGTTACGGAAATCCATTTTAATCATTTTAATTGCAGGTATATGGGCGTATGCGCTTCCACTATAATGGATATAATAATATTGGAATGCGTAAGATTTATAAGGAGCAAAGGCAGGACAATTCGGATTTCCGGAAGTGTAAAAGATGGCAGGATTTCAGATAGCGATGAAGTAGATACTTTAGTAAAAATGAGCGGTTTACTCAACCATTTGGACATATATCGAGGCAAAATTCAAAATGTTGAAAAGCTGGATTTATTAGTAAAAGGCGAATCATCTGAAGTTGCCGAGAAGTCTATTGAATATATTAATAGATCCCTTGCAAGGCATGGATATATGTTAACCAAAGAGGGTGCAAACCATTTTGGCAAATTATTTGGTGAAATAGTTGATAATTGCAAATTACATGGCGGAACCTCATCGGTTTGGTATACATTGGGGCATTATGTGTTTGATAAAGACAGCAATCTTGGCAAGTGTAATCTATGCATTTTTGATTTTGGTGATACGATATATGAAAGCTTGAAGAATTGTGATCAACCGAAGATTTTGAATAGGATCACACACTATGTAAAAAAATCACTAATTTCGTTTAAGTCTGTGAGAGACAAAGAAACATTATATACTCTGTTTTCCTTACAGCAAAGAGTATCCCGAATTATTGATAAGAATGTAGTAAGGGGCAATGGGACGGTAACATTTATTGAGGCCATTTTGAAATTATTTAATACTAACGATCGCAATTTCAAATCGTGTTTTAGTATTACATCTGGAAAGTGCAGTATACTTTTTGATGGAAAGTATCAATTAGCGGAAAAATCATATGCGAGCGGGTATTCAAATAAGATTATAGCGTTTAACCCGGAAAATGATTTAACTAAAGAACCTGACACGGATTATGTCAGAACACTTAAAAACAGTTTTCCAGGAACAGCTATATCAATGGAATTATATATTGATAGTAAATATTTGAAAGGAGTCGAATGATGTGGATAGGATAGATATGAGTGTTATAAGTGGAAAAAAGTATAAGGTGTTGTCCGGGGTAGACTTAGGAAAGCGTGCAAGAGAAGAATTCAATTTAGATTTACTTGATGAGCAAAAAAATGAGGTTACATTCTTTGTTCCAGAAGATGTCTTTTCTGTCAATTCTTCTTTCTTTTCTGGAATGTTTCAAGCGAGTCTTAAAGAGTTGGGAGAGAAAGAATTTCGCGAAAGATACAAGTTTGAATGTGATGATATTATCATGATGAATATTGAAAATGGAATTAGTAACATAGTTAATACAATGGATCTATTAGGCGGACAGTCATGAAAGAAAAGTCAGATGCTAAAAAAACAAATACAAAAAGCAAAATAAAGGGTTTTCCTACTTGTTTGTTTTTCTTCTTTTTATTATTTACCGTTTTATTGTTGATTTTTTTAGAAATTTGTGATTTTAAGACTTCTAGTGCAGAGGATAAAATTAGGAATGTAACATCTATATTCACTTGTATAACTGCCTCTGTTTCCCTTTACATTGCTAGTGCTGCTAGAAAAGAAGCGATAAACAACAGAATTATTGACAGAAAAAATGACATAACGCAGAATTGGTACAACACTTTAATCATTGAACGCCATTTAGATGCTGTTTTAATGTTTTTTGACAGCTGTGTAGAACTTATTGGAGTTTTGAAAGAAATTAATGCGAACAGAGAGAATATTTCATACTCAGACTATGATGAACAATGTAAAGCTAAAGTAATGAAACCGTTTACAATGCAATACACACGTTTGCAATATAGTTTAGTGTCTGATGCTAAAATCATAAGCGTGGAGTTATCTAATAAACTCTGTGAATTGTTCGCTGAGTTCCAAGATGGTTTTGCTACGCGAGTAGATACCAAAAATCCGAATTACGAGACAATTAAGAATTACATAACTGACACTCAAGTCAATATGGTCAAGTTGATTAAAGAGTATAATACCGGTATGATGGATTAATATTAATCTTGATTGACTTGAGCAAACCAACCTATTATGTATTCGGGGCGGACTATTATAGACAGTGTTCATCTATTTCAATCCTAAAATACATAAGTCCTTGCCGACGGCAGGGACTTTTGCTTTATATAAATAATCTCAACATGAGGGGGATCAATATGTCTTTATTCGGCAAAAAAGGAAAAAGAAGAAATATCGCGGCTTAAAACTCAGCTCACGCCCGAGCAGGTTCAGCTTGCGGATATCAATGCCGAGCTGGAACGTCAAAGATCGTTTTTGCAGCTCGTTCATCAGAATTTGGAGAAGGCTCGGACCGAGCTGGCTCAAAAGAGGGCTCAGATCATCGAGACCGATGAAGCGATTCTAATGCAGTCTTTCGGATTCTGTATAAAAACACAAAAAGCAGTGCGGAGGCACTGCTTTTTTACTGTTTCCCCACCACCTTCTCCATCTCGCACCTTTGCACGCCATACCCGAGCCTCTCATAAAACCCCCTCGCGCCCGCGTTGAACCCCCAGACGTTGAGCGTGACGTTATAAAACCCGTTTGCGCGCGCGTAGTCCTCGGCAGCCTCCATCAGCGCCCTGCCGAGCCCTTTGCCGCGGCTGTTTTTATCGACGCAGAGGTCGTCAAGATATAAAGTCCGCAGGTCTTTCAGCACCGGATTTCCGCCTTTTTCGATGATTTTGCAGATCAGATACCCAGCCGGCTTTCCCTCGTCTTCCGCGATGAAGATGACCGCTTTGTCGTCCTTTACCAGCTCCTCAAATTCCTCTCTGCTGTATTTTCCCTTTGAATCTTCCTTGGCTTTGAATAAATCCGGTCTTCCGTCGCGATGAAGGTCCAAAATCTCCTCCAAAAGCCTCCCGACGAGCTCATAATCCTCCGGTCCCGCACGTCTCACCATCATCACTCACCCACCTTATATCCGCCGTCGGTCGGGATTATCTCGGTCCTGAAAAATTCCGCGATCGCTCTTTCAAGATGAATAGTGTCCATCGACCCCGCGGTCTCATAGCTCGAGTGCATCGAGAGCTGCGCGAGCCCGATATCCACCGTCGGGACCGACACCCTCGTCGCCGAAATGTTGCCGACGGTGCCGCCTCCCGGAAGATCGGAGCGGTTTGCAAAGCTCTGATACGGCACGCCGACCGACGCGCAAATTTTCTTGAAGATCGCTTCCGTCTGCGAGTCGGTGGCATAGGACTGCCTTGCAGCCGTCTTGATGACGGGTCCCTGATTCATCGTCGGTTGGTTGATCGGATCGGCATATTCGGGGTGATTAGGGTGAAGTGCGTGAGCGTTGTCGGCTGACACGCAGAAGCTTTTTGATATAGTGATCTCCGGGTCGATCGACAGCGCCCGGCATATCCGCATAAAAACGCCTCTCAGTAAATCGGAATTTGCGCCCTGCTTGGTCGACGAGCCGACCTCCTCGTTGTCAAAGACACAGTAGAGCGATATTCTCCGATCATTTTCGCCATTGACAAATCCCTGCAGGCCCGCGTAAGTGCACTGCATATTGTCAAGCCTCGGAGAGGATACATATTCCCCGTCCACACCCCATATCATGCCTTCGGTGCGGTTGTAGACAAAGAGCTCGGTGCCCAAAATCTCCCGCTCCTTGACCCCCGCAGCCAAAGCCGCCTTCTTTAAAAGGCTGCCTTTTGCCGAAATTGAGCCCAAAATCGGCAGGGTGTCGATCTGAGGATTTATATGAAGCCCGTCGTTCACCGTCCTGTTGAAGTGAATAGCGACGCTCGGAATGATGACGTTTGCGTCCGTGAGATTCACAAGAACCGATCTCACGCCGTCGGGAGAATTTACAGCCACCCTTCCCGCAATCGAGAGCGGTCTGTCGAACCACGTCGAGAGGATAGCTCCCCCGTATCTCTCGGTATTGAGGCGGATATATCTGCCGAGTGTCTCCATCTCGGCGTCGGGCTTGAGCTTGAACATCGGGCTGTCCCCGTGGGCTATATAGATGTTGGCGCCCGAGATATCCGCAGAGCCGATCTTGAAAGCGATTACCGACGAGCCGTTTCTTACGGTAAAATACTTCCCGCCGGGCTGAATATCCCAATTATCCCACTCGTTTAAGCGGGTAAAGCCCTCGTTAATCAGCTTCAGGGCGATATTTTCCGCCGTGTGAAAAGCCGTCGGGCTTGATGAAATAAACCGTAAAAGCTTCTCGGCGCTTCCCCTTTGGTCGAGCATGTCGATGAGATTATCCCCGTCCGAGACGTTGTCGGAGGACTGACCCATCGCCGCCGTCACCCCCAAGATGTACTCGCTCGAGACGTCGTAGAGCCGAGAGAGCTTCTTTAAGACCTCCGGAGACGGAGCCGAAGTGTCCTTTTCATACCTTGAAAGCGATTTGTTGGATATCCCGAGCGCGTCAAAGACGTCCATCTGCGAAAGGCCCTTGCGCTTTCTTGCCTTTCTTAAGCGTTCACCGAGAGTTGACATTATTATCCTCCTCAAAATCTATGCCTGAAATTTCCTTTTTGTGATTTTTGTGTATGCCGATATGCCCTATCCCCAGCGGGATCACAAAGAGCGCCAGCTGCGGGCTTTTTCCGAATATCGCCAAAAATCCGAACGCCAGAACGGGAAGCACGGCTCCCGCAAGGGGTATCCCCAAAATCCCGGAATAAAAGTCCCGAAGCCGCTTTTTGCCGATGAAATATTTTATCCACCAAGCCTCGTAAAGAGCCATGCACAGGGCGGAGACGATGAGCCACAGCGTCCATGGAGTGAACCCGTCGGAGTTTAAATTTTTGGAGATGGGGCATATCATCGTCACCCCGACCTGACCGATCTTCTCCAAAATCCCCAAAATTCTGTCCTCGGGACCGAGCTTTTCCCAGCCGACCGGGCGATTTTTTATAAAGATAATATTAGGCAAAAACAGTAAAATCAGCATGATTATGCCGACGTATGATATACCGACCTGCATTTTATGCCTCCAAGACCGCCATCAGCGCCCGAACGCATTCGGAAGCCGCCTCCGCGACGTTTTTCTCAGCCTCCGAAGCTCCCCCGAAGAGACTGTCCGAGACGGATTTTATCATCAGAACCGGGACCCCGGCTCTGTCAGCCGTCAGAAGGATTCCGGCAGCCTCCATTTCGCAGATGTCGGCTCCGTATTTTTCATGGAGTTCCCGCTTTTTATCGGGGTCGGCGACGAATTTGTCGCCCGAGGCGCAGATGACTTTTTTAAGCCCCGGGACCGCCGCCAAAGCCCGATTTAAAAGGGTTTTGTCGGTCTCGAGATATATTGACGGATAGTTTATATACCTTGCGGGTCCGCAGCCGTCGACCGGCGATGTGTCGAAGTCGTAGTGGACGACCTTATCGACCGCGACGGTGCGGCAGACGGTCATCTCGTCGGTGAGCCCGCCGACAATGCCGTAGTTGACGATCATTTCCACCCCGAAGCGGGTGATGAGAAACTGCGCCGCGCCGGCGGCATAGATTTCTCCGGCGCCCGAGCGGGTCAGATAAATTTCGCTGTCGGCGATTTTGTAGACAGAGATATTCATGCCGCAGACCGATTCGGTGCGCAAAGGCGATCCGAAAGCTGAGATTGCCGATTCAATTTCGCGCTCCATAGCGACGATCATTCCTATTTTCATAAGTGACCTCCGATCAGATGTTAGGGGTTAGACGGTTAGAAGATAGATTTGGATTAAGGGGTTAGGCGGGACAAGGCGAGTTTAGGATCAAGCCCTTTTTAAAGGGCTTGCGGGGGTCTCGGGGACAGCGTCCCCGAGTCGCCCGTCGCAACGGGCGAAATCTTCAAGCAATAATATGTTCGCTTGCGGACATATTATTGCTTTTATCGTTCAAAAGGCGCAGGAGGGAGCATAAGCTGGTTTTGTTGCTGCTCGCACTTCGCAATCGTAAACGATTGATTGCTCGTGCTTGCAGACAAAACCCCGCGTATGCGGATGAAAACAGTCCGGTGGACTGTTTTCATCGGGGGAACCCTCGCCGGGGGTTCCCCCAACCAAAAACCGGCGACGAAGTCGCCCGGAGCCGAGCGAAGCGAGGCTCATAAGCCCCCTCTCCCTTGGGAGAGGGGGTTGGGGGTGAGGGGAAACCGGAGGGGTGTGGGGAACCCCGCAGGGGTGCCCCACAGAGCCGAGCGAAGCGAGGCTAAGCCCCTCCCCTCGGGGAGGGGTTGGGGTGGGGGAAAGCCGGAGGGGCGTGGGGAACCCCGCAGGGGTGCCCCACAGAGCCGAGCGAAGCGAGGCAAAATAGCAGTGCACTTTATAAAACAACTTTGTACCGCATAGCTTGGAAATAGGGCAAGCCCCGATAACATGCAAGCACCACATACCCGCCGCACCCTTTTAAAAGTTGTTATGGCGCGGGATTGGGCGCTCCTGCCAACCCATATCAGAAGCAGCAGGTAAAAGATAACCTCTAACTTCTTCCCTCTTCCCTCTATCTCGCTATTCTACCACATCCCCCCTCAATTTTCAACCGAAATTTAAGAATAATCCCGCAAAATTCCGAAAAAATTCATAAAACAGTCACACTTGCACCCATAAAACGCGCTATAATTAAAATATACCAATTTACAGGGGGAATTTTTATGCCGAGAATTCTTATCGTGGACGACGAGGCGAAAATCCGCGAGGTCGTCAAGGAATATGCCGCGTTCGAGGGCTATGAGGTCGTCGAAGCCGCAGACGGAATGGAAGCTGTCGAAAAGGTCCGGGAGGATCAGAATTTCGACTGCATAATCATGGATATCATGATGCCCAAATTAGACGGCTACTCCGCCTGCAAGGAGATCAAAAAGATACGCAATATACCCGTCATCATGCTCTCGGCAAGAGGCGAGGAGTATGACAAACTCTTCGGCTTCGAGGTCGGTATCGACGATTATGTCGTGAAGCCCTTCTCACCGAAAGAACTGATGGCAAGGATAAAAGTCGCCATCAAGCGTTCCTCAAAAGAGCCTTCCGAAGATATCATCAGGTACAAGGGTCTTGTCATAAACTTTGCGGCGCGCGACGTCATCATCGACGGCAAGCGCGCGCAGATGACTCCGAAGGAATACGATATCCTCTTTTTCCTCGCCAAGAATATGAACATCGCGATGAGCCGCGAAAAGCTTCTTGAAGAGGTCTGGGGATTTGATTTTTACGGCGATGACCGAACCGTCGATACGCATATCAAAATGCTGAGAAACAGCTTGGGACCGTATCGCGACCTCATCGTCACGCTTCGCGGAATGGGGTATAAATTTGACAACATCAGATAAATCCCGCCGGGCTCTGACGGTCCGCTCCACCATCTGGGTGTACTTCGCCGTCTTTACCGCCGCGATCCTCGTGATCGTCTGGTTCTTTCAGGTATTCACTTTAAATCGCTATTATGAGATGTCCACGCGCTCCAAAATCTACAAGATCGCATCAGCCATCTCCCAGCAGTTCGACGACGAATACCCTTTCTCAATACGCGACGTCGTCGAGGACCTCGCATATAACAACACCGCGACCATCGTCATCACCGACTTAAACGGCAACGCAAAAGTCGCGGCTGATTTCATGGGAGGATTTTCGGTGCTGACCGCAGACGGCGGCTTCCGGCTCTTTAAATACCGCCAGGACGTCCTGAAAAGCTCCACCGGCAGATATATGTCCGAGACCACCAACGAGCGCTTCGGCACCACCGAATACCTCTACGGCGAGAAGCTCCACGACGACTACATCACCTTCATCAACACCTCCACCGAGCCGATCGGTCCCACGGTCGAGATCATCAAAGAGCAGCTGATCTTCATATCCTTCATGACGTTTTTCATGGCGCTGTTTATCTCGCTGATGCTCTCAAACCGCCTCTCAAGACCTTTCAAGCGGCTGACAGAGTCCGCCGAAACGCTTGCCTCGGGGGATTATAACGTCCGCTTCGAGGGGGGAGGATACGCCGAGGTCAACGAACTCTCCGACGCCCTTAACTACGCCGCTTCCGAGATATCAAAAGTCGACAGCCTGAGAAACGATCTCATCGCAAACGTCTCCCACGACCTGCGTACCCCGCTAACCATGATAAAAGCCTATGCGGAGATGATCAGGGACCTCTCGGGAGACAATCCCGAAAAGCGAAACGAGCACCTCGCCGTCATCATCGACGAATCGGACAGGCTCTCGGAGCTGGTGAACAATCTCCTCGAGCTTTCAAAGCTTCAGAACGGCGCGATCGAGCTCGAGCGGCACCAATTTTCCGTTCAGGAATTTATCTCTTCGGCGCTTTCGAGGTATGAAGTGCTTGCCGAGCGCGGGGGATATGAATTTGAGTATCAATCCGACGACGACGTCATCTGCTACGGCGACGAGTCGAGGCTTGCACAGGTGCTCTACAACTTTATCAACAATGCGGTCAACTATTCGGGCGACTCCAAGAAGATCATAATCCGCCAGAAAAATCTCAAAGACACCGTCAGGATCGAGGTTATCGACTTCGGCGTGGGGATCGCGAAAGACCGCCTGCCGCAGATTTTTGACAGATATTACCGCGACGAGCGAACCAAGCGCGACGTCGTCGGCTCGGGGCTCGGGCTGTCGATCGTCAAGGAAATCATGCGCCTGCACGGGCTGAGGTTCGGCGTTCAGAGCGAGCTCGGCAAGGGCTCGACGTTTTGGTTTGAGATGAAGAGGATGGGCGAATAGAGGGTAGAAGGCAGAGGTCAGAGGGCAGAAGTCAGATTTTGTACAATGCCTGCTAAAAGACAAGACAAATTTAGGATCAAGCCCTTTTTAAAGGGCTTGCGGAATCCAAGGGCGGAGCCCTTGGTCGCGCTCCGCAGAGCGCGAAATTCCCGCAAAAAGGACAGCGAGAGCTGTCCTTTTTGCTTTTATCGTTCAAAAGAGGGCGACGAAGTCGCCCGGGAGCCGAGCGAAGCGAGACGGGAGCCCCCTCTCCCTTTAGGGAGAACAGCTGTGTGTGAGGACAAAATCCCCAAAAAGGAAGCGCCCCTCCCCACCTCAAGAGCGCCTCTTCGTAATATTTGCCTCAAATTATACTCTCAGTATTCCCTTTTCCTCCCCTGCGTCCCGATAAACATATAAATTATCCACCCCACCGCGGTGCCGATATAAAACGCCGCGGGGTACATCGAAATCGCAAGGATCGCTATCCCCAAGATCAGCGAGCCGAGGGCGTCCCAGTCGGAAAGCCCAAAGGCGGCGGCGATAAACCCGCCTCCCGCCAGCGCCATAATCGCGATGACGACCTTCCCGAATATCGTCGGTATCAGCTTCACCGGCATGCTCTTCGCGAACATGCAAAAGAGAATCTGAATCCCCACCCCTGCCGCAAAAATTCCTCCCTCGGTCGCGGCAAAGATCATTCTGCCGAAAATGTCCGAATCGGTAAACTGCATACTTTCCTCCCGTCAGTCCTCGCCGAGTTTCAGCGCTTTGTTGATGTTGATCTGCTTGATCAGCCTCGCGATCACAATGAACCCGACCAGCAGCATGATAAGAACGATCACATATAGCTTGATATAGTCGCTGCGCTGGGAGATCACCCTGAACGGCGGCACCTGATCGGTGACGTTGTAGAGCACTTGGAACAGCGGCACGAAGATGTCCGAAGCGATACCGCCGATGATTATCGACAGGAAGATCGACACGCCGGACACCAAGACCTGCTCGTAGACGATCATCGCGATGATTTCTCTAAAGCTCATTCCCATCGCCCGCAAAATGCCGAACTGAAGCGTCCTTCCCTTGATCGAGAGGATCCAGTAGATCAGGAAGCCGATGAAGCACATCGCCATTATCGTGATGAACCCGAGGGTCAGCGCGCCGTTCACGCCTTGCAGGACGGCGTCCGTCTTTGAGGAGATGATGAGCTGCGAGGCGACGTCAAGGCGGGTCGCGACGATATCGCGGTCGATTACGTCCTGATAAAGTTTTGAGATATCCGCGCCGTCCTCAAGCTTGAGCCAGACTTCGTAGGGCTCGGTGATGGTCATTATCGACATGTAGTCGTAGTTTAATATCACGAAATCCCGGTATTCTCCGGCTGAATTCTTGTCGTAGGGATTCAGCGCGGGCCAATAGTCCACAATCGCGACGACCACCGTCTCGAACCAATCGTTTCTCGCCCACTTTATTTCGAGGACGTCGCCCAGCTTTATCCCCGACTTATCGGCGTAGGATTTTGAGATGATGATGCCGTCCTGGCACTCGTTTAAAGCGTTGATATAGTTGTTTATGTGCGACGGCAGGAGGTCTGAGCGGAACCATGCGACCTTCGCAAACTGGTCCGGGATTATCGCCATCGCGTGCACGTCCGGGGTGGTCTTTTCATCATAGCGAAGCTGCACCGCGTCTCTTTGGAACACCGGTGTCGCGAGCTCAACCCCCGAGAGAGTGGAATATCTTTCAAAATCAGGTTCGGTATACTGCGTGGTCGAGCTGTCTTCACCCGTCTCGGGATCGACGACCTTCACGCGGCTCGTCTTCCAAGCTTCGGTGATGACCGCGTCGGCGCCGAGATTATACCTGATCCTGTCCTCGGTATTTCTGTTTATAGCCCTCGCGGTATTTGCAGAGAAAATCCCGAGCGCGACAGTCAGAATCAGGAAGATCATGATGAACTTCTCCCGACCCGTCGAGCTTCTGCCGATGTTGTTTAGGGATATATATGCCGCCGGGGACCAGCGCTTTTTGCCGATCCGGTAGACGAGACGGATAAAGTAGGGATAAATCCTCACGCACAAAAGCGCCGCGCCTAAGATAAATACCGTCGAAGCCGCAAACATCAGCGGGTTCATCGTCGAGGACGTATCCACAATGCCCTGACTGATGAGGTTGTCGTTCAGCCTGTTATACCACCAGAGCCACGCGATCGGCAGGACTATGCAGAAAATATCAAGGAATGAGCGCTGCCAGAAGGGCTTTTTCTGCTCGTGGGCTTTGGACTGCTTGTGCGCGACGATTGAGACCCTCGAAGCCGGGATTATCGGCAGAAGAGTCGTCACAAAGAACACTCCGACTGCGGCAAGGGCATATCCGAAAGCCGTCAGCGAGAGTTTTGCATGGAGCGCCGGGCGGTTCACAAATTCGAGGAAGCCGTTCGATACTCCCAAAATATTGCAGAGCCCGAGCCCCACAAAAGGTCCGACCAGAGCCGCGATCGCGCCTAAAATCAGCGTTTCATATGCATAAATTCTCAAAATCTGCCAGCTCGAAGCGCCTCGGGATTTTAACATCGCGATCTCGTTTCGTTCGCTCTCAATATTTAACTGCGATACCATAAAGAGGTAGAATATCAGCATCAATATGACCGGGATATCGAGCATGAGAAGGATATATTTTAAGGACGCCGCCTTTTTGGCATAATCCTCCAAGACCGCCTGAGCCGGGACCTCGAAGGTCGCGTTGTCGTCGTCATACTGATCTTTCTGCACCTCGAAGCGGTTTCTGACGTGCTCGATGACGTTCATGTCCATGTGCTGGTAGTCGATGATGATACGGACATCAACCTGATTTAAATTCACAACTCCCGTTAAAATCACGTCGTCGGTAAGCGTGTTAAAGTCGCAGAATACGGTGTTATCGTATTCCGTCAAGCCCTCCGACCAGTATGTGTCGTTCGGGTCCGAAAGCTCAAACACGCCCACTACCTTGATCTTGACGGTGTCGCCGGGGCTTAGAATATTTGTGACCTCATAGACGGTGTCCGGCATCATCTGAGCCGTCTGGAGGGCGCGCTCGGTGCATATCACCTCATAGACGCCGTCGGACGTCTTTCCCGGCTCGAACATGCGACCCGTTTTTATGCTGACATGATCGCCGATGTCGGTCATTCCGCCTAACTTGACAAGCGGACGGTCCCCCTCGGTCTCGATGTTGGTGATGTATAAATAGGCGTCGGAAGTGTAGCACTTGTGCGTGAGATATGGCACAAGAAGATCGTTAAATCTATTAACCGCCTTGGCGTAAATGTCGTGGACGGTGTTTCTCTGCCTGACGGCGTTGGAGCCGGAGATTATGGTCTTCGAGACGGCGTAAACTCCGGGATATTCCCCCGTCTCCTCCTGATATGCCTGCATGTCCTTGATGAGCATTCTCTGTAAGGACGCGTGCATGTAGATGGGTATCGTGCTGGTCATGGCTGTCGCCATGATGAAGCCGATCAGCAGGCAGATGACCATCCATTTTGTGTTTCGCATCTTGCGAATCAAAAGAGTGAGCATTTTCGTTCCTCCGAAGGAAAATTGTCAAAATTTATCTGATGATCACCTCGTCGCCCTCTTCAAGCCCGGAAGTTATTTCGACAAGCGAGCCGCTCTGGAGCCCGAGGGTGACGTTTACCTGCGTGCGCTGGTTGTCCTTGAACACATAGACGCACTTCACGCCGTCGACGGTCTTGACAAGGTTTGCCGAGATCACGATGACGTCCTTCCTCTCGTCTAATACAAGAAGCGTGTCGGCGATGTTTCCGACGGACGAGCTCTCGGGGATCATGTCGTTGAACCTGACGGTCACGGCGTCTGTGGGTGCCGTTAAGATATCTTCGCCGTTTTCATCTTTTAAGGGTCCGCCCGAGGCTTCGTCCCACTGCTCTCCGGTGGTATTTCCGACGATGGTGCCGTCAAAATATTCTCCTTCGTATCTTATCTTGATGGGTCTGCCGACCATGAATTCCTCTTTTTCGTCGGGGTCGATCTTGATATAAAGATCGGTCACGTCGATGACCTTTACGACCGTCACGCCGGGGTTTACCCAGTCGCCGGGGGAACATGTCAGAACATACGACACCGTTCCCGACACCCCGGAATAGAGCTTAGCAGCCTCTTTTTCGTCATAGAGCTTGTCGAGATCATTCTGCATAAGCTCGACGTCCAAAAGCTCCTTAGCCTTGACGTTTTCGCTCTCGTGCTTTTCGACCGCGATGTCGTACTCAAGCTGCTCCCGATAGAGCTCTTTTTCCTTTCTTGCGATGTTGCTGTCAAGCTCATACGTCTCGAATTCGGCTAAGAGCTGACCTTCCTCGACGGTGTCGCCCGCATGGACGTAGACTGCCTTGATGTTTCCTCCCACGTCCTGAAATCTCGCGTTATATTCGGTGCCGGAAGCGATCGCGCCCGGGGTGAGTATCTGCTTTGTGAGATCGCGCCTGGTGGCGGCGGTGGTGGTGTAGGAGACCTCGTTCTCCCTGACTACCGGCGCTTCCAGGAGCTCCTCCTCTTCGGGAAGGAAATAGCACCCGCTCGCCGAGAAAATTACGGCTCCCGCGATAGCTGCGAGCATGATTCTGTTAAGCTTCATAATCATCCTCCTAAAGATGCTCCCGAATCGGTCGCATCAAGAAATCAGAAATCGGATATCGGATATCGGATATCGGAATTTCAAGGTGCCGCCTTCGTCGGCATATTTTAAATTCAGTAATCTATCTCATCTTTGGTGATGACGGTGTCCGCGGAATAGAAGATATCCCAGTCGTACGCCGGCATGAACATCTCGGAAAGCTCGCCGTCCAGCTCGGAATAAATCCCCGAAAAGACCGAGCAGAATAGCCAGCGGCAGTTGTCGCGGGACATTTGGTCAGGGCTCGGAAGCTCGGCGCATTCGCTGATCGCAGCGGGTTTTGAGCTTATCCTCTGGGCTTCGAGCATGAATTCCACCCCGCTTCTTGAGCCGTCGTAGCCCTCGGGATAGTAAAGATCATACGAGACGATGTCGGCATAGTCGTCGCCGGGGTAAAACGCCTCGTCCTCGCCGTTCCAGATGAAGATGAGATTGTCGAGCCCGTGATAGAAATCGAGCCGATCGAATATCAGGCGGTATAGCCAGAGATAGCTTTCGGCGTCCTGACCCCACCAGAAAAGCCCGTTGCCGGCCTCGGGAAGCGGTCTGAACAGGACGGGAATTTTCTCGTCGCGAAGCCTTTTTAGTTGGATAGCGACAAGATCGATCCCGTCGATCACCATCAGCGTTTCGGTGGAGATGTCTCCCGCCTTATATCGCTCGTTGAGGGCTCCGCCGTCCATCGAAGCGATGTCGAGATCGGTCACGGCTTTTTTGAGATCGAAGCCGTTTTCGAGATACAGTGAACCTCCCATCTCCCAGTACCAGCTGTAGCCGACGATCCCGCCGTCCTCAGCCCAATCAAGGGCAAGCTCGATGTCGCCCGAGTCGTCGCCGGAAGAATATCCCATCAGCTCACCGAAGCGTATCGCCGGGTACTTGCCGATCGCGTTATAGACGGCGTCTATCTCGGCGTTCGAGCCTTGGGAGCACTGCTGCGCGGAAAGGGTCTTATCGCCGTATAATCCGCTTAAATATTTATACAGATTTTTTGCAGCCCTCAGAGGGCTTTCGTTGACGGGCTTCGTACCTACGTCGTACTCCAAATCTTCGGCGCTTGTCGATGATTCAATGAGCACGCAGTCAAGATATGCTCTGCCGTCAAAATCCCCCAAAACAAGGGTATGAGCCCCCGCTGAGAGGTATATATTGTCAAATTTCAGCGAGACAAAGCCCTCGGACGGCTCTATCTCAAAGCTCTGCGACAAATTCGAGCCCTCGCATACTATGCTCCCCTCGGCTCCCGCGTCGGAGGAGGCTCTTAGGGTGAAGCTGTAGTGCTGATCAGAGGGCACCGCGATGTCCAAAACGGCGCAGGCGCCCATGCCGGAGCATGCCAAAGTCCCCGAGCCGGAATACCCCGCGGGAAGGTCGGTTATCTCCCCCGAGATCGGTTTGAAGTCCTCAAATTCATAGAGCTTGCTGAAATCCTTGTGTTCGATGCTGTAGTCCGCGACTTCGTAGACGTCCGGGACCGGGGTCGTCGCCTCGGTCGGCGGTATCGGCATTGTCACCGGAGGATTCGTCGCGGTGGTCTCCTCCGTCGTCGTGACGGGTTCGGTCGTGAGATCGGTACCCGTGGTTATGCTGTTTTCCGTCGTGATCATGCCGCTTTGCTCTTCGGTCTGATTTGAACATCCAGATAAAATCAGCGCGCAGCATAATATCACGGAAAGAAATCTTCTCATAAAAAATCCCCTGTAAATAACCGTCAAAACCTGCCGCTTGAATGAAACGGCAGGTTTATCAGGTTGCAGTTTCGATATTTCATATCCCCGGATATCAGCGGGTTTTCGGGATATTACATACCGGTCAGACCGGAACGCGCAAGACCTTCGGTGAAGTGCTTTTGCAGGAAGATGTACATGACCAGAATCGGCGCGATTGAGAGCAGGCAGCCCGATTCAAGCCAGACGATCTTCTTTCTTGTGCCGACCTGAGCGCCGTTAAAGAGGAGCTGGTCGAGGTCGTTTGACAGCTTCTGAAGCTGAAGCGCGACGGTGTGGTAGCTGTTGAAGTAGGTGGAAGAGATGTAGTAGTCGTTCCAGTACCAGACGATGGAGAAGAGGAATACGGTCAGGAACGCGGACGAGGCGTTCGGGATCATGATCTTGACAAAGGTCTTGAAGGGTCCGCAGCCGTCTAAGTATGCGGCGTCTTCGAGCTCGATCGGCAGTCCTCTGAAGAACTGGCGGAAGATGAAGATGAAGAGTCCCGACTTGATACCGTTTGCAAAGATCGCCGGCGCGTACATGACGATCGGAACATCGATCATCGAGCAGTAGAGCGAGCCGTCAAATTCGGAGACCTGAATGGTCTTGCCGAAGATTGTCTTGACTCCCATGGAGGCAAGCAGCTTGACAAGTCCGAAGCCCTTGAAGAACGCCCACTGCAAGTAAAGCGGAATGACGGTGATCTGCGGGGGGACGATGATCTGCATGATCACGAGCGCGAAGCAGATGCCCTTGCCCTTGAAGTTGAATCTTGCGAGACCGTAGCCGGTTATAGCGCAGGTCACGACCGACAGAAGCGAGCAGACGAGGTTCAGCTTAACAGTGTTCCAAAGGGTCATGCCGAAGTCCATGACTTCCCAGGTATCGATCATGTTTGAAAGCGTTAAGGACTTAGGCAGCCAGATGACGGACGGGTCTGTCATCTGAATGTTGGGTCTGAAAGCCGTCGAGAACATGTAGATAAGCGGGTAGAGGATGACGAAGCAGAGCCCGAAGAGAATGAGGAACCTGAAGAAGGGCCATACTTTGCTCATCAATGCCTTACGCCTTAAATAAGCGGTGTGCTCGGGGGATACTATGCGCTCGTCCAAAGTGCCTGCCTTCTTGGCGGCTTTATATGCCTTATGCCGCTCTTTGAGGGCTTTTGCACGTTCTTTTTCAAACAGTTTTTCTTCTTTTGCAGTTGCCATAGCTATCCCTCCTTTATACCTCGTAGTAAACGAATTTGTTGAGTATCGGCAGGACGATGCACAGCGCCGCGATTACTATCGCGAAGTATGCCCACGCCATAGCCGCCGAATAACCGTGGTTCCAGCCGGAAGCCTCTCTTAAAACTATCGTCATGACGCCGTTTGCCGGGTCGATGAAGGAGTCGACGATAGTGTAGATGAGGTTTGTGACGATCATCGGGCTGATGTAGGGGATCGTGATCTTCCAGAAGAATTCCCAAGCCGTAGCGCCTTCGATGGAGGCTGCTTCACGCGCCGAAACAGGGATATTCTGCAAAGCGGAGAGGAAGATGATGATCTGGATACCGGAATCCCAGACGAGGTTGAATACGTTTGACGTTACCGTCGATATCAGATCCGTGACCTTATCCGAGATGTTGTACACGCCCAAGAAATTCAGCAGTGCGCCCGTCATATCCGTCTCGAACATTGTCGAGAACGCTTCCGCGCCTCCCGAGTAGCCCGAGGTGTCCATATCGCCGTTGATGATCGAGATAACGGGTCCCGTGGCGATGATGACGGGGAGGAAGAATACCGCTCTTGCGAAGGTTCTGCCTCTGAATTTCTGGTTTAAGATGACCGCGATGAATATCGAGAAGATAATGATTAGCGGGGTCTGCCAGAGGGTGTCCTTTAAGACGACGAGGAGAGCCTCGGTGTATTCGGTGTCCTTTCTGAACGCGTCGATGTAGTTCTGAATGCCGATGAAGGTTGTGCTCATGTGTCCGAGCTCGACCTTTGTGGTGTTCAAAGAGTACCAGAATGATACGAGCAGAGGTCTGATAAAGAAGTAGAGGGAGCCGATGATCCAGATCGCCAGGAATCCGTAGGCGTAGAGGGCTTTTCTGCGCTCATAGGCGATCCTCATGCCCTTTACTTTAGGGGCTTTTTCAGGCTTAGGCTCCTTGACCTTGGGCTCTTTGACCTTTGGCGCCTTGACCTCCTTGACCGCTTTTACGGTCTCGTTTTGGGTGTCAGCCATTATTTCAAACCTCCTTTAACATAATCCTGATAGTTATAGCTCTTGCCGCCGGCGGTGATATTGCCGCTTGAGAGGTCCACAACAGTCTGATAGCCGTTGGAGTAGGTGGTGGTGATTACCTTGCCGTCCACCTCGTAGTCGGTGATGGTGGCGTCTTTAGCGCCCGAGAGCACCTCGTCCACAAGCTTATACGCACCCGCCGCTTCCTCGAGCCAGCCGTCATAGCAGGCGTAGAAGAGGTTGACGTAATCGGTGTTCACAAGCTCCGCGGCTTCATCGTGAATGAAGTCGAAGTGGATATTGGAGCCTGCCGCGATAGCTTTCAGAACCGCGACCGTTGTATCGGGAGTGCCGTTTACAGCCTCGCAGGCGTAATCGACATATCCGTGAAGGACCATCTGATAGAACGGGACGTCGTAATCGGTGACCTTGAACTGGCTCGACTTGAGCGTCAGGTTGTCGACCCTGTTGACCCACGGGATCAGGTAGGCGTTAGGCGCGTCCGCGATGACCTTGCCGACGGTTTCCTTTGCGCTCTTGTAGTAGTCGATGATGTAATCGGCAGTCACGCAGCGGTTGGTGCGGTTCTTGTTGGAGAAGTCGCTCCAAAGTGTGGAGGAGACGATTCCGAGACCTGCGCCCTGATCAAACTTTCCGAGGTTTTTGACGACCTTGTTTGAAAGCTTTGAGATGGATTTCGGGCTCATCAGAGCCGGTGCGACGCCGGAATCGGGCGTGCCGTAGGCGATGTTGTAGCTGTACTGTCTTGAATATGACTTGGAGACTCTGTAAGCAGTGTTAAAGAGCGTCCAGAAGCCGTTGCCGTTGTTTTTAAACGTAATTCCGGTGACGGAAGCGTAGTAATCAACTCCCTGATCGGCAAAGCTCTTGAGCATCTTCTTGTAAGCGCTCTTGCCGCCCAAGCATCCCGCGACGGAATCGCCGGTGTCGATCTTGTTTGACATGGAGTCGTTGGACCAGTCGTTGTAGTTGACAACGATCTTGTCGGCGCCCATCTCCTTGAGCTGGGATACGATATCGACGGCTTCATCAAACTTCGTGTAAGAAGTCTTGAGCTTGATCGGGAAGCCTAAGATCGACTTCGACTTCAAAGTTCCGCCGTAGAAATCGACATAAAGCGCAGGATCGGAAGCGTCGGCATTTTTGGCAAGGCTCTTTTCCTCGATGAGGTAATTTCTGTAGACCTCGGCGATATCGCCTATGCTGACCTCTTCGCCGTCGGAGGAGGAGACGGGATAATATCTCACGCCGATCTCCGGAACGCCTATCTTGCCGTCGCCCTTTTCATAAACGGTGATGGCTGAGGAGTCGCCGGTCATGTAGTAGTCGTCGGTGGAGCGAAGCGTGAAGGAGAAGTAGCAGTTATTGTACCAGGAGTTCTCCTGCTTCGAGTAGCTGACGTTTGCGTTGACCTTCGAGAAGGTGTCGCCCTCGGAGGCGATCATGACCCAGCCGGTGTCGCCGGTGACGAGCGCCATGACCGGAAGATATGCCTGCTCGGTCTGATCCGGCTCGACTTCCTTGACTTGGGTGATGTCTCTGCCGTAGACATCCTGAGTGTAGTCGGCATATGCTCCCTTGCCGTTGTTAAGGCGGATTATCGCGCCGGAGCCGTCGGGGACGAACATATAGCCTTCCTGATCTTCTGTAGCCGCCGCAAAGTAGGGTGCCATCGCGACTTCGGTGAGGATTATGGTGTCGCTCTCGGCTTCGGTATCGTCCTTGATCTCCTCTTTATAGCCGTTGCGCTCTTTGATCTCATCGGTCGGGGTGTAAATATGTACATAGTCGTCATATAAATCGATGTAGACAGGGAATTGAACTCCTGCTGTACGCCAACTGTAAGTGATCTTAATGCCCTTATCGGTAGGCTCCATCTTCGTATTGCCTTTTTCGGTAGACTCTCTGTAAGAGTAAAGGAAAGCGGAAGATGTGATCAGATCGGTGGCGTTGCCGTATTTATAAGCAACTGTACTCATACGGTTCTTTCTGAGGCTTGATTTCTTGGTAGATGTATCCGCAAGTGCATTGATCGGATTCGTCCATGAAATCTTACCGAGCTGCTTGTCATAGATTCCGACTCTTTCCATCGTCGGCTCGGGATCGTCTCCCTCTTCCTCAGCGACAAGACCCTCGTCGTAGTAGAGAATGAAGCGGTCGTTCTCGGCTGCTACCAAGCAGTTTGCAAGCGCTTCGTCGTCGGAGATAAGAGCCGCCGCGGCGTCTTCATCTTCATCTCCGCCGGATTCTGCGGGAGCTTCCTCTGCGGGCTCTTCCTCAGCGGGAGCCTCTTCTTCGGGAACTTCCTCGGGATTTTCCTCTGCGGGTGCCTCTTCCGGATTATCTTCGGGAGCCGCTTCCTCCTCGGGATCGACCGTGTTATTGTCCTCCGCGGTCCCGTCCAAGACGGGAGCGTCTTCGGGTGCGGCTTCTTCGGTATCTGCAAATGCGGAAGCCGCAAGTGTGCTCATGAGCATTACCGCTGCCAGCAGGCAAGCCAGTAATTTAAGAAATTTACTTTTCATAACTTTACTCACTTTCTGCTTCAATCAGCTTCGTACTCGGTAGAGTATCTCGGTGTAAATTGTTGCGAAGAATACATAGACCTGCTGGAACAGCGACATTATCAGAGCTAAAAGGATCAGGATAATGAGCATTCCGACGACGGTGAATATCATCGTCACGATGGTCACGGTGAAGTTGTACTGATGGCACGCCTTCATGCCGAAGATCATTAGGATCACGCTCCACCAAAGACCGATCTGGTAGATTGCGGTATACCAGATGCTCTCGTCAAGGGTCAGGAAGTAGGAGATCGCAGTGGAGAGGAAGTTGCCGATTATGAACGGCACCAAGGCGTAGGCGGAGTAGATCGCGACCCTGCGCATATTTCCCTCGCCGTCAAAGAGCGTGCAAAGGCTCCAGTTTGCGACGACCCATGTCGCGTAATACGCAACGGACTGAACGAGTATCGGAACGATGTTGAAGATATCGGAATATCCGCGAGGGTTATATGCGAATCCTCCGTAACGGGTGCTGAAAACCTGCGAGGCAAACAGCAGGAAAACGATAAAGAACGCGATCTTGAGCGATCCGGCTTTCTTCCATCTCATATCCTCAAACCCTTCGGTCGGGTGGAATATGACGTGCTTGACCCATGCCCAAGGTTTCATATCATAGATCATTTGCCTCTGCCCCCTTTCTTAACTTTGTCAACGACGCTCACGGCGATGTTTTTACACCCGTCCGCAAGCTTGCCGATGCCGGTTGCGATGAGCTTTTGCGGGATTTTTCCCTTGCGCTGCAATACTTTAACGACGATGTAAAGTATAACAAGCGCCAAGATGATGAATACATAAAGGGTGAAGTTCTTTCTTAAGCCCTCCTGACGGTTAGCCTCGAACGCCTTGTCGTACTCCTTGGAATAGTAAGAGAGTTTTGAGTATTTCATGGCGCCCTCGTAATCGTCCTGATTGTAAAGGGCTTTTGTGACGCCGACAAGACCCATGTAGTAGGCTCCGTCGCGCTTTAAGACTTCCTTCCAGATGTCGTAGGCTTCTTCGTAAAGTCCCTGATTGTGAAGGGCGATAGCCTCGTGGACATAGGAGCCGAACTCGGTCATTCCGAAGACGGTGATGTCGTTGTTACGACCGTCTAAGATGTAGATTTTGTCCTCCCAAGTCTCGATGGCGTTCGGGTTTGAGAATCCGCCGCGCTGCTCTTCCTGATCGAATCCGAAGATGAAGAGGAGGTTGCATCTCTCGTCATACTGGAATACGCGTCCCGAGGTGTAGTCGAGGATATTGATGAACTTGTCGTCCGAGACTGCGATATCGGTAAGACGGGTGGCGTATGTCGTGCCGTTATATGTAACGGAAATCTGATCGCCGAAGGAGTTGTTATCGGCTGTTCTCTCAAGGATATTGTAGCCCGCGGGGTTCATCTTCTTGACCGCGTCGGTGGTGGCGTTTGCGACCTCGGTGACGGTGTAGATGAAGCCTTCGTCGTCGATGTCGAAGTTAGCGTACTCAACAGGGGTGGACTTCGTAAGAGACGCTATCTGCTCTTCGGAAGCTATCTTTCTCCAGAGCTTGTTTCTTATGACGTCCGCCGTGACTTCAACTCTGTTTGCGCCGTAGTAACCAACGAATGAGCCGGAATCTGAGAACATTATAGCGCCCTTATTGACAGCCGGGCAGATGACGTAGACGTTTTTAGCGGCGTCGACGAGAACCTTTGTGCAGTAGAAGGACTGCGACTCATAAAGAGCGGTCTCGGGCTTGTAGTATTCCTGCAAAATCCTTGCAGTGGTGGGAGTTTCGGCAACGCATTTTACGATTCTTTGGTTGTCTCTGTCGGCGATGTACATGACGTCGTCCTCATCGACAAAGATACCGTAAGGAGCCTTTAAGTTGTCGGCGTCGACCTCGATCTCGTTGCCCTCTTCATCGGTAACGATATGCTTTGAAGTGGAGCCGGGGAAGGTCTTGAAAACTGCTAAAAGCTCAAAGTCGCTTGAAAGCTTGACGATTCTGTTGTTTCCGGTATCGACGATATAAATCTCGCCCTTTTTGGATACGAAGAAGTCCTTCATATCCGAGAAGTTGACGTTCTCGTCGTCCGAGATGTAAAATTCCGAGGTGGGGTCCTGAACCCGCTCAAGACCGATATCGCGATAGTTTACGGTCTGAACGACTTCATAGCCCGCCTGAGAGGGGAGCGCGTTATACCACGCGTCGTAGTTATAGGTAGTGTAGGGATCAACTGCGCTGACAGTCGCGCACATAAGCGAGAGCGAAAGCGCTGCAGCGATCAGTACAGCCGTTAAGTTTTTAAGTTTCATACTTTTCACCGCTTATCACCTTTCAATAAATTTTTAACGATGTCTTAACTATTGAATTAGTCCTTCATACCGGAGTTAGCCATGGTCTCCATGACGTTAGACTGGGCAATCAGGAATATGACAAGCGGAGGGATCATCAGAACGACGGCGGAGGCGTAGATGATGCCCTGTCTCGCGATACCGGAGGCTGCGATCTGCGACATGATGGTCGGCAGGGTCTTTAAGCTCTCCTTGTAGACGAGCGCACCGCCTTGGACGTTCCATGCGCCTTGGAAGACGAAGATGATAAGCGTCGCTATAGCGGGCTTCTGGTTCGGGATGACGACCTGCCAGCAGGTCCTGAAAGCTCCCGCGCCGTCGACTCTTGCGGCGTCGATGATGGCGTCGTTGATGGTTGACATGTTCTGCCTCATCAGGTACAGACCCATCGAAGTCGCGACGTTAGGAAGGATCATCGCCCAGTAGGTGTTGATCATTCCCATCTTCGCCATGATGACGAACTGCATGATCCACGTCGCCGTTGATGTGAAGAGCATCGAGGTGACGATCAGCTGGTTTGCGAATTTGTAGCCGGGAATGTGCGGGCACTTAGCCAGAACGTAAGCGCAGCAGCAGACTACAAAGACGTGCATGATGGTGATCGCAATCGTGATGAATACCGAGTTGAACACGTATCTCGAGAAGGGAACCCAGAGGTTGCCCGCAACTTTGAAGAGGTTCGAGAAGTTCTCGGCGGTGGGCTGCTGAACATAGAGCTTAGGCGGGAATACGAAGAGCTCGCTGATCGGCTTTAAGGACTGAACGATGGAGTAGTAGAGCGGGAATACCATGAAGATTCCCAGCAGGCAGAGGAGAATGAATATGCAGATATCTCCGCCCAAAGAGCCGTTTATATGCTTGCCCTTTGACTTTTTGACTCTCGCCTTTTCGATGTCGCCTCTCTTTTTCTGGCGCTTCTTTAACTTTTTAAGCGCTTTTGCATTCGCTGCTTCCAGCGATTCCGGAACCATTTCCTTTGTGATTTCAGCCAAGATATTCCCCTCCTTTAATCAGTGTATTTGCTGAGCACGCTTCTGATAACGTGGTTGCATATCAGCATTACCGCGAAGAGTACGAAGCATATTGCGGACGCGTAACCCATCTCGTAACGGATAGAGCCGTAGTCGTTCGCGTGGTTCATGATCGTGTGGACCGCGTATCCCGTCGAAGGCAGTCCGCAGAGCGCCTGACCGACTGAGCCGACGGTGAACGCACCGGATATTGCCAAAACGGCTGCGAACAGAAGCGACGGACCCATAGCGGGGATAGTGATCGTGAAGAGCTCCTGGAAGCGGTTCTGGATTCCTTCGATGGCGCCCGCTTCATAGAGTGCGGTATCGATTCCCTGGAAGCCCGCGCGCAATGCAAGGAAGCCTGCGCCCATCGACATCCAGAGCTGGACGATGATGACGACGGTCATCATGTACGTCACGTCCGTCAGCCACTGTTTTGCGGAATTTATGATTCCGAAGTCCAAAAGTACGGAGTTTAAGTATCCGTAGGAGTCGCCAGAGAAGACGAGCTGCCAGATTACGAATGCCGACGGCGTCATCGACGGAGCGTAGAACACGAAGGTGAAGAATACCTTGAGGAAGGGGTTCATCTCGTTGATGAGCCATGCAAGCAGGAAGCTCAGTACGTAGGAGAACGGACCCGTAAAGACCGCAAGGATCAGGGTGTTCTTGACCGCGATGAGGAATACGTCATCGTTTACGAACAGGGAGTAGAAGTTCTGAAGTCCTATGTAGCGCGGGAACTGAACGAGGTTGAAGCTCGTCAGACCGAGCGGCAGGGACATCACGACCGGTACTACTGTGAAGAGCGTGAACAGAATGAAGAAAGGAAGCATCATCCAGTAGCATGCCTGATTCATCTTCATCAGGTGAAGAGTGTACGCCGACTTGCTTTCGGTGTTGATCGGCTTCGGCTTTTTGACCTCGGCTGTTTTATCTTTTGCCATTTCTGTCCCTCCTTTAAGATTCAGTGGGAACTTCGATTCCGAGTTCCTCGTATTTTCTTATGATCTCATCGTTGATATCCTTGTTGTACCAAAGGAGAGTGTCTCTCGGGTTGGTACTGAGGTTGATGGTCTCTCTGAAAGCGTTGGTGATGTTACGGGTGACGATATATGTCGCGGGAATGATGTCGATATCGACCGTCGTATCCATCTGAGCCCTGATCATCTCAAGCTCCGACTGGCTCCATGCGAGCTGTCCCAAAGCCTCTCTGTTAGCCGTATCGAAACGACCCATCGGTCCCAAGAGGGCTTCTATCGAGCGTCCGTACTCGGACTGGATCTCGGTGGAAGTGAACCACTTGATGAGCTCCCACGCGACCTCTCTCTGCTCCTGACTGAGCTTGGAGAAGATGATAGCTCCCGAGGAAGAAGAGGTGGTGGAGTGGTTGACGGTGCCGTCAGCCTGAACGGTGCCCGGCATGAGCTGGAAGTCCCAAAGTCCTCTGATTTCGGGCGCCGCCATGTAGAGCTGGTTGTAGAAGGTGTAGCCGGTGATGACGATCGGGTACTCGCCTGTTCTGAAACGTGTGAACTGGTCGAACGTCTGCTCGAAGGAATATGTCGAGTAGAACTTGGTCCACATCTCAAACGCCTCGACGGCGGGCTGAGTCTCAAATATCGTCTTGGTCTTGGTATCGTTGTAGTAGCCGAGACCTCTCTGTACCATGAAGGTCGCATACGCGTCGAAGTTGAAGCCGACGCCCATGTAGCTTCTCTGGAGGGTCGGGAGCATGTCGATAAGCTCATCCCAAGTCTCGGGTCCCTTGTCGAATCCGAAGCCGGCTAAAACGTCGTTGCGGCAGAACATCATCGAGTAGTTCTGGGAGATCGGAAGCCCGTAGACGCCGTCCTGATAGGTGTAAAGGGTCATGACGTTGGGAGCGAATCTCTTGATGACTTCCTGATAATCCGGGAACTGGGAGATATCCACAAGGCAGTCACGGGCTGCAAGCTGGATAGGCAGGTCGCCTCCGACGAAGAGCACGACGTCAGGTCCCTTGCCCGCGAGGGTGGATTCCAAAATACCGCCCTGAACGAGGTTGATGTTGACGGGTCTCGTCTCGTTTGCGAAGTAGGAATCGACGAGCTCCTTGACTATCTGAGCCTGATCGCGTCCGAGCGAGACCCAGACGTTGAGGGCTGCCGCGTTGTCGTCGGAAAGAACGTCGTAATCTTCAAAGAAGGAGCCCAAGAAGCTGCGGAAGCTGAAGGAGAGCTGCTTGAAGAAGTTTTCCTTGATGGGGCTGAAATTCTGCTCGGCGGAAGCGATCTCGATGACGTCGATCTCAAGCGCCTGAGAGCGGTAGTCAGCCATCCACTGGGAAAGCGAGGAGATATTGTCCTTGATCTGACTGAGGCAGCCCGGAATGTCGTCCGGCTTGTCGATAAGTCTGTCAAGAAGCTTAGCCATCGTCTCAAGGGAGACGGCTTCGGTGCCCTTTGTGCCCGCAAGCGTCTCGACTTCGGACTTGATGTCTCTTAAGGTATCGGCATAGGTCTGGAAATCGTCCAGAATGCCGACGATCTGATTCTGGATCATGTAGGTGTTGTATTCGTCGGGGGAAGGACCGGTGATCTGCAAAATCTGGCGGTAGTAGCTGTTGAGATAGTAGACTACGTCGTCAAGTTTACGCATAATGCCGCCGATCTCGCCCGGCATCGCTTCCAGCATGAGATTGTGCTTGCCGGCGTCGAGGTAGAAGTAGAGGGTATTGCCGTCGGCGTCGGTGGGAGTTACGCATTCCCAGGTGGTGGAGTAGTAGAACTTCACCTGTTCAGCCTCTTCGCAGGGCACCACGCCGTCGATATAAAGCGTGCGGTTGGAGTAAAGACCTCTCATCTGGTCCTGTTTTGCCCTGATACCGATCTTGACCCAACCGGCTTTCGGCATCTCGAAGTCCCAGCTGATGTACTGGTTCGAGGTCTTCCAGTTTTCCTTGCCGATGGTGTTGTAGGTCATCTTGGTCGGGTCGGAAGGGGAAGTTAAGTAGGTCGAGCGGTCGTATGTAGGATATAAAGTGATATCCGACGCGGTCGAAGGAACCTCGCCCTCGATGCTCACAAAGATATCGGTAGTAGACGACGCCTTGGATTCATCGGTGGTGACGTTGTCTTGCTCTGAAACGGAGACGGGTTCATCTTCCTGAGCGAGAGTTATCGATTTGATAGCAAATCTCGCCTTTTCGGAGATGAGGGTGATTGTGTGATGACCCTGCTCGAAGTAGAAGCCCAGAGGTCCGGCGAATAATCCGTCGCCGTCTTTGAACCATGCTGTCTGCCAGCCGAGCTGCTCTTCAAGGGTAGGTCTTATCTGGTTGTCGTGAACGTCTTTTCTGAATCCGGCGCGGTTTCCGGCTTCATCGTGCTCAAACGAGCTCTCGGCGCCCACCCAGATTTTGGACAGCGAGATTCTTTCCGCGGAATCAAACGGGATTTCACCGTCTATCGCCACGGAAAATTCGATGTTGTTTGCGGAGCTTGCGAGGGCGTAGTAATCGATCTTTACGCCGTAAACGCCTGTTGTCGGGACGTCGATCTCAAAACTGACTTCTCCCGAAGCCTCGGGCCAGAAGAGAACCTCTCCCGCACCGTCGGCGCCGTCGCCGATGTAAGCGCCCGTTTCCTCCGACCACTCAACGCAGTCCTTGCCCATGACCGTGACTTCACCCGCAGGTCTTGGGTCGTTTGCATGCGTATCGTAATATGTGCCGTAGGTACGCGCTCTGTTCGCCTCGTCGATCGACTGCGCCGAGGTCTCCTTCTTCGGCTCTGCCGGATCGGCTGGCTCGGCGTCGGCAAATACCGCCGGGATCATCGGCAGTACCATCGCCATAGCTATGACAATCGCGCTCAGACGCCTTAACATTTTGTCTTTCACTTTGAATCCACCTTTCAATAGATTTGGAGTGTCTATTTTCTCTCCGAATGAGGTTGATAAAGAAATTATTCAGCCTTGCGGATATATATCCGCTGCTGCTCTTGGTCAAGATCAGCCCTGACCTTCGTCCCTCCCTTGATATCGAGGGCTTCAAGATATTCCTTCGGGATCTGCATTCTCCCCGTGCGGTCGAGTACCACAAGCTCCTCCGAGACCTCCTCAGCCTCGGCGGTCGTGCCGTCGTCCCAGCCGCTCGTTTGCTCCGACATTATCTCGGCGTGAGATTTTTTAATGATCTCGCTCGAAGTTCTGCCGTCGCGGATCGATATCACCCGATCTATCTTTTTTGCAAGCCGCAGGTCGTGTGTGACTATAACGACCGTCACGCCCCGCTTCTGATTGATTTCTTTGAATACGTTTAAGAGCTGATCGGAAGTCTTTGTGTCCACCGATCCCGTCGGCTCGTCTGCAAGAAGTATCGCTGGATTGTTTGCCAAAGATATCGCGATCGCGACCCTCTGCTGCTCGCCTCCCGACATCTGATCCAAGCGGGAATTCACGCGATTTGAAAGCCCGACGGCGTCCAAAAGTTCTAAAGCTCGCTCTCTTCGCTGCTTCTGACCCTGCAAGAGCATCGGCAGCTCGACGTTTTGCTCGGCTGTGAGATAGGGCACCAAGTTTCTCGCGTTATTCTGCCACACAAACCCGACGGTGTTTCGCTTGTAGTTCATGTAGTCCTCCTCGGTGAATTTCAAAAGATTTCTCCCGTTCACCGTAAGGCTCCCGGCTGACGGTTTATCCAGCCCGCCGAGCATATTTAAAAGCGTCGATTTTCCGGAGCCCGACGTCCCGACGATGGCAACCAGCTCGCCCTTTTTTATCTGCAAATCGAGACCCTGAAGCGCCACGACCTCGATCTGGTCGGTCTTGTATATTTTTACCAGATTTTCGCATTCGATCGCATATTCGCTCTCGGCGATGAGTTCCTGCTCATGTTCGAGCTTTGCCTTTTTCTTTTTAGTCAACGATCTCACCGTCCTCAAGCGTATATACGCGGTCGGCAATCTCCAAAAGGCTGACGTCGTGGGTCGTCATGACGATGGTCATGTGCTCGTCTAAGACCAGCCTCTTGAACAGCTCGACGATGTGATGCGACGTGCCGGAGTCGAGTTCCGCAGTCGGTTCGTCCGCAAAGATTATCTTCGGCTCATGCGCTAAAGCCCTTGCGATCGCGACTCTTTGCTGCTCGCCGCCCGATAGTTCGCCGGGTCGGTGATCCATTCGCTTCGCAAGTCCGACTTCCTCGAGGCATTTTTTCACTCTTTCCTGCCTCTTTTCGAGGGGAAATCCTGCCAGCCTCAGCCCGAAATCGACGTTTTCATACGCCGTCATCGAGCTCATCAGCGCCACCGACTGGAAAACGAACGCCATCTGATATCTTCTGATCTCGTCGCGCTTTAAATCGCTGAGTTTGGTGATATCCTGCCCGTCGAAGATGACCTCGCCCGAGGTGGGTCTGTCAAGCGCGCCGAGCATATTTATCAGCGTCGTCTTGCCGGAGCCGGATCGACCTTTTAAGATCGTCAGCCGCCCTTCCGCAACCTGTATATTAACACCCCTCAGCGCGTGGACCACGCTTCCGTCTCCGATCACGAAATCCCGGGTGATGTTTGTCGCCGTCAAAAGCTCTGCCATGTTTATACTCCGTAGTCATTTGTGCATCTTGCACAATTTGGGGTGTTAAATCTCTAAAACGACTTTAAGCAAATACTTTTTTCGGCAACTTCACCACGTGAAAAAAGATATTTGCTTTAGTTAGGGTCTATTTATTTATCCGGATTTTACGGATATATTATACCAAAGTGACAGGCTCGTGTCAAGTGTTATCACGCATTTTCCACAAAAAAATTTTTCCGGGAAGTCCAAAATACAATATATTGTGCAAAAAAATCTCCCCCTGTCTGCATCAGGGGGAGAAATCATTTCTTTATCCTTCTTTTTTATAGGAGGAATTAGTGCTTCTTGGAGATAACCGCAGCAGCGGCAGAGATGATCATCGGGATAACTGCGAGAGCGATACCGGTGGTCGGGTTCTGCTCAGCGGGAGTCTCAGCAGGAGTCTCAGCGGGAGTCTCCTCAGCGGGCTCAGTCTCGGTGGGCTCTTCTTCAACGTCAACGGCAGGAGTGTCGTCGGTAACGTCCTCGGACTCTTCCTTGTTCTCGTTGCTCTGAGTCGGGTTCTCAACTTCCTCAGCCTCTTCTTCGCCGGGGATGAGGAGGTAGATAGCAGCAGCCTCAGCAGGGAAGTTCAAGCCCTTGTTGGTCAAACCGGTCTGAGCGCTGTAGGTGCCCCAGTCGCCAGCGTAGCTCGGGTTGTCATCCTCGACCCAGTTGACCGATGCGTCAGTAGCAGCAGCAGCACCGACAGTGGTCTTGAGAGTGCCCTTGACCTCAGTGGTAGGATAAACGGTGATCTGCTCGCCGGTAGCGGGATCCTCGTAAACGGTAGGAGTACCGGTGGTGTCGATCTTGTACTCGATAACAGCGTCATCGATAGAAGTGAGGGTGTACTTGGTCTTAGCATCCTCATCAGTGTACTTGATGGTGCCGTCGGCATTGATGTCGACAACATTCTCATAAGCCTTGCCGGATGCATCGTAAACAGTGGTAAGAACAGGCATCTTGTCAGCCTTCTCGTTGGCGCCGTAAGCAACACCGGTGTCGGTGTACTTGTAGCGGACAACTTCAGTACCGGCGCTGCCGTTGCTTGCAGCAGTGTAGGTGAGGGTCCTGATCTTCTCCATGGAAGTGATACCGCCGTTGGCGTATCTGACTCTCTCGTAACCGTCATCAGTCCTGTAGCAGACCTGGTTGCCGTAGCTCCAGCCGAGCTTGCCGACATTACCGCTGCCCATAGCGTTCATAACGAGCGGGTTGTAACCGGCAGCAGGAGTGGACCAAGTGGCAGGAATAGGATTGCCGTAAGCATCGTAACCGGTGATTCCCCAACCATCAGTCTTGTAGGTGAGGTAGCCATTCATCAGAGTGCTGTTGAAAGCAGTGATGTTCTCAAAGATTACGAATTCCTGGTTGAGAGTGCCGTAGTTAGCGGACTCATAAAGAACGGAAAGCGGAACATTGAATTCGAGCTTGTCGAGCTTACCGTCGAGGGTGACTTCGGAGACATAGCGTCTGCCGCCGTCATAGTTCCACCAGTTCTGCTGACGGACATCGGTGTTAGCCCAGAGGGTGTAAGTTGCACCACCGATAAGGGGTTCGTCGAGCTCAACAACGAGCTTGGCATCGCCGGTAGCGCCATAGATCTTAGCTCTGTTGACGAGGTTGTGGTCCCAAGCAAGTCTTACGACATCGGCACCATACTGCTCCATGAGGGACTCGTTCCAAGAACCGCCGCCATAGTAGCCGTAGAGGTAGTTGTTGCTATAATCAGCAGAAGTGTTAGGCATGGTCATCCAGAGGGTGGACCAGTCAGCAGTGACGAACTGATAAGTGCCGTCGAAGGTGTTGGCACCGTCGTTAGAAAGGGTAGGATTCCAGTCTCTCATGAAGGAACGGGAACCGATAACCATGGTGTCGTCAGTGGTGTCAGCAGCATCGTTGACGCTGTAGATCTGAGCGTTGCAGATGGTAGGAATGTTGTTAGCAGTGTTCTGATCGGAGTAAGCACGAGAGAATCTCCAAATATCAACAGTAGCATATCCCTGGTTGAGGTCTCTAACAGTACCGACGAGTCTGATGGAAGTCAGATCGTTGTAACCGGTGGACTGAGGGATAGTGGTGTCCTGACCGTTGACGAAGCCGTGAGTCAGGAAGCCGAAGTTGACCTTGTGCTCGGAGATTTCAATGTTCTGACCAGCGTACTGAGCGTTGTCAGCAAATCTCGCAGTGACAAGTCTGCTCTTGGACTCAACGGACTCGAGGGAATACTCGGTACCGTTGACGATGATAGACCAGCTGATCTTGTACTGAGAGTCATTGACGGGATAAACGGTGTTACCCTTCTCATCAGTGGTAGGATGATCATAGTCATAGTAAGACTTGATGTTGCCACCGAAGTTGGTAGGCAGGGTCAAGACCATGTAGTGGTCGGAATCCATGTAGCCATAAAGGGCATAGATCGGGATGTCGAAGGTGACGGTCATGTCTCTATAATTCGCATTGTTAGAGAACAAAGTGTGACCGGTCGAGGCATCGTATCCCTTGGTAGGATAGAGATCAATTCTCTGATCCTCAGCAAATACGTTGACAGCCATTGCAGAGAGGGCCATCATGACAGCCAGAACGACTGCCAAAATTTTCTTTGCCATAGTAATTTTCCTCCTTAAAAAATTGGATATGGTTGTTAATCCCTATACGGGTATAGGAATCAGGTGTCTCGGGAAATCCAAGACGAAAGCATTATAGCATCTTTTAATCAAATTGTCAAGCCTTTTCCAATTTTATTTTGAAAATGCCGTCGATTTGTGACGCCGGAGCTTTCATCGCTTCCCGCTGTCTAAATAGTGTCATATCGGGGGCAAATTGTTGCAATAAATTTCAGAAAATTTTTAATTTGTAGAAAATGCATAAGCGGCAGCTTGATATGCCGCCGCTTTGTTGTCTATTTTGCATAATCCACAGCACGGGATTCGCGAATGAGGTTGACTTTGATCTGTCCGGGATAATCCATCTCGTCCTCGATCTTCTTTGAAATCTCGCGGGCGACGATGACCATCTGCTCGTCGGAGACCTTCTCCGGAACCACAAGAATGCGGACCTCGCGACCGGCTTGGATCGCAAAGGATTTCTCGACGCCGTCGAAGGAGGAGCAGATCTCTTCCAATTTTTCGAGGCGCTTGATGTAGTTCTCGAAGTTTTCGGAGCGAGCCGCAGGTCTTGCCGCGGATACAGCGTCGGCAGCCTGAACGAGAGCCGCGATCACGCTGTGGCACTCGACGTCGCCGTGGTGGGCTTCGATCGCGTGGATAATGTCCGGCGATTCCTTATACTTCTTGCAGACGTCTACGCCGATCTGGACATGCGAGCCCTCGATCTCATGCGATAGCGCCTTGCCGATATCGTGCAAAAGTCCTGCTCTGCGGGCAAGAGTCGGGTCTACGCCGAGCTCCGAAGCCATCATTCCCGCAAGGTGCGCGACCTCGATGGAGTGGTTCAGGACGTTCTGGCGGTAACTCGTGCGGTAGTGAAGTCTGCCGATGAGTTTGACGAGCTCATGATTGAGACCGTGGATATTAGCCTCCAAAACGGCTCTCTCGCCCTCGGATTTGATGACCTGCTCGACTTCTCTGCGCGCCTTATCCACCATCTCCTCAATGCGTGTGGGATGGATTCTGCCGTCCTGAATGAGCCTCTCAAGGGCTATCCTTGCGACTTCACGGCGAACGGGATCGAAGCAGGAAAGGGTGATGGTCTCGGGCGTGTCGTCTATAATAAGGTCTACGCCTGTGAGCTGCTCGATAGCGCGGATATTTCTTCCCTCGCGACCGATTATCCTTCCCTTCATCTCATCGTTGGGAAGCGGCACGACGCTGACGGCGCTCTCGGAGACCTGATCAGCCGCGCATCTTGCGATCGCAAGCGAGATATACTGCCTTGCCTTAGCCTCGCACTCCTCCTTGATCTGCGCCTCGTAATTCATGATTCTGACGGCTTTTTCATGGATCAGCTCGTCCTCAAGCTGCTTTAAGAGGTAATCCTTAGCCTGATCCTGAGTGAACTGGGAGATTTTTTCAAGCATCTCGATCTGGCTTCTTCTGATCTCCTCGGCTTCGGCAAGTTTGTCGTCAGCCTGGTTCAGTTTTTGCTGCACAAGATCGTTTTTGCGCTCAAGGTTCTCGATTTTTTTATCGAGCGTCTCCTCCTTTTGCTGAACTCTTCTCTCCTGCCTTGAAATCTCGGAGCGGCGCTCTTTGATCTCTCGGTCGGCTTCCTGACGGGCTTTATAAATCTCGTCCTTGGTCTCGATAAGTTTTTCTTTCTTCAGCGAATCGGCGTTCTTTTTAGCTTCGGCGACGATCCTCTCGGCTTCCTGCTCGGCTGAACCTATCTCGGCTTCAGCTTTTGTGCGCCTGTCGTCATATCCTCGGCGGTAGGACAAAAATCCCGCGCCGATGGCTGCCGCTATCAGAATCACGGCGGTCAGGATCAGCAGCCATAACGGTATCATAAGACATTCTCCTTTCGTGAGTATTATAATAATGTAAGATGACATGCGGGCTCAAAATAAAAAAACGTATGCAAAATCAGCCCGGTCATGTCGGAAATAGAGTGATATAAGCATCGTTTTAATAATGTATATAATATAAAAGTCACTGTGGGAAAAAATATATAATAAACATTACATTCAGCCTCCGGGTGGGTACACGGGTGCATGGTGATGCAATATACAGATATATTGTATACTTTTTTATCGGATATGTCAAGAAGTATTTTGAAAAATGTTTGAAATTCGGCGGATTTTTTTAAAAAAGACAGCCCTCGCCTATTGACATCTTAAAATTTTCGTGATAAAATCATCGTTAATAAAGCGATGAAGGGAAACCCCGAGCCGAAGGCTTTTTCAGAGAGCGCCCGCCGGTGTAAAAGGCGCAAAGCCCAAAGCAAGATGAAGAGTATGGATATAGCACATCTGATTTCTGACATCTGACCTCTGTATTCTAATCGGGCACCTTTCCCCGAGCGCGCCCAATCAGCGCCGGCTGCCGCCGTTACCCGGCTTACGAGTTACAAACTTGGGTGGAACCGCGGCTATTGCCGCCCCATGAGCCGAAAGCGCTTGTGGGGCGTTTTTGTTTTCCCGCTATCATCAAAGAGGTGATTGTACATGAATGATTTATTTCGCGGCTTATTCAACCGTCCGCCCGCGGAAGTGATCTGCGGCGATTACTACTACGGCACCGACGCCGACGCCGACCAATTTGATGAAGAGGACCGCGATTATTGGCTCGACAGCCGTTTCCGTGACACATGGTATGATAAGCAGCATGAAAGCCCCGTCCATGAAGAAGTTTTCAATGAAGTCCGCAGACTGTTTTCCGACGTATCAGCGCCGTTTTTAGAGATCGCCTGCGGTCCCGGAATGGGTCTTGCCCCGATAATTTTAGGCAGCAACCCGAAGCTTGGCTGTTTGGCGACCGACGCCTGCTCGATTCTTATTGAGGCTTGGCGCGATTATATAAACATGAATCTGCGCGGCTTAAATATCGGTCTTTCGCAGTTCAGCGTCTTTGATATTCCGCTTATTGACGGCGCTTTTGAAAATGTGACAAGCTACATCGGAGTTTCTTCGACGAGGTCGGGCAAAGAGGGTCAGATAAAAGCGCTTAAGGAAATCCACCGCGTTTTAAAAGACGGCGGCAGGTTCGTCGCCATTGAAAGCGACGGTTGGAAGGATATTGAAGCGGTAAAAAAGGTCTATGCCTCGTGGGACCCGCCGCTTTGGAAACCCTACAGCGACGGACCCGGCGAGACGTGGAAAGAGATGTTTATAAGGTGCGGATTTGAAATCGAATCCTGCGACAAGTCGTACTATCACAAATGGGATAAATCCGACAACGAGTTCGGCAGGCAATCCGAGGGCGTGGGTATCGAAATAGGAGACATCACCACGCTGTATGTTCTGAGAAAAGTTTAATACTATATAAATAGGAGGATACACAATGAAAGTAATCTATTCAAACGGAACTGTCGGCGAAGCGGCGCCCGAAGAGGAGCTGCACATCTTAAGACACACCGCGGCGCATATTCTCGCTCAGGCGGTGCAGAGGCTCTGGCCCGAGGCGAAATTTGCCTACGGACCCGCAAACGAGCAGGGGTTTTATTATGACATCGACCTCGGCGAAAATTCCGTCGGCGAGGAGGACTTGCCTAAGATCGAGGCGGAGATGAAAAAGATCGTCAAGGAAAATCTCCCGATCAGGCCCTTTATCCTTCCGCGTGAGGAAGCGGTCGCTTATATGCAGGAAAGAGGGGAGAAGTATAAGGTCGAGCACATCGCCGATCTTCCCGAGGACGCCGTTATAAGCTTTTACAAGCAGGGGGATTATGTGGATATGTGCATCGGACCGCATCTCACATACACCAAGGGCTTGAAGGCTTTCAAACTGACCGCGGTCTCCGGCGCATACTGGAAAAACGACAAGAACAACAAAATGCTGACCCGTATCAAGGGCACCGCGTTTAAAACTCAGCAGGATTTGGACGATTATCTTAAAATGCTCGAAGAAGCCGAGAAGAGAGATCATCGTAAGATCGGCAAGGAGATGGGGCTCTTTATGCTCGCCGAGGAGGCTCCCGGCTTCCCGTTCTTCCTTCCGAAGGGAATGGCTGTAAAAAATGCTCTTATCGACTACTGGCGCGAGCTTCACACCCGCGAGCACTATGTCGAGATTCAGACCCCGATGATAATGAGCCGCAAGCTCTGGGAGACCTCGGGTCACTGGGATCACTACAAGGACAACATGTATTCCACCGTCATCGACGACGAAATTTTCTGCGTCAAGCCGATGAACTGTCCCGGCGGGGTCATGGTCTACCGTTCGCAGCCGCATTCCTACCGCGATCTGCCGATAAGAATGGGCGAGCTCGGTCTTGTCCACCGTCATGAACTCAAGGGCACTCTTCACGGGCTTTTCCGCGTCAGATGCTTCACCCAGGACGACGCGCATATATTCATGACAAGAGATCAGATCACCGACGAGATAATCGGCGTTGTGAACCTGATCGACGAGGTATACAAAAAATTCGGCTTTAAGTACGCGGTCGAGCTCTCCACAAGACCGGAGAATTCGATGGGCTCCGACGAGGACTGGGAAGCCGCCACAAACGGTCTCAAAAACGCTTTGGAGAAGCTGAATCTGCCCTACACCATCAACGAGGGAGACGGGGCTTTCTACGGTCCGAAGATAGATTTCCACATCGAGGACTGCCTCGGGAGATCATGGCAGTGCGGAACGATCCAGCTCGACTTCCAGATGCCTCTCAATTTCAATCTCGAATATGTCGATCAGAACGGCGAAAAGCAGCGCCCGATCATGATCCACAGGGTCGTGTTCGGCTCCATCGAGAGGTTCATAGGAAACCTCATCGAGCAGTTTGCCGGCAAATTCCCGACGTGGCTTGCGCCTGTTCAGGCGAAGGTGCTGCTCGTCTCCGAGAAGTGCGCGGACTACGGAAACAAGGTCTACGAGGCTCTCAGGGCTGCAAAGGTTCGTACCGAGCTTGATGATCGCAACGAGAAGATCGGGTATATGATCCGCGAGGCGCAGGTGGTCGACCGCGTGCCGTATATGCTGATCGTCGGTCAGAAGGAAGCCGAGGAGGGCACGGTTTCGGTGAGAAAGCTCGACTCAACCGAGACTCAGACCGTGAAGCTTGAGGATTTTGTGGAGAAGATCACGGAGGAGATCAGGGAGAGGGTTTGATTCCCAAGCGTTTTTAGATATTGATTTTTGAAGAATCCCCCATTTTGCTGCGGCAAGGCGGGGGATTTTTGGGGTATTTTTCTGCGCGAAGGAGGTATAATTTCCTCATCTGTCCTCCGTTCTCTGCCTTCTGTCCTCTATTCGGGTTGACTGCCTCCGAAAAATATGCTAAAATATATTCAAACAATTCAGGAGGTTGAAAATTATGTGCACTGCGGCGTCATTCAAAACAAAAGACCACTACTTCGGCAGAAATCTCGACTACGAGTTCTCCTACTGCGAGACCGTCACCGTCACCCCGAGAAATTTCCCCTTTAAATTCCGCTTCGCCGGCGAGATTTCCCATCACCCCGCGCTCATCGGCATGGCTTTCGTGCAGGAAAATTATCCCTTATATTACGACTGCACCAACGAATTCGGGCTGTCGATCGCCGGGCTGAATTTCCCGGGATATGCCGACTACAAGCCGATTTGCGACGGTGCCGACAACATCGCGCCCTTTGAGTTCATTCCGTGGGTGATGTGCCGCTGCAAGACCGTTTCGGAAGTCAAAGAGCTGCTTTCCCATACGAATATTGCCGCGGTCAATTTCAGCGACGCTCTTCCCGCGTCCCCTCTTCATTGGATGATCTCCGACCGCGACGAGACCGTCGTGGTGGAGTCGGTGAAGGACGGGATCAAGATCTACGACAACCCGACCAAGGTGATGACTAACAGCCCGCAGTTCGACTATCATCTTCTAAATATTACAAATTATCTCAGCAGTACCCGAGAGGACGTGACCTCGAGATTTGCCGACTGCATCGACCTGAAACCCTTCAGCAGAGGGATCGGCAGCTTCGGGATACCGGGTGATCTTTCGAGCGCTTCGAGATTTGTAAAGGCGGCTTTTACGCGGCTCAACTCGGTCTGCGGCGATTCCGAGGAGGAAAGCGTCTCGCAGTTTATGCATATCCTCGCCTCCGTCGCGCAGCAAAAGGGCTGCTGCCGGGTCGAGAAGGGTTTTGAGTACACCATCTACTCCTCCTGCTGCAATACAGATAAGGGGATTTATTATTATAATACTTATGAAAATTCCGCCCTCAGCGCCGTCGATATGCACAGGGAAGACCTCGACGGCACCGGGCTTGTGAGCTATCCGCTGAATGAGAAGATGGCGGTGACGTTCCAGAATTAGAGATCAGAAATTAGAGGATAGATGTTAGATTTTGAAATTAGGAGAGGATTTCTTAACCTAACCCCTGACTGCGACAAAAGCTCTCAGAGCACGGGCAATCTTGCATTTTTGATTGCGAAGTGCGATGAGAAAGTTTTTGTGCAAGTCATGCCCCATCCCCCCTTTAGGGGGATGGGGTCTCTTTACTGTAAGTTTGCGCAAAAGTAAACCGGGGGGAGGGGGTATGCTTCAAACAGCATGAGTTCATTTTCCGGCGGGAAAATGAACGAATACCTTTTAACAATGGGTAGGGTAGGGCGGGGACTACTGTTTAATATTTAAGCCGTTGTTTAATTTCTTCCGACGCCGCTACTATATTGGGGACAACCCTTACAGGGTTTTCCCGCAGACACGGGGTTTTGTCTGCGAAACAACCGAGGCGGGCGTTTCCGCCGAGGACAGTTGAGCAGGAACAAAACCAGCTTCTGCTTGCCCCTTTTCCGGCTGTGGGGCACCCCTGCGGGGTTCCCCACACCCCTCCGGCTTCGGGCGACTTCGTCGCCCTCTTTGAAGGCAAATAAAAGGAAAAAGGACAGCTTTCACTGTCCTTTTTGCGGGGATTTCGCGCTCTGCGGAGCGCGACCAAGGGCTCCGCCCTTGGATTCCGCAAGCCCTTTAAAAAGGGCTTGATCCTAAACTTGACTTGTCCCGCTTAAGGTTTGGTGCAGGATCTATCTTCTACCTTCTGACCTCTACCCCCTAAGCAAACAGCTCGCCCACGTCGCTGCCGATCTCGAACTCGGTCTGCCAGCTGCCGGTGATCTCAAGAGGCTGGTCGCCTTTTGAATTCATCACAAGCTTATCGACGTCGAGCGTGTAAACTCCCTCGCGAAGGGAATCGCGCGACTCGATAAGATACAGCATATCCCCCGTCACAACGTCGCGATAGCCCTCCAGATACTCGATCTCGATCTCCTGCGTCTCGCCGTCGCTCGGGGTCACGACGGTGTAGCTCTGCTCGCCGGTTTTTTCAAGATTTTCCGCATTTATGCGAAATTTGACGACCCCGTCGCCTGCTTCGGGATCGCTGCCGTCGAGCGTCACCCAAACCGTGTCGACGTCCGGCGTGACGTCCCCCTCTACCTCATAACTGACGACGGTCCCGTTGCTGTCAGCTTCGATCTCGCCGACATATTTATAGGTCATCGCCGTCGAATATGCCTCGCTGCCGTCGCTTTTGATGACGACTTTGCCGTCGCTGTCGGTGACGGTGTAGGACAGCAGATCGAGCTTGGCGCCGTTTTGAATCTCGCGATAGGGCTCGGCGTCGGGGTTGGTGATGTCAAAATCAACATCTACCCGACCGTCTTTAAATCCCGCAAATTTTATCGAGAGATCATCGCTCGCGTCCTCATACCGGGTGCCGGTGACGGTCCCGAAGATATTTTTGACATTGACAAAATGCCCGCCGACAGCTGCGACTGCGGACGTCGCACATAAAACCGCCGCCAGCGACGCCGCCATTATCCCAATCTTAACGGGTTTGCGCTTTTTGGGGGAAGCCTCCGAAGCGGCACTGATCATCGCGCCGTCGATATAATCCAAAGCGTCGGAAATATTTTCCTTATTCATATATAACACTCCTTTTCAAGCCTTGCTCTGAGCTTTTTTCTCAGGCGGAATAAAATGCTCTTGACCTTTTCCTCGCTCACGGAGAGCTTTTTGGATATCTCCGCGATCGGCTCTGCGAAGTAATACCGAAGGACGAAGATATTCCGCTGTTCATCATTCAGATCGAGGAGCCAGCCGTTTATCACCCGACCGAGATCACGCGATTCGACCTGATCTTCGGGATCGTCTCCGCCGGGAATTATCTCGGAAAGCTCATCCAAAGACACTGCATACTCCGATGCCCTGCGTTTTTCGCGGGATTTTGCTCGGAGGATATCTATCGCCGACCTGCGCAAAATCTTGAGAAGGAAGGTCTTTAAGTCGTCCGGTCGGTTCGGGGGTATCGCATTCCACACTCCCATAAGCGCGTCGGACAGGGCTTCCTCGGAGTCGAGCGTATCCCCCAAAATGTTGTAGGCGGTCTTTAAAAGGTATCTGCCGTAGGCTTCACGGCATTCCCCGACAGCCCGCTCGTCACGCTCAAGGAACATCGCGACAATCTCTTCGTCCTGCATTTCATTACTCCTTTTTTGTTTTTCAGGCGCCTGTACCTTATATCTCGACAAATGGTGCGTCGGGGTTGCGGGGTGAGGGATATTTTTGGGGCATGGGATAAGAAATCGGGCTGCGGGAGAACGGCGGGGGGTGCGGGGCGAAGCCCCCGGCGCCGAAGGCGCCGGCTTCCTCCGCGAAGCGGAGGAAGCGCCCGCGCGCTTGCGCGCGGGCGGGCTTCGCCTTGTGCCTACTGTAAGTTTTTGCAAAGGTCCGGCGGGAGCACTCAGCCTTGCAGGTCGGATTCTGCACAAGGTTTGTGCTGTGGCGGGACGGGAGGTGTGTAATTGTGGGGAGGATTTCGTTCTCTCGGCATTTGGTAAAAGGGGCTTCGTTTTTTGCAGTATTGGTAAAATTTAGCTTGCCAAGTCTTGTATAAAAGGTGGTGTATCATTTTGGCAGTAATGTTTGACCCAAGTCTTAGCTAAAAGATGTTACAACATTTTGCGGCGGTATTGTCTTATTCCCGCCCGCCGCGACCTTGGTCAATTGGTCAAAAGGTATTCCCACCATTTTGCAGGGGCAAAATGGTGGGAATGCTATTATAAGCAGACCCCCACCCCCGGATTACTTTTGCACAGACTTATAGTTAAGCGCAGCCCCTCCCCCTAAAAGGGGGAGGGGGTATGACTTGCGCAAAAACTTGCTCATCGCACTTCGCAATCGAAAATGCAAGATTGCTCGTGCTCTGAGAGTTTTTGTCGCAAGTCAGGGGTGAGGGTGGTACAAAATTTGCAGTAAGCTTTCTGCTTCTATCAAAAGTCGGGATTAGATGGAAGGCTTGTCTGACAGGGTCTGTTGCCCCTACCGAACCTTGGTAGGAGCAGAAGGCTCTGGGCGAAGCCCCGCTGCCGAAGGCAGCGCGCCGACGCTTCGCGTCGGCGGTGCGACTTCGTCGCACGGGCTTCGCCCTTCCCCCACCTTTCCCACAAACTCCTCCCAAATCCACATCGCCCCGAGTCCGCACTAAGCCTTCCCATCCCACTCATCCCGCTCAGAGGCACCTCGGTAAAAAGCCCCCGCTTCTACCCTCTAATCTCCAACTGCCTGATCTTCCCCGCAATTCCCACCGCGCACGCAATCTTCACCGCGTCTCCCGGCAAAAACGGCAGCACGCAGGTTCCGAGCGCAGGCAAAATCCCCGTCCCGCTCATCACGCAAAACCACGCAGTCCCAAGGGCATAAAGCGTCGCGGTCCCGATCAGCATTCCGACCGCCGCCGCCCACTTTTTCCCGATCTTGTCGGCGAAAAGCCCGGTGATGACCGCACAGGGAATGTACCCGACGAGATAGCCTCCCGTCGGACCCGCAAGCCGCTGTATTCCGCCCATGAACCCCGAAAATACCGGCAGCCCGATAAATCCCAATATAAGGTACACCGCGACGGCAATCCCGCCTCTTTTCCAGCCCAAAACGGCTCCCGAAAGGTAGACCCCGAAGGTCGCAAGCGTGATCCCGACGGGTCCTATCGGTATCGAAAAGGGCGAAATTATGCACAAAATCGCCGCAAATACAGCCGTCACCGTCAAATCCCTGATTTTTACTTTGCTTTCTGTTTTTGACATTTTAATTCTCCGTTTCTATCGATATTCGAGCCGGGCAGTCTCGTCCTGCTGCTCCTCGCCGCTTATTACGACGGTCGTCCCTCGCCTGTCACAGCCTCGCCTTTCCGCATTTTGCCGTATACTCAGCTTTCCGCATAATTTCCCAAAAACTTGAAACTTTCGCAGGTCTGCTCAAGCGTTTCGAGCATCGCCGCGACCCTTGAATCACGCACCGAGCCCTGCATCTCAAAGAAGAACATGAATTCAAAATCATGCCCGACGATGGGACAGCTTTCGAGCTTGATGAGGTTGATTTCAAGCGCCGTCAGCATCGACAAAACCTCGTAAAGCGCGCCGGGACGGTGCTTAAGGGCGAGGATCAGGCTGATCCTGTCGGCACCGGGATATATCTCCCGCTCCTTCGATATACAGATGAAGCGGGTGTAGTTGTTGTCGCTGTTTTGGATATTTTTGGCGATCGGCACCAGCCCGTAGAGCTCGCATGCCGGGTGTGAGGCGATAGCGGCGATGTCTCCGAATTCCGACCGCGACGCCAGTTCCGCCGCCATAGCGGTGTTGGCGCAGGGGACCACCGAGACCTTGTTTCCGAGCGATTTCAAGAATTCCGAACACTGTCCCAGAGCCTGCTCATGCGACCTTATCTCCCGGATTTTATCGATGGTCGTGCCGGGCTTGGCAAGAAGTTCATGCCGAATACAGAGCCGCGTACTTCTCACGATGCTGACGTTTTTGCGGTTCAGAAGTTCATACACAGCCCTCACTGAGCCGTTCGTAGAATTCTCGATCGGGATCACCCCGAACCTGCAAAGCCCGCTCTCAACAGCGTCAAAGACCGCCTCGAAGCTCTTGAAGAACATGAGGTTCCCCCTCGGGAAGAGGCTGTCGGCAGCCATCTGCGAGTTTGCGCCCTCGACCCCCTGAACGGCTACCGTCCCGCCCTGCGGAAATTGCGACGGCGCATTTGAAAGCGCTTCCGCAAGTATCCCCCGGATCTTTGTCCCGGCGGGGTTCACGCATTCGCGATACGCACGCCCGAGCTCGAACAAAGAGCTGTAGAATCGGTGGATATAGGGCTCCATCTCGCCTGCGCGCTCAGTCGCCCACTTCATCATCTCCCGCTCCCTGCCTTTTATCTCGGCGGGACTCAGACCGTCGTCCTCCGAAGCCTGAGCCGAAAGCTCCATTCTCCGTAAGATTTTCGGGAGAAGATCGCGGTCCAGTTCGTCAATTTCCCTTCTGATTTCATCGATCGGCATTTTATTTCACCTCGTTATTTTCCGCCCGCAAAGACGCTATTTCATCAGCCTTTTTAACTATCTCCGCAAATCCCGAGACCTTGACGGTGAGCGGCCCGTCGCACATGGCATGGGACGGGTCCGCATGAACGGCGACCAAGATTCCGTCGGCACCCGCAGCAACGGACGCCAAAGAAAGCGGCTCGCAGAGGCTGTATTTTCCCGAAGCATATGACGGGTCGGCTATCACCGGAAGATGGGAAAGCTGCTTTAAGACGGGTATTGCGGATATATCGAAAGTAAAACTCGTGTGCGGCTCGAAGGTCCTGATCCCCCTCTCACAGAGGATCACCTCCTGATTTCCGGCGGACATTATGTACTCGGCGCTCATCAGAAGGTCCTCATATGTCGCCGAGACCGCTCTTTTTAAGATCACCGGCTTTTTAATCTCCCCGAGGCACCGCAAGAGCTCGTAGTTTCGCATATTGCGGGCGCCCACGATGATGATATCTACATCGTCAAATTCCTCCGCTTGGGAGATGTCGGCAAGCTCCGCCGCTATCGGCATTCCCGACAGCTTTTTTGCCTCCGAAAGATACTTTATCCCCTCGCTTCGAAGCCCCTGGAAGGAGTAAGGCGACGTGCGGGATTTATATGCCCCGCCCCACAGAATATCCGCCCCCGAGGCTTTTAAATCATCGGCGAGGCTGATTATCTGCTCCTCAGATTCAACCGCTCCCGGTCCCGCGATCTTTACAAAGCTTCCCCCGCCGATTTTTACATTTCCGACGGTGATGACCGTGTCCTGCGGGTGAAATTTTCGGTTGGCGTTTTTATAGGGTTCCTGAACGCGGCGGACCGCTTCGACGATGTCAAGAGCGGATATGAGATCGATATCTATAGCCGACGTGTCGCCGACAAGACCCAGAATCGTCTGCTGAGCGCCGACGGTCGTGTGAACGCTGACACCCCGGGACTCGAGCCACGTCATAAGCGATTTAAGCTGACCCTTGTCGGGATTTGGTTTGAGAATTACTACCATTTTTCTCACCGTTAAGCATAGGACGCCTTGACGCCGCGTGAATCTGCGGCACCAAGGCGTCCCGAATTTTTACTCGTAATCTACGACGTTGACCCAGTGCAGCAGAAGCTCGCGTTCCCTCTCGTTGCCTTTTACGGACTGAGAAGCCGCGACTATCGGCATCCACTTCTGGACATACTGTCTTGCGGTGTCCGACTTCATGCAGAAGAGGTCGAGATACTTCTTCGCGGTATCGTACTCGCCCGACAGGCAGAACAATAGATAGGTCCTTGCCGCGTCTGCCGAGGCGTTGCCCTGAGTGGCGTGCGCCCAGTCGATGACGTACCACTTCCCGTCCTCGGTGATGATGACGTTTGAGGGGTTGAAGTCGCCGTGGCAGACTTTATTGTGCTTCGGCATGCCGTCGAGGCGAACATGCAGCTCATACCTCGTCGTCGCGTCGAGCTGGGTCTGGGATATCTTTGAATTCATCTTGTCTTTTAATTTATTGAGCATGGGGCAGGTCTTTGACTGTATCTCGACCTGAATATCAACAAGCTGCTCCAGATACTCCTGCTTCTTCTCGGGATTTTCATCCATCAGCTGCTGCAAGGTCTTCCCCTCGATATATTCCGAGACGATCGCCCATCTGCCGTCGATGGTGGTGACTTCCAAAAGTTTCGGGATCGGAAGCCCCGTCTCCTCGATCCTTGCCTGATTGAGGGCTTCGTTTAAGATATTTGCCTTGCTGTAGCCCTCGACAAAGAGCTTTATGCAGCGGTTTCCGTCGCGATAGACCGTTTTAGTGGGTCGCTCGGCTATAACATTGGTAAGATTCATACTTATGCCTCCTCCGTCCATTTTTTGCCGTAATATGCGTCAAGATACATCTTTCTGATCTCGCTCATCAAAGGATATCTCGGGTTTGCGCCGGTGCACTGATCGTCAAAGGCGTTCTCCACCATGCTGTCAAGAGACTCAAGGAATTTCGCCTCGTCGGGAACATAATCCTTAATGGTCGGCTTGATGCCGATTTTCTCCTTCAGCTCGTCTATCGCCTTGATGAGATTTTCAACCTTCGCCTTGTCGTCCTTGCCTTTAATTCCCAAGCAGTCGGCGATTTCGGCATACCTATGTTGTGCATGGGGATATGCGTACTGCGGGAAGGTGCCCATCTTCTGCGGTACCTCGGCTGAGTTGAATCTGATGACTTCATCTATCAAAAGCGCATTCGCAACGCCGTGGGCGATGTGATGATAAGCCCCGAGCTTGTGCGCCATCGAGTGGCAGACCCCGAGGAACGCGTTTGCAAAAGCCATGCCAGCCATCGTTGCGGCGTTAGCCATCTTCTCCCTTGCCTCAACGTCGGAGCCGTTTTCATAAGCCCTCGGGAGGTATTCAAAGATGATCTTAAGAGCCTGAATCGCGAGCCCGTCGGTGTAATCGGTCGCCATGACGGAAGCGTAAGCCTCCAAAGCGTGGGTGACGGCGTCGATACCCGAAGCGGAGGTGAGCCCTTTAGGAGCCGACATATGAAAATCGGTGTCGATTATCGCCATGTCGGGGAGGAGTTCATAATCCGCAAGAGGATACTTGACCCCCGTCGTCTCGTCGGTGATGACCGCAAAGGGAGTTACTTCGGAGCCGGTGCCGGCAGATGTCGGGATCGCCGCAAAATAGGCTTTTTCACCCATGTGCGGGAATTTGTATACCCTCTTTCTGATATCGGAAAATCTCATCGCCATGTCCGCGAAATCGACCTCGGGGTGCTCGTAGAGGACCCACATTATCTTCGCCGCGTCCATAGCGGAACCTCCGCCGAGCGCGATAATGAGGTCCGGCTCGAAGCTCGCCATCGCCTTTGCTCCGGCTTTTGCGGAGGCAAGGGTGGGGTCGGGTTCGACGTCGAAGAAGGCGGTGTACTGAATCCCCAAGTCTTCCAGCTTATCGGTGATCGGCTTGGCGTAGCCGTTTTTGTAGAGGAAGCTGTCGGTGACGACGAAGGCGCGCTTTTTACCCATCTCCTTGAGCTCTGAAAGAGCGGTGGGCAGGCAGCCCTTCTTGATATAAACCTTTTCGGGTGCACGGAACCAGAGCATGTTCTCTCTCCTTTCGGCTACGGTCTTGATGTTGAGAAGGTGCTTAACTCCGACGTTTTCGGACACCGAGTTGCCTCCCCATGAGCCGCACCCCAGCGTCAGCGACGGTGCAAGGCGGAAGTTGTATAAGTCGCCTATGCCGCCTTGCGATGAAGGCGTATTGACCAAAATTCGGCAGGTTTTCATTCTCTCGGCAAATTCGTGGAGCTTTTCCTGCTCGGTCTGAACATTGAGATATATAGACGACGTATGCCCGAAGCCGCCGTCGGCGATCAGCCTCTCAGCCTTTCTGAAGGCGTCCTCGATATCCTTCGCCTTATACATCGCAAGGACGGGGGAGAGCTTTTCATGCGCGAACTCCTCGGAGAGCTCGACGCTTTCGACCTCGCCGATCAGAATCTTCGTGCCGACCGGGACTTCAACGCCGCAGAGGTTTGCGATGGTGTGCGCGGTCTGACCGACGATCTTTGCGTTCAGCGCGCCGTTGATGATCATCGTCCGCCTGACCTTGTCGGTCTCCTCGGGGTTTAAGAAATAGCACCCGCGGCGTCCGAATTCCTCTTTGACTTCGTCATATACGTCTTTGAGGACGATCACCGACTGCTCGGAGGCGCAAATCATGCCGTTATCGAAAGTTTTTGAGTGAATTATTGAATTTACTGCAAGTAAGATATCGGCAGAGCTGTCGATGATAGCCGGCGTATTTCCCGCGCCGACGCCGAGAGCCGGCTTGCCGGAGGAATAGGCAGCTTTTACCATTCCCGCGCCGCCAGTCGCGAGGATTATATCCGCCTCGCGCATCAGAAGATTCGTCATTTCAAGCGTCGGAACGTCTATCCACGCGATGATATCCTCCGGCGCGCCCGCGGCGACGGCAGCCTCCAAAACGATCCTCGCAGCCTCGATAGTGGACTTTTTAGCCCTCGGGTGAGGGGAGATTATGATGCCGTTCCGGGTCTTTAAGGAGATGAGCGTTTTGAAAATCGCGGTGGAAGTCGGGTTGGTGGTCGGGATTACGGCGGCGATAACGCCGATAGGCTCGGCGACCTTCATTATTCCGCCCGCTTTGTCCTCCTCGACTACGCCGCAGGTCTTGAAGTCCTTGTAGGCGTTATAGATATATTCGGAGGCATAGTGATTCTTGATTACCTTGTCCTCGACGACGCCCATTCCGGTCTCCTCGACGGCGAGCTTTGCAAGGGGGATTCTTGCGCTGTTTGCCGCCCTTGCCGCGGCAAGAAAGATTTTGTCCACCTGTTCCTGCGAATACTCAGCGAACCTTGCCTGTGCCTCTCGGACGCGCTTTAAGGCTTCTTCGAGCTTCGGAACGCTGTCAACGGTTTCATACTTTCTTTTTTCCATATATATCCTCCTATATAAAATTATAAAAGAGCCTCAGATATCGCGGGAGTCGTACCGGTCTCCCTCAAGGGAAGTCCAGTTCAGAGTCCCGTTTTCCCAGATGATGAACCCCTTCGGCGTGCCCATTTTCGGTATCGACACAGAGCCGGGGTTAGCGTAAATCACGCCGTTTTTAACGGTATTGTCGGGAATATGAGTGTGCCCCGAAAATACTATATCCACGCCCTTAAGCGGCAGTTTATCCGGATCCTTATGACCGTGTATAGCAATAGCCGTCACGCCGTCGTTGCAGATAATTGCGGTCTCGGACATTATCGGGAAGTCGAGGACCATCTGATCGACCTCGCTGTCGCAGTTGCCTTTTATGCAGATAATGTCGGCGGCATGCCGATTCAGCATATCCGCAACGCCTTTAGGGTCATAGCCGTCGCAAAGACCGTTGCGGGGTCCGTGATATAAAACATCACCCAAAAGAAGAAGCTTTTCGGAACCCGACGAGGAAAAAATCTCCAAAAGACGGCGGCAATATTCGGCTGAGCCGTGGATATCCGACGCGATCATTATTTTCATATTTTCCCTCCCGAGAACCTTTTTATTCTAATATAATATAGCAGAAAGCGGGGAAAAAGTCAATCAAACCTCGATGTTTTGTAACAGCGCACAAAAAAATCCGACCGCAAAAGCCCGCAGTCGGATGATTTTAAGGTTATTCGGAGGATAGCGACCGCTCCTCCCTGATTTTTTCAAAGACCTCGGCGGCTTCGGGGGATATCCTTTTGGATTTTGAATCGACGTCGTCGGACATCATGCGTATCGCCCGTACAAGATCGTCGGCATATTTTGCCATCAATTCGGGGTGCTGCATCATGGAGGAAGCTGCCGCGCCGATGTCTGAGAGCTGGCGGGGAGTGAGCTTCGGATAACCCCGGCGGAACGCGATCAGGACGGTTTTTGATTCCGAATTTCGCTTGGATATGGAATAAAACTCCAAAAGTCTCTCGCCGGCGGTTTCCATGCCCAAAGGATCAAGCCCGTCGGCATAATCCGAAATACCCCTTTCGGCGACGGAAAGGCAGCTTGTAGAGGTGAGGCGGTCCTGCTTGACACGCCGGGTGATGTCCACCTCGGCGGTCAGCCAGAAAATGCAGAACACCAACGCGGAGATGTAGACCGTGAAGAGCTTGATTTTATATTTTGCTGCGGCTGAGAGGGGTTTGCGCACGGGAGTGCTCCTTTCGGGACTTTACTAAGGTAAAATGTATGGTATAATATATAGCCTAACAAAACCGGGTGTGTTTCGGGCAACGGCTCGGTTTTTTATTGCGGTTCTTTTGTAGCTCGGCAGGTTGGAAATGATAAATGCTGCGCAAATTTGCGGCAATTTTGATGTTAGGTACTGCTGATTTAAACTATATCACAGATGTGGGGATTTGTCAATGAATTCGTGCGGGGGTGATTGAGGGATGGGGACGGGGTGATGGGCTTTCGCCCCCACCCCCAGACCACCTCACCTTTTAGGGGGAGGGGGCTTTGCTTTCCTGTAAGTTTGTACAAAAGTAAACCGGGGGTGGGAGATCTGCTTTAAATAGCATTGTAGTGCTATCCTAAAATCGTACACGAAGGGGGTAGAAACTGCACAGAAGATGGTATAATATAAGACATGATAAAATCATCTTCCGCACAAGCAATCTCTAACTATGAACAGGAGGTTTAGCGTGAAAGAAAATACGTCATGATATAAAAAAGAGCACAACAAAAGAGCCCCGCAAAAAAACAGGA
>CANQYD010000009.1 GCA_947627985.1 uncultured Clostridia bacterium
CTGAAAGCCGTGAATTTCCATATTTTGCATTCCTTTCGGTGAAGATGAGGTTAAGGATATTATACTGCTTTGGGAGCGGGTTGTCAAGGGGTGGAGCACAAGATTTTGGGGAGTGCGCGGGGTGGTGGTACAAGATTTGGGGGGTTATGATTTGTAGGATTGGAGGGAAGATGAAGGGGGCGACGACTAATGTACTATTTGATATTTGGTTGGGGCGGTGGGGAGGGGGTCCGGTGCAAGACCGAACACCTTGGCAAAAGGTATATAAAATTCTCACGGGTGTGAGAATTTTATATGCTTTTTTAAGCCCCCACCCCGGAGGAGTTTGTGCAGACTTATAAATTTGTGCAGCCCCTCCCTGAGGGAGGGGTCGGGGCTTGAGCTCAGGGCTGAGCGGCTTTGGGCGGGGCCGGGTGGAAGATGCGGGGGAGTGCAGGGCGAAGCCCGTGCGACGAAGTCGCACCGCCGACGCTTCGCGTCGGCGCGCTGCCTGCGGCAGCGGGGCTTCGCCCCGAGCCTTCAGCCCCTGTCAAGGTCCGGCAGGGGCACCAAGCCCTGCGCCAAGCCTTCTGCTTCTGTCAAGGCTCGGAAGTGGCACACAGCCCAGTACCAAGCCTCCCGCTTCTCCCAAAGTCCGATAGAAGCGCATACCCCGTTCACAATTTTCAAATTCTCCCAAGGGTCGGCAGAGGTACATAACCCCTTTTTCCAGCCTCCCTGCTTCCGCAAAGCCTTAGCAGAAGCACTTCACCCCCTCCTCCAAAGTCGGCAAATTATCTTCCGCCGTTTGAATTTATCGCTGTAAATTTTTAAAGTAATGCCTTGCAAAAAACTCTCGGCGTTGTACATAAACACCGATTATGCAATGATATGCACCATCTCCCGAATATGACCTATCCAAAGCCCCTGAATCCCCCGCAAAAAGCGTCGCCCCGAAATCCGACATCTTGCGCTCGGGAATGTACAAATCGCCCTCATTGTTCTCACTGATTAAATCTGTCGCCAACGGCGACACCTTAAAATTCTGACAATCCGATATCTGACTTCTGTCCTCTTGATGCGGTCGCTTCGACCGCATCTTTGCGCTCCGGCACCTTGACAACTCTCCCCTTTTCTGCTATACTTATCGGCAGTGTCAAAAGAAAGGATCATGAATATGTGGCTTGTGTTTACGCTGCTGACCACCTTGCTCTGGGGGTTTGCGGATTTATTTTACAAAAAGGGCGCGCGAAAAGGCGAGGAGAAGTACAGTCACCTGCTGACCGGGATCACCGTAGGTCTTGTGATGGGCGCGCAGGCGATTTTCACCCTGATCTTCGGCGACGTCGGATATAACCCGATAAATATCCTCATCTACCTCCCCGTCTCCCTCTTCTACATCATCTCGATGGTCGTCGGCTATCTCGGTCTGAGATATCTGGAGCTGTCGATCAACTCGCCGATCGAAAATTCCTCGGGCGCCGTCGTCTGCATTCTCTGTCTGATTTTTCTCGGCGAGAGAATGGATCTGCTGTCCGCCGGGGCTGTCATCATCATCACGATCGGGATCATTTTCTTAGGCTGGCTTGAGCGCGACAAGACCGCCGACCTCTCGCCGGAGGACAAGAAATATTCTCGTAGCGTTTTTGCATTGATCTTCCCGCTGATCTACTGCGTTTTGGACGCGCTCGGGACATTTTTCGACGCGTATTATCTCGACGATATCGCCACAACCCCGCTCGTCGGCGTCACCGAGGAGACGTTTGAGAACGTCGCGAACATCTCCTACGAGCTGACTTTTTTGATCGCGGCAGTGTTCATGCTGATCTACATACTCGTCATCAAGCGGGACAAAATCGAGCTGCCGAAGCAGGGCGACAAGCTCTGTGCAGCGGTTTTCGAGACCGCCGGGCAGTATTTTTACGTCTTTGCGATGAGCGGGAACGCCGTCATCGCCGCGCCGACGATTTCGGCATACTGCGTTGTTTCGGCGGTTTTAGCGGCGATCTTCCTCAAAGAGAGGCTCAAGCCCGCGCAATATATTGCGATCGGAGCCGTCATCATCGGCATCGTCATGCTCGGGATTGCGGAAGGTCTTGCGGAGGCGTGAGGAAAAGTTTGGGAATATGTTGTGCCCCCCTTCGGCTGCGGAGGGGGCGATTTTTTGGGGTATGGAGTATTCTATCGGGGTAAGTGCGAGAGGCAGGGTGGGAGCGGGGCGAAGCCCCGGCGCCGAAGGCGCCGACTGCCGCCGCTGCGCGGCGGCAGCGACCGCGCGCTTGCGCACGGTCGGGCTTCGCCCAAGCCTTATGCTCCTACCCAAGCCGTGTGGTGTGCAAAAGGCTGGGCGCAGGGTTGGGTGCTACTCAAAAGCCTTGAAAGAAGCAGGGGGGTAAAAGATCGGGCTCAGACCTCTGGCTTCTGACTTCTGTCCTCTGTGCGCCCAGCGGGAGCACCGGGCGAAGCCCCGGCGCCGAAGGCGCCGACTGCCGCCGCGAAGCGGCGGCAGTGACCGCGCGCTTCGCGCGCGGTCGGGCTTCGCCCGTACCCCCTGCTCCTACCCAAACCATGTAGCACGCACAAGGCTGGGCACAAGGTCGTGCACCACACCCACCCCCGATAGAAACACCAGCCATAAAACCAGAATCTATCCCCTCCCTTCTACCCCATAAAAAAGCCGCCCTCTCAGGCGGCTTCATCATTATCTATTCCCCGTCAATCCGAATTCAGCAGGTCAACGATCTGCCCGATGACCTCCGGTCCGACGGCTCCGGCGCTGAACATCACAATCCCCCTAAGCGGCATGTAGTTCATCATCGCGCGGTTCATATCGTCGCTGATAGCCTCCGAAGCGGTCTCGGAGCGGGTGTCGCCGGCGGTCGCGCCGAACGGATTCAGCTTCGAGATAAACGGCTGAATCTTCCTCATGGCGTCCGGGTCGGAGAAAATATCCATCAAAATCGAATTCTCGGTGTAGTGCCTCTTGATTTTGACGGTCGAGATGACCTTCAACTTCGCGCTCTGGCGGATATCCCGGGAGGACGCGCCGACCGACACCGTGAAGTCGCCGGTCTCGACGTACCAATCGTGTATCTCCTCGTTCCAGAATGCAAACGCACGCTTTGAAAGCTCGAAGCTCACCTGCTTCTCTTCGCCGGGTTCGAGATATATTTTCTCGAATCCTTTGAGCTCCCTGATCGGGCGGAATACGCTGCTCTCATCGTCGCCGACATAGAGCTGCACAACCGCTTTACCTGCGCGCTTACCGACATTCTTGACGGTGACGGAAGCGGTAAGAATATCGTTATCGGTGATTTCCGAAGCGCTGAGTTTCAGGTCGCTGTACTCAAAATCGGTGTAGGAAAGCCCGTGACCGAACGGGAACAGCACCTCCATCTCCTTCTTGTCGTAGTAGCGGTACCCGACAAAGACGCCCTCGCTGTAATCAGCCTCGTTGCCCTCGCCGCCGTAGCTTAAGTACGACGGGTTGTCGGCGAGTTTTTTCGGGAATGTCTCGGCAAGATGTCCCGAGGGATTGGCGTCGCCGAAGATTATCCGGACCTCGGCTATACCTACTCCCTGACCGCCCAAATATGCCTCTAAAACGGCAGGTACGCGGTCTATCCACGGCATCTCGACTGGCGAGCCGTTATGCAAAACGACCACCGTCTTGGGATTTGCGGCTGCCACGGCTTCGATGAGCCTGTTCTGGCATTCGGGAAGCCTCATGTGCGTGCGGTCATACCCCTCCGATTCATATGAATCCGGCAGACCCGCAAACACCACAGCCGCGGCTGAACTCTTTGCAAGCCCGACAGCCTCGGCGATCATCTCATCGTCCGTCATGTCCTTTTCGACGTCGTAGCCCTTTGCGTATGCGACATTGAGACCCTTTGCGGCGTCGCATGCAGATGTGATCTCGGAGCAGTTGAGATGGGACGAGCCGCCTCCCTGGAATCTCGGCTTCTCGGCAAATTCCCCGATAAAGGCAATTTTGTCATTTTTATCAAGAGGCAAAATATCCTCATTCTTGAGAAGCACCATGCACTCCTCCGCGGCTTTTGCGGAGAATAAATGATCCGAATGGAGGTCCCAAGGGGTATCCGGCTTGGCGTTTTCAAGGTAGCGGTAATTGATCCTTAAAATTCTCTCGACAGCCTGATCCAGAAGCTTTTCATCAAGTTTTCCCGACCTCACGGCTTCCACGATCTTTTTATCGTTCACGCCTCCCGAGGACGGCATTTCAAGATCAAGACCCGCTTCAATACCCTTTACGCGGTCGCCGCAGGCGCCCCAGTCGGTCATCACATATCCCTCAAATCCCCAGTCGTCGCGAAGGACTTCTGTCAGAAGCCAGTGATTTTCGGAGGATAAAGTGCCGTTGATGCGGTTGTAGGAGCACATGACCGTCCAGGGCTGGGACTTTTTGACGGCGGTCTCAAACGGCGGGAAATATATTTCCCGAAGCGTTCTCTCGTCGGCGTTCGAGGAGGAGCTCATTCTGCGGTGCTCCTGATTGTTCGCCGCGAAGTGCTTGATGGATGTGCCCACCCCCTGAGACTGCACGCCGTTTATGTACGCGACTGCCATCTCGCCGGCGAGATAGGGGTCCTCCGAGAGATATTCAAAATTGCGCCCGCACAAAGGCGATCTCTTGATGTTTACGGCGGGACCCAAGACCACGCTGACCTGCTCATGCTGACATGCCGAGCCGATCGCTTTTCCGATACTTCCTATCAGATCGCGGTCAAACGAAGCCGCGGTCGCGCAGGCGTTAGGCATGCATACCGCCTTGATGCTGTCGTTTATTCCGAGATGATCAGCCTCATCGTTCTGCTTTCTTAAGCCGTGGGGTCCGTCGGATACCATCACCGACGGAATCCCCAGCCTCTCGACGGGCTTTGTGTGCCAGAAGTCATAGCCCGAGCACAGCCCGGCTTTTTCTTCGAGCGTCATCTTTTCGATTAGCGATTTTATGTCCATAAAATTCTCCTTGATATCAGGCGTCCTGCTTTAAATCGACGGTCGAGAGGTCCCACTCCTCGTGGATTTTCGGGACGTCGCTTATCAGGCGCTTGGTATATGCCGCCTTCGGCTCCAAAATGACCTCGTCAGCCTTGCCGAACTCGACGAATTTGCCGTGCTCCATGATGTAGACGGTGTCCGAGATGTAGTAGGCGAGCCCGATGTCGTGGGTGATGAAGATGACGGTCATGCCGGTCTCATCTCTTAAATTGAGGAGCATGTCAAGTATCGTAGCCCTTGAGCATGCGTCAACCATCGACGTCGGCTCGTCGGCGAGCAAAATCTTCGGCTTTAAGAGGAAAATCCTCGCGATCATCAGCCTCTGCATCTGTCCGCCCGAGAGCTCGAAGGGGTACTTATTGGTAAGTTCTGCAAATTTTAAGTTTACGAAGTTGCAGGCTTCGGTCATCATGTCCGTCTTTTCCTGCTTTGAAAGGTGCTTGCCGCCTCTCATGTTGATGCAGTCAAGAAGTACGGCGTCGACCTTCTGGAAGGTGTTGAACGATGAAAACGGGTCCTGGAAAATAGCCTGAATGCCTTTCCAGTATTCCCTCTTTTTCCTGCCGGTGCCGATGTCTCTCGGTTTGCCCTGAAAGAGTATCTCCCCTTCCGTCTGATTGCTAAGACCTAAAAGCATCTTTGAGAGCGTAGTCTTTCCCGAGCCGGATTCACCGACTATCGAGACAAATTCACCCTCGTGAAAATCAAAATCGACATGATCTACGGCGACCGTTTTCTTGTCGCCGAAGCCGAAGACCTTGGTGACGCCTCTTCCCGAAAGGCAGAGAGGCTTATCGGAAAAATCGGTCTGTGCGCGTGCCTTTTCCATCTCACTCACCTGAATACACCTCCTTGAGTTCGTCAACGCCCTTTAGGCAACGATACATTCTGCCGTCTCCGAACGGTTTTTCGGGGATCGAAGTATAGCGGCAGTCGGCGGTCGCATATTTGCATCTCTCGGCAAAGCGGCAGCCGTTCGGCGGCTTTTTGAGGTTCGGAGGAGCTCCGGGGATCGCCCCAAGCTTCTGTCCCCTCGTGCCCTCTTCCGGTACTAAGATGGAGCCCATCAAGCCGTGAGAATAGGGGTGAACGGGGTCGAATACCATCTCTTTGGCGGTGCCCTTTTCGACGATCTGACCGGCGTACATTACCATGATGTCGTCGGTGACGTTGTAAAGAAGGGGAAGCTCATGGGTGATGAAGAGCATCGACTTGATATAGCCCTTCTCCATCAGCTCGCGCATCATCTTGATGACCATCTTCTGGCTGGTGACGTCAAGAGCGGAAGAAGGCTCGTCTGCTATGAGTACCTTCGGGTTCAGGATGGTTGAGACCGCGATAACGGTCCTCTGCTTCATGCCTCCCGATAATTCAACCGCGTGCTTGTCAAGGGTGCCGGGCTGAAGTCCGAGCTCGGCAAAGCGCTGTTCAGCCATCGCCCTGATCTCTTTTTTGTCCTTTTTCGGCTGATGGGCTCTGACGACGTCCTCGATAAAGCGGATTATCTTCTGCGTCGGGTTCAGAGCGTTCATGGCAGCCTGCGGGATATAGGCGATCTCGGTGCCTAAAATTGTCTTTCTTACTTCATCGGGGTCAAGTCCCGAGATGTTTTTGCCGTCTATGATGATGTCTCCGCTCATGTAGTGAAGCGGCGGGAAGTAATATCCCATCATCGAAAGCGCGAGGGTGGATTTGCCGCAGCCCGATTCTCCTGCGATGCCGAGGCTCTTGCCCTCCTCGATCTTGAATGACACCCCGTCCACGGCATAGACGTCCTCGTGGAAGCGGGTGACGTATTTTGTTTTGAGGTTTCTGACCTCAAGCATAACTTTTCCCATATAACCTGCCTCCTTAATCTCTCAGGGTCGGGTTGAAGACCTGATCAAGCCCGGTATTCATAAGGTTAAGCGAGAAGGAGATCAGCGTAATGATAAGAATTACCGGGAAGTAAGCCCACCAAGAGCCGTTGGTATGGGCTGAATAGAGCATCGCCCAGTTCATCATGAGTCCCAAGGTCGGGACCTGAGTGGTCTTCGGACCGAGACCTAAGAGCGAGAGCTGCGCCTCGGCAAGAATACCCGAGGAAACCTGCAAGATGAACGCCATGACGACGTAGGAAGCGATGTAGGGAAGGATATCCATCACGACTATCCTGACGAGACTGTGCCCCGAGAGTTTAGATAGGTTGACGTGATCGCGGTTTCTTAAAGATATGACCTGCGAGCGAACGGAACGCGCGGTCCATGTCCAGCTCGTGAAGCCGATGACCGTCGCGACGACCGCGGCGCCTCTCTGCTCCTGACCTAATGAATAGGTGATGAGTATCAAAAGGACGAAGGAGGGAATGACGGTGAAGATGTTGGTGATGAACATGATGATGTCATCGAGCCAGCCGCCGACATATCCCGCCAAAAGACCGAAGGTAAGCCCGATGACGGTCGCGACTATACCCGCGATAAGACCGATCCTGATGGAAGTGCCCGTTGCAGATACGAGCTCTTTTAAGACATCGCGACCGAAGTTGTCGGTGCCCAAAGGCAAAGTCTTGACGTTGGCGACGTTTTTGGTGTTGACGTAGTCGGTATCAAGGATCGTCTTTGACTCCTCAAGGACGCCTTCGTCGTTATATTCGGCGATGGTGATGGTATCCGCGGCTCCGAGGTCCATGATGGCGTTGTTGAGCCTCTTATAGTAGTTGATCTTGGCGTTGGTCATTCCCTTGGGACGGGCTGTGGGATCATATGTCTCGTGCCAGAGCTCGATCATCGCGTCGGTGTCGGCGGTGTCAAGATCCGAAATATCGGCGCCCATAAGCGTGAACCACTCAACCATCGCGACCCGATCCTCATCGGTAAGAGCGGCTGCGATACGGTTGTCCGCGGCGTCGGGAAGGCGGAGGGTGTCCGTTTTAGTCCTTGCCGCGTCATAGAGAGATACATATGTGCCGGGCTTTGCAAATGTTCCGACGCCGATCTGCTCCAAGGGGTTTCCGGGGTTGAAGAGCGGGTAGATTATCATCATCAGAATAATCGCGACAAAGATCACGAAGCCCGCGACAAATTTGGAGGAATGGAAAACCTGACGTAAAGTATTTTTCATAGCTGCCTCCTTATTCGTACTGAGCCGCTTTGACGCGCGGGTCGATGAAGCCGTAGACGATGTCGAGTATGAATGTCACGACGAGGACCATCACGGTGATAATCAGCGTCGTAGCCGAGATCAGCGGATAGTCTGCGGCGGTGACAGCCGAGTACATCGCGCTTCCGAGACCCGGGTAGGAGAAGATGATCTCCGCGACAAGCGCGCCGCCGATCATCGTGCCGATGGAAAGGGCAAGACCGGTGACCTGGGGAAGCATGGCGTTTCTAAACACATAACCGACGATCTTGCGGTCCTTGATGCCCAAAAATCTTGCGTATTTGACGTAGTCGGCGTTGAGCTCATATATCGACATCGAGCGCATGCCAACCGCCTGACCGCCGATCGATACCAAAACGATCGACCAGAACGGCAGCTGATAGTGGCTGATGACCGACTTGATGAAGTCCCAGCTGAGGTGCGGGATCATGTCGAACGCATAACCTCCCGAGATCGGCGCGATCTTCAAATATACGCCGAACAGAACGAGCATGACGACCGCCATGCCGAACGCCGGGACGTTAGACAGGAACAGGGAGACCGGCAGCAGGACCTTGTCAAAGCCCTTTCTTATGTACGCCGCAAGGGCTCCGAGCAGGTTTCCGAGAAGCCAGCCGACGATGATCGCCGGGAACTGAAGCGCAATCGTCCAGACTATCGCACTGCCGATGATATCGCTGACAGGTCGGGGGTACTGGCTGAACGACAAGCCGAAGTTGCCGTGAAGCGCGTTCTTTACAAAGAGGAAGAACTGCTGATAAATCGGCTTGTTGGTGCCGAATTCTTCCTGATAGTGCTCATAGATTCGCTGGACTGCGGCTGCGTCGGTGGCGCCCGAGCCCGCGAGCTTGCCCGTGATGGCTGCGACGGGGTCGGCAGGCATCAGTCGGGGAAGAATGAAGTTGAGTACGACGGCAACGATAAATGTGATGACGAACCACAGTATCTTCTTGCCGAAATATTTGCGGTAGCCTTTCATATTTTTGGGATCATTCCTTTCCTCTGCGATTGCGGCTTTTTTAAACAAAGCGACCATGCCAAGCATGGTCGCTTCTTGTGATTCAAAAATTATCCGACCAATTCAAGCTCGTAGAGAGCACGGATGCCGTAGCCGTCGGTGCAGTCTGCCGGAGGAATATTTCTGCCGTCGTCGGCAGGATAGTTGGTCCAGACGGACTCGTTGACGGTGTGGAACATCGAAGGACGATACATGAGTGAGAAGGAAGGAACCTCGGTGAGGTAGATCTTAGTCAGCTCGGTGTAGAGTCTCTTGAGCTCGGTCTCATCGGTAGTCAGAGGAATCTGCTTGATAAGAGCGTCAGCCTCTTCGTTCTTGTACTGACCCCAGTTACCGGACCAGTTGTTCTGGATTCCGATGTAGTCCATACCCATGAACTGGTTTACACGGGTCCAAGGATTGGACGGAGTGGAAGCGTCGGGCGACCACATGAAGATGGCGTACTCGGTCTGATTAGGATCGACGAAGACGGTCTGATAGATATCATACTCAGGATAGAGAGTGGTGATCTCTACGCCGATCTTCTCGCCTGCGGCGGCAACGATCTCCATGGAAGCCTGCCAGTCGGACCAACCGTTCGGGCAGACAGCATTGAGGGAAATCTTCTCGCCGTTGTACTCACGCCAGCCGTCGCCGTCGGTATCGACAAGACCCGCTTCATCAAGAAGAGCCTTGGCGCCTTCGACGTCGTTGCCTGCAAACTGAAGGTCTGCAACTTCGGACTGGTTGTAAAGAGCCTGCTCACCGGCAGTCGGGTTCATGAGGGAACGCGGTACCTCGGAGAAGGAAGGAGACTGGTTGGTCATGGCGTTTGCGATGATGGAGTCATAGTCGACAGCCATCGCGATAGCTCTTCTCAGAGCGGCATTCTCGCCGATGACGGGGATGTTCATGTTGAACCAAGCGGTAGGCATGGTCAGGCAGATGCCGTAAGGAGCCTCATCATAGTAGGTCGAGATCGGGAGACCGTCTTCGAGCCAGAGGTTCTGTACGTTGCCGATGAACTGCTGGCAAACATCGACCTCGCCGGCTTTGAGGGCAACTTCGCCCGCAGCGTTGTCGGCGTAGATGTTATGAGCCAGATACTTCGGAACAGGGAGGGAACCCCACATGGATGCGTCCTGACCCCAGTAGTTGTCGTCGCGGACGAGGACAACCTTCTGATCGTCGGAGTAGTACTTGGTGTACGGACCGCTCCAGACAACGTCGTCGCCGGCGTCGTTGAGGATAGCGGTGGCGTCGCCGTTATTCCTGTCGTAGCAGGTGTTGATCCAGTTCTCCTGAGCGATAGCCTGGAGTACGAGGAAGTCGAGGATCTTCAGCGGGTTGACGGGCTGACCGGCGTCATTGAGCTTAGCGTTGATGGTGACGGTGTTGCCGTCCGCATCGATGCTGTCGATGTAAGCGCCGTAGGAACCTGCAACGCCGTTGCCGATCTCGATACCGATATCAAAGGTTTTCTTGACATCGGCAGCGGTGACGGCGGTACCGTCGGACCACTTGGCAGCGTCCTTGATGGTGAAGGTGAGCTGAGTCATGTCGTCGTTCCATGCGTAATCGTCGTTGGCGAGAAGTCCGTAGAGCTTGCCGTCGAGAGCGTTCCACATGTAAAGGGTCTCGAACATAGTCTCTCTCCAGCCTACACCGGAGGCGATAGCCATGGCGTTATTCTGGTTGGTGCCGATGGGGTTCCATGAGTTGACGGCGCCCCACTGCTGTCCGGCGAAGTAAAGTGTCTCGTTGCGCGGCAGGACTACGTCTTCGCCGTCTGCGGGAGCAGGAGCAGGATCCTCGACGACATCCGCGGGTTCCTCGGCAGGCGTCTCTTCGTCGCCGGGAGCTGCGTCGGGAGCTGCGGGCTCGCCGGCCTGATCAGTGCCGGGCGTGACGTCGGAATTCCCGGAATCGCCGCAGGCGACCAGCGAGAAGACCATGACCAGCGCCAACAGCAGCGCAATAATCTTCTTCATAATTGTTGACCTCCTAATAAGTGTCTTTTTTTCATAGCTGACGCTATAACTTCCGATTGATATATTCTATATCAAATCTAACAAAATTATATCACCCCTCTTTTACCTTGTCAACACTTTTAGACAAACATTAACCACTTTGCACACAAAAATCTTTCCTGATTTGTATAAAATACCTATTTTGAGCAAGAATGGGGTTGGAGTGCGGGAGGGTATGGGGAGAACCTGTGCAAGGAGATTTATGGGGAGAGCCCTTTATAAAAGGGTTCTCCCCTGCCCCTCTCCTAACCCAACCCCTCCCCTAAAGGGAAAGAGGGTCCGCTTTACTATAAGTCTGTGCAGACTTAGACGGGGAGGGTGGTCTGCTTAAAATAGCATGAGTTCATTTTCCGGCGGAAGACGAAAATGTACAGAAGATTTTCAAAACATTCAGGACGAAGCTGCTGAAAGATTTGCCGAATGAAAGCGAAACAGCTGACGAGGGGTGATATACCCTTTGCTTTTTGCCTGCCTCCTGCTTTGTAAGGTGTGCATATACACAAAAATCTTTTCTCGGGGCACCCCCGCAGCAGCAACACCGGCTTTCATCGGATTCATTCCCTTAAAATGAGTACCCAAACCGCAAAAACGGTTTGGGTGCTTTTAATTTCGCCCAAAATTTTACCCCGATTTTACATTTCCCCGATAGAAAATTTGACATTCCTGAGCTATCATTGAATTGTACCTCGGGGCAAAAAATTTAAGGAGAAATGAAAATGAAAAAAATAATTTTAATCATGCTTGCAGTAATTTTTGCGACATCTATTCTTACTGCCTGCTCATCGCAAAACAGCGCCACCGTTTCCACCGACGGCTCCACCTCGATGGAGGAAGTCATCGGCATTTTGGGTGAGGCGTTTGAGGAAAATTACGGCATTTCATTCACCTATAACCCCACCGGCTCGGGTTCGGGGATTCAGGCGGTCAAGGAGGGGCGGTGCGACATCGGGCTTTCGAGCCGAAGTCTTAAAGCCGAGGAAAAGGCTGACGGTCTTTCGGAAACCGTTTTGGCGAACGACGGAATCGCTGTCATCGTCAATCCGCAAAATTCGGTCAGCGATCTCGACGTGGGAACAATCGCGAAAATCTACACCGGCGAAATCGCAAATTGGTCGCAGGTCGGCGGGAACAACGCCGAAATCGTCGTCATCGGGCGCGAAGCGGGCAGCGGCACACGGGACGGTTTTGAATCGATCACCGGCACAGAGGACGGCTGCAAATACCGCCAGGAGCTGACCTCGACCGGCGACGTGATTACGACCGTTTCGCAGAATCCCGACGCGATTGGTTATGCCTCCCTCGCGGCTGTCGGCGAAGGCGTCAAGGCTCTTTCGGTGGGCGGCGTTCTGCCGAGCGAAGATACCGTCAAAGACGGCAGCTATGTTATTCAGCGCCCGTTCGTGCTGGTAACAAAGGACGGCGTGGAGCTGTCCGAAGCGGCTCAAAAATTCTTCGATTTTGCGACATCTGCCGACGCGGCTCAGTATATTTCGCAGGCGGGCGCTGTGCCTGTAAATTGAGGGGTGCGGCATGAAAAATCCTCAAGCGTTTGAACAAAATCTTATTGAAACGATCGTCTACGTCATTTTCCTGTTTTTGGGACTTGTAACAGTCGGCTTTGTGCTGCTGATAACGGTCTATCTCGTCATCGCGGGAATCCCCGCGATCCGCGAAATCGGCATTTTGAACTTCCTGTTCAATACAAAATGGGCGTCAACCGCGAGCGCGCCGTCCTACGGAATTTTGCCGTTCATTCTCACGAGCGTTTACGGCACTGCCGGGGCAATCGTTTTGGGCGTGCCTGTCGGCTTTCTGACATCGGTTTATCTTGCAAAGCTTGCTCCCGAAAAAATACGGACAATCGTATCGGGCGCAGTCAGCCTTTTGGCGGGAATCCCGTCGGTCGTTTACGGGCTTGTGGGCATGATGGTGCTTGTCCCGGGCATTCGCCGGCTGTTTCACATTCCCGACGGAGCAAGCCTTTTCGCGGCTATAATTGTGCTTGCAATCATGATTTTGCCGTCAATCATAAATGTGTCTATAACGGCTCTGGAAGCCGTTCCGCGGGAATATGAGGACGCTTCCCTCGCCCTCGGAGCAACGCCTGTCGAAACATATTTCAGGGTGTCCGTCCCCGCGGCAAAAAGCGGAATCGCGGCTGCGGTCGTGCTCGGGGTCGGGCGGGCGATCGGCGAAGCTATGGCGGTCATGATGGTGTCGGGCAACGCGCCGAATATGCCTGAGCTTTTCGGGAGCGTGCGCTTTCTGACGACGGCGGTCGCAAGCGAAATGTCCTATTCAAGCGGCTTGCAGCGGCAGGCGCTGTTCTCAATCGCCCTTGTTCTGTTTTTATTTATCATGTTAATAAACGCAGCTCTGAATTTCTTTTTGAAGCGCAGTAAGGAGTGACGGCGATGAAACGAAAAATCAAAATCGCGCTTCTGCGGGCGCTCTGCATAATCAGCGCAGCATTCACCTGTGCGCTCGTGCTGTTCCTCCTCGTCTACATACTTGCAAAGGGCGTTCCGAACATTTCTTGGCAGCTGTTGAGCGAAAAACCGAGCTATCTTTCGGGCAGAATCGGCATTCTCCCCGACATTCTGAACACGGTTTACATCATCGTCGCCACGCTCATTTTCGTGCTGCCGCTCGGCGTCGGGGCGGCGGTCTATCTCACGGAATACGCCAAAAACAGGCGGCTTGTCGCCGTCATCGAATACGCCGCCGAAACGCTCTCGGGCATTCCGTCGATAATCTACGGCTTGGTGGGAATGCTGTTTTTATGCCAATTTTTAGGTATGCAGACCTCGCTTCTGGCAGGCGCGCTGACCCTCGTCATCATGAACCTGCCGACCGTCATGCGCACTACTCAGGAAAGTTTGAAAACCGTTCCGCAGTCCTACCGCGAGGGCGCGTTCGGGCTTGGAGCCGGCAAATGGCGGGTGATTCGCACGGTTGTTCTGCCCGGCTGTATCGACGGCGTTATCACGGGCTGCATTCTGTCCGTCGGGCGGATTTTGGGAGAATCGGCGGCGCTGCTTTTCACGGCGGGATTTGCTCACACGCTTAACGGATTTTTCTCGGGGCTTGGGAGCGCGGGAGCAACGCTGACCGTTTCGCTCTATGTTTATGCGAAGGAGCAGGGCGAATTTGGGGTGGCTTTTGCGATAGCGGCGATCCTGATGGTGCTGACGCTCGCGGTAAATCTCCTTGCCATGCTCGTGGGTCGGTGGTTCAAAAGGAGGCGGAACTATGAATGAAATAATTAAGGTAACTGACTTAAATCTTTGGTACGGAGCTGCGCAGGCTCTCCACCATGTCAATCTGAATATCCCGGAAAAGGCGATAACAGCGCTGATCGGTCCCTCGGGCTGCGGGAAATCTACGTTTCTGAAAACGCTTAACCGCATGAACGACCTTATCCCGAATGTCAGAATTTCGGGCGAGATTTTATACAAGGGGCAGGACATTTTCGCCCGCGACGTCGACGTAAACACGCTTCGAAAGGAGATCGGCATGGTGTTTCAGAAGCCGAATCCGTTCCCGATGTCGGTCTACGACAACATCGCCTACGGTCCGCGAACGCACGGGATAAAAAGCCGCGCAAAGCTTGATAATATAGTCGAGCAGTCGCTTCGGGACGCGGCGATTTGGGACGAGGTCAAGGACAGACTGAAGAAAAACGCGCTCGGACTGTCGGGCGGTCAGCAGCAGCGGCTCTGTATTGCCCGCGCGCTTGCGGTCGAGCCGCAGGTGCTTTTGATGGACGAACCGACGTCGGCGCTCGACCCGATCTCGACCTCAAAAATCGAGGAATTATGTATGCAGCTTAAAGAAAAATACACGATAATCACAGTCACGCACAACATGCAGCAGGCGGTGCGAATATCCGATAAAACGGCGTTTTTCCTGCTCGGCGAGCTTGTCGAGTTCGGCGATACCGAGAAGATTTTCTCGCAGCCGGAGGACAAGCGCACCGAGGATTACATCACGGGGAGGTTTGGTTGATGAGGACAAATTTTGATAATCAGCTTAAGGATTTGCACCGCGAGCTTACCGCCATGGGAGCAATGTGCGAAAACGCGATAGCGCTCTCGGCAAAGGCGATAAACGGCGGCGAAAAGCCCGAAAACGTGACCGCACTCGCCGTGAAAATCGACGAAAAAGAGCGGGACATCGAGGGAATGTGCATGAAGCTTCTTTTACAGCAGCAGCCCGTGGCGCGGGACTTGCGGGTGATTTCCTCCGCGCTGAAAATGGTGACGGACATGGAGCGCATCGGCGACAACTCGGGCGACATCGCGGAAATCGTGTCGCTCGGGCATATCACCCCCGCGCACGACAAGTTAGACATCGACAGCATGGCGCACGCGACAGTTAAGATGGTTACGGATTCTATCGACGCTTTTGTCAAAGGCGACGAGGCTCTGGCGCGGTCGGTTATCGCCTATGACGACGTGGTCGACGGTCATTTCAACCGCATAAAAACCGCGCTGATAGCCGCTTTGCAGGGCGTTCATGCGGACGGAGAATACGCGCTCGACCTTTTGATGATAGCTAAATATTTTGAACGAATGGCGGACCACGCGGCAAACATCGCGGGGTGGGTCATCTACGCGCTGACAGGCAAAAAGGCTGATGGGCAAGGTGCGGGGTGACTGACTTTTCCCTATGTGCGTTTAAGGAGAGGGACTGCGGGAGGAGGGATTGGGGCGAAGCCCCGACGGTCGCTTCGCGACCGTCCCTCGGCTCCTTCGGAGCCGAGCGGTGCGCCCTTTAGGCGCACCGGGGCTTCGCCCGAGCCCGCTTTTTCCGCACTTTCCCCTTGATTTTCCCGCGCCCGCAAGGTATAATATAGTACAGAGGTGATTTTATGATTTACTGCGTTGAAGATGACGGCGGAATCCGCGATTTGATGATATACGCCCTGACCTCGGCGGGGTTCGAGGCAAAGGGGTTCGAGCGCGGCTCGGAGCTGTTCGATGCCCTAAAAACCGCGCTTCCCGAGCTTATCATGCTTGACATCATGCTCCCAGGCGAGGACGGAATCGAGATACTCAAAAAGCTGCGCGAAAGCCCTAAAACCGCCGAAATTCCGATAATCATGGCGACCGCGAAAGGCACCGAGTACGACAAAGTGATCGGGCTTGACCTCGGCGCGGACGACTACCTCGCGAAGCCTTTCGGCATGATGGAGATGGTTTCCCGCGTTCGGGCGGTGCTTCGTCGTTCGGGCAAAAAGGAGCAAACCGCGACGCTTCGACTCGGAGGCATTGCCATGAACACCGCCGAACATACCGTGACCGCTGACGGCGGGCGGGTTATCCTGACCCTCAAAGAGTATGATTTGCTTAAACTGTTTATGGAAAATATCGGCAAGGTTTTCACCCGTGAGCAGCTTCTTTCAGCAGTCTGGGGTGGCGATTTTTACGGCGAAACACGCACGGTCGACGTCCACATAAACACCCTGCGCGCGAAGTTGGGCGACTGCGGCGGTATGATTCAAACGGTTCGCGGGGTCGGCTACAAAATGGAGGAAAAACGATGACAAAGCGAATTTTCCGATCGATTTTTCTCGTCGCGATGGCGGTTTTTGCGGCTTCGGTGCTGCTCTTTTCGATTATGCTGTATAACTATTTTTCGGAGGTCCGGCAGGAGCAGCTTCGGGTTCAGACCGAGCTTGCCGCCAAAGCCGTAGCCGCCGAGGGGGTCGCATATTTTGACGGTTTGGACCCGCGCGAGTACCGAATCACCCTCATCGCGCCTGATGGCAAGGTAATTTTTGACAGCCGCTCGGACACCGGTGAAATGGAGAATCATCTTGAGCGCGAGGAGATCAAAAAAGCCCTTGAAACGGGCTTCGGCGAGAGTTCAAGGTATTCGGTCACGCTCATGGAGAGGGCGTTATATTGCGCCGAAAGGCTCCCCGACGGCTCGGTCCTGCGAATGTCGGTCAGCCAAAACACTCTGCTGACCCTGCTTTTCGGCATGTCCCAGCCGCTCGCCGCGATAATCCTTATCGCAGTCGCGCTGTCGATGTTTTTGGCGTACCGACTGTCAAAACAAATCGTCAAGCCGCTTAACAGTCTCAATCTCGACGACCCGCTCTCAAACGGGCAATACGACGAGCTCGCGCCGCTTTTGCACCGCATCGACAGTCAGCAGCGGCAGATCAAAAAGCAGGCTGACGAGCTGCGGAAGCGGCAGGAGGAGTTTGCCGCCGTCACCGAAAATATGGCGGAGGGGATCGTCGTTCTCGGCACGTCGGGCGAGATTTTGAGCATAAATCCCGCCGCGGCAAGGCTTTTTGACGCTTCGGGAGATGTCGTCGGGCAGCATATGCTGACCCTGAACCGCAGTCCCGAGGTTTCCGAGCTGCTTTCGGCGATGGAAAAGGGCGTCCATGCCGAGAAATTTCTTGATTTAAAGGGCAGAAAATTTCAGCTCGACATCAGTCCCGTTTCGGACGGCGAAAAGGCGTCGGGCGGGGTGTTGCTGGTGCTCGACGTGACTGAAAAGGAGCGCGCAGAGCAGCTTCGGCGGGAGTTCACCGCGAACGTTTCGCATGAGCTGAAAACCCCGCTGCAAACGATTTCGGGTGCGGCAGAGCTCCTAAAAAACGGGCTTGTAAAAGAGCTTGATAAGCAGGAATTTTATGCGCGGATTCACGGCGAATCCCAAAGAATGATTAGCTTAGTTGAAGATATAATCCGCCTGTCGCACCTTGACGAGGGTGCGCAGGACATGCAACGTGAGCGTGTGGATTTGTTTGAGCTTGCACAGGAGACGGCGAAGCAGCTCATGCCCGAAGCGGAGGCGGCAAAAATAGCCCTCGAAGTCAGCGGTAAGCCGACCGAGATCAGCGGAATCCCGCAGCTTTTGAGTAGTATAATCTATAACTTGATTGATAATGCTATTAAATATAATCATGAGGGCGGGCGGGTTGCCGTAAGCGTGAGAAATGCCGATAATATGGCAATTTTAGCGGTCGAGGATACGGGCATCGGCATTCCGAAAGAGCATCAGGAACGCATTTTCGAACGGTTCTACCGCGTTGACAAAAGCCGCTCCAAATCCCTCGGCGGCACGGGTCTCGGGCTGTCGATTGTCAAGCACGCCGCCATGATTCATGGGGCGAGGATTGAGGTCGAGAGCGAGGTCGGGAAGGGAACGAGGGTGGAGGTTGTTTTCCCGATTGAGGAGTAGCTTTTGGGCATGGAAAACCGTCCATTTCCAAATGGCTGAGCGTTTCAGCCGCAGGAAATGGGCGATTTGTGGTTGGAGTTCTGATTGATTGCGCTGAATGGTTGTCATGCTTTATGAGTAGTTGGCATTATACAAATTTTTGAACGGAACAAAATCACTCAATCCTTTATCCGTAGGTTTTTAATTCGCCTGAAACTCCGCTCATTTTCTTTCCGCATATCACGCTCCACAAAAGGGTGCATCCTTCCGCCAAAAGTGTTGTAAATGCGGCCGCATTCTCCTGCCACTTCGGAATAAGTAAAATATTAAGTACCAGATTTAATACCGCGCTGACCAAAGTGACTTTAAAAACCTCACTCTCTTTCTTCATCGGAACAAGTATGCACTGACCCCAAAACCATGCTGCCATACACATAAACAGCGCTACACCAAGTATTGCCAAAGAAGATGACGCCTCGGCGTATTCGGGACCGGAAATAAGCAAAACGATCGGTTTGCTTAAAATAATAATTCCTGTGATGGCGGGCAGCACAGCCGTGATCAGCGTGCTGTAAATATCATTTGCCGTTTTCCTGAATTCCTCAAGTCTTCCCGTTCCGAACTGCGCTGACAGTCGAGGTATAGATACTATCAGGATTGTCGAAAGCAAGCTTTTTACAATGGAATATATTTTGGTGGAAACAGAGTAAATGCCGACCCTTTCATCGCCGCAAAGTATTCCCAGCACCGTTATATCCGAGCTGACATAAATCGTTACGGTCAGAGACATAGCAAACATTATCATTATCGGGCGCATATGTCTCTTCCAATCGACTTTCTTTGTAAGCCTCAGATTTACATATTTTCGAGCATGAATATAATTGAGAATGCTTGAACCCGCATTTGCCAATACCGTGATCAAAGCATATATGTTTAAATCCTCAGCAGTATGCACAAAGCAAAAGAGCATTATAAGGGAAAGGATCTGAAATGCAATTCCTCTAACTGTTATATAAAGATAATCTTCATAAATAGAGTATATCCAATCTATACCGATAGTTTTCAGAATCACCTGGAACGACAGGATAATCAGCAGTGTCCAATATGCCTTCATTCCGGGAAACACAAGCATTACCGCAATCAACAGCACATATGAAATTACGGTCGACAGCATGTTGATAGTGAACATTTCATTGGCATACCGGTTGAGCTCACTCTTGCTTTCACGGAATGCCGCACCGTCTCTGATTGCATAACTGCCAATCCCCAGTCCGGACAATAATAGAAAATAACTGATGATCGAATTTGCGTAGTTATATCGTCCAATATTTTCAACGCCGAGAATTCTGGAAACATAGGGGAATGTAATCAATGGAAACAAAACGGATAACACGCCGCGAGCGGCGTTTAAAACCATATTCACCTTCAACGACTTTTTCTGTTCTATCGACATTTTATTTTCCTTTTTTATTTTTAACAAGGCTCATCGGAGAAATGCCTTTTTTGCTTACTTTCATTTCTATGTATTTCTTATACTCATACACTTCATCGCGGCTTTTCTTGAAAACTTCTGCGGCAAAACTGACATAGGATAAGCCCGCTATAATACCGTCGCATTTGGATATGTCTGCCAATATTTCCTACTACGAAATTATCTTTTATTCCGTATTTTTCCCTTATAAGTACTCTATCTTGCTCATTGAAATGAAACCTTTCGCAATCTATCCCATTATAGATAACCTTGAAATTATCTTTTTTGACTGCCTTTTTTCCAAACAACCACTCGCCCGCCTCTTTAGAACACGCGAATAAATAATCTGCTTGATGCCGCAGCGGGAACTGCATAACCTTTTTCACCAAAGATGCAAATCCTGAACCGTTGGAAGTGCTATGACTATGAACAATAGTTTTCAGTCCGCGCTTTTTAGCTACCCTACCCATTAGAGCGCCTCTCAGCTCAGATTTTCCCCGATTTCCGACACATATTGCAACAGTAAATCAGCCTTGCCTGCGCTTTGAAATGTAACTCGGACAATCCACCACAACAGCCTTAAAACTCTGCTTGCAGTCGCGGGCGCATTTCTTGCATAGCGGGTTGTACTTTCGCCTGCCGGCCGAGTCTAAGAACATATTTGTATGGATTCATAAGTCTCCTTTCTGAACATTAATTTTCGTGGGGAGTGTACAAATCGCCCTCATTATTCTCACTAATTAAATCTGTCACCAACGGTGACGCCTTGAAATTCTGACAATCTGACTTCTGCCCTCTGCACTCTTGATGTGGTCGTTTTGACCACACCTTTTTCGTGTGTTATGTTGACATTATGCGCATAATATGTTATAATCATCATAGAATAATTACAGGGGTGATTTTATGGAAAGCACAAATCTCAACATTCGCACCGATAAAGCGGTGAAAGCCGCTGCCGAGAAGATTTTTGAAGAACTCGGAATGAATATGACCACGGCTGTCAACATCTTTTTGCGCCAAACCATTCGTGAAAACGGGATACCGTTTGAGCTTAAACTGTCTGTTCCGAACGAAACCACCGCTGCGGCAATCGAGGAGGGCAGGCGCATCGCTCATGACACAAATGTCAAGGGATATAATAGCATCGACGAGCTTAAGGCGGCGCTTGACGTATGAAGTACGAAATCAGGTTTACGGGGCAGTTTAAAAAAGATTTGAAGCTCGCGAAAAAGCAGGGCAAGAATCTTGATAAGCTGTTTGATGTCGTGGAGAGATTGGCAAACGGCGAAGTGCTTGAAGCAAAGTACCATGACCACGACCTTTCGGGGGATTACAAAGGCTGTCGAGAATGTCATATTGACCCTGATTGGCTGCTGATCTATGAGATTTTCGACGGTGTTCTCGTTCTGCTTCTCAACCGCGTTGGGAGCCATTCCGAACTGTTCAAGTAAAACTAAGCCTGCGAATTTTCGCAGGCTTTTTACAGATTCAAGTCGTGGCTGACGAGAGCGGAGTAGTAACTGTCCATCGTCGCGGGAGCGTTATATAGCGCGGTCAGAAAATATGCCCTAATGTTCCTGATTTCGGGTTTTGACCTTTCCATTGCGAAGATAACATACTCGATATGCTCGCTGTCAAGCTGTAAGAACCGCTCCATGACTGCTGCTTTTGGAATATCTGTGCCGTTGATACGAACAGTGGCAGACGGCAAGCAGATAGCGTCAAGCATAAGAGTTACAATCTCGTCAATCTGCCGCTTGTCGTTCTGCTTATTTGCGATGATGATGTCGTAGTCAATGTTGGTCTTGATTTCATCTTCCAACTCGCTGCGATTTTTCATCTCATCTGCCCTATCGCCCTTAGATGGGTGATTGATTGAATCAGTATTTGATTTTTTAGTATTTGTTTTATAAGTATTTGATTGTCCCGGATTTTCCCCGTGTGGATTTTCCACAGGTGGATTATCCACGTCGGGATTATCCACAACCGGATTTTCCATGTGTGGGTTTTCCTCATGTGGAGCGGCGGCTTGAGGCTTCTCATAAATCTCAAATGCCATGCAAGTCATTCTGCCTTTTTCGTCGCGCTGACGGTGGCGGGCGAGATAGCCGTGCTGTTCAAGCTCCTTGAGTGCCGATTGAATCGCGTCGGGACCCTCTTTGCAGATTGCCGCCAATCCCTCGGTTGAGAATTTCCAACCGTCGGGGAACGAGAGCATCTTCGTAAGCAATCCTACCGCTTTGAGCGATATTGTTATATCCTGCAAGTGGTAGTTCGCCATGACCGTGAAGCCTTTTGTCTTGTTTACTCTGTAAACTGCCATAATTTCATCTCCTAAAATACAAAAAGGGCTCGTTATCACTCCATAGTGGAAGTAATAACGAACCCTATTTTTTATTAAATTCTTGAGCAAAAGCTGTAGAACTTGCCAATTGGCATGAACGTATTTTGAGCAGAAAAATGCTCCCCCAAACCTCCTTTCGGCAGGGGAGCGGTCGTGTCCGCTTTAGGTCAAAAAGAAGGACTAAGCCCTGAAAGCCCCTATTTTCGGGGCCTTTCTGATTTAGTCCTATTATACCACAAGCATCTTTTGTCACGACGCAGTTTACTTTCCCTGCTTCAATATCAGACATCATTCGCTGAAAGGCTAGGCGCTCGAAGTTTGTCCCGCTCCAACCGTCATCGACGTATTCGTCATAAACGATCAGACCATTTTCCTGCGCGAATTTCTGTAAGACTATTCGCTGCGTTTCTATGGAAATACTGTCCCCGAAATTCTCGTCATCTCTGGAAAGACGCATGTAAAGAGCAGTGCTATATTTTGCATTGTTAGGTGATTTCATTTATAACCTCCATTTCATAAACACCCACGCTTACAATACAAGAGTATTGTATCATAAACGCAGGACAATTTCAAGCTTTAAAGTGATGATTTTGCGGAATATTTTATGACATCTTCGAGCAAATCTTCTAATGGCTTACCGTCTTTGGCAAAATGCTCCGACACCTTTATTTTGGAATTACCGACGTAAAAGTACATTTCGCCGTCAGGTTCAGTCACATAGTACGGTTCGGGTAATGGCTCGTTCTCGTATTTCCACGCCTTCAAAATCTCCTTAGATGGGAAGTCTAATGGTTCGTAGCATTCGCAAAGGTCGGTGCGGTTGTGATTATTCATTTTTCTGCTTATCACATTTGCCGGCAGCTGACGGGAGCGACCCGGAGCAGCGGACAGGGCCGCTCTGATTGATGACAAATCGCCGGGGCGTTTTTATTCGAGACGGGCAGAAACTTCGTGAAAATTCGATTAACCGTCTTAACGGGCAGTAGATTTCTTCACATTTTGGTGGTATAATGCTAAGTGTCGAGTGGGCGACCGTTCGACAAATCAGATTTTGGGGGACTCTAATGATGAAGTTGATTGAACCCGCAATAGAATATGACAAACAAATCCAAGCGTATCGAAAAGAGTTTCTCGATTGCGGCGATTCCATGGATGGCACAGCGCATCTCAGAAGATTTGAAAATCCACAAGATTGGATCAATCATGTAAGCAGTCATAATGACTCACAGTATATGCTCGTGCGGGAAGAAGATCAAAAGATCGTTGGAATGATCCAAATCAGGCATTTATCCAACACTTATCTGAAACAGTATGGAGGCCATATTGGTTATTCTGTTGCTCCAAGTGAACGCCGCAAAGGATATGCAACGCAGATGCTGAAAATGGCATTACCGAAATGCAGGGCGTTGGGAATTGATAAAGTGCTGATCACCTGTATCAGCGGCAATGAAGGCAGCAAAAAAACAATTTTGAAAAACGGCGGAACTTTCGAGGCTGTTGTCTATGAACCAAATGAAGGAGTAAATGTGGAGAGATATTGGATTGATCTCTCTGAGTGACAAATTCCCGTTTGTTGAGAAGTTGCAAAACCCTTTAGGAACTAAAGGGCGCATTTCTGTACTACGAACCGACAGCCGACACGCAGGGCTTCAAGTGGCGAAACATCTCTAATTTGTAAGCTGTTAATGACATGGTGACAATGGATATTTCCGCTGCGGTTGTGACCGTCGGTGTGGGTGCAGACAATCGCCTGATGTCCTGCAAAATACGGCAAATTTTTTCAACCACCGGTTTAGTCAATTCGCCGAACAGTTTGTTGACTTTTCATGAAAAATGCTCTAAAATGACGGCAGAAGATCTTCAAAACGTTAAAAGGAGTATTTTTATGGAAAAAACTATTTCGCAAAAAATTATCGGGCTTCGCAAGGCGGCGGGGCTGACTCAGGAGCAGCTCGGCGATAAGTTGGGGATTTCGGGGCAGGCCGTTTCAAAATGGGAGCGCGGCGAGGCGATGCCCGACATACTGATTCTGTCGGATTTGTGCGACGCGCTCGGCACTACGCTCGACTCGCTTCTGAGAGGCAAGCACGCCGAAAGCCCGCAGATCATAGGGGATTTCTGTGAATTTGCGATGAAAAACGGCCGCGCAGAAACGGTTCGGCAGGCGATTTCGCGAATGATGAATCGGGATATCGTTGTGTCAAGGAATGACAAACTCAGTATCTGCCTCGAAAACGGCAAAAATGTCCTTGTTTCCGACCCGCTCGGCATGGGTTTTGTGATGTCGGGAACCGATTTTGCGGACTATTGCCTGAAAATGGACAGCGCGCGGATCAATAATCTGCTTAAGCTTTTTGCAGATGAAACCGTGTTTGCTGTCATCAAAATCATCGCGAAAAATCCGGCGACGGTTGACGAAATCTGCGCCGAAATGGGTTTAGAAAAGGTTAAAATTCAGAAAATTCTTTTAGAGCTTTCAAACTTTGCAGTGATAGCATACGGTCGCGACAAAAACGGCAAGGAGGGCTACTGCCCCGCGTCGGGCATGGTCGCCGTGTGGATGGTGCTCGCGGGGTGCAGCCTGTTTGACCTTGGGGGCGTCCGCGGCAGCTCGTGGGTGTCGGTGTGATGCAGAAGAGCGGCATGAACACATTAAAAATCGTCAATGCGGATATGCATTGGCGATTTTTAATAGATGCAGTGTTTTGGAAAAGTAACTTCCCGGAAAGATTCCGCGCAGACAAATTTGTGCTTCAATCCAAATTTGGTCCCGCGCTAAAATCTTGCTCTAAAAATCATTCTAACCTAAAATCTCAAACTTTGCGGCTTCCCAAATCCGAATTATAATCAAAATAAATATTTTCTATTCTATTGCTTTTGCATGGCGCGTCATGTATAATTATACTGATACGTTTTCAATAAATTCGTCTATGAAATATATTTCTTGTGCCGAAGCTGCGAGAAAATTGGGCATTTCACAAAGGCGGGTACAAAACTTTGCGGGGGGGAAAACCGTATACCGGGAAGTTTGGGAGTGCGTGGCTGATACCAAAGGACGCGGAAAAACCGACCGATAAACGAAAGAAAAGTAATTTTCAGAATTTCATATTGGTACAACATAGATATGATATGTTATACCGAGGAGGTGGAAGAAATGGCAAAAATTATGATGGTTGAAGATAATAAGGGAACCAAAAGGCTATATGTGAGTATATGAAAACAGCAGGACACACACTTGTTTCTGCTTACGACGGAGCAGACGCAATAAAACACTTTCGTGAGGACGAATTGGATCTGATCGTCCTTGACATTATGCTTCCGTTAATGTCCGGAATGGCAGTATTACATGAAATCCGAAAAAGCAGTAATATTCCCGTGATCATGCTTACAGCTATTGAAGATGAATATACCCAATCTAACAGTTTTGATGAATTAGCTGACGACTATATAACCAAACCCTTTTCTATGCTTTTATTGGGAAAGAGAATAAATGCTTTGCTTCGCAGGAGCTGCAATAAAGCAGCTTTGAATAAAATACAATTAGGCGGGGTTTGTATAGATTTTTCCGGTTTTACAGCTTTTGACGAGGACGGAAAAATTGATATTACACCGAAAGAACTTGAAATATTGAAATTGCTGATTGAAAATAAGGGACTGGTATTATCGCGCGCTCAGATACTTGATGATATATGGGGTTATGACTGTGCAATTATAGATCGGACAATAGACGCTTATATTCGCAATTTGAGAAAAAAACTGAAACTAAATTGTATAACAACCGTCAAGGGAGTAGGATATAAATTTGAAACGTGGGGTATTGTAAATGAAGCTAAAAATATTTCCTAAAGTATTTCTGTTTACATTCAGCATGATGTTAATAATCACGCTTTTTGCACATTGCTTAATATTCTATATTGCCCCTACGCAGGATGTGCTTATCACGTCAAATTATGTCACGAATGTTGGCGCAGTGTCTTATTCCGAGGTTGATATGCAGCAGCTCATTACAAATACAATATTGCAGTCTTTCCCCATTTCATTTTTGGGCTGTTTTGTAATATCTTTCATATTTTCCTTTTTGTTTTCTAAAAGGCTGACGTCTCCTATTCTTTCGATTGCAAAGACCGTAAAAGAAATGACTGAATTAAATACTGACGCAAAAATAGAAATTACTTCAAAAGACGAAATGGGATTTTTGGCTGATGATATAAATCAGCTATACCGTTCTCTTATCTCTGCCATTCAACATTTAGAGATTGAAAAAGAAAATGTCAGCAAAGCCGAACAAGAGAAATTAGATTTTTTGCGCATTGCTTCCCATGAATTGAAAACGCCGGTTACGGAGTTAAATGCAACGCTGGAAAATATGATACTCGGTATCGGAGAATATGCAGATTATGACGTATATCTTCCAAAATGCAAAGAAGCGGTAGAACAGCTTGGCAAAATGATTAAGGATATATTGAGTATGTCGCGCTTGCATTCAGACGGGGCAAATGATTGCGAGCAGGATATTTCCCTCAAAAAAGTAATTTCCGAGATGTGTGAACCGTTTAAGTTAATAGCAGAAACAAAAGCAATACGGTTTGTTGTTATGCTTGAAAACGATATATCGCTTCACATATCGGAACAACTGCTAAAAAAGGCATTGTCTAATATTCTGCTTAATGCTGTCAATTATACAGAAGCCGGGAAGAATATAACCGTTTCGATCAGCGGGCGATCGTTATCGGTTATAAATGAATGTACCCCGATACCGCCGGAACATTTGAAACATATCTTTGAGCCGTTTTACCGTACGGATTATTCAAGAAATCACGATACAGGCGGCAACGGATTAGGATTATATATTGTAGATACAATTCTTAAAAAATTAAAATTAAAATATCGGTTTTTCCCTTTAAGCACTGACAACGGAATGTGCTTTACCATTCAATTCTAAAAGTCGCTGCCTTGCATTTCAGCAAGGCAGTTTTTGTTCATTCAACATATATTCAACATCGGCTTTATACCGATACAACTTTGGCAGCCTATACTGCGGAATGTAAGGATGCCACGGAAAACATTCAATAAAGGAGGCAGCCTATGAAAGGCAAAATTTTATCTTTGGCAGCATTACTCTTGATTAGCGGCAGTTTAACCGGTTTTGCAAGCTCTGCTGATACTCCCGATATCTTTACAGAGCAATCTGCGCCTGCGCAGCTATCCGCCGTTATGATCAGGCAGGATGAAGATGCTTTAACATCAAGCTATGACGGTGGAAACACATGGAACCCTTTTTCTTATGAGGAAACACATGATTTTTACAGCCATAATGAGTTTTCCTCATGGATCAAGGAACAGGAAGCTGAAATATCAGCGTTAGTGGAAGCCGGGGAATGGACGCAGGAAAACGCTGACGCGGTTATACAGCACTACTATGAACTACTGGAAAGATCAGATGACGGTTTGCTTATAGGAAAAAGAGAAAGCGATACTGATGAACAGTATTTCGTAAGTTATCCCAATGCTGCTCATACAGAGGGGTTTCAGACAGTGATTTATACCGAAAACGGATATGAATTTATCGGCGCCTATGATACGGAAAAGGAACTGTATGAGGCATTGGAAGCATACACCGAGCTTCAAGTGGAAGCAGGAAACATGACCGCTGACGAAGCGAAAACAATTTTGAAAAAATATGAATAGTTAACGGTTTGCCGTGCGACGGCAAAAGAAAAAAAGCCGTCGTACAGCAAATGTCCTTTCATGTGCCTATTCTTACACGGCGGCTTTTGGGAAATCAAAGCCGCCGGTTTTTTTATCCAATCGAGACAAAGGATTTTCCCGATAGATACGGCGTGTAAATGGAGGTGTGCGGTATAAAAACAAATTTCATGCGGGAAGAGGGCTTTATATTTGAGGAAACGACACTTGTTGCTTTATGAATGGCAAGGGTTGGTGGGGGATAAAGCATTGTTATATTGTAAGCGGGGGGAATGGGTTGCAGGTCTCTAAGTATGTGGAACCCCCACCCCCAGACCCCCTCCCCCTTTTAGGGGGAGGGGGTTACGCTTTATTTATAGCTTTGAATAAGGTGTGCCGGGGGTGGGGGTCTGCTTTAAATAGCATGAGTTCTTTTTCCAGCGGGAAAATGAACGAATACCTTTTTTCTAAGGGTCGGGTAGGGCGGGAATTTCCGTTTTATAATTAAGCTGTAGTTTAATTCCTTTTGATGCCACTATACTGTGTTGGGGACAACCCTTGCAGGGTTTTCCCCATGCCCCTTTCCTAATGTGGGGCACCGTTTCCCCACACCCCTCCGGCTTCGGGCGACTTCGTCGCCCTCTTTTGAACGATAAAAGCAAAAAGGACAGCATTCGCTGTCCTTTTTGCGAAGATTTCGCCCGTTGCGACGGGCGACGAGGGGCTCTGCCCCTCGACCCCGCAAGCCCTTTAAAAAGGGCTTGACCCTAAACTTGCCCTGTCCCAACTAAACCTCGGCGCATACTTCTAACCTCTAACCTTCTAACTTCTACCCTCTGAAAGCCCTCTTTCACGCAGATACCCCTATCCCCCGCCTCTGACCTCCGACATCTGCCAGTCTGCCTTCTGTCTTGACCTTTCCCAAACTTCGTAGTATAATAATATCAAAATCCCGAAAGAGTGGTCAGATGGAAGATACTCAAAAAACGCTGCTTTTTGAAAGCATGCCGATCCCGAAAGCCGTCATGAAGCTCGCGATCCCGACGATCCTGAGCTCGCTCGTGATGGTCCTATACAACCTCGCAGACACCTACTTCGTCGCTCAGCTCAACGACTCAATCCAAAACTCCGCCGTCACCCTTGCGGCTCCGGTGCTTTTGGCTTTTAATGCGATAAATAACCTCTTCGGCGTCGGCGCGTCGAGCATGATGAGCCGAGCGCTCGGTCGCAAGGACTACGGGACAGTCTACGAAAGCTCGGCTGTCGGATTTTACTGCGCGCTCTTTTCGGCGATGATTTTTTCGGTATTTTATACGCTTCTCCGCTCGCCTTTTCTCGTGATTTTGGGGGCTGATTCATCCACCTCCGCGGCGACTTCGGAATATCTGAAATGGACCGTTACCTGCGGCGCCGTGCCCTCGATTTTAAACGTCGTGATGGCATATCTTGTGCGAAGCGAGGGCGCCTCGCTCCATGCAAGCGTCGGTACGATGAGCGGCTGCATTTTAAACATAATCCTCGACCCGATCTTCATTCTCCCTTGGGGTCTCGGCATGGGTGCCGCCGGAGCCGGTCTTGCGACGTTTATATCAAACTGCGCCGCGTGCTGCTACTTCTTCGTCCTGCTTTATATCAAGCGGGGGAAGACGTACGTCTGCATAAATCCGAAAAAACTGCGGTTCCGCCGCTCGATAATAATGGGGATTTGCGCAGTCGGCATACCCGCGTCTATCCAAAATCTTCTGAACGTCACCGGAATGACGGTCCTGAACAATTTTACGGCGGATTTCAGTTCCGAAGCCGTCGCAGCGATGGGTATCTCCCAAAAGCTCAACATGATCCCGGTGCAGATCGCCCTCGGCTTCTCGCAGGGAATTATGCCGCTCGTCGGCTACAACTACGCCTCGGGGGACGTCGGCAGAATGAAGCGCTCGATCCTCTTCGCCGGAAAGATCATCGCCGGGTTTATGATCGCGGTGACGGCGCTCTACTACGTCTTTGCGGGTCAGCTTTCGGCGCTGTTCATGGAGAATCCGACGGTCGTCGCATACGGCACAAAATTCCTGCGCGGGCTCTGCCTTGCCATGCCGTTTTTGTGCATGGATTTTCTGGGCGTCGGGGTATTTCAGTCCTGCGGGCTCGGAAAAAATGCGCTCGTTTTCGCGGTCCTGAGAAAGATCGTCCTCGAGATACCCGCGCTGTTTATTTTAAATCGTTTAGTCCCCCTCTACGGGCTCGCTTACGCGCAGTCTTCGGCTGAGATCGTCCTCGCCATAGCCGCTGTCGCGACGATGTGGGGGATCATAAGGAAAATGGAGACAGAGAGGGGGAGGTAGATCAAGGGTCAATCCGAGATCATATTTTCAAGCATTTTTGCCTGATCCGACCTGCCGTAAACAACGCCGGCGACGACTACCGAATCGCCTTGGACATAATAATATACCAAAAAATTTTTTACGGACATTTTGCGATATCCAAATTCCCGCCACGGCTCAATTTCCACAAGAGGATTGCGTTCCGGCATGATGTCGAGATTTTCTATCCCCTTTTTCAGGGCTGTAAGCGTATTGATCGCAGCCTGACGAGAGCCGAGTGAATATTCAATATAGTTACTTATTCCGCGGAGCAGCCTCTCTGCGTTTTCGGTCACGACGATATTATAAGTCTCCATGCTCGCTAAGCTCCCCGATTATTCTGTCAAAAACCTCGTCCAAGGGCTTCACCCTCCCGGCTCTTGCGTCCTCCATGCCGAGCCTCATCATCTCCTTGAACTCCTCCTCGGTCATCTCGTCGAGGGCTTTCGGGACCTTGACCTTGGGCACGCTGGTCGGGAAGGGTATGCTGCGGGTCATAATGATCTGCCTGTAGAGCATGTTGATGACGACCGAGACCGGCACGCCGAGCTGCGCCATGATCGCCTCCGCCTCGCTTTTTACCTCCGGCTCCACCCGCGCAAGTACGTTTGCTGTTTTCGATGCCATTGTAATTACCTCCGATATTTTTTTATTATATTATAGCATGATGTATTGCGGAATGCAATACATTTTTTAAATTTGGGAGAGAATTTTTGGGGTGGAGGGGGGAAAGCCTTGAGGGAGGGGTAAGGCTTTTACTCTAAACTTTAATGATTCTTGGTAACTTTGTGCTGATGATTAGCGTAGGCGCTATTATATTCCGGTGTTCCGTTTGCAATTGTAAGTCTATGCTCATCGGCACTGTAAATGATGGTTTTTCCGTATATAATCTCTAAATTGAGGTTAGTAAAGACTGACACATTAAACATATTAACATCTATTATGCCAAGAGAATATCCCTCAAATTCCTCAATATTTGTCAATTCTGCAGATTCAGCAGTTATATCCCATTCTTTAAATGTAAACGGTTGATTATTTACAAGAATATGGAGGTTTTTCTTTACCTCTTCAAGCTCATCGGTTTTAATCAATACTCCTATTCTTGTTGTATCATTAGAGTATACGCCGCATAGAATGGACTCTCTATCATTAAATTGGTCGCTGATATATATGCCGGGTTTATTATCATGTGTTGATATATTATTTATATAGAATAATTTACTATATTTGCAAGATGCCGCTTGCACCGCACGCCGCAGACGTCCGCGTCGGTCATCCGGTCGCCGCGGAGGGTCAGAGCTCTCGGCGCGGGATAGCTGAAGACGGGGCTGACCCGATTGTCATACCGCCTGCCGTAGAAATTCTGTCCCTTTTAACTTTTACTTCAACATAAGCATTTCCGCCGCCGAGAGGATTTTCGACAGTGAGTGACAGCTTTTCTTTGTTAATGATACTAACCTTCGGCGTCGGGACATCGCCCGGCTTCGGAGCCGGCTTCACCGCGACATTTTCAAGCCCGTAGTAGCCCAAAGTATCGACCCGATCCGCGGTTTTATTGACCGCCGCGAGAAGCACTATTGGTATTGAAAAAATGAGTACCTGCCTTTGAGGGGCGGGTACTCATTTGTGAGGGAAGAATCCAAGGCATATCAATCGCCGAAGCAGTAATTCAACCGGCAATTTATATTTCCCTTTTAGCCTTCCGGATATAAATTGCCGTCGTAATAATAACCGTTAAAATGAGAATATGCAAAATTGTATGATAAACATCGGGAATATATCTTCCGTCGATTTCAAGCCACTTCAGAGTCCGCGAAAAAAACTTTATCTTCCCCTCAAGCGAGCCCATAATCCCTTTGCCAAAAATTGTATACCATTCGTGACATAAGAATTGAATCACAAACCACATTGCCGTCCATACCGCAGCAACCCATTTTCCTAAATTTTCCTTAAACATGAATAATATCACCGCCGCTAAATAAATGAGGAAAAATATTCCGTCCTCTTTATATGAGCAGGTGACTAAATATGCATTACCGAAACGGGCGCCTGTCATATCAAGGAAAAACCGGGGCAGAAGCAATATCTGAGGTATTATGCAGTATTTTTTCTTCATTATTTACCGCCTGACTTCCGAGTTATTTTATATGTAAATTGTATCAAGCGAATAAGAAAATGTCAATAATATTCATTCCACGGGAGTGTCCATTCCGCACACATTATTCACTACTTTTAAAATGTCGCTGCAAGCGACGCCTTGAAATTCTGACAATCCGATATCCGACCTCTGTCCTCTTGATGTGACCGCTTCGATCACATATCTCATCTTGAGAGTGTACAAATCGCCCTCATTATCCTCACTAATTAAATCTGTCGCCACCGGCGACGCCTTGAAATTCTGACAATCCGATATCTGACTTCTGTCCTCTTGATGTGGTCTCTTTGACCACATCTCTCATCTTATCCCCCCTTGACATTCCCCGCAAAATATAGTACAATATATCCGAAAACTTTTCGCATCGGAGGGTAAATATGAAAAAAATCACAAACAAAATTCTCTGGATCTTCGCCGTCGGGCAATTCGGCTGGAGCCTTCTGTCGGGCGTCGTCACCAACTGGCTGGTCTACTACTACACCGACGAAACCGCCGGGATTTTCGGCAAAAACATCACCACCGGCACGCTTTTCCTGAGCATCACGCTCTTCGGCTTGATCACGATGGTCGGGCGCATCTTCGACGCCGTCACCGACCCGCTCATTGCCAGCTGGTCCGACCGCTCAAACTACAAAGGCGGGCGCAGAATCCCGTTCATGAAGGCGATCGCGATCCCCTTCGCGGCAATCACCGCATGCGTCTTTATCATGCCGCAGACGGGCAGCAAGATAGTTAATGACATTATCGTTTTCGTGACTTTAATGCTCTTCTATCTCTTCATGACGATCTACTGCACTCCCTACAACGCGCTGATCTCCGAGCTCGGAAACGATCAGAAAAACCGCATAAACGTCTCTACATACATCTCATTTACATACATCGCAGGTCTGTCGGTCTCCTATTTGATCCCGAATATCGCGGGCATTTTCGAGCCCTCGCTCGGCAGGGACAACTCGGTCAGGGTCGCGATCTCGATCATGTGCGTAATCGCGGCGATCGCCATGCTGATCCCCTCGCTTCTCATCAAGGAGAGGGATTATATCGATTCAAAACCCGTCGAGACACCGGCGTTCAGCTCGCTCTTCAAGAGCTTCAAAAACGCACAATTTGCGCGGTTTGTGATATCCGACGTCATCTACTTCTTTGCGGTCACGCTGTTCCAGACGGGTCTGCTGTTTTATGAAACCAAGTTAATGAATGTGCCGGACACGATGACCTTCACCCTGACGGTCATCATGACGGTCTGCTCGCTCGCGCTCTACCCGGTCATCAACAAACTCGCCCCGAAGCTCGGCAAGAAAAAGATCATCATCACCGGATTTTTCGCCTATGCGTTCGTGTTCCTGCTTGCGTCGGTTTGCGGCGAGGGGGTCGTCTGGGGGATCGTGATCGCGGTCTGCGCAGGCGTTCCGATGGCGATTTTGGGGATTCTGCCGCAGGCGGTCGTCGCGGATATTGCCGAGGCGGACGCGTTTGACTCCGGCGAGGAGCGAAGCGGCATGTTCTTCGCGGCAAGGACGTTTGCAATGAAGATGGGTCAGGCGATCTCGATGCTGATTTTCACCTCGGTCATCTCGGCGTTCACCACCGAAGCCGCCTCCGGCAGCACCACCGACCCGTTCGGCTATCGGCTGACGGCGATCATCGCGACGGTCTGCTGCCTCATCGGCGCCGTCCTGTTCTTCTTCTATAATGAGCGGATGATCATGGCAAAACTCAGGAAGAAAAACGGCTCGGAGGGCTGATTTTTAATGATAAAGACCGGGGCACGCGCTCCGGTCTTTTTTTATGTTGTGAAAATTCTGAGCTCGAACTTTATGCGGCTCGTACTTTCTCTTGGGGTGAAATCGATGATGTGAATCCGCCTCAAATCATGTGGCTTCGAGGGATTTTGCTCGGTGACGGCGACGTCAAATTCTTTAGCGGAATAGCACATCACAGCGTCACCGTTTTTACCGTGGAGTATGATTTTGCCGCTGCAAAATTCGGGCTTTGAGAAGCTGATGAAGCGTTCAGTAACATTGAAGTGATCTGAGGATAAATCAATCTCATCAATAAGAGTCATGTTCCCCATTGATTGATCAAAACTCACATTTCTGACGAGCCTTTTTAGGCTATCGATACCGTATGCCGGGGCAATATCCATCGTGATTCCGTGCTCGGTGATCTCAACATTTGCGGCATGAAATTCCCTGCCGGGCTTTTGAAAATGACCGTCGATGATCGGGAGATTGTGTCCTTGCGAGCCGCATTCAAACCGCTCGTAACGACCCTCGCCGAAGTAGTCGCGGTCGTAAATTCCGCTGCCGTAATCGATCAGAACCTCGTCGCCGTTGAGATAGAATTCGACCTGTCCGACGTCGTTGTGATTGTGGCTTTCGTCGTTATGACCGGCTTTTACGGCTATACCCGATTGGCTGGCGCCGCTCGAAATATACCACTGCGCGTCTGAAAATATGTAAGTATGAAAACTATTTTGATTAGCCCGATTATCAATACTCCAGACAAGGTCTCGGAGGATTCCGACCCAGCGATAGCACGGGTCGCTGTCGAAGCTCGGGAGAAGAGATTTCGGCAAAAATTCGACATCATCGAAGTGAGATTTTATATATGACGTCAGACCCCACCAGCGTGAAACGTCGCCGTCGGAGCAGTCGCCGAATTTAACCATTCCTCCGAACGGGAAGTATGCTTTTTGTTGGAATAGCGCAATATTTTTAACGCGCAAATCTGAGAATAAATCAATTTTTCCGCCGCTCATTCTATGAAGCATTTCAGAGTATGCCGTGAAAAATGTAAAGCCGTAGGACCAGTAGGAGACGCCTTCGGTGCCGGCGCCGTCGGAGGGAAAGCCGGAAATGTAGCTCTCCACGGCAGTTTGCAGCTTGAAAATGATATCTGACAATTCATCAATCTCGCAGAGATACATCGCAGCGATTCCGACTGCGCCACCGCAGACCGCTGACCAGTTGTTCTGCAAATGCTCCCAGTTGAAATCATTGTGTAAATATCTATCAATAACGCGTTTGCGGATATTTTCCCTCGCTCGTTTTACTACCGCAGGTGATAGGAAATTTTCATTCAGAGCACAAATATCGGCAAGGGCTGACGCGGTCTCAGCTGAGAATAAATCAATAGTCGGGGTTTGCTCTTCATTGAAATCACCCCAAATATGCGCGGGAAGTGCCCATGTGTATTCGTCGCAAATCGCCCAAATTATGTCCTCAAGAGCCGAAATATCTTCCTGATTCTGCCATAACCAGACCGCCAGCGCAAGGCATGCAAGCCGCCCGCGGCGGTCAAAATAGCTCGCCTGATAGGTCTCGCGGTCGCCCGTCTCCGAGAACAGCCGAAACTCCGAGAACTTCAATGCCCCGATCGGCTCGCTTCGGTACTTTGTCGCTTTAATGCGAATCTCTTCAAGATAATCTGCATAAACCTTGCGCGAAAGCATCTCCTCCCGCTTCTCTTCAAGACTCTTTTCGAGACCCTGCGGCAACTTGCATTTCGGCATATTTAACAAACTTTCCTTGATTTTTTGTCTACTATATACCATACCCTCGCCTCCCTATACATTATATAATATCAAATTTAACACAAAAAATCAAGAAAATCTATTGAAAATGTCAAGGATTTATGGTAAAATTTCATCATAAAGTGCGGGAGGAGTAGGTATGGACGGAAATTACTGGAAAGAAGCAGCAGAGAAAATCTACCAAAAAACTGAAAAAGTGGCAGAAAAGAGCGGCTGCAAGATTCCATATTCAACCAATAACGGCGTTTTTGACGACCAAACCGGCAACATTTCGTGGTGGGCGAACGGCTTTTGGGCTGGTCAGCTCTGGCAGCTTTACGGCTCGTTTGGCGGCGAAAACTTGCGCGAAATCGCCGAGAAAATCGAGGTAAAATTGGACCGCGTCTTCCTCCAAAGCCGGGGCATGGACCACGACAGCGGCTTTCGGTGGCTGATGAGCGCCGGCGCGAATTTTCGGCTGACCGGCTCGGAAACGTCAAAAAACAGGCTGATTCTGGCAGCCTGCGACCTCGCAGGGAGGTTCAATATTGCAGGAAAATTTATCCGGGCTTGGAATGATTCGGGAGACGGATCGAAAGCCGGCTGGGCGATCATCGACTGCATGATGAACCTGCCGCTGCTTTATTTAGTTAGTGAGATTATCAATGACCCGCGCTTTTCGCAGATCGCCGAAGCCCACGCGGATACCGCTGCAAAGGCGTTTGTGAGGCAGGACGGCTCGGTCTGCCACATCGTCGAATTCGATCCCAAAACCGGCAAACGGCTGAGAAGTCACGGCGGGCAGGGCTATGCCCACGGCTCGTCGTGGACCCGTGGACAGGCTTGGGGTCTGTACGGGTTCACGCTTTCATACATTCATGCAAAAAAGCGCGAATACCTCGAAACCGCGCAGAGAATCGCGGACAGATTTGTCGGACGAATACCCGAAAACGGCTTCATTCCGGTCGATTTCGACCAGCCCGCGGAGCCTTGGTATGAGGACTCGACCGCCGCTGCGATCGCTTCCTGCGGGCTTTTGGAGCTGTCGAAATTTGCGGGGGATAAGTATCGCGAGGCTGCCGAGACGCTCCTTAAAAAGCTGCTTGAAAACCGCTGCCGGTTCGATCTCGGGTGCGACAACATCCTCGAAAAATGCACCGCCGCCTACCACGATTCATGGCATGAGGGCGCGATAATTTACGGCGACTACTTCCTCACCGAAGCCGTGCTGAAGCTGTGCGGGAGGGAGACGTTTTTATGGTGACGACCCGTTCCGATTGGCTTGGGTGCATGAGGAGACATTATTTACATCGCATAAAAATCCGGTCGGGCGAGGACGTACCCGCCGACCGCGCGGAGGACTGAACATGGACATCATCGAACTTTTTTCACTCAAAGGCAGAACCGCTCTGGTGACGGGAGCCGCGTACGGGATCGGTTTTGCGATCGCCGAGGCGCTTGCCGGTGCCGGCGCCGAAATCGCCTTCTGCTGCCGCTCGGAGGAGCACTTAAAGACCGCTCTTGCGGATTATTCGGCTCGGGGGATATCGGTTCGCGGGTTTATCTGCGACGTGACCGACGAGGCTCAGGTCGTTAATATGATTAAGAAAATAGGCGGGGTGGATATTTTGGTAAATAACGCCGGGATCATCAAGAGAATCCCGATGACGGATATGTCTGCCGAGGATTTTCGGGAGGTTACAGATATCGATCTCGTCGCCCCCTTTATCTGCGCAAAAGCCGCAATTCCGGGAATGATCGAGCGGGGCGGCGGGAAGATCGTCAACATCTGCTCAATGATGTCGGAGCTCGGGCGGGAGACGGTCTCGGCGTACGCTTCGGCGAAAGGCGGGCTGAAAATGCTCACCAAAAACATCGCCTCGGAGTACGGTCGGTTCAATATTCAGTGCAACGGAATCGGTCCCGGCTACATCGCGACGCCCCAGACCGAGCCGCTTCGCAGGGTTCAGCCCGACGGCACCCGCCACCCGTTCGATCGGTTCATAATCTCGAAAACTCCCGCCGGAAGATGGGGAGAGCCGCATGATCTTTCGGGCGCGGCAATTTTTCTTGCGTCGCATGCCTCGGACTTTGTGAACGGGCAGATTTTGTACGTTGACGGGGGCATTTTGGCATATATAGGAAAACAGCCCGAATAGAAGTCAGAGGTCAGAAATCAGAAATCAGAAATCAGATATCGGAATATTGAAAGGATGTATAATTATGAAAATCGCACTGATCGCGGAAAACAGCCAAGCCTCGAAGAACGAGATCATCGAAAAAGCCCTGAAAAAGGCGGTCGAGCCGATGGGTCACGAGGTCAGAAACTACGGCATGCGAAGCCCCGATGACGCGCAGCTGACCTATGTTCAGATCGGGATTTTGGCTGCGGTGCTCCTGAACAGCGGCGCCGCGGACTATGTCATCACCGGCTGCGGCACCGGCGAAGGCGCCATGCTCGCCTGCAACAGCTTCCCCGGGGTGATCTGCGGGCATGTCGAGGACCCGCTCGACGCCTACACTTTCGCGCAGATAAACGACGGCAACGCGATCGCAATCCCCTTTGCAAAGGGCTTCGGCTGGGGCGGGGAGCTGAATTTGGAGTACATTTTCGAGAAGCTTTTCTCGGAGCCGTCGGGGCAGGGATATCCCCGCGAGCGAGCCGAGCCGGAGCAGCGCAACAAGCGGATTTTGGACGGCGTCCGAGCCGTCGCGTTCAAGCCTTTGGAGGATATTTTACGCGCCCTCGATCGGGAACTCGTGCGCTCGGCACTCGACCGCGAGAGCGTGAGGGAGCTTTTCTTTGAGGACTGCAAGAGCGGCAACATCAAAAATTTAGTGTCCGAAATTTTGGACAGTTAGCTTAGGAGGACATCTATGAGCATACCTCGACCCGAGCACCCGAACCCGCAGTTCATGCGAAAAAATTGGCAGAATCTGAACGGGCTCTGGGAATTTGAAATCGACAATTCCAAAAGCGGGATTGATAAAAAGTTATATTTAAAGGATCATCTTGCCTCCCGCATAACCGTGCCTTTTTGTCCCGAGAGCGAGCTTTCGGGAATAGGCAACAAAGATTTCATGAATGCGGTATGGTATCGCAAAACCTTTATTTTAGATGATCTACAGCTCTCCGGGCATATCATTTTGCACATCGGTGCGGCGGATTATGAGACCATTGTATGGATAAACGGAGCCGAGGTCGGCAGGCATATCGGGGGTTATACGCCGTTTGAGTTTGACATATCTTCATATGCACATGCCGGGGAAAATACGGTCACAATCTGCGTTTACGATGATGTCAGGGCTCCGTATCAGCCTCGCGGCAAGCAGTCGGAACTCTATTACTCGCATGACTGCGACTACACCCGAACCACCGGAATCTGGCAGACGGTCTGGCTGGAATTCCTGCCAAAAAATTACATCGGGGGTCTGAAAATCCTCCCCGATCCCGATAACCAAAAGGTCACGCTGAGCGCGTATTTATGCGGCTCCGGGACGCTTTTTGCGGAGGTCACATACGGCGGGAAAACCGTCGGAGAAGGGCGCGGAGATACATCGGGCGGGGTCCTGTCACTGGAAATTCCTCTCAGCGAAAAGCACCTCTGGGAGCCGGGAAAAGGCGGGCTGTACGGCATCCTCCTGAAATTCGGCGAGGACGAGGTCGAGAGCTATTTCGGGCTTCGGAGTCTGCGAATCGACGGTAAAAAATTCCTGATAAACGGAAAATCCGTCTTTCAGCGGCTCGTTCTGGATCAGGGATTTTACCCCGACGGGGTCTACACCGCGCCCTCGGAAGACGCGCTGATCCGCGATATCGAGCTTGCGACGGCGCTCGGATTCAACGGCGCGAGGCTGCACCAAAAGGTCTTTGAGCCGCGGTTTTTGTACCAATGTGACCGCCTCGGTTACATCGTCTGGGGTGAGTACGCGAACTGGGGGTTCGATCATTCCGACCCAGCAAATCTTGTCAATTTCTTGAACGAATGGAAAGAAGCGGTCGATAGAGACTTCAACCACCCCTCCATCGTCGGCTGGTGCCCCTTCAACGAGACCTGGGATTACCGCGGAAAGCCGCAGGACGGGTGCATTTTGGAAACGGTTTACCGCTTTACCAAGCTGCTTGACCCCACGCGACCCTGTATCGACACGAGCGGGCATTTCCACGTCGCGACGGATATTTTTGATATTCACGACTATGAGCAGGACCCCGAAATTTTCCAAAAAAAGTTAGATAACTTTCCTAACGGTGATGAGCGCGCATGGAATCCTTTTTCGGATAGGCAGCATTATGCGGGTGAGCCGATGTTTGTCAGCGAGTACGGGGGCATGCGGTGGGACAAGTCCAAAAATTCGGACTCTTGGGGATACGGCGACGCGCCCGGGACGGAGGAGGAATTCATTAGCCGCCTTAAAGGTCTGACCGACGCGATAATGGATAATCCGGACATTTTCGGGCTCTGCTACACCCAGCTTTATGATGTGGAGCAGGAGGCGAACGGGCTGTATACTTACAGGAGGGAGCCGAAGTTCGGGGTGGAGGGGATGGAGAGGATCGGGGGGATTTTTGGGAGGAAGGCGGGGATAGAGTAAAAAATGCCGAGGCGGAGTTCGGGCTGAATGTTTAAATTTTATAAAAAAGGAGGTCAGCACAGCAGCGAAAGACTGATCTATTCGGACGACGGCAGGATATATTCCATTACAGACACTTTGAACAGCTTTACTGAGCGGAAAGGAGCAGAAAATGGATACCGAAATGATCATGAAGGCAAAAAGGGCAAAATCGGCTGACGAGCTTGTGAAGATAGCCGAGGAAAACGGGCTTTCGCTGTCGCTTAACGCTGAATAAAATCGCGGGTGAGCAGAAGGTTTGAGTGAAGATGTATATAAATCCCCGCCCGGGCTTTATAATAAGCTCGGGCGGGGGTTTTGTGATTTTTGGAAAATTTTCGGGGCTGTGTAAAAATTACTCCCATGCACCCTTAGTATAATTCTCATCAACCATATCGCTGATGCCGGCAAGGAGCATGATTATGCCCTGAACGCTTTGAGACCGTACGATGTAACGTCCCCTGCCGTCGCCGTCGGTTTTCTCGGCGATGACGTCGGCGGCAAGAAGCGGCTTCATGTGGTGATACGCCTGACCGGTCGACCCGAGACCGCAGACCTCGGTCAGCTCGGCGACGGTTTTCGGACTTTTGAGAAGTTCTACAAGTATTTTCAACTTTGTCGCATTCCCGAGGCACGCCAAAACCTTGCTCGCCATGCCGCTTTCCGCAAGACTCATCAGGTCGTCGCAGGAAGCTGCTTTTTTGATCCAGTTTGACTGTCTGCCGCCGGAAGAAAATACTCCCAAGTAGGTTATCCTGCCGCTTGAGTCCTCCGCGTCGGCTGTTTCGCAGAGCTCCTCCATCATCTCCGAAAGCCGCTTGTCGGGGTGCATATTGTGCATGACGCGGACATTCTCCCGCCCCTCGGTATAGGGCTCGCGCCCGGCTTCTCTTGCATTCTCATGCCGCTCGGGTTCAAAGTTTTGGTCATTGATCGCTGCCCTCAACGCGGCGATCTCTTCCCACAGCTCGTCAATTTCCTTTTCGTAATCTCTCATAAGATACCTCCTGATTATGGTTTTTCGGAATTCCGTAATTTTATAATAGCATATCTTCGGCAGATTGTCAATAGCTTTTTCAAAAAAATTTTAAAATTACGGAAAAGCGTAATTTAGTAGACATATCGGTGAAAGCGGAATCAAGCTCGTGGTTTATATGTTTAAATGATGTCACTTCCGGGTTGACAAACTTCCTTCCCGGCGATGTAGACATGCGGGGGTCATGCATGGTAAAATATAATCACCGCGGGAAAAATTTTTTGGAGGAATCATTATGACACTTGGAAACAGAATCTTGGAATTGCGGGCTCGGTCGGGACTTTCTCAGGAGGATTTCGGGGAGATTTTCGGCGCTACCCGGCAGACCGTTTCGCGCTGGGAGTTGGATCTTGCAATCCCGGAAATCCAGAAAATCGTGCAGATGGCAAGGGTGTTCGGGGTCACGACCGACTCCATCATCTCGGACGGAATTTCGACCTTCGACGCCGATTTCAAGCGCTTTGTCTGCGGCATTTATCGCAAAAAGGACATGCTGATCGCCGAGACCGAAAGGATTGCGATGATCTTCATCGACATGGGCGACGACCTTCGCGCCGAGCTCTATGAGGGAATGCAGGAGAACAAGTCGCTCAGAGCTTGGGCAGAGATAAATATCCATACAAAAAAGGCAAAATATGCCTATTGCGACGACGTGGGAAAGATCACGTCAAACCTTGACGGGGGCGGCGACATCGGCAAAAAATTTGACCGAAAGCAACTCGATAAGATGCAGAGGATCGAGACGTTTTTTGTGGACCGCAGCAAAAATCCCCTGCCGACAGTGCCCGAAGCCGGGTTCAAAACCTGCCTCACGAAGTGGCGCACCGGTACGAGATTTTACTGCCGTGACGGCGTGATATTCGCGTGCATTTACATTAACGGCTTCGAGTACGTGTTCCATATGGTGCCCGGAAATCAGGAAAATATTTACTGCTCCGTCATCACAAACGAGGCGTTTGAGCTCGGAAATTGCGTGGGCAGACAGTATTTCAGGCTCCGGAATTTCGGCGATAACTCCGGCGATTTTGCGGTGAGCTTTTCGCGCCTAAACGACGAATTTAAGCGGGTGCGCCTGCCCTCCGGAGAGGACGGGATTGACTTTTCGGGGCAGAATAAAGTCTGCGACAATACCGCCGTAAAGCTCGAAAGGGTCAAGCGGTACACCGACACCCGGATAACCGTCTCAAACTGCGGAGACGAGCTTAATTATTTCCGCGACGACGGGGACATGATCGAGAGGTTTGGAGGGTAATCAGGGGGGTTCCTGCATTAAAATCCGGCGCCGGCACATATAGTTTAAAATGCAAACGGGAGTGAGCGTATGACGGAACTCCCGGCAATAAAGCGCGCACAACTCTCCGGCAGAGAGCTGTGCGCATTTGCATTATTTGATTGGTCTATCTGCGCTTTCGCTCAAGGAGAACCGTTAAAGCCGCAGCCGAGATCAGCGTCAAAATCGGGATGAATACCGCGGAGAAGCCGTTTTGGCCGCCACTTACATCGACATCATCAAACAGCTCGTCGGTCCTTGCCGGCTCGAACGGGTGATCGACCGTCTCCACAGGCAGGTTCACAAACGACGCGACCTCCTCGCCTCCTGCCGAGACGGTTCCGCTGTCGCCGGTCGGCATCGAAATATAATCCTCCGTCGGCGTCTCGGAGACGGTGTAGCTCGTGCCCGCCGGAATTCCGCAGATCGTGACGCTCTCGCCGTCCTTTAAGAGCACCGATCCGCCGTTCGGAATGCTGCCGCTGTGCGATCCCGAGTAGCTGAAACTTCCCGAGATTTCCCGACCGCGCGCGTCGAAGAATCTGACGGTGAAGGAGAACTCGCGGGCTTTATCGCCGCCGTCTCCGACGGTCTTCCAAACCGTCAGCCTGCCGTCGGGAACGCCGGGCTGATAGACGTTTCTGACGTTGACAAAGTCGGCTAAGGACTCATAATCTGCGGCGATTTCTCCGACGTCTCCGCTCGATTTCACCGTGTGCCCGCGGCTGTCGGTCTCCGTGATCCGATAGCGCGTCCCGGTCGGAATATCCTCGATCGTGACGGTCTCGCCGTGCCCGATCGCGACCGTATCGCCGCTCTTGAGCTCACCCGAAATGCTGCCGCTGTAACGGTAGCTTTCGGCAAGCGGCTTGCCGTCGGGACCCGTAAGATCGATCCTGAATTCAAAGTCGCCGACGGTATCTCCCGCGTTTCCGCCGACCGTCTTTCTAAGGGTCAGACTGCCGAATTTTTTCTCGATCTCAACCTCGTTAGAAGGCGTATCTTCGGGATTATCCGGGTCTTCGGGAGGTCTGTGGGAAGCGGTTGCCATGTTCTTCCAGCTCTTTCCTGCTTCGGGAACAGTGACCTTAAAGCTCACCGTCTTCGAGGCGCCCTTAGCCATATCGCCGAGCTGCCATGTGATAATGCCGTCCGCCATGGTCCCGCCGTCTGAAATGCTGTCCTCGACAAGCTCAAGCCCCGCAGGAATCTCATCTTTGACCGTGACATCAACAGCCACCGAATCCTCCTCTCCGTCGCTCGTGACCGTGAGATAATATGTGACCTCGTCGCCGGGCTTGACTTCAAGCTTTTCCTTCGTGCGGCTGCCTTCTCCCACGCTCTGCTCTTTTTCGATTGAAATATGAGGCACGAATTCCTCAATTTCAACCTCGTTGGACGGGATATCCTTTTCCGGCTCGCCGGGTTCATCGGGATTATCCGGATTGTTGGAATAATGCGTCGAAGCGCCGTTTATCCACTCCGTGTGCTCGGAAACCTGCGGGACTGTGACGGTGAAATGTACAGTTGTGGATTTTCCGACATCAAGATCGCCGATTTTCCAAGTGATCGTAACGCCGTCTGAGCCGAGGCTTCCACCGTCGGAAATGCTGTCGGCAATAAGGCTGAGCCCATCGGGTATTTTGTCTGTTATCACAACATCTCTCGACGTGGTCTCGCCGTCGCTCGTGACGGTGAGATAATATGTCACCTCGTCGCCGGGTTTGACCTCGAGCTTTTCCTTTGTTATATCGCCGCCGCTGACCTGCTGGGTTTTATCAATTGTGACATGGGGCACGGAAGGCGCAAGCTCATTCTCAAATGTCGGATCATCAGTAGTGTCGTCAAACTCATAAACGGAGGTTACAGAAAGCTCGCCCTTTGCGGGGTCTTCAACAACATCAAACCGAACAGTGAGAGTTCTTTGATCGTAAATAACCTTCCCGCCGTTGTCGTCTTCCTTGACGGTGACGCTGTAGCTGCCGGCTTTGGTGAAGGCGATATTTCCAAACCGAGCGGTGCGAAGCGGTTCGGAAGCCTTCGCCGTCTTATTTTCGGGAAGGATCATTCCGCCGCCGGGATTATCTGCCTCGGTCATCGTGAAGCTGAAATCATACCCCGTCAGAGGTATCTCCTCGCCGTCTTTATAAAGCTTCTTGCCGACCGTGACCGCGTATTCGGTGCCTACGGGTGTATAGACGTTTTCAAAGACCGGTTCGCCGACATACTCGACGGAAATCTCCAAAACCCCGTCGTTATTATCATCGGTGACGTCGACGGTCGCCTTATGAGTCGCAGACGTGCTCTTAACGCCGTTTGCGTCATATTTTTTCTCGGCGACGGTGTAGCCGAATTTTCCTGTTTTGCCGAAGCTCATCTTGGGGAACGCGATCTTCCCGCCGTCTCCCGCTTTGACGGTATACACGCCGTCTACTGAGCCTTCAGGCATCGGGAAATCTTTTGAATCGGGGGTGAGGGTGAATTCATATCTTCCCGAATCTATCTTGTCGTCCCATTTTCTGCCGCCGCTTATTGTCTTTAGAGCCTCGATTTTTGCCTCGACCGGCTCGGGGGTATAGACATTCGTGAAGGTCGGCTTATCTTCGGAATATACGCCGTTTGCATAGGAATATGTGACCTCGGCGTGCAGAGCCTCATCTACAACGACCCTGACCTTCGCGGCGTTTTTGTCGGGGCTGAGTCTGTCTGCGGCGCCGCCTGTTTCTTTGATCTCATATTCATATGTGCCGGCTTTTTCGTAGGATATCGCCGGGAATGTGAACATGCCGCTCTTGCCGTCCGAAGCCGTAACGGCTTTTGCGATTACCGGTTCGGCATTTGAAGCCGCAGGCATGGGCGCGCCGTTTTTAGGCGTGAGGGTGAATTCGTATTTTCCGCTGTCCGAAGATGTCCATGCGCGACCGGAAATCGCCTTATTGCCGCCGATGATCGCAGTCCCGGGCGTGAATTTATTGACAAACCCGGCGCTGTTCTTATCGCCGTATTTGACGGAAGCCCGGAGCGCTCCTTCATCATCGGTCACGATGAAGATAACCGCGATACTGTTTTGATCTTTGGATATTCCGTGGATATTTTCGGGTATACCGTCCTCATAAAGGCTGTAGTAATAGTTGCCGGGTTCGGTGAACCCGATATCCTCAAAATTCACGTCTCCGCCGGTGCCGCCGCTGTTTGTGACCGCCTTTGCAGTCAGCTTATCCACGCCTGTCGGGAGAATTCCCTTTTTGCCGTTCTTATCCTGAATATCGGGGTCCGCGGGCTTTAAGATGAAGCCGTAAACGCCGTTATCAGCAGCTTTCCAGTCTCTTCCTTCGACGGTCTTGGACGCTTTTGCCGAAGCTTTCACAGGAGTGGGAACATACTTATTCTCAAACTCCGGCATATTTTCCGTGAACGCTTTGCCGTCCTTTGTGATCGCAACTTCGTCTTCAAGCGTGCCGTCGGAAGCTGCCGTCACGGTGACGGTCACGGTATAGACCGACCCGTCGTATTTAATGTGATCACCGTTTCCGGGGATCTCACGGATTTCGTAGACATACTCGCCTTCCTCAACATATTTTTCATTGAGAACGGTTATGCTGTCGCCCGTCTTTGAGGCTCCGAGACCGGTTACGGATACAGACCCCGATTTCCGATTTTCTTCGGGGATATTCCTGCCCGCAGCTTTTGTCTGCGTGACCGTGAAGGTGAAATCATAGGTCTTATCTTTGGGGATAGGACCGCTCAGGGTCTTCTTGGCGTTAAGGATCACGCTTGCAACTTTAGGATCAAAGGTGTTGTCGAAGACAATCTTTTGAACCGATTCATTTCCGGATTTTTTGATTTCCGGGTCGCCGACCGTCTCAAGAGCGCCGTTATTATCTTCAACCGCAAATTTAACGGTGTATGAATTGCTGCCGTAATGCACCGCCGGGAGGTTCGCGGAGGTATCCTCCGAAATCCTGAATTCATAGGTGCCCGCGGCTTTGAAAGTGAACCCGAACTTGCCGTCTTTTGTGACGGAAGTCTCCCCAAGCTTCGTCGTGAATGAGACTTCCGCGGTCTTATCATACTCGACCGCCGCAGCCTTCGTCGCGTCTGTAAGCTCGGCTTTGAAGCTGAATGTGTAGTTTCCGTCTCTCAGCTCCGGATCGCCGGTCAGATTCTTGGTAAAGCCGATTTCGTCTTTGACAGGCTCCGGCGTGTAGATATTTTCAAACTGAGCCGCCTTTGCATTGACCCCGATCTTGCCGGAATCGCCCGTGACCTTGCCCTTTTCATACTTTGCGCCGGTGGGGATATTTTCGGTTATCACATAATCCGCACCTGTCGGAAGATTTGTTATCTCTGCGGTCTCGCCCGGACTGAGCGTAAAGGTATATGTCCCGGAATTATCCGCCGTCATTTCCCTTTCCTCATTTCCGACCTTGTAGGGATAGCTGCCTCTGAGGGTCGCCTTTGATTCTTCGGGAAGGGTCAGCTTGAGAGTGAATTTAAACTCGGTCTTATCATCGACCGTCTTGCCCAAGAGATCGACGTACTTTTTGGTGACGCTGAGCTTGCCCGGGTCGGACTCTATCTCGTCGGAGGGTTCGTCGGGTTTGCCGGGGGTTGTGACTGCGTTTTTCCATACCTTGCTCTCGGCGATGTTTTTATCAACTGTCGCGGTGATTTTTACCTTTACTGTTTCGCCGCTTTTAAGCCTCGGGATCGTCCAACTGTACTTCACAAAGCCCGTCTCGGTTTCGTCCTTATTTTCGGTTACGCCTTTATCGGCGGGAGTGATTTCGGTTTTGTCTGCATTCAGCCATGTGGGTATTTTATCCTCAAAGCTGATATTTTCGCTGACCGAGCCTTCGTCGCCGGTGCCTGTAACGGTTACGGTGTATGTCACGCTCTCGCCGGGTTTCACGAAGATAAGCTTTCCGGTGTCGCCCGCGCCGAGGACCTTGGAGATGGCGTAGTCCGGTTTGAGGACGGTGTTGGTATACGCGACTGTTGATGTTTGACCCGCTTCGACCGTCCCGGTGCTGCTTGGGCAGCTCTGACTGTAATTATCAAAATCTTCCTCTGTCACCGTGTACTCGGTACCGAACGGGAGCTCAAAGACCGCTTTCTCATCGGCGTGAAGCTGAATTCTTCCCTCGCCGTCTTTGAGAATAACGCTCATATTTTGCTTTGAAGAGCCGCTCTTTTCCACTGCGTAATTATAATCGCCCTCAAGATTTTTCGTGCCGATCTTAAATGAGAGCTTAAACGTGAATAAATCGGTCGCGTTTGCGGATGCGGCAGGCTCGACCTTCTTGGAAATTTCGAGCGTGCCTGTCTTTCTGGTGTTGGCGACGGTTGCTTCTGCCTCGAGGTTTTCAATGATGTTTCCGCTCGGATTTTCATACTTTGGTTCGTAATTTCCCGCGTTGATTTCTTCTATTTTGTATACCGCGCCGTTGGGAATGCCGCTTATTGTGACGGCTTCGTTTGGAGCAATATTCAAAAGATATGTTCCGTCAGCCTCGGAAGAAATCTGTCCGCCGGAGCCTGTGTAGGTAAGCGGTTTGGTGATCCTTTCACCGTCGGCGTCGGTCAGGGTCAGCTTAACGCTGAATGCCGCGGGGTCGCCGTCATACGGATTTAAAATCTTTTTGGATATCTTCAATGAACCCACGCCGCGGGTGTTTGCAGCGGTCACAGATGATGATCCCGTGCTGACAGTACCTGTTGAGCCCGAAATTTCAGACTTATATCCGTTGATATAGCCGCTTGCGTCCACGCCATTTTCGGCGACGGTGTACGACGTGCCGTAAGGAAGCCCGGTGAATGTTGCATTCTCCCCTCCCCTGAGCTTGAATGTCGCCGTGAGAGCTCCGCTTGTATTATGTCCCCAAGTGACGATATTTGCAGGCACGGTGACATCATATTCATTTGCCAAAGTTACCCCCTCGGGGCTTGAGAACACGACGGTAAACTCAAACTGATCCGTCTCATCCCTGCCATCTCCGTCGATAACCTTTGCAACGGTGAGTTTGCCGGTTTTAAGGGTGTTGGTTGCTGTCACTTCTACGGCTGCGCCGCCCGAAACCGTACCTTTTTCTGCTCCGGGAGCCTCGCCGAATGTCACATCATAATCGGTCGTATCCTCGGTTATTTCATATCCCGTTCCCGCAGGAAGACCGCTTACCGTCACGCTGCCGCCCGCCTTGACCTTTACCGTCAAGACGTTGCCTTCTGCCGTAACATTTTTCTTATCGATGTCGACCGATACTGTCTCGGCAATATTTGTTAATGCCTTAAGATATGCGTCGACATCAGCGTTGCCCGAATCGGGATTGGTCGGAGGCGTGAAGGTGATCTTAAATTCAAAATCACCTGCGGCATCGTCGGTAATTCCTTCAACTTTTTTACTGAGAGTAAGCTTGCCGGTCGGGTAATTGTAAAGCTCATACTCGCCCAAAACCTTATCGCCGCTGATATATTCGGCTGTGCCGCCGTGAGACACCAGAATGCCGACATAATCGCCGTCTTTTTCCTTGACGCTCAGCTCTGTTCCCGTCGGAAGCCCGTAGATGACAAGTTTATCGCCGCTCCGCAGCGTTTTTGTGAATGTTTCGCCGACGGCAGCGTTGAGATTTATGCTCGGACCGCTTTGAATCTCGCCGGAGGTATAGACCCTCGCGACTGCGGTAACGCTGCCTTTGACCCATTTGGGAAGCTTTTGTATTGTCACCGTAACGTCAAAGCTTTCGTCCGAGAGAGACGCGCCGACTGCGCGCTTTGTCAGGGAAAATTCGGGGGATATAAAGTTAGTTACAGTTGCGGTTGCGGGACTGTCGCCGTCGGCTGTGATCTTGCCCGTCCCGTTTTCCGCAAATGAGCCGTATGTCAGCGAATTGATCTCCGCCCCGTTTACCGTTCCTCCCTGCTCGGCAACGGTGTAGCTTGCGCCGACGGGAAGCCCCGAGACCGTGACGGATTCGCCGGGCTTAATATTTACATATCCTATACCTTTTTTGTCAAATGTAACCTTTTCGGATTTAGCGGTATCGAATGTGCCCGAGACGGGAGTACCGGCGGAATTTTTAAGCTCGATGCGGAATCTGAACACCGCATTCTCAAAGCTTTCCGCCCCCCGGACCTTCTTTTCGATCTTTAGCTTGCCTTCGGGGACCGTATTAACAAATTCAAGCGAAGCCCCGTCTTCGGTTACATTTACCGTGCGGCCGTAATATGTTCCGCCGCTTGCGGGATATTCGGTGAGCTTATCATTGCCTACCGTGATATCGATATAACCGTCTGCGGGCTTGAACTCGCCGATATAGACCTGCGCGCCGATGGGAAGCTCATTTATAGTGACGGTATAACCGTGCTTGATACCGCTGATGACCCCTCCGCTTCTGACTTTGCCGGTTATATCGGCACCGCCCGTCTTTACGGTATACGGATACTCCCCCGAAAGCTCTTTGCCGCTGTTATCCTTGATTGTAACGATAAAGTCAAAGGTCTTTTCGGGATTATCGCCCTCGGCGGGAGAAATCGTCTTTTTGAAGCTGACCTGCGAGATCATGACATTCTCATAATCCACCTTCAGGGTCTTTTTGCTGTTGACGGATATTGCCCCCGTTTTCGATTCGTCCTTGGGCTTGATATTTTTTTGCTGATTCGCGCTGAGATTTTCCTTAACGGTGTAGATAGTCCCGTCGGGAAGATCGGTAAAGGAAATCTTATACCCGACTTTGAGTTTTACGGTTTCTTTCCATGTGTCTCCGGGCTTGATATCGGTGATGGTTCCCGAATCACCGGAAAGAAGTCTCGGTGCGCGGATATTGCGAATCTTGGGAAGACTTGCAAACGTGTTGAACGCAGAATCCGTCTCCACCTTCCAGCTGACGGTCAACGGGTCTTTTTTGAAGCTTTCCGACTCATCATATTGTTTGGCGATATAAACTGTACCGTCCTTTTCAACCGTATCAACGCCCTTTGAAGGGAATTTCAGGGTTATTGTGAAGTCAAACGCTTCAGACGGGCTGACGTTCATGGTCTTGAGTATCTCAAGATTGCCGAGCTTGGAGGGCTCGGGCTGTTTGGTATCGGCAAACTTAGCAGTTACAACTACGCCGTCCGCGCCGCGAGATATCTTCACAAAACCGATATTGTCGATTTTGTAACCCTTGGGTGCGGTGATTTCCTTGATATAATACTCGCCTTCGGTGAGCCCGGTTATCGTTACAGTGCCGTCGGCATTGGTAGTCACCGTATCATAGAGATACAGTGACTTGCCGTCGTATGTCACAGGCTCGCCATCTTTACTCTCGCGCAGGGTGTATATCTCAAATTCTGCGCCCGAAAGTCCCGCGCCGGTGTCCGCGTCAGTCTTGACGATTGCGGCTTGCCATGTCTTGACGCTGTTCACAGCCTTTATCGTGACGTCGGCTTCCTGATTGTAGATAAAGTCAAACTGCGCGTCATCAGCATTTCCGAAGCCTGCGAATGCGGTATCCGGGTCGTCTGCGATCTCGACGACATGATAATCCTTTATGTTGCTCAGATTAGTCTCCCATGTGAATTCATCCGCTCCTGCTTCATATTTATCATCATTCCACTCGGCAACCATGGCATTTTCGAGCAGATATGTGCCGGAGGATTTACCTTTGCCAACGGTCACCGTGGCGACGGTAACATCTGTAATACCTTCACCTACAAGTGCATCATGAATTCCCGACTCGGTGAAGTCGGTTATATTTACTCTATCATTGTTTTTATAAATGATAAATTTGAATGTCTTTTCCTCGGAAAGCTCATAGGGCTTGTCACTGTCGTCTGTCACGACCTTTTCGATCGTAGGAGCCGACGGGAACTGAATGCCGACTATGGAAGGCTGGGAGGTGAGCTCATGTTCCGTGCCGCCTGTTCCGCCGCCTGAGCTGTCGGTATATTTATACCTGTAACCGAAGTTGTTCCAAGCGATCTGTCCCGGTGCAGCGGTGGGGTTGACAACAGCGTCGAATTCGACGATGATTCGGCGTGTATGATTCTCTTCACCGGTATTGAGATACGTCTTGGCGTCAGTGCCGTTGATTATGATTCTGATAGAGCGATCGCTTTCCGGATCAAATTTATCGTCCCATCTATCATATGTATCAGTACCGTGCAAGCCGTCATTATCCAATTCATCTCTATCATAACTGGTACTATACTCGACAGTATACGACGAATTCGGGATATCATGACGACTGCCGGAAACCTCTGCTCCCTTTTCATCGACATCGTAATAGTAAACCTTTATACCAAGCGTATCCGCAAAATTAACCGGAAATTCACTGTGCCGCTCGCTCGATGAGCTGAGGGCAAGAGTATCCCTAATATAGGGAAGCGGGTCGACGAGAACAAGCTCGTTGAGCACTTTGCCTTCATCGGGGTTAAGATTGTCGAAGATAAGGCGGTAGGTGAACACGCTATCCTTGTTGTTAAGGAAAATCTTGTTGTTTTGGGGGTCTGTGGATATGCCGCTGTTGTGTTCTTCGTTACCCTTCTCAAAGATTTCCTGATAGGAAGACGTCGGGAATCCGGTGTGGACGTTTACCGTCGCGGAGGATTCAACGCCTTTTACTCCCTCTCGGTCGAAGTCGCTGCCGTGGGTGACATATCCCGCGTCAAAACCGTCGACGGGCAAAACTCTCGCGGTGTTATAGAAAATACCGGAGGCTGCTTTCGTGTCCAGCCCTTTCTGCATTTCGGATAAAACCGTCATGTCGACATGCCCGCCTGCGGGGATCGCAAGGGAGTAGGGCATGGGTCTTGAGCCGTTTTCATCGATACACGCCTTTGAGAATTCTACTCTGAGCGTCAGGTCGCCGTCGGCGTTTTTGGCAAGGTAGACGGGGACGAAATATGTGAATGTACTTTGACCGAAATATGACGCTGTTTCACTTTTGGCGTCATTAAAAACTGTAGCAAGATTAAGTTTTACACAGTGGGAACTGACTTGAGTCCAATCTGCTCCGGCTTTTTTGTACAGACTTCCGTTAACATATAATTTGTATTCATTGATTTCAGAACTTGTACTGTGAGTTTTTATTATCGCAAATTCCCCTTCGCTATTATCGGAACCCCATTCAGTGAAATCAAACAAATAATCTTTTCCTTTATTTTTATCTGCCGTGGCATTGAGCAAGCGCCCGTTTATATCATCCTTATTGTCTGTATAAATACCCCTTGAACCCGCGTAAAGCTCATAAGTCATCTTGCCCTTAAAACGCAGGGGATATTGAATCGCGTCCTCAAAATCAAAGGGCATGGCAGCGTCGCCGTCGTTGAACAGCGTAAGTTTCCACTTAATACTATCGGTATCATCATTATACTCCCTCGTCGCCGCTTCGCCTTCGTTAAGAGTTTTCTGGATTCCGGGAATGATTTCGCCGGGGATAACATTCACGCTCGAAGCGAGGAAAACGGGGTCATCGTTATGGGTCTTAAGATCGGTGACGCCGGTCGACTCGGCTTCCTCCTTGCTCCAGAGCTTTCTGTCGCCGTCGTTGGCGGAAAGGTTATTTCTGGTAGAAACGGTTACTCCTGACTCTGTGTCAACTTCAACGTTTGCGTCGGAAAGACCGGGGACATAGTATTCCATGAAGGCGCTGTTTTCGGCATATGCGGCATTTGCAAGGTCTTCTTTTGAGCCTGTAACGGCTGTAAAGACGATCTGGGTATATTCGCCCTCGTTGAGGTATACTCCGTTATCATCGTGATCCATATCCTTGGCGTGAGTTCCGGTGCTTGGAGAAGAAAATGAAAATGTTACCGTATTGCCGTTCGTTGTTGCTTTAATCGTTGCATTCCTGAATTTGGAGTAGTCTTTTTTTTGATACTCCGTATCCTCTGTTGCCCATGCAACGAGATAATCAAGTCCTCCCTCACTTGCACTGATTGTGCTGTTGGGCGTTCCTAATCCTCCGACGGAATAGCCGGGAAAGTGAGACATATACCATGCTTCGGCGCTCCACTTTCTTCCGGCAGACCCTCTCAGCGAAAGGAATTCAAAGCCCTCGGGCAGAACGTCATAGACGTCGGTGAGATACAGTTTCCCCTCCCCGGTGTTCTCGATGAAGATATAATAGGTCACGGTGTTGAGCTGGATTTTCTGTTGTTCCAAAGTGCCTTCGGTATTGTAGGAATAGTGCGTGCGGTCGTGACCGATATAGTAATCGTAGAATGTTCTGTCTGCGGGATTGGCTACGTTATATGTACCGATCTCGTAAACGCCTTTTTGCAGGAGCGCCTTGCCGGGGTTGACAAGCGTATGCTCGACGCGGTCTTCCATGCCGTAGACAAAGAGCGAATTCTCGACCGCCTTGTCTTCGCCGTCTCCGCCTGTGACATCGCTGTGATACTTATCCCAATCTTCTCCTGTCGGGAATGTCAGAGTGACATAGAAGTATATGCTCTGCTGCGGCGCAAACCTGAAATGAAGATCGTTTTCAAACTCGATTTTGTATCGAATGTCAGCCGAAGTGCCGGACGATGTAATATGCCAAGGCTCATTCAGAACGTCGTTTACGTACATTTTCCCGTCTTTGATTTCGACTTCGTCGCCGCCATAGGTAATCTCAAGGTTAGGGGAATCTTCAACCCATTCCAGAGACACATTGTCGGTCGACCATGTGAATTGACCGTAGGTCTGCGGCAGGAGATCGTAAATCTGAGAACCGGAAAGATTAACCGTCTCCGTCCTGCTGTTGTTATAAAGGTGCATGCGGTAGAGGACGGTGTTCTTTTCCTCGGTGATCGCAGAGCTGTCGGCGACCTTGTCAAGAGCGGGCACGCCTCCCCTTTCGAGGGAGATTTTCTTCTCGAATTTCAGCAGCGTGCCGTCGTGGATAAGATTTTCGGTGATACGTCTTCCGGGAACATCGTTGACCCAGACTGCGTTGTTGAGGCTCCACTTTTCAAGACTGCCGGCGTCTTTTCCGAGACAGATTTCGCGGTTGGTCGTGATCTTGTACTGAATGACCTGCTCGTATTCAAGCGGCAGGGTGTCGACGAAGTAGAAGTATAAAAGGGTGTCGAAGCCGGTTCTGACGTCTCCCTCTTTTGTTTCGGCGACTTCGATTCGGTCGGCATAGTATTTATCAAACTGAACGCCTTTGTAGATATATCTTCCGCTTACGCCGTTGAGGTTGAGGGCATAGTACGCCCTTCCGTCGACGTAGTGAAGCGAAGTATGGGGAATCCACTCGGCGCCCTTGTTGAGATCGGCGGGAGCAAGCACTACCTGCAAGCCGTTCATGTGATCGACTACCGGCAGGGTGTCATAGGTGCCGGTACCCCAGTGCTTGAGCCTGAGAACGTAGTCCATATCCATGTCGAGGCGGAGTTTTTCGGTTATCCTCTCGTTGCCGCCGTCCTGCGTGCCGTATTCGGTGCCGTCGATGATGGCGTCTTTGATGATGTCGAGGTCGTTTTTGATGTAAAATGCCTCAACAGGCTGATAAACCTTGTCATGCTCTTCCTTGTCTTTTAAGGCTGCTATATTCTCGGCTTTAAAATCCTGACCGGATTGTCCGTACCATATATTGGTCGCCCACTCGTGTGTTGCCTCACTGTTCCAGCCGGCGCGATAGTGGTGATCGACGTCCATTTCAGAGTTGCCGCCTTCAACCACTTTGCCGTCAAGCATCATGAAAGAGTCCTTAATGCGGGCATTTACTCTTATATTTACCTCATCGCCGGGAGCATAGATAATCCCTTTGTCTAAAGTATACCATTTTAACATATACTTTGTACTGTTGCCGACATACATTTTCAGGTCTTTCATAGCCTCGGCAACCGTTGTATAGTCGCCGCCGACGCCGATTTTTTTGGTAATGCCGTCATATGAAAGTTTTATTTGTTTATTCTCCGTATCAAATGTATATGTTACCGTTTTCTTTGTACCGTTGAATCTTTTATATCGTTTCTCGGTGTTTTTAGTCTGACCGGTGACAGGGTCTACCGCATCTTTATCATAAACAGTATAATCGTCAAGGGTGTTTACGGTTGAATCGAGATACGAAGGCGTGCCGACGGTTTCCCCGTCAACAGCGGTAAACTGCTCGGTGGGAATTGTTTCCCCGCTATTGAGAAAATAAGCGTCGGTAACAGTGATTTCGAGATACTTTCCGTAATCTTCCTCAAAGAACAGGCGCTCAATTTCTTCGGGTTCAAGATAGCTGTTCTCGTCGGTAAGCCAATCCCAAATATTCCACATTCCGGCGTCATAGGCGCTCTCATTCCATATCCTGATGTTATAGGTCACGGGTTCGTTCATTCTTGTCGGTTTGCCGCCAACAAGAGTTTTTGACATTTTAAGCTCGCCTTCGCCCGCTTTCACCCTGTCCTCAGCGGAATCCGCATGAAGTTCGCTTCTATCGCCATGAGTGAAGTTTACGGTCGAGTCTATATGATTTTTAACAGCATAGCCTTCCGCGGGAGCAGGCACGGCGGTATCCTGAATGATAATATCCCCGCCGAACGAAATCATCGCGCTGCTTGAATTTATGCTGATCTCGGAGGGAGTGCCGCTTAAGCTCGAATTCTCGACGTCCCAGACGACGCTCAGCTCGTTCCCGGTTTTTTCAAGCCTGATGTCGGTGATATTTCCCGCAACTCCTCCGAAGCCGCTGACCTGCGCGACGAGATATTCCTTCCCGTCGATTTTTGCATAAACCGAAGCCGAATTCCCGGTCACATTCTTGGTGACGCTGTCGGCAGCGATATTATCCCGCCACTTAAGACCCTCGGGGAGCTTGAATGTATCCTTAAACTCGACGGTTTTTACATAATCCGCACCGTATTCTGTCTCGGAACCGACAGAGCTTCCGGTGGAGGAGATGAGCCCGAGTTTATATGCAACGGGCTTTAGGGCAATCAAGCCGTCGGTCGAGGATTTTTGGAATCCGAGAGGATAGGCGACGTCGTTTTTAAGCCTCTCTTTTGAAAGGGTGAACTCTTTATGCTCAGTCGTCCAAACGAATTTTATATACTCCGGCGAGACGTAAACGCCGTCGCCATAGACATTTACATCTCTATTGGGGTAATATACCGCTGCGTCGCCGGGATTATCCTTGCTAAGCGCCGCGCCCCAGACATATGCGGACGTGCCGGAAGGGGTGGGATAATTCTTTGTGGTGACGGTTATTGCGGTATTTATGGTTGAGCCGTCCCTGACCGGGATAAAATCAAAGTACCAGATATTTTCCCCGGGGACCTGCGTCGGTCCTTCAATGGTGTATTGTTCTTTATCGGTGGCGGTCAGCTTCGGAGCCGTGAACCATCTCGGATCGTCAGCCATCACATATATGCGGTATCTTTCCCACTCATAGTTTGAAGCGTTGATGGTGACGCTGCCGGTCTCTCCGGTGAGAAGATCGGTTTTATCTGTAGAGGCTTTAATGCCGTTTACATTAGTACCGTATTTAGCCTCCGTGCTGTTGCTTTCGGCAGACTCGGTGAGATCGTCGGCGGGATTTTTCCTGTCGGCAAAAGTGATATTTGTCTCCAAAAATGCGGCGTCGGGAATCGCAGAGGAGTTGGCAAAGAGCGCCTTGATTGCGCCGGCTTCGGTTTTACCGTTTACGGAGGCAAGCTGATGCGCGCCGGTGAACGCAAAGTCGGAAAGGGACACATTACCGGGATTTTCAAACGTCACCGACTGCGCCGCTCCCTCTTCAAAAGCATAGGAAGCGACCGAAGTGACGGGCAATCCCCCGACATTTTCGGGAACAGTAATTTCCGCAAGGGACTTTACCGCATGAACAAGAGAAAGTCCGCCATTTTCAAGAAGATAGAGATTTCCGGCTCCGTCGGTATAATATATCTGCTCGCCGGTGCCGTCTCCGAAGATTCCGCCGACCGGATCGCCTGCGGGAAGCGTAAGAACGGCATTTGCAGGGAAGATGATGTCTGAAGTGTGACCGTTTGCGGCGATGAGAAAATCTCTGTTAAGGGTGGTGACGGTATCCGCGACAGTCAGGGTCATACCGTTTACATTGTTAAATATATTTTTGCTGCATTCGGCAATATTCGCTTTAAGCGTGAGATTGCGAAGGCTCGTCATATTGCCAAAGGCGTTGGAGTTTATCTTTGTTACCGTCGAGGGAATGGTTAGCTCGGAAATGGAGGAGCAGCCGTTGAAGGAATCCGTTTCGATGGTCTTGAGATTAACGAATTTTTCAAGATCGACAGACCTTAGCGACGAACAGCCGTCAAATGCTCCGTAGGCGGTTTTGTCCGAGAGGACGTCTTTTTTGAACTCTATTGTTTCAAGGGAAGAGCAGCCTTCAAGATGTACTCCGCCGGACGTTTCAAGGTCTGAATCAAATATCAGATGCTTTACGGGCGATTTCTCTTCATCGAAGTATTCAAGCTCATAGAGAGGAGAGAGGTCGAGGCTTTCTATGGCTGTTCCGTTGGTAGTATTTGCTAATGCTTTTATATTGGGGTTCGGTGCAAAAATCAGCTCCCTGAGCGAGGAACAGCCGCTGCATAAGCTGTCTACATTTTTATATGTGGTTGCCGAATCCATTATAGATGAGAAATTTGACGGAATATAGAGAGTTTCGAGAGAGATGCAGTCACTGAACATGTGGCTGCTGGTTTTATCGAAATAAATATAAACAGTATCTGCCTTGAGATTTTCAAGGTTGATGTTCTTTAATCCTTTCATCTTGTAAAACTTCGGAGCATTAGTGAGGACGGTATTCTCCTCAAAATAAACAGTTTCAAGATTGTCCGAATTACTAAATGCATTTTCGCTGAAGCTGCTTACCTTTGACGGAATCGTCAGAGTCTTTATAGCGGTATTGCCGCAAAAGCTGTCACCGATGGTTTCAAGAGATATAAGATTTTCAATATCAACGGAAGTCAAGGCAGGACAATTTGCAAAACAGTTTTGCGGCAGCTCTGTTATGTAAGGGTTGACGCCCTGAAAATCTACGGCGATAAGTCCCGGGAAATTGTAAAACGCCGAAATTCCGAGCTCCCGCACGCTGTCGTTTACAACGATTACGTTCACGGAACCCGCATAATTTATGCCGTCGATTTTGAGCATGCTTTTGAGCTCGGAATTGGTCGGTACCCTCGTGCCGTTGAATGTCAGAGTATACCCGCCGCTGCCGTTCAGTGAGAGAATGAAGTCGCAGCCGTCGGGGCTTGACTCCTCATGGACGACCGACATTGTCATTATCCCGAACTGCTCCGGGGCATAGCAAAGCTCAGTGTGCATATGCTCCTCTACTCCGCAGATGAGCTCGCCGAGCGGGTTGTAGCACGCCTCGCCGTGGGTGTGCTCCGGCATGCCGCAGAAATATATGTCTTCGGCGGGCTCGGTGATTTCGGTGAAATTCTTGCCAAGTTCGGGCAGAGCCGCGTCGGTTTCGGTAACTGTCCCAGCAGGCGCTTCGGTTGCGGGGAGAGAGTCAGCCGAAAGCTCGGAAGAAGGCAGCGTGGCAGCGCCGTCATCATCTTCCGAAACCGCCGTCACGGCAGGTTCAGAGGTCTCGGGCATGGCAGAACCCTCCGTCACTGACGTCGTTTCCGCGACATCTTCGGGAGCCGCAGTCACTTCGCCCGGCTCGTCAACATCCGCCGAAAAAGCGGTTATCGCCGACGAATCCGCCACTGCTGACAGGGTCATGACGACAGCCAGAAGCATTGATATAACTCTTGTGAATTTCATCAATATCATCCTCTCAAATTATTTCGCAGGATTTGTTGCAATAACGTGTACATTTTTGCAGACCAAAATTTGGTGAAATTTTTCAGCAAAACAGCCAAAAACTCGCGCGTTGAATATTGACTTTTTTACATAAATGTGATAATATAACTATAAATGCTTTGACAGTATTTGATGCAAAAAAGTACACATTGTTGTAAAAACAAATGACTAATTATGTAATAAATTCAAAATTAAGGCATGTGCGGTTTGCAAGCATGCTTTAGAAATGATGATATGATGCACAGTATTAAAAAGATGTCGTGATCCCCAAAGAAATCCGCAGGACGATGCGGATTCGGGAGAGAGACCCTTATTGACAACATTGACATCGCGGCAGAGGGTGTGCGGAGCAGTGATCGGGATTGCAGAGAGAACAAAAGATACATAAATTTGCAATAACCATCCCCCGGCAGAGCCGGGGGTATTTCAATAATCGCCCCATAGGGGCTCAGATTACAAGCCACGCCTTGA
>CANQYD010000010.1 GCA_947627985.1 uncultured Clostridia bacterium
TATCTTTTGTGCCTCATCAGGTCTTACATAGTTTTCTGCAAGAATATGCTTGACATTATTCACACCTTCCTCGATTAATAGTAATATTCTTTGTTAATGTGAGCTGCGCAAAGTGCGATATTTTGATCTAAGCAATTAAACTCATCATCATTAAATGTTACATCTGGAAATTCCCACTTCATTTTTTACTCCTTAAAAGACTGAGCCTGCATGTTGTAAAACTCTTTGTAAACTCCATCTTGTTGTTGCATTAATTCATTATGCGTTCCGACTTCTACAATTTTTCCTTGAGAGAAAACGGCTACGCGGTCGCAAAATTTAGTTGTTGCCATTCTGTGCGAAATAAAGAAAGCCATTTTTCCAGAAACCATCTGATAGAAATTCTGATAAATATCATATTCAGATCTTGGATCAAGTGCAGCAGTTGGTTCATCAAGAATTATAATAGGTGCGTTTTTATAGAGTGCCCTCGCTATGGCTATCTTTTGACCCTCCCCACCAGATGGATTAAACCCCGTTTCCTCAAAATTTCTGAATACAAAGCTATTAACTCCAGCAGGGAGATTTTTCAGTCTGGTGGAAAATCCACTCGTATTTAAGACATGCTCCACGTCTGAGTCTGAAGTGACGTCTGCCATATCAAAACAAACGTTTTCTTTGATTGAAAAAGAAAATAGTTTATAATCTTGAAATACAGAGCTGAAAATGCTTAAATAAGATGCATAATCATAATTTCGTATGTCTTTTCCACAAAGAAGAATCTCACCTTCAGTGGGGTCGTATAATCTAGTTAATAGTTTAACAAATGTAGTTTTTCCCGCACCATTCTCGCCTACAATAGCTAATCTTTGACTACCAGATATTTTTATGTTTATATCTTTAAGAGCCCAAGTTTTTTGCCCCGGATAACGGAAAGAGACATTTTTAAACTCAATCTCATATGGACCATTAGGAACCTTTAGATTACCACTGTTCAGTTGAATTGGGATATTTATGTATTCTGACAGTGCATCGTAATATCCTTCAAATTGTTTGAGTTCCAAAAAACTATTCATAACCGCCTTCATTGACGAGCTAAAATTAAACATTGCGGAAACATACATGGAAAAGTCACCAATACTGATTATGCTTTGAATCACTAAATATGACAAATAACCATATGTCACACCTTCTCTAATAAAGCCTGTTATATATGCAAAATATCGCCCCTTGGCATTTTCATTGAGTTGCTTTTTATAGAATTCTTGGGATTCGTTTAAGTGAAATCTCACTTTATTAACGAGCCAATCTTTAATGCCATAAGATCTAATTTCCTTTCCATAATTAAAATCTTCAATAATTGATATTAAGTAATTTGTTCGGCGCTCTATAGGTGCCTTTTTCATTTCGAATTCCACAAACCTCTTTTTTAATTTAGCTTCGTAAAAGGTATTTAGTAAAACCAGAAATACAAAAAGAAAAACTACCCATATATCAAAATGGAAAAGGACCCATATGATTCCACCAAAAACAAAAACTTTTCCAATAATATTGAAGGCGTTGTCTAATACAGCTCCGAACCCCTCACCATCGGCGTAAAGGAATTTTCTTGCTTTTTCTTTAACATCCAAAAAGTTTGGATCTTCTAATCTCTCAAAATCACACATGGAGAGGCGTTCGGTTAACATTGCCTGGAATTCAACAAATATTTTCCCCTTTAATATAAAACATTTGTTATCCAAGTAAGTACTTAACGAACCACCAACCGCATTAATTATTACTAAGGATAATATAAGTGTGAATAAATATCCTGGTCGTTTCTGATTCATTAATTCATCAATAATATACTTTGGTATAATAATATCTGAAAGTGGAATCATTGATACAATAATTTGATATAAAATACTTAAAACTATATAGCCCTTCTGCGTTTTATACGCATATTTAAATAAGTAGGCGACTCCTTTGTACATAATCAAACCTCATTTTATATTTATACCATAAACAAAATAATTACCTATTTCAAAATAAGAATCGTTGCTTTTTATAAAGTTATGCACACTTGAATTCAATTGAGCATATTTACAACTTTATCAACATCTATATCTTTCACTAAATCACTCCTAAAAACGATTTAATAATGCATTTCTTTTCAAATGTATAACATGGAAATCCCAAGCGTAATGTATCATATTTTAAGTAAAAAATCAATGAATACATACTGAAATGCATAAAATCGAACCCCAAATGCATTTTGCTCCAAGAATAATCAAGCTAGTAATAAATAATAACATATATATTGTGTTCTGTCAAGAAAAAAGCAAATATATAGATGGTTTCTATGATGAAAATAACAATGTATAGTTTGTTCACATGCTTTGTTATATTTGTTATAACTAATTTAAAACAATTAGGAGACCTTTTATTATGAATGATATATTAGTTGGAGTCGGGAACCGTCTTAGAGAGTACAGAAAATCAAAGGGATTGACACAAGCGGAAGTGGCAGACATACTTGAAATGTCTTTGAATTTTTATGGTGGTATAGAACGTGGCAAAAGTCGATTATCTATTGAGAAAATGATATTAGCTCATGATAGGTTGGGCTTGGATTTAACATACTTGTTAACGGGTGAGGTCCAACCTAAGATGAGTTTTTGTGATATAATCTCAGACTGCCCGAAAGATAAGATATTTGATATGGAACAGTTATTGATATATGCTAGTAATCTGTATAGGAAGGATGACAAAAAATGATTCGAATTGCCGTGTGTGATGATGAGCTCATGTACTTAAGGTCACTGAAAGGGTTATTTTCAGCGGCATTAAAAAAAGCAGACGTGGGTGCAGAAGTTTCTTTTTTCACGAACGGCAATGATATTATTAACGATTTTCTTTGCCACAGGCCATACGACATTGTTATCCTTGACATAGATATGCCCGGCATAGATGGTAAAACAGTCGCGCAAAAGCTGAGAATTATGGATTCCAGTTTCTTTTTAGTTTTTATTACTTCGTATAAATCCGAAGTATATAATACTATTCCTTACCGCATAAATGCCTTTATCTCAAAAGATAGCGATACTGCATTTATTATATCTGAACTTTCACGTGTTTTTCGAGAGTATAAAAATTATAGCCCTAGATTTGAAATGTTTACTGTTCTTCTTGAAAATAAAAAACAAGTTATTAAAATCCCAGTTGACGATATTTTTTATTTTTACTGTGCAAGAAAAACCACATATCTTGTTACAGGTGCTGAGGAATTCAGACTAGCGGCAGATAGGTTTTCATATATTGCAGATAGCTATTGCGACAAAGGCTTTTTTGAAGTCTGTCGTGGATATGTGGTAAATACCTGCAAAGTAAAAGTCGTTAGAAACAGTGAAATTGTTTTGGATAACGATAAGCGATTACCTCTTAGCAGAGGTAGAAAGAATATGCTTTTGGATGAAATATCGAATCACATCGTTAGGGAGGCTAGTCGCTATGGAAATGCAAGTTCTGGAATTATTGTTGGGGGTAATAGATAATATAATAGTATTTTTCTTTGCCAACAGCCTGTTAAGTCGAAGGTCAGAAAAAGCATACTCATTATTTTTTGCTACCTATAAACGAGCTTTTGCAAGCGGAAAAGCAAAGAGAAACGGCATAACCGAAATTATGCCGTTTCAGAAAAATTGGTTTCGACTTCCTTATGACGCCCCGTCTAACCCGGTGGGAATTTTTTATATTTTGTCTATCTTTATGAGATTCGTGTTGCCCGAGGTGCCGTTGGTCATGCCGCCTGTCGTGACAATCGTGTCGCCTTTTTTGAGATTAAATGTCTCCCGGGCGTTTTGCTTTGCCGCGTAGAAGAGCACGTCTGTGGAGTCGAATTTTTCGCAAATTTTAGGCGTGACGCCCCAGCTCAGAGCAAGTTTGCGGCGGGTCTTTTCGCTTGTCGTGAGACCCAAAATATCGACCGGCGCGCGGAATCTCGACACCATTCTGACCGTAGCTCCCGACAGCGAACACACTGCCAGAGCCTTGGCGCCGACGTCAATCGCCATGCCGCAGGTGGCGTGGGAGATGGCGTCAACGGTGTTGTGGATCCTGAAATCATGGATTTTGAAGAGCGACGCGTAGTCGATGCCGCGCTCGGTCTCCTCGGCGATCTTCGCCATCGTCTTAAGCGCAAGGACGGGGTACTGACCCGCGGCGGTCTCGCCGGAGAGCATTATCGCGGAGGTGCCGTCGTAGATTGCGTTCGCGACGTCAGAAGTCTCGGCGCGGGTGGGTCGGGGATTATGTATCATCGACTCGAGCATTTCGGTAGCCGTGATGACCCGCTTGCCGAGCAGGCGGCACTTTGTGATGATGTTTTTCTGGATCGCCGGCAGCTTCTCGAAGGCGATCTCGACGCCCATGTCGCCTCTGCCGATCATGATTCCCTCGCACTCGGAGCAGATATCCTCAATGTTGTCAACGCCCGTCTGATTCTCGACTTTCGCGATGAGGTCGATATCTTCGCCTCCGTGGGCGTTTAAGAATTCGTGGACGTCTAAGAGGTCCTGCTTTGTCGAGACAAAGGAGCAGGCGATGAAGTCGACGTCGTTCTCGATCCCGAAGAGCATATCCGACTTATCCTGTTCGGAAAGATAAATCTGATTAAGCACTTTACCCGGAAACGCCATGGATTTGTTGTTTGAGAGCTCGCCGCCGTCTCTGACGACGGTCTTGATGTCGCCTCCGCTGATCTCGGTGACCTCAAAGGACAGCAAGCCGTTGTTTAAAAGGATCGTGTCGCCGACCTCCAAGTCCTTGGCGAGGTCCTTGTAGCTGACCGAGACGCGGTGCTCGTCGCCGACGACGTCCTCAGTGGTGAAGACGAACTGATCGCCGGGGTTGAGGAAAACCTTGTCGTTCGCGAATTTTTTGATGCGGTACTCGGGACCTTTGGTGTCGAGCATGATGGCGACGGGAAGGTCGAGCTCTTCGCGAAGGCGTTTGAGCAGGTCGATTTTTTCCTTGTGATCCTCGTGGGTGCCGTGGGAGAAGTTGAGCCTCGCGACGTTCATGCCGGAGAGCATCATCTCCCGAAGGGTAGCCTCGTCGGAGCATGAGGGACCGATTGTGCAGATGATTTTTGTTTTACGCATTTTGATACCGTCCTTTCCTTTTAGGGGTTAGAGATTAGATGAATAGATGATAGAAATGTAGCCGGGGTTTATGCGGGTAGCGGAGGGTGGCGGAAGGGAGGAGTTTGCGCCGACTTGCAATTGAGACAAGTCAAAAAGGTTTTGCCCCGCTTTTCCTCAAGTGAACAAGCTGGTTTTGCTTCCAATCGCACATCGCAATCGTAAACGATTGATTGCTCGTGCTCTTGGGCAAAACCCCGCGTGTTACCGCGGGCGAGAGTCCAGAGGCGAGGAGTCTCTGGTCGCGCTCCGCAGAGCGCGAAATCCCCGCAATAGGACGCCTTAAGGCGTCCTATTGCGGTTTTTTCATAAAAAGCGCAGGAGGGGGAATGAAAACAGTCCTGTGGACTGTTTTCATCGGGGGAACCCTCGCCGGGGGTTCCCCCAACAAAAAACCGGCGACGAAGTCGCTTAGGAGCCGAGCGAAGCGAGGCTCAAGCCCCTCCCCTCGGGGAGGGGTCGGGGTGGGGGGTTCAACAGCATGAGCAAATTTTCCGCGAAAATTTGCGAATACCTTTTATCAAAAGGTCGGGCAGGGCAGGGAATAAAAAGTCACAGCACGGGGAAAACCCCGCAGGGGTGCCCCATACAAGCTGCTCCTATCCCCCAAACCCCCTCGCAATATCCTCTTTGCGATGCGCGTCGCTTGCATACACCGTCTTCCCGCCATTTTTGGTTATATATTCCAAAATCTCAGCCGACGGATACGGCTCGTCGGTCCAGCCTCTGTTGATCCCGCCGGTGTTGATCTCAAACGGCACTTTAAGCTGCAAAAGCGCATCGGCAGCGATCATCCATGCGTCCCGGTAGCGCTGATTCTCGGGGTCAAACGGAAACGCCCTCGAAAATTTCTTGATGAGATCAAAATGCCCGATAAAGTCAGGCTTTTTATCCGCAAGCTTCGCGACGGTCGCAAAATACTCCTCGGCGCAGGCGTAGAAGCTCCCGCCGAAGTCCTGCTCGATCATCTCGCCTAACATATATGGCTGATCATCTATCGCCTTATATTTTCCATCTATGTAAAGATAATGCACCGACCCGATGACATAATCAAAGGGCGAAGTGTCCTGCGGGGAATAATAATCAGCCTCAATACCGCAGAGCAGCTCGATCTTATCCTTATATTTCTCCTTTAAAATGGAAATTTCATACAGATAATCCTCCACGCGGTCAAGCTGAACACAGCTCTCGGGGTCAAAGGGAACGTATGAATGCACCACTAAACCCAGCTTCCCGACGCCTTTTGAGATCGCCGAAAGAACCATGTCCTCAGCCGAATCTCTGCCGTCGCAGAAGTCCGTGTGAACATGCAGATCAGCTATCATACCATCTTCTCCTGCTTGACCTTGTGGTCGATGACGTGGCGGGAGGCAAGCTCCTCCCTTATCTCGGACGGCGTGATCCCGGCTTCCACCATCAGCACCATGACGTGATACATCAGGTCGGCGATCTCATAGACCGTCTCCCGCTTGTCCTCGGCTTTTCCGGCGATGATGACTTCTGTGCACTCCTCGCCGACTTTTTTGAGGATTTTATCCAGCCCTTTTTCAAAGAGATAGCTCGTGTAGGAGCCCTCGGGGAGGGTCGCCTTTCTGTCCTGTAAGAGCCTGTATAAGCCGTCTACGCTGAAATTACCCGGCTTTCCGAAAATTTCGTTGAAGAAGCAGCTCTCGGTACCCGTATGGCATGCGGGACCGTCCTTTTTCACGGTTACAAGAAGCGCGTCGCCGTCGCAATCAGCCGAAATCGACTCGATATGCTGATAATTTCCGCTGGTCTCGCCTTTGAGCCAGAGCTCCTGTCTCGAGCGGCTGTAGAAGCAGGTCAGCTTTTTTTCAAGGGATATTTTCAGGCTTTCCCTGTTCATGTACGCGAGCATGAGCACCTCGCCGGTCTCGCTGTCTTTGACTATCGCGGGTATCAGACCCTGCTCGTCGAATTTGAGTTCGTTAATGTTCATAACCATTCTCCTCTATATTCTCATAGGCACGCCGCTGTCGGAAAGGGCTTCCTTCAGCTTGTTGATCTCGATTTCTTTATAGTGGAATACCGACGCCGCCAGACCTGCGTCTACCCAAGGAAGCTCATGAAAAAGCTCGATGAAATCCTCGGTTTTACCTGCTCCTCCCGAAGCTATCACGGGTACCGGCAGCCCTTCGCATACATATTTTAACATTTCAATATCGAATCCGCCTTTTACGCCGTCGGTGTCCATCGAATTTAAGACCACCTCGCCGGCGCCTTCCGACACGCAGTATCTTATCCACTCCTTAGCCTCAAGCCCCGTCTCATCGCGACCGCCTCTTGCCGTCACGACGAACTTCCCGCCGCTTCTTTTGACGTCAGCCGAGATGACGACGCACTGGCTTCCGTACCTTTCCGCTGCTTTTCTTATAAGCGTCTTATCTGCGACGGCTCCCGAGTTTACCGATACCTTGTCGGCGCCGCATTTTAAGACCCTGTCGAAGTCCTCAAGCGTCCTGATGCCTCCTCCGACCGTCAGCGGAATGAAGACGCTCGAAGCGGCTTTTTTCAGGATATCGGTGAAGATACCTCTTCCCTCGGCGCTTGCGGTGATGTCATAAAATACCAGCTCATCGGCGCCGCAGCTGCTGTAAAATTCAGCCAGCTCGACGGGGTCCGCGATATCCTTATTCCCCAAAAAATTGATGCCTTTCGTGACCTTTCCGTCCCGAACGTCAAGGCAGGGGATAATTCTCTTTCTAAGCATATTTATACCTCACAATGCGGCTTGAATCGCGTCTTTAAGGGATATCAAGCCCTCGTAGTAAGCCTTCCCGACGATGGCGCCCTCACAGCCGCAGTCTTTAAGGGTCGCAATTTCCGATATATTCGTGACCCCGCCCGAAGCGACGATCCCTATGGACAGCTCATCTGTCAGGCGTTTATACATTTCAAGATTTGAGCCTCTCATCTCGCCGTCGCGGGAAATATCGGTGCAGATAAGCGTTTTCACGCCGATTTCCTGCATGTTTTTCCCGAACTCCCACAGCCCGAGGTCCGAGCTTTGAAGCCAGCCTCGTACCGCGATTTTTTGATCCTTAACGTCGGCGCCCACCGCTATCCCCGAGCCGAAGCGCTTCACGCATTCTTTTAAAAATTCGGGATTTTCTATAGCCGCAGTCCCGAGGATCACCCGCGAAGCCCCGGCATTTAAGTATTTCTCGACGGTCTCAAGACTCCTGATACCGCCTCCGACCTCCGAAAAAAGCCCGACCGAGAGTATCTTTTTAATAGTATCAAAATTCGGCGTTTCCCCGGTCTTGGCGCCTTCAAGATCGACGATGTGAATGCACTGTGCTCCCTGATTTTTAAAGTCTGAAGCCACCTCTTCCGGGTGCTCGGAGTAGACCGTCATCTCGTTGTAGTCGCCTCGTCTGAGCCTCACAGCCTTGCCGCCGACGACATCTATAGCAGGAAAAATTTTCATAAAATCACCCCAACCGGCAGAACGCCCTGAGAATTTTCAGCCCGACTTCGCCGGACTTTTCGGGGTGGAACTGACACCCGACCACGCTGTCCTTGGCGACGGCGGCGACGAGCGGAGCCCCGTAATCGGTAGTCGCGATGACGTCGGGGCAAGAGGTTGCATGGAAGCTGTGGACGAAGTAGACGCAGTCGCCTTGCTTAATGTCTTTAAATATCTCATGAGGCTTGAAATCAAGACCGTTCCAGCCTATATGCGGAATTTTGAGCCCTTTGGGGATTGTCTCCGAGATTGGTCTGACTTCACCCGAAATCAGCCCGAGACCCCGGTGTTCCCCGAATTCAAGACTTTTATCCAAAAGAAGCTGCATTCCGAGACATATCCCCATCACCGGCTTGCCGGATTTTGCCAGCCTCACGGTCTCTTCCCCGAGACCGGTGTCCCGAAGCTTTTTTGCGGCGTCGCCGAACGCTCCCACCCCGGGTAGGATAATTCGGTCATAGAGCCGCAGTTTATCGGGATCGGCTATCAGATCAGCCTCTTCCCCGATGAATTTTAAGGACGAGCGCAGGGAAAAGAGATTCCCGACGCCGTAATCAACAATGCCTGTCATTTAAAGCGTACCCTTCGTTGACGGAATTTTGTCCGAGAATTTTTCATCGACCGAGACAGCCTCCCGAAGAGCCCTCGCAAAGGACTTGAAAGCCCCCTCGACGATGTGATGGGAATTTCTTCCCGCAAGCTGAATTATATGAAGCGTGATGTCTGACGAGCGCGTCACCGCGGCGAAGAATTCCTCCGCAAGCTCTGTATCAAACGTCCCTATCTTCTGTGACGGGATATCAAGACCGTACCCGAGAAAGCTCCTCCCCGAGATATCGACGGCGGTCTGAATGAGAGCCTCGTCCATCGGTATCAGAGCCGAGCCGTAGCGCTTGATGCCCTTTTTATCGCCCAAAGCCTCCTTCAGAGCGGCTCCGAAGGCGATCCCGATATCTTCAACCGAATGGTGATCGTCGACCTCGGTATCCCCCTTGCAAACGACTTTAAGATCAAAGCCGGAGTGAGCGGAAAGCAGGGTCAGCATGTGATCCAAAAATCCCACGCCGGTATCGACCTCGGAATTCCCGCTTCCGTCAAGGTTTAGGGAGAGGGAGATGTCGGTCTCTGCGGTTTTTCTTAAGATTTCGGATTTTCTCATTTTTTCACCGTCTTTCCTCTGAAATTTCCGAGATGATTTCGGTAAGTTTTTCCATATCTTCCTTTAGACCCACGGTTATGCGAAGATAATCTTTTATCCGTTCGGAATCAAAGTGCCGCACCAATATCCCGCGGTCCTTAAGCTTTAAATAGAGCTCTTTCCCGCCTATCTTCGGGCTTTTTGCAAACAGGAAATTTGCATGGCTCGGAAGCACCGTGAACCCGAGTTTTCTAAGGTCCTCGGCGGTTTTGTCGCGGGTATTCGCGATTGTTTTGCAGTTATTTAAAGTGTATTCCTCGTCGCACATCGAGCCGTAGCCGAGGGCGAGGCTCACGCGGCTGAGGTTATAGGGGTTGGTGGAGTAGATCACACGGTACAGATCGTCAATAATATCTTTTGAGGCAAACGCATAGCCTATCCTTGCGCCGGCAAGGGAGCGGGACTTTGAAAAGGTCCTCGTGACTATCAGATTTTCGTGATCCCTAAGGATATTCAGGGCGCTCACGCCGCCGAAATCGACATACGCCTCATCTATTACTACGATGTTGTCGGGGTTTGAGCTCGCTATTTTTGCGATGTCGTCGGTGGATATAATCAGCCCCGTCGGAGCATTCGGGTTTGCGATGAAGATATTCTTGTGAATGCCTATGTAGTCCTCAGGTCGGAGTTTAAAATCGTCACCGAGCGGGATTATTTGATAATCGGCGCCGTTCAAGCCCGCAAATACGGGGTAAAAGCCGTATGTGATATCCGCGAAAGCCGCGGGGGAATCGGGTCCGCAGAAAGCCTTGAATATGAAATTCAGAATCTCGTCCGAGCTGTTCGCAACGGCGACGTTTTCCCTCCCGACGCCGTAGACCTCGGCTATCTTCGGTCTCAGGCTTCCTCCGTCGAGCGGTGGATAGAGGTTTGATTTTGCCATCTCCGAAGCCGCCTCTTTGAGGGCTTTTTCGGAAGGCGGGAAGGGGTTTTCGTTGGTGTTAAGCTTGATATATTTGACTGCGGGCTGCTCGCCGGGTACATACGGCTCCAGCTTTTGCATATTTTTTGTCAGAAATCTTGACATTATTTTCCTATCCTCTTTCTTGCGCTTGCGGCGTGAGCGCCGAGGCTTTCCTTATCCGCAAGCGTGCCGACCTTCTCGGCGACCTTTGAAAACGCCTCTTCGGTCATGTAGCTGAACTGCATCTTCTTGACGAAATCATCGACCGACAGGGGACTTGAAAATCTCGCGGTGCCGCTTGTCGGGAGGGTGTGGTTAGGACCCGCAAAATAGTCTCCGAGGGGTTCGGGGGAGTATGATCCGAGGAATACCGAGCCCGCGTTTTTGATCTCGGTGAAGATGTCAAAGGGCTTTTCGGTGCAGATTTCGAGGTGTTCGGGCGCGATCTCGTTAGAGAGCGTTACCGCCTCCGAAATGTCCTTTGCGATGATGATCTTGCCGTTTCTCTCTAAAGAATCTTTAGCGATGTCGGCTCTTCCGAGCTTAGGAAGCTGTTTTTCAAGCTCATTTGCGGTATCGTTTGCGATCTTTTCGGAATCGGTGATCAGAACCGCCGTGGCGATCCTGTCGTGCTCGGCCTGCGAAAGAAGATCAGCCGCCAAAAATTTCGGATTGGCGGTCTTGTCGGCGATGATGAGAATCTCGCTGGGACCCGCGATCATATCGATCGACACCCTGCCGAATACCTGTCTCTTAGCCTCGGCGACGTACTGGTTGCCGGGACCGACGATCTTATCCACCTTCGGAATGCTCTCGGTGCCGTATGCAAGAGCCGCGATAGCCTGCGCTCCGCCTACTTTGAAGATTTTGTTCACCCCCGCGATCTTAGCCGCGGCGAGCATTTCGGGCGCGATCTTTCCGTTTTTCTGGACGGGCGTAGCCATCACGATCTCGGGACAGCCTGCCAAAGCCGCAGGGATAGCGCTCATCAGCACCGTTGAAAACAGAGGAGCGGTGCCGCCGGGGATATAAAGCCCCACTTTTTCAAGCGGCAGCACCCTCTGTCCGAGGATAACTCCCGGCTTGTCGGTCATCACAAACCCGGGTCGGAGCTGATTTTTGTGGAAGGCTCTGATATTGTCGGCAGCCTCGTAGAGCGTGCCCAAAAAGTCGGGGGAGACCTCCATCAGCGCGTCGTTTATCTCATCCTCCGAAACTTTTACGTCGTGAATGATGACCCCGTCGAACTTCTCGGTCAGCTCCAAAAGAGCCGAATCCCCGCGTTCCCTGACGGTGTCGATGATCTGGCTGACGGTCTCACTGACGTCCGAGACCGCTGTGGTCCTCTCAAAGAGCTCCTCGGCTGTGACCTCCGAGGTTTTCAAAATTTTAATCATCTTTATTCTCCTTAACTGTCTCTAATTTCTTTCTGATGAGGTCGATTTTCTCCCTCTTGAAGCGGTACCCGGACTTGTTTGCGATGAGCCGGGCTGAGATGTCAAAGAGGGCGTCGAACACCTTTAAACCGTTTTGTTTAAGCGTGGCTCCCGTCTCGACGATATCGACGATGACGTCGGAAAGCCCGAGTATCGGCGCAAGCTCGATGGAGCCGTTTAATTTTATGATCTCGATATCCCTGCCCACGCCGGAGTAATGCTCCTTTGCGACATGGGGGAATTTTGTAGCTACCCGAAGCGTTTTGCGGTAATCGTCTTTAAAATCGTCGGGAGCAGCGACGCACATTCTGCACTTCCCGAGACCGACGTCCAAGAGCTCGTAGACGTCGGGAACATATTCAAGAAGAATATCTTTTCCCGCGACGCCGATATCCGCGGCGCCTTTTTCGACATATATTGCGACGTCCGACGGCTTCACCCAGAAATAGCGTATCCCGGCATCGGGATTTTCAAAGGTCAGGCGCCTGCCGGGGTCCTCAAGAGCCTCGCAGGGATATCCCGCAGCCTTGAACATCTCATAGACCTTTTCGCCGAGCCTGCCTTTGGGGAGCGCGACGTTTACGATATCATTCAACCCTGACTGCGCCCCCTTCCTTTAAAGAGTAGATTTCCCTGAATTTCAGACCCGCCGGGACTTCGCGAGCAGTCATCACCGACAGTCCTTTTTCCTGTAGATTTTTGACTTCATGATATATCTCCTGCGGCTCCTTGTCCTCGGAATATAGGAGCAGTGCGTCGCAGTCGTATTCTGTTTTATGCAGCAGCAGGGGATCGATGAGGTCGAGATATAATGCGAATCCGATCGCCCTTGCGTGCTTTGAGAGCTTTTCGGCAAGGTTGTCGTACTGACCTCCCGAGAGGACGCTCTCCGGCACCCCGTCGATAAATCCGCGGAAGATGATCCCGGAGTAGTAGCTTAAGTCGCCCACCGTCGAGAAATCCACCCGTATCATTCCCGGGAATTCGTCGCCCAAGAACCGGCATGTGTCGCAGAAGAGCTGAAGCCTTTCCCAAGAGACATATCCCCCGAGGATATCCTGAAGCTTTTTGGGAGCCTCGTCGGCAGGGCAATCGATATCGGAAAGCTCAATGATGCGCAAGGCGGCTTCATCGGGAACGCCCGAAGATTCAAGCAGCGAGCGGAGTTCTCCGGTGTTTTTGCCTCCGAAAAATCTCAGGACGCGGCTTTTAAGATCGTCTCCGAAGCCGTCCAAAAGATCGCACAAAAGCCCGAGATGGCTTATATCCAGTTCGCAGTCGCGACCGACGGTCATGAGGCTTTTTGCGGCAAGGCTTAAGACCTCGCAGACGGAATATTCGTCGACGTCGCCGATGCATTCCAGTCCGGCCTGTTCGATCTCCCGAAAACCGACCCCCGACGCACGGTAGACGTTTTCGTGGTAATACAGCTTTTCGAGACCCTGCGAGCCCCGGAAATTCTTGATGATCGAGAGGGTGACGTCGGGCTTGAGGGCAAGGAGCTTGCCGTCGGTGTCGGTGAAGGTGAGCACCTTTTCGGACTGCAAAAAGCTGCGGTTGCGGGAGTAGAGGTCATATTCCTCAAACTTCGACATTTTATACCGCCGATATCCTGCGGTCTCGAAAACGCGTCGCAGAGCGGCATGAAGTCCGCCTTCGGGATTACACATCAAAACAATTAACCTGCTTTCGTAATTTACTGTTTCATTTCGGCTTTTAAAGCGCAAAAGCCCTAAAATAGGCATTCTGCGGCTTCTCTATGCCGATTATTTTATCATGTTAGTATGCTAAAGTCAAGCCTATCCTGAAAATTCGTATACTTTCACAATGAGACGACCTTGAAGCCCACCTCGGCAGGGTATTTTTTACAGGACAGCGGGAAGAAAACCCGGTATATGGGCTTTGCGCAGCTATAGGGCTTGTGCGGGAACGAGGGGAGTGCAGGGGGGGCGAAGCCCCCCTCCGGCGGCTCCGCCGCCGGAGGCGACGCCCCTTCGGGGCGTCGGGTCGCGTTCGCGACCGGGCTTCGCCCCAAGGAACCCTTCTGCACCTTACCTAAAGTACTCCGCCGCAGCCCTGAACATGCCGATGTCGTAGTTACCCGGCACGTTTTTGTATAGATCGGGCGCGTACCTCTCGGAGTGCCCCATCTTGCCGAAGACCCTGCCGTCGGGGGAGGTGATACCCTCGATCGCGCAGACGGAATCGTTCGGGTTGAAGCGGATATCCGAGGTCGGATTGCCGTCGAGATCGACATACTGCGTCGCCACCTGACCGTTCTCGATGAGCTTTTTGAGCAGATCGTCGCCGCAGATAAATCTTCCCTCGCCGTGGGAGATCGGGACATTTACGACATCCCCGACGTTGACATTTTTGAGCCACGGCGATTTGTTGGAGACGATCTTTGTCCTGACGATCCTCGACTGGTGCCGAGAAATGGTATTATATGTAAGCGTCGGGAAGGAGGGATCGCTGTCCAAAATCTCCCCGAACGGCACCAAACCGAGCTTTATAAGCGCTTGGAAGCCGTTGCAGATGCCGCAGATAAGCCCGTCGCGATCATTTAATAGCTTCATGACCTCCTCGCGCACGGTCTTGTTCCTGAAGAATGCGCAGATGAATTTTGCGGAACCGTCCGGCTCGTCGCCTCCCGAGAACCCACCGGGAATGAAGATCATCTGCGAGCTCCGAAGGCTTTCCGCAAACTTCTCGACGCTCTCGGAAATCCCTTGGGCGCTCAGGTTATTGATGACGATGATCTCCGGCTCTGCACCCGCGTCGCGCATCGCCTTGGCGCTGTCGTATTCGCAGTTGGTGCCGGGGAACGCAGGTATCAGAACCTTCGGTTTCGCGGTCCTGATCGCCGGGGAAGATGTATTTCTCCCGTCGTAGGAAATATTTTCAAGTTTCGTGCCGCCTTGCCTGATGTTGCAGCTGTAAACGCCTTCCAGCTTGTCCTCATAGATGCCTAAAAGCCCCTTAAGATCGAGCTTTTCGCCGTCATAGGATATCTCCGCCTCCGGCACCGTCTCGCCGATTTCGATAAGCCCTTCCTTATCGAAGCAGTTGCCGCATGCGCCGCAGGAAAGCTCCACCACAAATCCCCCGCACTTAAGATCAAAGAGCTCATTAAGCTTAAGCGCATTATTTAATTTCACGCCGATGGAGTTGCCGATAGACATCTTTAAGACCGCCTCGGCGACCCCACCCATGCAGGGGGTGTATGCCGAAATTATCTTCCCCTCGCGGATAAGTCTTGTAATTTTTTGGTATATTTTTATCAGCGACTCCGTCACCGGCAGCCCGTTTTCATCATATTCCGGCTCGATGTACATCACCTTATGGTACGGCTCTTTGAACTCGGGGGAGATGACGTCGCCGGTCTTTCCGGTCGTGACCGCAAAGGAGACGAGGGTCGGGGGGACGTCCAAATCCTCAAAACTTCCGCTCATCGAATCCTTGCCGCCGATGGAGCCGATCCCGAGGTCGAGCTGAGCCCTGAAAGCGCCCAAAAGCGCCGCCAAAGGCTTGCCCCAGCGCTTGCCGTCGCGGTTCGGGTGCTCGAAATATTCTTGGAATGTAAGGTACACATCTTTAAACTCCGCGCCCGTCGCGATCAGTTTCGAGACCGACTCCACGACCGCGCAGTAAGCCCCATGATACGGGCTCTGCACTGCAAGATATGGGTTATACCCCCACGACATGAAGGAGCAGTTGTCGGTGTGTTTTTTCTCGACGGATATCTTCTGCACCATCGCCTGAATCGGGGTCAGCTGATTCTTCCCGCCGAACGGCATCAGCACCGTACCCGCACCGATGGTCGAGTCAAAGCGCTCGGAAAGCCCGCGTTTTGAGCAGATATTGAGGTCTCCCGCCATCTTCTCCATATTTTCCTTGAAGCTTCCCGAGACGGTTCTCTTTTTGACATTCGGCTTTTCGGGAGTGATTTCGATATGTTTGTCCGCGCCGTTTGAATTCAAAAATTCCCGGCTCAGATCGACGATTTTCTTGCCGTTCCAGACCATCACAAGACGCGGCTCGCCCTGTACTTTCGCGACGGGACACGCCTGCAAATTCTCCTCATGCGAAAGCTCCAAAAATCTTTTGACATCTTCGGGAGCGACGACGACAGCCATTCTCTCCTGAGATTCGGAAATCGCGAGCTCCGTGCCGTCGAGCCCCTCATATTTCTTCGGAACCGCGTTCAGATCGATTTCCAGCCCGTCCGCGAGCTCTCCGATTGCGACCGAAACGCCGCCCGCGCCGAAGTCGTTGCACCTTTTAATCAGCTTTGAAGCCTCGGCGTTTCTGAACAGCCTCTGAAGTTTTCTCTCCTCGGGGGCATTTCCCTTCTGAACCTCTGCGCCGCAGGTCTCGACGGAATGAGCGTTGTGAGCTTTTGACGATCCCGTAGCCCCGCCTATGCCGTCTCTTCCGGTCGAGCCGCCTAAAAGTATCACGACGTCGCCCGGCTCGGGGACTTCACGTCTGACGTTTTCCTGCGGAGTTGCGGCGATGACGGCTCCGATCTCCATTCTCTTAGCCGCGTATCCCGGGTGATAAATCTCGTCTACAATACCCGTCGCGAGCCCGATCTGGTTGCCGTAGGAGGAATAGCCCGCCGCAGCCGTCGTGACGATTTTTCTCTGGGGCAGCTTTCCGGGTATCGTCTCGGAGACCGGGACGGTCGGGTCGGCAGCTCCCGTTACCCTCATCGCGCCGTAGACATAGCTTCTGCCGGACAGCGGGTCCCTGATAGCCCCGCCGATGCATGTAGCCGCGCCGCCGAACGGCTCGATCTCGGTCGGGTGGTTGTGGGTCTCGTTTTTAAAGAGGAGCAGCCACGGCTCTTTTTTGCCGTCCGCCTCGATTTCGATTTTGACGGTGCAGGCGTTGATCTCCTCCGACTCGTCGAGCTTCGGCAGCCTGCCGGTTTTCTTTAAATATTTCGCCGCGACGGTCGCGAGGTCCATAAGGCAAACAGGCTTTCTGTCGCCGATTTTTTCTCTGACCTCAAGATACTCCTCATAGGTTTTTTGAAGCAGCTGATCCTCGAATTTCACGCCGTCGATGACCGTTAAAAACGTCGTATGGCGGCAGTGATCCGACCAGTAGGTGTCGATCATTCTTATCTCGGTGACTGTCGGGTCGCGGTGTTCAGACCTAAAGTAGTTCTGACAGAATTCGATGTCGTCGGCGTCCATGGCGAGGTTATAATCGCTGACGAATTTTTCCAGCTCCGCTCTGACAAGCTTTGTGAAGCCGTCGAGCGTCTTGACCTCGGTGGGTATCGCATAGTCGAGCTTAAGCGTTTCGGGCAGCTCGAGCGAAGCCTCCCTCGCTTCGACGGGGTTTATGACATATTTTTTGATCTCGGAAAGATCATTTTCGGACACGTTCCCGTAGACGCAGTATACCTTTGCCGAGCGTATCAGCGGGCGTTCGCCCTGTGAGATTATCTGAATGCACTGCGCCGCGGAATCGGCTCTCTGATCAAACTGTCCGGGGAGATACTCGACCGCAAAGACCTGCGCGTTTTCGTGTTCAAAATCGCTTGAGGCGATGTCAAGCTGCGGCTCCGAAAAGACGTTTTTTACGGAATATTCAAACAGCTCTTCCGAGATGTTTTCGGCGTCGTAGCGGTTTAAAATGCGGATATTTTCGACGCTCTCGAGCCCGAGCAGGTTTTTAAGATCGCCCAAAAGCGCCCTTGCCTCATGCGCAAGCTCCGGCTTTTTTTCAACGTATATCCTGTATACCATTTTAGCCCTCCTTAAGCGCGTTGAGCGCCTTTTTTCCTATATCTTTCCTGTAATAGGCATTTTTGAAAGTGACCTTTTCTGCATATGTATATGCCGTCTTAACAGCCTCGCCGAGGTCTTTTCCCTTGCCGACGACCCCCAAGACCCTTCCGCCGTTTGAGAGAAGTTTACCGTTTTCAAGCTTTGCTCCCGCGACATATACCTTGTCCTTCAAATCCTCGGGAATCCTGATTTCAAAGCCCTTTTCATACTTTTCGGGATAGCCGTCCGAAGCCAAAATCACGCAGCAAGCCGCGCCGTCCGAAAATTCCACGGGAACGTCCTTAAGCGTGCCGTTCGTGGTCGCGAGCATAATGTCCAAAAGATCGGACTTGAGAAGCGGCAGGACGACCTGGGTCTCGGGGTCTCCGAAGCGGCAGTTATACTCGACGACCTTCGGTCCCTCGGGGGTTATCATCAGCCCGAAGTAGAGGCAGCCCTTAAACGGTCTGCCCTCGGCTTTCATCGCCTTGACCGTCGGGAGGATTATCCTTTCGAGCGCCTGTTTTTCGGCTTCTTTTGTATAATACGGCGACGGCGCGACCGTTCCCATTCCGCCGGTGTTCAAGCCTTCGTCGTTATCGCGGGCGCGCTTGTGATCTGTGGAAGAGACCATCGGAATGACCGTCTCCCCGTCGGTAAAGGAAAGAACCGACACCTCGGGACCGCTCATATATTCCTCGACGACGATCTTATCGCCGCTTGCTCCGAACTTTTTGTCCTGCATGATCTCTTTAACTGCGTTTACTGCTTCTTCGCGGGTCATGCAGACGAGCGCGCCCTTTCCGAGCGCCGGACCGTCAGCCTTGATGACGGTCGGGATTTTGCAGGTTTTTACATATTCAAGAGCGCTCTCCGCGTCCTCAAAAACCTCGTAATCAGCCGTCGGAATACCGTATTTTTTCATGAAATTCTTGGAAAAGACCTTCGACCCCTCGATTATCGCAGCCTTTTTATCTGGACCGAAGCAGGGGACGCCTATTTTATTCAGCTCGTCAACGCATCCCAAAATAAGCGGATCGTCCTGAGCCACGACGGCAAAATCGATCCCCGTATTTTTGGCAAATTCTACAATTTTGGGAATATCCGTAGACCCGATCGCCACGCATTCCGCGTCGGCGGCAATACCTCCGTTGCCGGGAAGGCAGTATATCTTTTCGACAGTCGGATTCTCGCGAAGCTTTTTGATGATGGCGTGCTCGCGACCTCCGCCGCCTACGACCATGATGTTCATCTTTTAACCTCCATATGTCAGAAATAGGAAAGCAGACGCCAGATTGACTGAGGTCTGTTTTCCGAATTTCCGAAGATTTTAATAGCAGTCGCCGTAGATGGGGTACTTGGCGCAGAGGTCCAAAACTTCCTTGCAGACCCTGTCCTTATTGCCCTCGAAGTCGGTGACGATCTCATAGAGCCACTGCGCGATCTTTTCCATCTCGGGCTCCTTGAAGCCGCGTGAGGTCACGGCAGGAGTGCCGATCCTGATTCCGCTCGTGATGAACGGGCTCTGCGGGTCGTTCGGGACAGCGTTTTTGTTTGCGGTGATGTGGACCTCGTCAAGGTTGTGCTCAAGCTGCTTTCCGGTGATGCCGAAGTTCTGAAGATCAATGAGCATGAGATGGTTGTCGGTCCCTCCCGAGACGAGGTTGAAGCCCCGCTTCATCAGCTCCTCCGCAAGTTTAGCGGCGTTTTTCTTGATCTGCACCTGATAATCCTTAAACTCCGGCGACAGCGCCTCCTTGAAGGAAACAGCCTTGGCGGCGATTATGTGCATAAGGGGACCTCCCTGAATGCCGGGGAAGATCGCCTTGTCGATGGCTTTTGCGTATTCCTCTTTGCAGAGGATCATTCCGCCTCTCGGACCTCTTAAGGTCTTGTGGGTGGTGGTGGTGACGACGTCGGCATAGGGCACGGGATTTGGGTGAAGCCCGGCTGCGACGAGTCCCGCGATATGAGCCATATCCACCATAAGATAAGCCCCGACCTTCTTTGCAATCTGCGAGAACCTCTCGAAGTCGATCTCCCTCGGATATGCCGAAGCGCCCGCTAAAATCAGCTTGGGCTTGTTTTCTATCGCAAGCCGCTCGACTTCATCATAATCTATCCTTCCCGTTTCGGCAGACACGCCATAGGGGATTATCTTGAAATATTTTCCGGAGATGTTGACGGGGGAGCCGTGGGAGAGGTGTCCTCCGTGGGCTAACGACATCGAAAGAACGGTGTCGCCGGGCTGCAAGAGCGCGAAGAATACCGCAAGATTCGCCGATGCTCCGCTGTGAGGCTGGACGTTTGCATGTTCCGCACCGAAGAGCTTGCATGCGCGCTGTCTTGCGATCTCCTCGACCTCGTCGACGTATTGGCAGCCGCCGTAGTAGCGGTGTGCCGGGTAACCCTCGGCGTATTTATTTGTAAGAACCGTACCCGCAGCCAGAAGCACGCCTTTTGAGACGATATTTTCGGAGGCTATCAGCTCGATATTCTGCTGCTGACGCTTGAGCTCGCGATCGGTCGCGGCGAAAATTTCCTCATCATACTGCTTTAATTCCTTGAAATCCATAATTAACCTCCTTAAAAATCAATGGTGGAAGAGCCTCATGCCGGTGAACGCCATGACCATTTTGTACTTGTCTGCGGTCTCGATGACGATGTCGTCGCGTATCGATCCACCGGGCTCGGCGATGTAGCTGACGCCCGATCTCTTAGCCCGCTCGATGTTGTCGTCAAACGGGAAGAAAGCGTCGGAACCGAGCGCCACGCCGGATATCGAGTCGAGATATTCCCTCGCTTCCTTGTCGGTAAGCGGCTCCGGCTTCTCGGTGAAGTATTTCTGCCAGATTCCGTCGGCGGTGACGTCCTCCTCGTTTTTGTTGATGTAGCCGTCGATGATGTTGTCGCGGTCGGGACGCTTGATCTCCGGCTTGAACGGCAGATTCAGGACCTTGTCGTGTTGTCTCAGGAACCATGTGTCGGCCTTTGTGCCGGCAAGACGGGTGCAGTGTATTCTCGACTGCTGACCCGCGCCCACGCCGATCGCCTGCCCGCCGTATGCGTAGCAGACCGAGTTGGACTGGGTGTATTTTAAGGTGATGAGCGCGATGATAAGGTCGCGCGCGGCTTCGTCGGGGAGCTTTTTGTTGTCGGTGACGATGTTTTTAAGAAGGTCGCGGTTGATTTTGAAATTATTCCTTCCCTGCTCGAAAGTGATCCCGTAGACCTGCTTGCGCTCGATCTCTTCGGGGACGTAGTTCGGGTCGATTTGGAGGATTGGGTATGCGCCCTTTTTCTTTGATTTTAAGATTTCGAGGGCTTCCGGCTCGTAACCGGGCGCGATGATTCCGTCCGAAACTTCCCGCTTTATCATCTTCGCGGTGGTGACGTCGCAGATATCCGAAAGGGCGACCCAATCTCCGAAGGAACACATTCTGTCGGTGCCCCTTGCCCTTGCGTAAGCCATCGCGAGAGGGGAGTCGTCAAGCCCCTCGACGTCGTCGACGAAGCAGGCTTTTTTAAGCTTTTCGGGCAGCGGTATGCCTACCGCCGCGGAGGTCGGGGAGACGTGCTTGAAGGAGGTCACGGCGGGGAGCCCGAGGGCTTCCTTGAGCTCCTTGACAAGCTGCCAGGAGTTGAACGCGTCCAAAAGGTTGATGTATCCCGGCTTGCCGTTTAAAATCTCAAAGGGCAGGTCGCTTCCGTCCTGCATGAACACCCTTGAGGGCTTTTGATTCGGGTTGCAGCCGTATTTTAAAAGAACTTCGTTTGCCATGTTATACCTCCGCTTATTTATATTTGTTAATTATTTTCTGACTTACTTTTCCGCTTGCGACGTCGGTGTAGCGAACAAGCAGCGAGATTTTGTTGTCCTCGTTGAGGCTCTGCCAGATTTCCTCCGCAAATTCGTCGACGCCGTTCGGTATCGCCACGCGTTCCGGCTCGCCTTGGAAAGTCGGCAGGGGATTTCCGTCGCCGACGTATGTATGGATAAAGTGACCGAGACCGGGCAGGGGAGCATATTCAAAAGAATATCTTGCGCATGCAGAACCTGCTGCGTCCTCGCTCTTTAAGATGGACATTTTGTAGTCGAAGCCGTCCGAAAAGTCGAGCTCCGCGGAAATTCTCGGCGTGAGATTCGGGGCGTCGGGCTCAAATTCGCGGGTGCGAAGGCTGCCCGAGAAATCCGAGCCGAGGCGGATTCCCTCGACGATGGTGTCGGTCTGGTCGCCGTTTGTGACGATGAGCTTTTTGCCGACCGTGCGAAGAGCCGCATAGATGATGAGGCTCGGATCCTCGACCTTTGAAGGGTCGAAGGGTTCGGTAAAGACCGCGCCGTCATGCTCCGCAAAGACGCGGTTGCGGCTGTTTGCGGACCGACCCATGATGAAATAGGCAGCGACGGCGTTTTTGCCGTCCTCCGACAGTCCGGCGATGATACCCCGCCCCACGTAGGGATCGCGGGTCAGCTCGGCGATGGTGTTGATCTTATAAATGTCCATATTTACCTCCTGCTTGCAAACGGCTTGATGAGGGTGTGTGCGCCCTTACGGGGCTCCTGCTGGAGGGAACCGTGGGCGAAGCCCGACCCGACCTTCGGTCGGGTCGACCCCCCGGCTCCGCCGGGGGGTCCGGTCCGCTTCGCGGACCGGGGGCTTCGCCCCGAGCCCTGTCCGCGCTCTATCCCTCAACCAGACCGTAAACGTATTCATTATAATACTTCCCGTTTTTAAAGTACGAGTCCCGAAGGACGCCTTCAAGCTCAAATCCCGCTTTTTCAAGCACCCTCCTCGACCCGATGTTCGGCTCAAACGCACTGCCTTCGATCCTGATAAGCTTAAGCTCCTTAAACGCTTCTTTGCAGATCATCTTCGCGGCTTCGGTCATGATCCCCCTGCCGTAATAGTCGGGATTCAGGAAATATCCGATCACCCCGGTGTTCTGCCTGAGCCCGCTCTGCCTTTCCACCGAGACGTTCCCGACGACCTTGCCGTCCGCGACGACGGCTCTATAGATTCCCGTTTTGCCCTCATTCGGAAAAACCTGATTTTCAAGCCAATATATCGCGTCATCTACGGTATAGGGCGACGGCATTCTGTCTGACAGGTATTTTCTGTCAGCCTTGCCGCAGAGCTCCGCTAGCTCCTCTTTATCCGAAATCTCCCATTTTTTCAGCGTGACCTTCGGCGTATCCGGCTTTTTCAGATTCAAAATCCGCCTGCACAGCTTCTCCGTCGCCTCGGGAAGCAGCTTCCACTCAGCCTGCTCCATGATCCTGCGCTGCAAAATCTCCGGCGTGTCGCCTTCCTTGACCTCGACCGCCTTTTGCGCCAGAATCTCGCCGCCGTCGCATATCTCATTGACGAGATGGACCGTCGCGCCCGAGACCTTCACGCCCTTTTTAAGAGCCTCCTCATGCACCTTGAGACCGTAGAATCCCTTGCCGCAAAAGCTCGGGATAAGAGCCGGGTGGACGTTGATTATGCGGTTTGAATATCTTTTTGTGAAATTTTCCGACAGTATCGACAAAAACCCCGCCAAGACGATGATCTCGACCTCGTTATCGGTAAGGATTTTAAGTATTTTTTCCTCGAATTCCCGAAGGTCACAGCATTCCTTTCTTGAGACCGTGAAAGCCGGAATTCCCGCGGCTTTGGCGCGTTCCAAGGCATATGCTCCGGCTTTTGAGGATATGACCGCCGCTATCTCTCCCGAGACGATTATCCCCGACTTTTGCGCGTCAATGAGCGCTTGCAGATTGGTGCCTCCGCCGGAAACCAGCACCCCGATTTTTACTTTTCTTTCCATATTATTTGATGATGATCTTGTCCTCGCCCTTGATTATCTTTCCGATTATGTATGCCTCTTCCCCGCTTTCGCGAAGGACCCGAAGAGCCGTCTGAGCCTCATCTTCGGGCACCACCACGCTCATGCCGACGCCCATGTTATAGGTGTTGAACATGTCCCTTTCCGGGATATTTCCGGTGCGCTGTATCAGCCCGAAAATCGCGGGAATCTTTAAGGCGGCTTTATCAATCTCTGCGCAAAGTCCGTCCGGAACCGACCTCGGGATATTCTCATAGAACCCGCCGCCGGTGATGTGCGAAATTCCCTTGACATGCACTTTTTCAAGCAGCTTAAGCACTGGTTTTACATATATCCTCGTCGGCTCCAAGAGGGTCTCGCCGAGGGATTTCCCGCCGAGATCGTCCCGAATTTTTGTAAGTTCATCGAGCGAAATATCATCTATCCCGAACACCTTTCTCACGAGTGAGAAGCCGTTTGAATGCACGCCGGAAGAGGGGAGCGCGATGATGATGTCTCCCTCCCTCATAGTCGTGTTGTCGATGATTTTTGACTTGTCCACCACCCCGGTGCAGTAGCCCGCGAGGTCGTATTCATCCTCCGGCATCATTCCGGGGTGCTCGGCAGTCTCGCCGCCGATAAGCGACGCCCCAGCCATCACGCAGCCGTCGCATACTCCCTTGACGATAGCCGCGATTTTTTCCGGAATATTCTTCCCGCAGGCGATATAGTCGAGGAACACAAGAGGCTTCGCGCCGCAGCAGATGATGTCGTTCACGCACATCGCAACGCAGTCGATCCCGATGGTGTCATGCTTATCCATCAATATTGCGATCTTGAGCTTAGTCCCCACGCCGTCGGTGCCGGATACCAGCACAGGCTCTTTATACCCCGTAAGATCGGGCATAAACAATCCTCCGAAGCCTCCTATACCGGAGACCTCGCCGCCGGTTGCGGTCCTTTTGATATCATTTTTCATCAATTCCACGGACTTGTACCCCGCGGTGATATCCACGCCGGCGCTCTTGTAGCTCTCAGAAAAACTTTTTTCCATAAATCCTCCCGCTCAGTCTTTTTTGGCAAATTTCGGGTTGGTGCTGATCTTGCTTTCAAAGCGGCTCTTGTCCGCCTTGACAGGTTCTCTTGTCGGATAATTGCCGTCGAAGCAGGCGTAGCATCTGCCGCAGCCGCTGTCCCCGGTGATCTTCTTGACGTCCCCGACGCTTAAGAAGTTGACGGAATCGGCGCCGATGATCTTCGCGATTTCCTCCGGCGTGTGCTTGCAGGCGATGAGATTTTCACGCGAATCGATGTCAACGCCGTAGTAACAGGGGTTCATGAACGGGGGAGCGGAGGAGAGCATATGCACTTCCTTGGCGCCGCCGTCGCGAAGTCTCTTGACGATTTTTGCCGACGTCGTGCCCCGAACGATGGAATCGTCGACGAGGATAACCCTTTTTCCCTTCACGACCGACTGCACGACGTTTAATTTGATGGAGACCATCTCCTCCCGGACCCCCTGACCCGGGACGATGAATGTTCTTCCGATGTATTTGTTTTTGATAAGTCCGATGTCATAGGGTATACCCGATCTTCTTGAATATCCTATAGCCGCGTCGGTTCCGCTGTCCGGCACGCCTACGACGATGTCGGCGTCGATCGGATAAGCCTCGGCAAGCAGTTCACCGGCTTTTAAGCGAGCCGCATGAACCGAGTGCCCTTCGCAAACGGAGTCGGGGCGGGCAATATATAAATACTCAAAAACACAGAATGCTTTCTCACGCTCGCCGCAGTGATCTCGAATCGTTTTGATGCCGTCTTTTGTGAACACGACGACTTCCCCGGGCTCTATATCCCGAATAAACTTGGCGTTTACGGCGTCAAGAGCGCATGTTTCGGACGCGACGATATACGTCCCGTCGTCGCGCTGACCGTAGCAAAGCGGACGGAAGCCGTTAGGGTCCCTTGCCGCGATGAGTTTTGAGGGCGACATGATGACGAGCGAATAGGCGCCGTCCAATTTTCCGATTGCTGCCGCCGTCGCCTGCTCGATATTTTTTGCGCTCAGGCGCTCTTTTGTGATGGTGTAGGCGATGACCTCGGTGTCCGATGTCGAGTGGAAGATGGAACCCTGCTCCTCGAGCTCGGTCCTGAGTTCATATGAATTCACAAGGTTGCCGTTGTGGGCAAGAGCCATGTTGCCTTTTAAATGGTTTACGACGACGGGCTGGGCGTTTCTTCGGTCCCCGAGACCCGTTGTGCCGTATCTGACATGCCCGAGAGCCATATTTCCCTCGCCGAGCTTTTTGAGATTTTCGCCGGTGAAAATCTCGCTGACGATGCCGATGTCCTTTCGGTATGTAAACACGCCGTCGTCGTTGACCACGATTCCCGCGGATTCCTGACCGCGGTGCTGCAAAGCGAAGAGACCGTAGTAGCAGAGCGACGCGACGTCGCAGGTGCCGGGAGCGAATACTCCGAACACGCCGCATTCTTCATGAATATGATTATCCATAAAATTCCTCTTTCCGAAAAATTATTCTCCGAAAACTCTTCTCATCATTTCGTTGTAGGCGTCCTCGACCCCTCCCATATCTCTGCGGAAGCGGTCCTTATCAAGCTTTTCGTTGGTCTTTGAATCCCAGAATCTGCAAGTGTCTGGAGATATTTCATCTGCCAGAATGATCTTGCCGTCGGTGGTCTTACCGAATTCAAGCTTGAAGTCTACAAGCGTGACCCCGAGACCCTTGAAGTATTCCTTCATGACCTCGTTGACCTTGAACGCGTATTTTTTGATGGTCTCGATCTCTTCTTTGGTGGCAAGACCGAGTGCGAGGGCATGATAGTCGTTGATGAGGGGGTCGTGAAGATCGTCGTTTTTATATGAAAATTCGATGGTGGGTTCCGAAAAGACGATGCCCTCCTCAACGCCGTAGCGCTTTGCAAAGGAGCCGGCGGAGATATTTCTGATGATGACCTCAAGCGGCACGATGGAGACCTTTCTGACGACGGTCTCGCGGTCGTTTAGCTCCTCGACGAAGTGGGTCGGCACGCCGTTTTTCTCAAGGATCTTCATGATGTAGTTGGACATTCTGTTGTTGATGGCGCCTTTGCCGGCGATGGTGCCCTTTTTGAGCCCGTCGAGAGCCGTAGCGTCGTCCTTATAGGAGACGATGACGTACTCGGGATTATCTGTTGCGTATACCTTTTTTGCCTTGCCCTCATAGAGCTGAACGGTTTTTTCCATAGCGATTTTCCTCCTGATATATGTAATTTAAAGTTTAGCGATTTATTCGGTGATCCTTGCCATGATCCCTTTGTCCTTTTCGATGACCGCCTCGGCGTCCTTTTTGCGCTTTTGGTCAAGTTTTGCGGCGAGGTCTTTATCTTCGACCGCCAGAATCTGTGCCGAAAGCAAAGCGGCGTTGACTCCTCCGTCGACAGCAACGGTCGCCACCGGAATGCCGGAGGGCATCATGACCGTTGAAAGGAGGGCGTCAATGCCGTCTAAATTCGTGGATTTGCAGGGTATGCCGATGACCGGAAGCGTGGTGTTCGCTGCGATCGCGCCGGCAAGATGCGCCGCCATTCCGGCTGCACAGATGATGACCCCGAAGTCGTTTTCACGCGCAGAAGCGGCAAAGTCACGAGCCTCCGCGGGAGTTCTGTGAGCCGAGTAGACGTGTGCTTCATAGGGTATGCCGAGGGAGTTAAGCGTTGCCGCGGTCTTTTTGAGGATCGGCAGATCGCTGTCGCTTCCCATGATGATTCCGACTTTTTTCATTTTCAATTCTCCGTTCTTTATACTCTGTACATACTATTATAATAACATCACAGCCCGTCAAAGTCAACCGAAAACGGCTCCGCAGGCGCCCAAAAAAACTGCTCATATTCGGGCTTTAATTAGAATTTATGACTAAAAACGGCTTTATCCGGGCTTAGTGCGGGGTGCGGGCTTGGAAATACGGGGCTTAGAGGGGCTCGGTTTACCTTAGCGGGGGAGGGGACTGCAGGGCGAAGCCCGGCACGCTTCGCGTGCCCTCTGAAGACTTCGTCTTCGGAGCAGCCGATCCTTCGGATCGGCTGGGGCTTCGCCCGAGCCCTCCTCCCGCATCAAGCCCCGTCACTCAGCCTTGGTATCGCAGTAGGCGCACCTATACACTCTCTTCTCCGGGTCATCGAGCCGGAAGATGTGCTTCAGCTCCTGCTCCGTGGAGGTTATGCACCTCGGGTTTTTGCACTTTATCACGTCGATAAGCGTCTCGGGCAGCTCTATCGACTTCTTCTCGATCAGCTTCCCGCCTTTGATGATGTTTACGGTGACGTTCGGGGCGATGTATCCGATGATGTCAAAGCTCACCGGAATGTCGGCGTCGATCTTGATTATGTCCTTCCTGCCCATCTGCGAGCTGACGGCGTTTTTGATGATCGCCACGGGACAGTCAAGCTTATCCAGACCCAGCAGCTCATATAGCTTCATTCCCCGACCTGCGGGAATGTGGTCGATAACGGTGCCGTTCTTGATGGAATCAATATTCATCTTTCACTCCTCCTCAGCCGATGGTCCCGGCAGACTGCAAAAGCTTTAAAATAAGCGCCATTCTGATATATTTTCCGTTTAAGACCTGCTTGAAATAGCACGCCCTCGGGTCTTTATCGATCTCGACCGATATCTCGTTGACCCTCGGCAGAGGGTGCATGACGGACAAGTCAGCCTTTGCGTTTACCAGCCTGTCCGGGGTCAGGATATAGCTGTCCTTTAAGCGTAAATAATCCTCCTCGTTGAAGAATCTCTCCTTCTGGACCCTCGTCATGTAGAGAATGTCCAGCTCCGGCATGTATTCCTCAAGATCGGTCGTCTGGATATATTCCACCCCCGCCTTTTTTAAGATATCGTTCTTGACATAGCTCGGCAGCTTTAACTCCTCCGGGGATATCAGTATCACCCGAAGCCCTTTATATCTCGAAAGCGCGCTTATAAGCGAATGCACCGTCCTGCCGAACTTTAAGTCGCCGCAGAACCCGACCGTCAGATTTTCAAATCCTCCCTTTTCCCGGGCAATAGTCAGAAGGTCGGCAAGGGTCTGCGTCGGGTGGAAGTGCCCGCCGTCCCCGGCGTTGATGACCGGCACCGTCGAATTCTGAGCCGCAACGAGCGGCGCGCCTTCTTTCGGGTGTCTCATCGCGATGATGTCGGCGTAGCAGCTCACGACCTTGGCCGTATCCGCAACGCTTTCACCCTTTGCAGCCGACGACGACTGCGCCTCGGAAAATCCGAGAACATTCCCGCCGAGCTCGTACATAGCGGCTTCAAAACTCAGCCTTGTCCTTGTCGAAGGCTCGAAAAAGAGCGTCGCAAGCTTTTTTCCGTGACATTTTTCGGCATATTTTCCGGGATTCGCGATGATGTCGTTAGCCGTCGCGATCAGCTCCTCGATCTCGTTCACCGTCAGATCGGAAACGTCTATAAGATGTCTCAGCTCGCTCATATCTTAGCTCCGTTCACTTCAAGATAGCTCTTGATTCTCTTGACGTCCTCTTCATGCTCGGGTTCTGCGGATAAATATTCAATAATATCATTAACATTTACCACCGACCACACCGGGAAGCCGAACTCCTGCTCGATCTCCTTCATCGCCGACATATCCGTCTTTCCTTTTTCTCCTCGGTCTACCATAATAAGGCACCCCGAGACCTTCACGCCTTCAAGCTGTGAGAGAATTTCCATGCTCTCTCTGATGGCGGTTCCAGCGGTGATGACGTCCTCGACGATGATGATCTCCTCCCCGGGCAGGGGTTTATATCCCACCAAGACCCCGCCTTCACCGTGGTCCTTAGCCTCTTTTCGGTTGAAGAAGAAGGGCAGGTCGAGCCCGTGCTTTGAAAGCGCGCAGGCGACCGATACAGCTATCGGAATGCCTTTATAAGCCGGACCGAAGAGCGCAGCCCTCTTTTTCCCGAATTTCTTAAGATAGATATCCGCGTAAAATTCCCCCAATTCGGATATCTGGTTCCCGGTCTTGATGTCGCCGGCGTTGATGAAATAGGGTATCTTCCTGCCTGATTTGGCGGTGAAATCCCCGAATTTAAGAACGCCCGCTCCTTCAAGAAAGCTGATGAATTCTCTTTTTCTTAAATCCATAAAAATCCTCCTTTGTATTATCCTACAAATTCCTTCAAGCATCTCTCATAAGCCGCAACGGGGTCGGAAGCGGCAGTCACAGGTCTACCGACGACTATATAATCGGAGCCCTCAAGCCTTGCCTGCGCCGGCGTCATGACCCTCTTCTGATCCCCTGTATCGCCGTCGGCAAATCTCACCCCCGGGGTCACGGTCAAAAACTTTTCCCCGCAGTTTTCGTGAACTTTTTTGGCTTCAAGCGGCGAGCAGACGACCCCGTCGAGCCCCGATCTCATCGCGTTCCCGGCGTATTTCATGACCGTCTCAGCCATCGGAGTATCTATCAAAAGCTCGTTCTTTAAGGTGCCGGCGTCGGTCGATGTCAGCTGCGTGACCGCAATCAGAATCGGTCTTGAGCCGTCGGGTCTTGTGAGACCTTCAAGAGCCGCTTTCATCATCGCCGATCCGCCTGCGGCATGAAGATTGGTCATGTCCGCGTCGAGCCTTGAGAGAACCGCCATCGCCTTTTTGACGGTGTTCGGGATATCGTGAAGCTTTAAATCGAGAAATATTTTGTGTCCCCGATTTTTGATCTTTTCAACGATCTTCGGTCCCTCCGAGTAGTAGAGCTCCATGCCGATCTTGACAAAAGGCTTTTTCCCCTCGAATCTGTCAAGGAAATCAAGAGCCGTCTTTCCGTCCGCGAAATCGCAGGCGATAATTACGTCCTTACCCATTGTGCGCGCCTCCTATAATATCTTTAAGATTTTTTATGCCGTATTTTTCCATCACTGCCGGGAGCTGATCTATGATGTTTTTACACGCCATCGGATCGATAAGATTAGCGGCTCCGACCTCAACGGCGCATGCCCCGGCGAGCATCATCTCGATGACGTCCTCAGCCGAAGAAATTCCTCCCATTCCGACCACCGGCACCGACACCGCCTGCGTCACCTGATACACCATTCTTAACGCCACCGGCAGTATCGCGGGACCGGACAGCCCGCCGGTCACGTTTTTGATGATCGGCTTGCGGGTCTTGAGATTTATCCTCATTCCCATCAGGGTATTTATAAGGCTCAGACCGTCAGCCCCCGCGTCCTCGCATGCTTTGGCGACGGATACGATGTCCGTAACATTAGGGGAGAGTTTGACTATTACCGGCTTTTTGACGGCGTTTTTTACCGCCTTGGTGACCTTTTCGGCGGCTTCGGGTGAAGTCCCGAAGCTTATGCCTCCTCCGTGGACGTTCGGGCAGGAGATATTGACCTCGAGCCAGCCGATACCGTCGCATTCATCGAGCCGTGAGCATGTATAAACATAGTCCTCCACCGAAAACCCGGAGACGTTCGCCATCACCTTTTTGTTAAAGACTTTTCGCAGCTTCGGCAGCTCTTCCGAGATGACCTTATCCACCCCGGGATTCTGTAGCCCTACGGCGTTGAGCATTCCCGACGGGGTCTCGGCTATCCTCGGTCCGGGATTTCCGAAGCGGGGGTCTTTTGTGGTGCCTTTGAACGAGAAGGTGCCGAGTATATTTATATCGTACAGCTCGGCGAATTCATAGCCGTAGCCGAATGTGCCGCTTGCCGGTATCACCGGGTTTGAAAGCTCAATGCCGCATAAATTCGTTCTCAGGTCCGCCATTTGATCTCCTCCTTCATAAGAACCGGTCCGTCCCGGCAGATTCTTTTATACCCGGTCACCGTCTCGCAGCTGCACCCCATGCACGCCCCGAAACCGCAGCCCATTCTCTCCTCAAAGCTGAACTGCCCGGAGGTTTTTATCGCGCCGTAGACAGCTTTTAACATCGGCTCGGGTCCGCAGGTGTATACATATGAATATTTTTCCGGAAGAGCCGACGTCACAAAGCCTTTTATGCCGTATGAGCCGTCGACCGTCGTCACGGTGACGTCGCAGCCGAGGGCTTTGAATTCATCTTCATAAAAAATCTCGGAGGAGGTGTTAAAGCCCATGACGACCGCGACCGACTTCCCCGCTGCCCGAAGCCTTTTTGCAAGAAGATACAGGGGAGGCACTCCTACCCCGCCTCCGATAAGAAGAGGATTTTCCCCGGCAGCGGACATATCGTATCCGTTTCCGAGCCCGCTTAAGATATCGAGCCCGCCCGATTTCATCTTAGACATCTGCTCGGTGCCCTTGCCGACTACCTTATATATAAGAGTCAGGATATCGCCTTCAAGATCGCACACCGAGATTGGGCGCCTAAGATAAAGCCCGTCGAGCTTGATATTTACAAACTGACCGGGACCAGTTATCGCCGAGGTATCGCCGCAAAGCGCCATTTTAAAGACATTTTCGGTAAGCGGCCCGTTGGAGATAATTTCAAAAATTCCCTGTTTCATCATTTATCCTTTCCCGTAGACGACTTTTTCGCCGTACACCGTCATATAATTTACACCGTAAAGGGTCATGCCCGAAAAGGGGGTCGCCCTTCCCATTGAGAGGAATTCATCGGGGTTGACCTCAAATTTTTCGTTGAGATTCCAGACCGAATATCCGCTTATAGGGATATTAAAACGCTTTCTCGGGTTGACGCACATAAGCTCAATAAGCCGCTCGGCTGAGATGATCCCGGTCCTTACAAAATGCGTGTACATGACTGGGAAGGAGGTCTCGAGCCCGACGATACCGAAGGCTGAACCCGCAAGACCTTTAGATTTTTCCTCAGCCGAGTGGGGCGCGTGATCTGTCGCGATCATATCTATTGTGCCGTCGATGATACCCTCGATAAGAGCCTCTCGGTCGGATTCTGAGCGGAGCGGGGGATTCATCTTGAACCGACCGTCCTCTTTAAGCATGCCGTCGTCGAGGACAAGGTAGTGCGGACCCGTCTCGCAGGTGATGTCAACGCCTTCTTTTTTGGCATTTCTGATGAGAGCCACGCTTTCCTTTGTCGAAATGTGGCAGACGTGATATGAACAGCCGGTCTTTTTTGCAAGGGCTATGTCCCGCTCGATCTGCTTCCACTCGCTCTCTGAGCAGATACCTCTGTGTCCGAATTTATCGGCATATTCCCCAGCGTGGATATATCCTCCCTGCAAAAGTCCGTTTACCTCGCAGTGAGCTGCGATGATCTTCCCGAGGCTCTTTGCCTTTATCATCGCCCGCTCCATCATCTCGGAATCCTGAACGCCTCTGCCGTCGTCAGAAAAAGCCGCGACAGAGCCGGATAATCCTTCCATATCCGATAATTCCTCACCTTTTTCCGACCTTGTGATGGAGCCGTAGGGGTGAACGCCGATGACCGCGTCTTCTTTTGCGATGATGTCGGTCTGAATTTTAAGATTTTCGGGGCAGTCGGGTACCGGGTTCAGGTTCGGCATCGCGCAGATGTCGGTGAAACCGCCGTGTGCAGCTGCCATAGAGCCTGATTTTACCGTCTCCTTATAAGAAAAACCCGGCTCGCGAAGATGAACATGAACATCGCAAAAACCGGGAAAAACAGTAAATTCTCCGTCCTGAAAAGCAAACAGCCCGGAGGTCGAAAACTCGCCTCCGCTGAGTTTTTTTCTGAAAATTTCGGGATCAAAGAGGGCTCTCATCTTTAACGTCCTTTCTGTAAAAATGTCCCATTTGCGCCAAAGTGGGCGCCGTGGGTCGTCTTTTAAAGTATAGCACAGCGGGGGAAAAATGTCAACAGCGAATTGCTGCGGAGGACGAGAACAGAGGGCAGAAGACAGAATGCAGAGGACAGATGCTGCGATCGAGACTGGCTGCGATGTGCTTTTGCTTTGTGGGGTGTGAGGGTGGGGTGGTTGTTACCTATGTGCCTCTGAGTGTGGAAGGGTGGGGGAGGAGGGTTTGGAGCTTGCCTTGGGTTGCTGCTACTGTGATAGGTTGGTGAAAGGTGCGGGAGAGTGCAGGGCGAAGCCCGTGCGACGAAGTCGCACCGACGGCGGAGCCGTCGCGTCGAGCTGAAGCTCGACGGGGCTTCGCCCGGGGTCCCTGCGGTTGCACAGAAGGCAGAGGGCAGAGATCAGAAGTCAGATTCTGTAGTTTGAGCCTATCAGCGTTGTATTTTTGCTTTGTAAAGCATAGGGTGGGCGCTAGGTCGTAGCTTTTGCAATTCTGCGTTAAATCGCAACAAGGTAGGGGAAGAAGGTATGGTGCTTGCCGTGGGTTGCTGTTTCTAAGATAGGTTAGTGAAAGGTGGGGGAGAGCAGGGCGAAGCCCGTGCGACGAAGTCGCACCGACGGCGGAGCCGTCGCGTCGAGCTAAAGCTCGACGGGGCTTCGCCCCCAGCCCTCAGCTCCTACTCAAGCCCGTAAGCAGCACCCACCCCCGCGCCAAGCCTTCCTCTCCTATCAAACCACGGCAGGAGCACATACCCTTGCCCCCAAGCCTTCTGCCACCGCCGTACCTCGGCAGAAACAGATACCCTGCCTAAACCTCCACCCTCTACCCCCCTACCCTCTATGCTGCAAAACACAACACGCACGGCGAAGCCCGACCGCGTGCAAGCACGCGGTCCCTGCCTCCGCTTCGCTCCGGCAGCCGGCGACTTCGTCGCCGGGGGCTTCGCCCTCCCCCCCTTCCCCCCGCGCATAAAATCACCCCCTAATTTTTCAAAAATTTTCACACGCATTTAATCAAACCTTAATTTTACCCTGCTACAATACTAACGAAATAAGAAATCCGGCAGTAGCCGGAGCAAAGGAGCGTTATTTATGTACGAAAATAATGAAAACTACCAAAATTATCAAAATTATCAAAATGATCAGTATCAGCCCACCCCCACCGGCAAGCCCAAGAAATCCGGTGCCGGGAAGATCGTTGCGCTGGCTCTCTGCTGTTCTCTGTTCGGCGGGATCATCGGCGCCGGCGGGACTTTCGCGCTGACCAAGGGCACCGACATCATCAAAAGTGCGACATCGTCCCCCTCGACGGTCTACGAAAGCTCACGCGAGACCGAGCCCTTGAACGTCGCATTCATCGCGCCCGACAAAGAGCTCACGGCTTCCGAGGTCTATGCCAAAAACGTCGGCTCGACGGTAGGTATCACGACCTCCATCGACACCAACTTCTTCGGATATCGGACGACCGCGGCGGCTTCCGGCTCGGGATTTGTCCTGACTGAGGACGGCTACATCGTCACTAACTATCACGTCATCGCGGACGCAAATTCCGTCACCGTCGCGACCTACGACGGCAAGAGCTACTCGGCTGACATCGTCGGTTATGATGAAGATAACGACCTCGCTATCCTCAAGATCGACGCTTCGGGGCTCACCCCGGTGGTGCTCGGAAGCTCGGAAAAGTCGAATGTCGGAGATGGGGTATGCGCGATCGGCAACCCCCTCGGCGAGCTGACATTCTCCCTGACGACCGGCGTCATCAGCGCGCTTGACAGGACGGTCACGATCGAGGGCACGCAGATGAACCTTATTCAGACCGACTGCGCGATAAATGCCGGCAACTCCGGCGGACCGCTCTTCAATATGTACGGCGAAGTCATCGGGATCACCAACGCCAAGCTCTCGAATACTTCGAGCGGTGAGACGTCGATCGACAACATCGCCTTCGCGATCCCGATCGACAGCATCAAGTCGATGATAACGAGCATCATCACCGACGGCACGGTCGAGAAGCCGTATATCGGCGTTACGATCGCGACTTTGGGCAGCGAATATCAGCGGTTCGGGCTCTCGGGCGTGTCGGTCCAGAGCGTTGAAGAGGACTCGCCCGCCGAGGAAGCGGGACTTAAGCCTGACGACATCATCACCGCCGTGAACGGTGAGAAGATCACCCAAAACAGCGACCTCACGACGGCGGTTGCAAAGAGCGCGGACGGCGACAAGCTCAGGCTCACGGTCTCAAGACAGGGCGCCGAGCAGGAGATCACCGTGACGGTCCGCGTGAAAAAGCAGTCGGCTCTGAAGGACGAGGAAGAGAAGGACGACGGTGACGGTGAAGGCGGCGCCGGCGAGCAGACGCCCGAAAACGGCGGCAACGACTTTGAAGATTTTGAAGATTTCTTCGGCGGTCGCCTCTTCCCGTGGTTCGGCTCCTCCGGCTCCGGCTCGCCGATGTAAAAATAATGTAAATAATATAAAGTGAATAATGATTATCCGGGGAAGGCGGCTTCCCCGGATTTTTGTAGAAAAGGCGGAAGATAAATTTCACCCGCCTTTATGCGGCACGCCCGAGCGAAAGGCGGAAGAGAGAATTCAGAAGGGCAGAATCTGCGCCTATTCTAAGTCGGGACAAGTCAAAAAGGTTTTGCCCCGGGAGTGTACAAATCGCCCTCATTATCCTCGCTAATTAAATCTGTCACCACCGGTGACGCCTTGAAATTCTGACAATCCGACTTCTGACTTCTGTCCTCTTGATGCGGTCGTTTTGACCACATCTTTTGCCCCGTCCCCTTGACGGCATATCCAAATCATCCCAAACTGTCTCCCGCCTCCTCCCTCCTCATCCCATCCATCTCCGCCACGCACCCTTTGACGTCAATTTCCCCCTTAAACAGCTTCCTCAGCGCGCTGACGGTATCGTCCCCGCTGTACCCCACAATCCTCGACGCCGCGGTCGAGACACGCTCATACTTCCGTATCGACTCCTGCGCGTCGGTCACCATCTTCGACTGGATATTCGTCGTCTGCCCGACAAAGCAGCTCACCGTCGAAATGCCGTCGAAAGCGACGTTGTAATTCTCGGGTCGGGCGCAAAAATCGAGAAAATCAAGAGCTCCGTCGACATTTTTCCCGTTTTTGTTGACCATCATCATGTTGAGATTCCCGCCCTCATATGTCCCGTTTTCGGCGGTACCCATGAACACCGGCATCAGCGCGAAGTCGTCGATACCGTATTCCCCGTCGGCAAGATCGGTGTAGAACCATGTGTCCCAAATAAAGGTCATGACCGCTTCACCCGAAGCCATCGCCCGACCGATATCCGACCAGCCGGTGCTGAGATAATCTTCGCCGAACCAGCCGCTGTCGGCGGCATTTTTTAACCAGCTCACCATATCCGACACCGCCGGGATATCGGCATATCCTATCTCGTTATTATTCAGCTTTTCGAGCAGCTCGGGATCGTCGGCAAATACGGGATCAAGCCCGAACTGCGGCATCCACGCGCAGCCGTCTCCGCCCCAGCAGATCGGCGTGTACCCGGTGTCTTTGAGGACCTGACACAGAACGTCAAACTCAGCCTGCGTGGCAGCGGGACGGAGTCCCAATTTATCAAGAATAGTTTTATTATAGTAGCACCCCGAGACGGAATTTTCCCAATACGGCAGACCCAGCAGATTGCCGTCGGGATCGGTGCAATAAGCCTTTGCGCCGTCGGTGAGGTCATCGACCCAGCCGCAGTCATTCAAATAAACAAAGTCGTTTTCGACGTCGAATCTCTGAAGATCGGCGTTGTTAAAGTGCATGAGAATATCCGAGCCCTTGCCCTCCTTAAAAGCCTTTGCGGCTTCGACCTCAAAGTCGGCGTCGTCGATTGAGATGAGCTTGATTTTCTTGCCGGTGGACTGCTCGTAATGCTCGAAAATGCTTTTCATGTAGCTCTTTTCGAGGTCGCTCTTTTTTCCCATGATTGTGACTGTCGCGTCCCCCGAGCCTTTGCAGCCCATCAAGCTCAGGCAGATAGCCATCGATATCATAAATATAATTAACTTTTTCATCATGCGTTACTCTCCCGGTCTTTTTCGGAATTTTTACTGCCGATCAGCTTCATGACGAGGCTTCTCACGGAATTCATATCGATCGGCTTTGCAAGATGACCGTTCATTCCGGCTTCGGCGGAATTCCTGACGTCCTCGGCAAAGGTATTTGCGGTCATGGCGGCGATGGGTATATCCTTATCTATTTTTCTTATCTCCCTTGTCGCCTCGTAGCCGTTCATCACCGGCATCTGCACGTCCATTAAGATCATGTCATACCGCCCTTTTTCAGCGTTTTTAAACATCTTCACAGCCTCAAGACCGTTTACGGCAAGTTCGCTCTCGGCACCCTCAATGGACAGCATTTCGGTGAGAATTTCTGCATTCAGATCGTTATCTTCGGCTATCAGGAACCTCAAGCCCTTTAGCGATACGCTCGCGTGATCTTTTGGCTGATTTTTCACGGCTCCGCTGTTGATGACGGGCTCTATCGCCTCTCTGAAAGCTCCGGGATAGAAGGGCTTCGGCATGAACGCGTTAATGCCGGCTTGTTTTGCCTCCTCCTCGATATCAGCCCAGTCGTAGGACGTGAGGACCATTATCGGCACGTCGTCGCCGACCTTTTTTCTTATCTCTTTTGCGGTCTCGACGCCGTTCATTCCCGGCATCTTCCAGTCTAAGAGAATGACCCCGTAGCTGTCGCCCCGAAGGTGTGCTTCCTCAGCCATATTGACCGCTTCCATGCCGCTTGTCGCACAGCTGACGTCAACCCCCGCGGCGCTCATCGTGTCCCTGACGCCGTGGCAGATCTCCTCCTCATCGTCGCAGACGAGCATTCTTGAAATCTTGCTCTTGAACCACTGCTCCTGATCGTCGTGTTCCGGCAGCAGGAAGGACAGCTCGACGGTGAATACGCTTCCCTCGCCGGGCTTTGATTTTACGGATATTATCCCGCCCATTAGGTCCACAAGATTTTTCGTGATAGCCATACCGAGCCCGGTGCCCTGAATCTTGTTCGTGACCGAGCTTATCTCCCGGCTGAACGGCGCAAAGACATGCTTCTGGAATTCCTCGCTCATGCCGATGCCGTTGTCCCTGACGGTAAATCTAAGCTTTGAATACTGCGCCGAGGGCTTTGGGAGTTCATCGACCGAAAACTCGATCTTCCCGCCTTCTTGGGTGTATTTGACGGCGTTTGACAGAAGGTTTATGAGTATCTGATTGAGCCTTAGTTTGTCGCCCAAAATATCGTCCGGCGGGTCGCCGTTTATATTTATCTCAAACTCCTGATTCTTAGCCTTAGCCTGCGGTGCAAGGATTATATTTATCTCCTCCAAAAGCTGGCGAAGGCTGAATCTGTCGGTATTTAAAGACGTCTTGCCGCTCTCGATTTTTGACATGTCGAGGACGTCGTTTATAAGGCTCAGAAGATGATGGCTCGAAGCCGTTATCTTTCTTGAATATTCCCTGACCTTCTCGGGGTCGTCGGCGTCGTTTTCGAGGAGCACCGAGAATCCGACGATGGCGTTCATCGGCGTGCGAATGTCGTGAGACATGTTTGAGAGAAAGTTTGACTTCGCCTCATTTGCGCTTCTTGCAGACGTCAGAGCTTCCGAGAGCTTCTGATTCATCTGCTGTTCATGCGTGCGGTCGGACATCACGATGATGTACTTCCCCATGCCCTGAAGCAGCATGTTGTAGATGGTCATGCGGTACCATCTGCGCTCACCGGTGTTCTGGTGCATGTACTCGCATTCCCAGTATTTGGAACCATTGAGGGGTATCGCGGCAAGCTCTTCTTTGGGCATGACGACGTTGAAGTTTACGGCGCAGCGCTCCATCACCCGGATATTTTTCCTTGCGTCCTCGACGTTTATGCCCAAAAGCCGCTCAAGGTTCGGGCTGATGTAGTCGACGCTGTAATCCCCGTGGTCGAGCATGATGAAGATGTCGTCTACCGTGTTTGAGAGTACGTCAAACATTCTCTCGCGGTATCTTAGCTCGGTGCGGTTTTTCCTCGACAGGCTCCCGAGCCTCATCAGCAGCACGCCGATAAGACAGGCAAAGATGATGGTCGCGATGACGATAAAGACTGCGATCGTAGTGTTTCTTATCGACAGGAAATTGGCGCTCACGGCGCTTATCGGCACCACGCTTAAGAGGGTATAATCCTTATATCCTACCGGCTGATATAAGAGCACGCTGTCCACGCCCGCGATCTTGCACCTAAAGAGCCCTTCGCGCTGATTTTCCCAGTCGTTGAGAAGCTTAGCGCCCAGCCCGTTTTCACCGATGTCGGAGGCGGCGTTTAAATATACAAGATAATTCCCGAAGACGTTTCCGCCGGTCACGGTGGACAGCAGGACGCTTCCGTCGCCGCGTATAACAAAACACATCGCCTTGCCGGAAAACGCGTCGACGTTCAAAGAGTTAGCAAGGTCGGCGTTGTTGTAGGTGATGGCTAACGCGTCATATTCAAAGCCCTTGTATTCGCCGTGCACGGGGCTTGCGAAGATCACCGTCTCCTGCCCGTCGAAGCTGTCGTCGGAAGCCATCACGGGCTCGTTTTCGCTCATCAGGACCTCAAGGGACTCGGGATCGATATCCAAAAAATCCTCCCTGCCGTCGGCAGTCACGCAGGAGCCGTCGGAAGCCAAGAAGCAGAAGTCGGAGAAGGTCCAGTAGTCCTTTTTATATTCGATATATCGGGCTGCTGCCTCGTCGCTGCCGGCTTCGGTGAAATATTTTCCGCTGCTGTCCAGAAGGTCCCAGTTTCGGTCGATAAAGCTTGCGAAGGAGTGGTTGACCTGCCGATAGAGTTCGCGGAGGTGGTCGGTGCTGTCGTCGTAGATCCTTTTTGAGATGATGTTAAAATATATGATGCCGATCAGCACCGCAGCGGCAGCGGCAATAAAGATCAGAAGAGCGGGCACAGCCCTGCGGAGAAAGTTTTTCATAATGCGCTCCTTAGGTTGAAGTTAAGCATAATAAACCATTTTTATTTTAGCATATTGAATGGGAAATGTCAACATGCAGAGGGGAGAGGTTATGAAGCAAGGGTTGGGAGAGACAAGGTAAGTTTAGGATCAAGCCCTTTTTAAAGGGCTTGCGGGGTCGAGGGGCGGCGCCCCTCGTCGCCCGTCGCAACGGGCGAAATCCCCGCAAAAAGGACAGTGAAAGCTGTCCTTTTTGCTTTTAGCGTTCAAAGAGGGCGACGAAGTCGCCCGAAGCCGGAGGGGTGTGGGGAACCGTGCAACGGTGCCCCACATCAGAAAGGGGCTTGGGGGAAGCCCTTGAAAAGGGTTCCCCCAACAAAAAACCGGCGACGAAGTCGCCAGGAGCCGGAGGGGTGTCAGCAGAAGCCGGTTTTGTTACCAATCGCACTTCGCAATCGTAAACGCAGGATTGCTCGTGCTTTTGGACAAAACCCCGCGTCTGCGGGAACCGTGCAACGGTGCCCCACAGAGCCGAGCGAAGCGAGGCATAATCAGCAGAAAGTTTTCTGCTTCTGTCATGGGTTAGGATTAGATGGAAGGCTTGATGCAAGGCTGGGCGATCTTATCGGGGTATGATAGAGGCAGAATACTTGGCTGACGAGGTGCGGCGTCCCTACCAGACTTTGATAGGAGCAGGGGGTAAAAGATAAAAATCTGCCCTCTGCCTTCTAACCTCTGTCCTCTGTGCGACCAACGGGAGCAGGGGGGCGAAGCCCCGCTGCCGCAGGCAGCGCGCCGACGCTCCGCGTCGGCGGTGCGACTTCGTCGCACGGGCTTCGCCCTGCACTCCCCCACACCTTCTCCCAAGCCCCGACAGTCCCGCCAAGCCCCCAAGCCATTCCCCGCCCCCTCCCCGCCGGGGAGGGGCTCCGCATACCCATATACCCGCACAGACTCCGCCGGGGAGGGGGCTTAAAAACAGCATTCCCACAAATTTGCCTCTGCAAAATTGTGGGAATACCTTTTATTCATGAGTTGGGTCAAAAGGGAAAACCGTATAGTCAGCGGAAAAATATGGCGTTATTTCATGGCGAATTTTGCCAACTCTTCCGCACTTTCCGAACCACCTACCTCTTCCCCTCCTCCTTCTCGTGCAGACGGAAGACCTTCGGCTCCTTGGAGTTCTCGACGCGTGAGCTCTTGCGGTTCTCGGGGATAATTTCCCCGGCGGAAATGAGGGCGCGCTTCGTCAGAGCGGGTCCGACGAGCTCGTAGACGAGCACCGAAAACAGCACGACGTTGCGGATCAGGTGCCCCTCCGAAAGGTTTTGGGCGGTCAGGGTCATGCCGAGCGCGACCCCGGCTTGCGGCAGAAGGGTGATTCCCAGATTCTTCCGGATAGTTTTGTTGCACTTCGTCATGGCGCAGCTGAGGTATGCTCCGGAATATTTACCGAACGAGCGGGAAATTATGTAAATTATACCGATCATCAACGCAAGCGGATTCGCGAGGATTTTGAGATCAAGCTCGGCGCCCGACAGTACGAAAAACAGCACAAACAGCGGTGCAGTCCACCCGTCTACCCTGCCCATCAGCTCCTCCGAGAAGTCGCAGATGTTGCAAAATACAGTGCCGCAGATCATGCACAAAAGCAGCAGGCTCGAGCCGAAGCGAATCCCCCCGACCTCGAATTCGATCATCGAAAGCGCGATGGTCAGAAAGACGAAGGCGATGGAGATCGAGAGCCGCTTAGAGCGTGAATGGAAGAATTTCTCAACCAAAAACAGCGCAAAGCCGGTGACGGCGCCCAAGATGATCGACATCAATATCTCAATAAGCGGCTCCAAAATGATCGAGATCACGCTGATCTGACCGCTTTCGATGACTTTTGCGATGCCGAAGGACGCCGAGAAGAGCACCAGCCCGACTGCGTCATCGATCGCGACGACGAGCAGGAGGAGTTTTGTCATCGGTCCGTCGGCTTTATACTGCCTAACGACCATGAGGGTTGCTGCGGGAGCCGTTGCCGCGGCGATCGCGCCGAGGGTGATGGCTGAGGATATCGAGATGATATTTGGCGCGATGAAGTGGACGATCGTAAGGATGATATCGACGGCGACGGTGGTGATGACCGCCTGCAAAATGCCGATGATGATGGCTTTTTTGCCCATCTGCTTGAGCTGGACGATCCTGAATTCGTTGCCGATCGTGAAGGCGATGAACCCGAGTGCCGCCTGACTGAAGAGATCGAGCGCGGCGACGTCATCAAGAGTGCCGAAGCCGATCCCGAAGCGCGACAGCCCGAGGGCGCCGATGCAGAAGGGACCGAGAAGAAGCCCGGCGACGAGGTAGGAGGTGACTGCCGGGAGATTGAGAAGCTTTGCGATCCGTGACATCAGGAGCCCCGCGATGAGGCAGACCGAAAGCTGAGTGAGTAAGACCATTTTTACCGCTCTTTTCATAAATTATTTGCAGACCTCATTATATACCCTGCGGCATGAAATTTCAAGGGGGTTGTTAAAATTTCGTGTCTGATTCGTGGCTGCAAAAAATAAAAGCCCCTAAATATGGGCTTACGAGCATTTGTCGTCTCGCGGAGCTCTTGGAGAAATAATCGCATCTGGCGACGGAGTGAATGAGCGACGGCATGATTCATGTTATAAAAATGCCGTCGCGAACGATACGTAGTCCGCGACGGTGAGCGACGCCGTGGTGGCATTATATGCGTTATTTCTTGCTGTTCGCTCTCGCTCGCCAAACAAAGTGTTAAAACTATCTTTTCGCCTTCCCTCGGCAGAAACGCCCGCCTCGGTTGGCTCAAAGAGTTTTAATCGCGTTGTTGAACGCTCGGCTCGCGGAGTTCACAGAGAAATAATCGCATATATGTCCACCAAAAGAAAAATCCTCTTGCGAGGATTTTCAGGGGTCCCCACAAACGCTTGCGTTTGTGGGGAAAAGGCGGAGCAGCGGAATGAGTGAAGCGGCGATTTCAAATGCGAAGCATGAAGAAAGCGCCGCAAGCGATATGAAGCTTGCGACGCCGTGGTGGAAGCTGGCGGGCTCGAACCGCCGACCTCCTGCGTGTGAAGCAGGCGCTCTGACCGGCTGAGCTAAGTTTCCGTCCTGCCCCGCATTTTGCGGTCTCTATATTCTATCACAACCTTCCGCGTTTGTCAAGGTTGACAATCAAAAAAGTTTTCGCTATAATGTCTTTAATACCGGGAGGTGGGATCATGTCACTAAAAAAAGACCTTAAAACGCTTGCGGAATTCAACGACAACCCCTTCGACGCCAAGTACAGACCCGTCAAAGAGATGCGCCGGCTGTTCATCGGGCTGATGATCACTCTGCCGCTGTTTTTGGGATTCAGCTGCCAGTTTTACATACTCATAACCGGTCCCATCTTCATTTACTGGATCGTCATCTATGTGCGCGCTGCCGAATACTGGAAAGCCCTCGGCTGGAAGCTCAGATGGTATATCCTCCCAATGATCCCGATCACTGTCTTCGGACTTTACCTCGCGATCAGCCAGACCCTCGTCAAAGGGGTGGGCTGGTTTATCTCAAACGTGATTTTTTACAGATAGGAGCATATAAAATGTATACTCTTTTAAAGCAGGAGGGTACAGCCCGCAGAGGTCGTTTTGAGACCGTTCACGGCACTATCGAAACGCCTGTTTTTATGAATGTCGGGACCTCCGCCGCTATCAAGGGCGCGGTCAGCTCTTTGGATTTGGTTGATTTAAAATGCCAGGTCGAATTATGCAACACCTATCATCTGCATATCAGACCGGGAGACAGGATCATCTACGAAATGGGCGGGCTCCATAAATTCATGAACTGGCACAGACCCATCCTCACCGATTCGGGAGGATTTCAGGTCTTTTCCCTTGCGAAGCTGCGTAAAATAAAGGAGGAGGGGGTATATTTCCAGTCCCACCTCGACGGCAAGAAGATATTCATGGGTCCCGAGGAATCGATGAGGATTCAGTCCCACCTTGCCTCCACCATCGCGATGGCGTTTGACGAATGCGTCGAAAACCCCGCGCCGAAAAGCTATTCAAAAGAGAGCTGCGACCGAACCGTCAGATGGCTTAAAAGAAGCCGCGCCGAGCTTAAACGCCTAAACTCCCGGGAGGACACGATAAACCCTCGCCAGCTTTTATTCGGGATAAATCAGGGCTGCACCTTTGAGGATTTACGGATTGAGCACATGAAGGAGATAGTCGATCTCGATCTCGACGGATATGCGATCGGCGGGCTTGCGGTGGGTGAGCCGACGGAGGTCATGTATAAAATAATCGAAGCTGTCGAGCCCTTCATGCCGAAGGATAAGCCCCGGTATCTGATGGGTGTCGGCACGCCGTCGAACATCATCGAAGGCGTTGCGAGGGGAGTGGATTTCTTCGACTGCGTCATGCCCTCAAGAAACGCTCGGCACGCCACGGTATTCACATGGAACGGCATAATGCACCTGACAAACTCCCGCTACACCCTCGACGGGCGACCGATAGACCCCGAGTGCGGCTGCCCTACGTGTAAAAACTTTACAAGAAGCTATCTGCGGCACCTCTTCAAATCGGGCGAGCAGCTCGGCGGGAGGCTTGCCGTCATGCACAATCTGTACTTTTACAACACCTTGACGGAGAGGATTAGAGCGGCTCTTGATGAAGGCTGCTTCGGGGAATTCCGTGCGAAATATTCGGAACTTTTAGCGTCAAAGTGCGACGATTAGGAGAGGAAAATGTCCTACGCGGAAATCTTTTTGATAGGTATCGGACTTGCGATGGACGCCTTTGCGGTGTCGGTGACAAACGGCATGTGCAGGCGGGGAAAGACAGGCTTGACGGCGCTTTCCTGCGGCATATGCTTCGGGATTTTTCAGGGGATAATGCCGACGCTCGGGTATTTTGCAGGCTCGGCGTTTGCAAGATATATCGAGCGGTTCGACCACATAATCGCGCTGATCCTGCTCGGCTACATCGGCGGGAAGATGATCTGCGATTCCTTTAAAGACGGCGATCATTCAGCCACCGGCGGGAATTTAAAGTTAAGCGATCTAATAATGCAGGGTATCGCGACCTCCATCGACGCTTTGGCGGTCGGGGTGTCTTTCGCGACGCTTATCGGCGGCGGGAAGATGGCGCTATCGGCGCTCATGATAGCCGCAACCACCTTTGTCATCGCATTTATTGGGGTATTCGTCGGCAAGCGCTTCGGCGGCGTTTTATGGAGCAAAGCAGAGCTCGCGGGCGGGGTGATACTCGTCGCGATCGGCTTGAAAATCTTTATCGAACACACATTTTTCTCATGACGGAGGATATCATGTCTTTGGTGATTTTTGATCTTGACGGCACGGTTTTAGATACTTTGGACGATCTCACAGCTGCCGTAAATGCGGCGCTTTCGGCGACGGATTTTCCGAAGAGGACCCGGGAGGAAGTTAAGAATTTTGTCGGAAACGGGGTGCCGAAGCTTATTGAGCGGGCGCTTCCCGAGGGATATAAATCCCCCGAAAATACCGAAAAAGTGCTTAAACTGTTTAATGAAAATTACGCCGTTCACTATGCCGACGCCACCCGACCTTTTGACGGCATGACGGAGCTTTTGTCGCGCTTAAAATCCCGGAAAATAAAGCTTGCGATGTTTTCAAACAAGCCCGATGTCTTTACCAATGATCTTGCCGAAAAATTCTGTCCCGGCGCGTTTGATCTTGTCCTCGGGAGCAGGGAAGGCTTCCCGAAAAAGCCCGACCCCGCGGGGGAGAGATACATAATGGACAAGCTTAATTCTTCACCTGACCGCACCCTTCACGTCGGCGATTCCGATACCGACGTTTATACCGCGCATAACGCCGGAGTGCGGGCTTTGGGCGTCAGCTGGGGATACAGATCGCGGGAAAGCATACTTAAAGCCGGGGCATGCGATATCGCCGACAATGTAAAAGAGCTTGAAGATAAAATTTTGCGCCTTTGCTTGACAAGCGGGGAGTAATGTGATAAAATATCATTTTAGTAAACGCAGCGACGGAGAGAGTAGGTCGGAAAGAGCTCCACAGAGAGGGGACGGCGCTGGGAAGTCCCCGGGCAAAGACGGCTGAAGTTCACTCCCGAGCGGCTCCGCTGAAATCATCTGACTGTAGGCGGGGACGGAAGCGCGCCGTTATCGCGCAGGGAGTGTCTGCTCCTTTGAAAATGGGTGGTTTATAAGCATACGAAAGAGTATGTCCCGTTTTTGCGGGGCATTTTTATTTAATTAAATGAAAGGATGAAAAGAAAATGAAGCAGGCTTTAGAGCGGATCGAGCAGGCGGCAAAAAAAGAGCTGTCCGAGATTCGCGATTCAAAGGAGCTCGAGGCTCTGAGAATAAAGTTTCTGGGAAAAAAAGGCGATCTCTCGGCTATCATGAAGGACATGGCTAAGCTGTCGGCTGAGGAGAGACCGGTGATCGGTCAGATCGCAAACAAGGTGAGGACGGATATCTCCGAGGCGATCGAAAAGCGCGCCGAGGAGTTAAAAGCCGCGGCGTCGGAGCTTAAACTCAAAGAAGAGCGCCTTGACGTCACATTACCCGGCAGGGCTCCCAAGCTCGGCAAGCTCCATCCCCTTGACTCCGTCATGCGCGAGATCGAGGATATCTTCATCGGCATGGGCTTTGACATCGCCTCCGGTCCCGAGGTCGAGTATGATTATTATAATTTCGAGGCATTGAATCTTCCCCCCGACCACCCGGCGAGGGACACTCAGGACACGTTTTACATCTCCGACAAAATTCTCCTCCGGACCCAGACGTCGCCCATTCAGGTCAGGGTCATGGAGAAGAAAAAGCCCCCGATCCGCATAGTCGCGCCGGGAAGAGTTTACCGTTCCGACGCCGTCGACGCGACCCACAGCCCGCTTTTCCATCAGATCGAAGGGCTTGTTGTAGATAAGGGGATCACGATGACCGATCTCGTCGGAATCTCAAAGATGTTTATAGAGAGGCTGTACGGCGAGAACCTGAAGATCCGCTTAAGACCCCATCACTTCCCCTTCACCGAACCCTCCGCGGAGGTGGATATGGAGTGCTTCAACTGCGGCGGCAAGGGCTGTTCAATGTGCAAGGGCGAGGGATATATCGAGCTCTGGGGCTCGGGAATGGTCCACCCGAAGGTCTTAAGAAACTGCGGTATCGATCCCGAGGAATACTCCGGATTTGCCTTCGGAATGGGTCTTGAGAGGCTTGTAATGCGTAAATACGGCATTACGGATTTGAGACTTCTCTACGAGAACGACCTCAGATTCCTTGAGCAGTTCTGAGAAAGGGGGAAATTATAATGGATTTATCAGTTAAATGGCTTAAAGATTATGTCGATAGAGATTACGATATCAAAAAGCTCTGCTACGACCTGACGATGACCGGTTCCAAAGTCGAAGGCTACGAGACGGAAGGCGAAAATATCAAAAACGTCGTCGTGGGAAAGCTTCTGTCCGTCGTTCCGCATGAAAATTCCGATCACTTGGTCGTCTGTCAAGTCGACGTCGGAAAGGGAGAGCCGATACAGATCGTGACGGGCGCTCAGAATGTAAAAGCGGGAGATATCGTCCCCGTGGCTCTGGACGGTTCCGACCTCCCGGGCGGCGTGCATATCAAAAAAGGCAAGCTAAGAGGCGTCGAATCAAACGGCATGCTCTGCTCTTTGGGCGAGCTGGGTCTTACCAAGCACGACTTCCCGTACGCGATCGAGGACGGCATTTTCATCTTGCAGGAGGATTGCAAGATCGGTCAGGACATTCAGAGCGCGATAGGACTAAATGATACATCGATCGAGTTTGAGATCACTTCCAACCGACCCGACTGCCTTTCGGTCATCGGTCTTGCCCGGGAGACCGCAGCTACCTACGGCATGAAGTTTGAGGAGCCGAATCCTCAGTATAAAGGCGTAGATGGAGACATCACCGAAAAGATCAACGTCGTCATCGAAAACGAAAAGCTTTGCAGGCGCTATATCGGAGGATATGTTAAAAACGTCAGGATCGGTCCTTCCCCGAGATGGCTTAGGGAAAGGCTTCGCGCCTCCGGCGTCAGACCGATAAATAATCTTGTCGATATCACAAACTACGTCATGCTCGAGTACGGTCAGCCCATGCATGCCTTCGACGCGAGATTTATAAAAGGCAACGAAATACACGTCAGAAACGCGAGGGAAGGCGAGAGCATCACCACCCTTGACGGCACCGTCAGGGAGCTTTCGCCCGAGATGCTCGTCATCGCCGACGCCGAAAAGCCGGTGGCGGTCGCGGGAGTGATGGGCGGCGAGTATTCCGGGATCATGGACGACACCGTAGACGTCATCTTCGAGTCGGCTTCCTTCGACGGCGCGTCCGTCCGCAGGACCGCCAGAAAGCTCGGCATGCGAACCGACAGCTCGGCAAGATTTGAAAAGGGACTTGACCCGAGATTATGTGAGCCCGCCATTTTAAGAGCGTTCGAGCTGGTCGAGATGTTAGACTGCGGAGAGGTCCTGAATACCAAGATCGACCGCTTCCCGAATCCTCCTAAAAACGGCGAGGTCGATTTCACACCCGACTGGATCAACCGCTTCTTGGGCACCGATATCCCGGCTGAGAAGATGGTCGAATACCTTGAAAGGATCGGATTTAAGGTAAATAATGGGAAAATCAGCGTGCCCTATTACCGTATCGATATCGAGAGCAAGGCTGATATCGCCGAGGAAGTCGCGAGATTTTACGGCTACAACAATCTTGAGGGCACCGACCTTAGAGGCGTAGCCAACGCAAAACTCACGCCGGCGCAGGTACTGACAAGAAAGCTTGAGTCGGCATGCACCGCTTTGGGGCTTTACGAGATCGAGACCTTCAGCTTCATCTCGCCGAAATATTACGACAAGATCAACCTGCCCGAGAATTCGAGCCTTAGAAACAGTGTGAAAATTCTCAACCCCCTCGGCGAGGACACCTCCGTCATGAGAACGACGGTGCTGCCTTCGATGTGCGAGGTTTTGGCAAGAAATTACAATTATCGCAACCCCGAGGCGAAGCTCTTTGAGCTGGGCAGCGAATATATCCCGACCGTTGAAGGAAGCCTTCCCGAGGAGCCGCAGCGCCTTGCCATCGGCGTTTACGGCGGTGAATCCGACTTCTACAGCGTCAAGGGAATCGTCGAGAGCATCTTTGAAGCGCTTAATATTTGCGATGTTGATTACGCGAGAGCCGAGGGCGACTGCGGTTTTGGAGAGACGGCGATGTTCCACCCCGGAAGGTCGGCTGTAGCTTCGGTCGACGGCAAAAATATCGCGATCTTCGGCGAGATCCATCCCGATGTTCTGGAAAATTACGGTATCGGCACCAAGGCATACGCGGCGAAGATCAACGTGAGCGAGCTTTTGGAAATTATTCCCGCCGAGAAGACCTACAAGCCGCTGCCGAAATTCCCCGCGGCGACGAGGGATATTTCGATGATCTGCGACGACGAAACGCCTGTGGCGACGCTCGAAAAGCTCATCAAGACCGCCGTCGGACCGATCCTTGAGAAGCTCAGCCTGTTCGACGTTTACAAGGGCGAGCAGATCGCGGAGGGTAAAAAATCGGTCGCGTTCTCGCTTGTCATGCGCTCGAAGGACGCCACCCTGACCGACGACCAAGCCGACGCCGCGATGAAGCGGGTCAGGAAGGCGCTGGGAGGAACAGGCGTGGAGGTGAGGTAGGAAGACCTGCCTGCCTGAGTAAATAATTATCCCGTCACCGGAGCGCGGTGGCGGGATTTTTGTGATATTTATCATAAGCCGGCGGGCTTTCAATCATGCTTGCAGTTTCATCTTCTTCCCCGCAGTGACATGAAACACCGGCGCTGTCTCTCCCATCTCAAACTGCCGCACCGGCGGTACCCGCGGTTCACGATGCCTTCGATTTCATCGAGCAGGTCGATGCTTTTCAGCACGGCTTGGAGGCAGCGATTTTCGGAACCCTCGCCTTCCGAAGCCTCGGGGAGGAGCAGGTAATGGACGTCCCAATTCGGCTCGGGGTGCTTAATCACGCGGATATTTTCGTCGCGATATACGACCTCGCCGGGCTGTCTGCCGTCATAATCATTAACCGATTTATGATTTGTGAACATATGGAAATGCACCTGACCGACTTCCTGACGGGGCCCTCCGTTGGCAATAAGTGTAAAATTTTCCCGAAATTTGGGATTATTCACGCTGATCTCGTCAGCCGCCGACAAAATCGCCGGGAAATAGCCGAAAAATTTCTCCTCGGACAGCTCCCGTAGGCTTTTTATCGCCCTTTTCGGGGTGATGATCAGGTGGCTTTGATACGACGGCTTCGGGTGGTAAAACGCGATGATTTCGCGGTTTTGCAGCACTTTTTTCACCGGAATCACCGGGCTGCAGAACCGAAACGCCGTGCCCACGACTCCGCCCATGAGCGGGCTTTTTGCGATCTTGAAAAGCAGTTCTTTTACCATTTTGTTCCTCCAGTGTGCCCGTTGAAATAAAAATTGTCCTCTTATGCGATATATGATTTTCCGAAATTTACGCCGAAAATGCATAACTTGATTTAATATCATAGGCTGGGGGCGGGATACATTATCTTTAAAATCAGCCGTCGATACCGAAAAGGCGCTTGGCGTTTTGCTCAGCGGCGGCGGCAAGATCATCCGGATCGATACCCCGAATCTCAGCCGCTCGGGCAGCAGTCATCAAAATCATCGAACTGTCGGAGCGCCGCCCCCGGAACGGCTCGGGCGCCATGTAGGGGCAATCGGTCTCCAGAACCAGCCGGTCGAGCGGCATTTTTTGCGCGACTTCGACCGCTTTTTTTGCGTTTTTGAAGGTCAGCGCGCCGGTGAAGCCGATGTAAAATCCCAGCCCGAGCAGCTCGCGGGCGCTCTCCCACGACCCCGAAAAGCAGTGCATGACGCCTTTCGGGCGCTTTTCGCGCAGGATTTGCAGGCAGTCGCCGACGGCGTCGCGGCAGTGGACGATGACCGGCAGCCCGAGCTCGTTTGCGATGTCTATTTGCTTTCGGAAGATGTCGGTCTGCGCGCCTCTGTCGAAGCCTTCGTAGTGGTAGTCGAGCCCGATTTCACCTATCGCGACGACTTTTTTCGATGATTTTGCGAGGGCGCGGACCTCATAAAGATCGTCTTCGCAGGTTCGTTCCGCAGAATCGGGGTGGATTCCCGCGGCTGCGTAATATTTTTCAAATTTCCGGGAGATTTCGAGCCCGAAGCGGGTGGAATCGAGGTCGGTGGCGGCGTGAACGATCCCGGAAATTCCGCGGGAGAAGAGGGAGGCGATCAGCTCATACCGGTCCGGGTCGAACTTGGGGTCGTCGTAGTGGGAGTGGGTGTCGAAGATGTGAGTGAGGGGCATGGCGGGGGGTCCTTTCTTTATTATTTTTGGGGTATGGCGGGCAAGGGCTGGGCTTGTGCCAAGGTGCGATGAGGAGGAGCAGGTGCGGGAGGCAAGCTTGGAGCTTGCCGAGGGTGCAGCTTCTAAAAGGGCTGGCGGGTGGTGTGAGGGGTGCCGGGCGAAGCCCGTGCGACGAAGTCGCACCGCCGACGCTTCGCGTCGGCGCGCTGCCTGCGGCAGCGGGGCTTCGCCCCAAACCTTCAGCTCCTATCAAGGTTCGGTAGCGGCACCAAGCCCGGTGCAAAGGCTTGCATACAGCACCAAGATTTGACAGAAGCAGGGAGTGACTGCTACTTTTATGCTCTCTGCCCCTTATTTTCACTTTTGTAAAGCATAGGGTGGGTGCAAGGCTGAGACTTGTACCAAGGTGTGCTGAGGAGAAGCAAGTGCGAAAGGCAGGTTTGGAGCTTGCCGAAGCTGTAGCTTCTGAGAGGGTTTGCGGGAGGTATGAGGGAGTGCAGGGCGAAGCCCCCGGCACCGAAGGTGCCGGCTTCCTCCGCGAAGCCCGCCCGCGCGCAAGCGCGCGGGCGGGCTTCGCCTCGAGCCTTCTGGCTCCTATCAGGGTTCGGTAGGAGACTAAGCACGGTGCAAGGCTTGCTTATAGCACTAAACCTTGATAGAAGCAGGGAGTGACCGTTTATTTTACGCTCTCAGCCCCGGTCCCCGCTTTCCCCAAAAGCGCCGCCCACCCTTATAGAAAATAAATACCCATTTAACAAATGCTCGGTCGGCTCCGGTAAGAAAACCATCTTCAAAATAAATCCTCATAATCAGCCTTATTTTTTTGCTCCATGTATTCCTATTAGCAAACTACTTTAATAAATATTGTTCATCAATTTATATTGATGTAAATAAAAATCATATCTATTATTATAACACATTGCGCAAAGATTTCAACAGCTTAATAATCGATTTTTACAAATTAGCCTGTAAAAGCTGCGGCTATAACGATTATAGATGAGAATGAATGGATAATTTTGTAAGAACAAGATTTTATCGCGGACCCAAATTTTGCTTAAAGCTCAAATTTGGCTGCGCGGAATCTTGTTGGACATAGACAGCGGAAAGGCGGATATTAACGACCTTCGGCAAAGCGCCGTCAGGCTTTTGAAGATCATCACAGAACATACCGTGCTGAAAATAAAATAAGACGAGAGGTTTATATGAGAAAGATAACAGATTTTTGCGGCGGCTGGCTGTTTTGCAAGACAGATAAAGTACCCTGCTCCCTTCCCTCGGACCGGGAGGCGGTCATGCTCCCTCACACCTGGAACGCCGAGGACGGTCAGGACGGCGGAAACGATTACCGGCGCGGCAGAGCGATGTACTGCAAGAGCTTTTCAAGACCCGAAACGGAGAAAAACGGCAGAGTGATAATAGAATTTTCGGGGGCAGCGATGAGTTCTGACGTATATCTCAACGGCGCGCACATAATCCGTCACGACGGCGGATATTCAATATTCCGTGCGGATATGACAGATCATCTGAAAGATAAAAACCTTATCTGCGTCGCCGTCGATAATTCCGAAAGCAACAGAGTTTATCCCCAAAAAGCCGATTTTACCTTCTATGGCGGTCTTTGCCGCACAGTAAAGCTCATTTTAGTCCCCGAAATTCACTTTGAGCTTTGCCGAGACGGCACGCCGGGGATAAAGGTCACTCCCGCAATCGAAGGCAAAAAAGCCGTCGTGACCGTTGAAACATGGCAGAACGGCGGCGATGAAATTTCGGTGCGGTTCGGCTGCCGCAGCTTCGGCTTTGAGAGGAGTTTTGCGGCATCAGGACAGAAAGGGCATAGGAAACGCGCTGACTAAAAAGGAGCACCGCGAGGACGTCAAGCTTATCCGCGAGATAGGCGCAAATACCGTCCGCCTTGCTCACTATCAGCAGTCGCAGGAGTTTTACGACCTCTGCGACGAATACAGCATTATAGTCCGGGCGGAGATACCCTATATCACTTCTCATATGCCGAGCGGCAGGGAAAATACGCTGTCGCAGATGAGAGAGCTGATAGCGCAGTGCTATAATCACCCGTCCATAGTCTGTTGGGGACTTTCAAATGAAATAGCAGCCTCGGGAGCGCTCACCGATGATCTTATGGAAAATCACCGACTTCTGAACGAGCTTTGCCACCGAAAGGAGCCGTTTGTCCGCCTCTGCCAAAAAGGATATATAAAGCGCACGGGTTCGGTCGCAAAAATAAAGGTTTATTCCAATCTTCACGAGGTAACTCTCCTGCTCGACGGCAAAGAAATCGGGAAAAAGAGCGGCAGAAGAGTGTTTGAATTCAGCCTGCCGATAAGCAGCGTCCACTTCATCGGGGCAAAGGCGGGAGATGTCTGCGACTCGACGCGCATCGAAAAGGCGTCGGAGCCCGAGCCGTCATATATCTTCGGAAAAGAGGAGATCGTAAACCGGTTTGAGCGCGGCGACTATGACGAAAGCTGCTATTCGATACGCGATACAATGGGCGAGCTTTCAAAGAACCCGAAAACCGCCGCGATTGTCGAAAGGCTTATGCAGCAGGCAAGAGCGAGCCGAGGCGACGTCGCGGGCACTGCCGCAAAGAACGCCAATTTAGAGAGAATGATGACGGTAATGACGCTTGAAAGCCTGCTCAAACAGGTGGGTCCCGCAATCAGTCCCGAGCAGATAAAGTCGCTGAATCAGGCTCTGCAAGGGATAAAGAAATAAAATTCGCTTATCTTTCATCAGAAGATCATCGGCATTTTATACGGAAAATATATAATTATTTTGATCAAAAGCAGCCGGCAGTTTAGACGACCGCTGACGAGGCAGCTTAATATGAACAGGAAGATATATTTGATCACGGGAGCAACGGGACATATCGGAACTGTCCTCGTTTCGGTTCTTTTGGAGCAAAACGCCGAGATACGGGTCCTTGTCCTGCCGCAGGAAAGGCAGTTTGCCCCGAAAGGCGTTCAGGTCTGCGAGGGCGACGTCACGGATATTGCCTCGCTGAAAAATTTCTTTGACGTTTCGGATTACAAAGATACCACTCTGATTCACTGTGCCGCTTTGATTACAGTTTCTTCAAAGGAAAATCCGCAGGTTTGGAATGTAAACGTAAACGGCACCGAGAATGTAATGCGCCTCGCAGTCGAATCGGGAATCGGGCGGGTCATATATGTAAGCTCGGTTCACGCCATTCCCGAAAAGCCGCTTGGCGAAACGGTTTCTGAGGTAGATTCGTTTTCCCCCGATCTCGTGCACGGACAATATGCAAAATCAAAGGCGGCTGCTTCGGAAATCGTTCTGGAATATGCCCGCAAGGGACTGAATGTCAGCATAGTACACCCATCGGGCGTTTTGGGACCGGGCGACCTGCGCCGAAAAAACCACATGATCCGCACCGTTCGGGCGATGGCAAGCGGAAGTATTCCCTTTGCAATAAAGGGCGGATACGACTTTGTGGATTCGAGAGACGTAGTTCAAGGGATTCTCGGCTGCGAGAAAAACGGCGAGCGCGGCGAGTGCTATATTCTGAGCGGACACTATATTTCCGTACTTGAATTGCAAAATATTATCCGCGGGACAGTCGGGAAAAAGCCCGCAAAGATCGAGCTTCCATACGGTCTTATGCGGGCGATCGCTCCCGCCGCCGAAAGGCTCTGCCGGCTTTTCGGGCAGAAATCGCCGATAATTACGCCGTATTCGATATACACCCTGCACACCAACGGACGGTTTTCATACGATAAAGCGGCGAAAGCCTTTGGCTACTCCCCGAGACCGATTGAAGAAACGGTCAGGGATTCGGTGTGATTGCGGCTTGACTTGGCATTGTAAGTCAATCTTTCCTGTATTATTTCTGTCTGTTCGATTTATACCTACACGGTCAAGCAAAAACGGCAGTGTACGGAAAGGGATCAAAGGGTAACTATAATCTTATACACGTTACGACACATAAAATTTAGTACCGGCAGGTCATGACCGAAAAGATGTCACTAAAAAGTGCCAAAATCGTGAAGTCAGATAAAAGGAAACTTAAACCGCTATCTTTCTTCCTCTCTATGCCTGTAATCTCCGTGCTTATGTTCCTCCTTGCTTCTTATGAGCTTCTCGGAAATGGGCTTTTTCTCCCGCGCTTCTCCGAGCGCACTGTACACCTCATTTCTGCACTTTTCAATCAATGAATAATCCGCTCTGTCACGGTAGGCAGAGCGGATTTATTGACATTTTTACTTATTTCACAACCCTCTGCCTAAATATTCCTGCGATCCCCCCGACATTTCTCCGCCCACTTCTCCCATCTCGGATCCGCTTTCATCTCACTTTCTACCTCTCCAGAATCCGGCTTCATCCACATCGGAAAGTCCTCCGAAAGGCGCAGTGTGTATGACGGCAGATCACTCCAAAGTTCCTTTTCCATTGAAACCCCTTTAAGAAGCCGCGAGGTATATTTCGGATCATCTTCCAGAGAAGCGGAAAGCCGATCTAACGCCTCGGAATGTTCAAGCGCTTTGTTAAGGGCTTCAAAGGCTTCATCATGATGCCCGGCGCGCCATAGGTGTTCGGACAGATATAGATACAGATCGCTGATTCTTCTGTGATAAGGACCGAAATTGCCGTCGTCAATAAATATTTCAAAAATTGAGATGAGACCCGAAACTGTTTTTAGGGCAAGACTGCCGTTGAAATTCGACTTTTTGCTCATCAAAAGCTGGATTGCAGTCTCCGCGACCGTATCTACCAGCCGCAAAAGCGCCCGACCGAGATATTCGTGCCGCTCTGCGCCGTCAGTCGCATATCCCAAAAGCATCTCGCGCGAGCGGTAAAGCGGGGCGGCGTTTTTCGCAAGCGCCAGCCCTTTTTCGGACAGCCCCATATTACTGTAAAGCAGTATCAAATCAAAGGTAGAATCGCTGAGGATTTTGGAATTTTTTGTATCGGAGATCAGCGCCTCGTAGAGCTTTATCGCCTCCTGCCAGTATTCATTATCGCGATTTTGAACCGAATTTACAAGAAATCCCTCGCTGTCGTATTCGGTAAGCCCGCCTATCCGCGCCCAGCCTGCGTTGGAAAGAGTCGCGGCAAGCTCATACATCAGCCGTTCGTTTTTCGGAAATTCCACAAGCCCGTTTCTCAGAATCGTGAGCCGTTTTTCAATATTCACGTCAACGCCGTTGTCAAATTTTGCAAGCGCAGCGGCTTCGCCGATCATCGCGTTAATCTTAGCCTCCCTGTCGCTCTCGCAGCCGAAAAGTTCGTCGATTGAAACGCCGAAATAATTCGCGATGCTCGGGATGAGCTCGATATCCGGGTAGCTGCCGCATGCTTTCTTTCATTATGGTAACGATTTTTGATTTTTTAATCTCATTCGATTTTTCCTATAAACCTGTAATAGATGTCTACTTTTCGCCGTTTTCGAGCGTTTCGGCGTTATGAACGGCGATCTTCTCAATCAATGCGTTCAGCATTTCAGCGGTCAGTTCTTTTGGGTCGGAGTATTTCTTGATAGTTTCGACCCAGTTCCTGATGTTCTGCTGCCTGTCGGCTTTGGCGTTTACCTCTGCCGTCAGTTCGGAAATTCTCACGTCAAGCTGTTCCTGCTCGGTTTGAAATTTGGCGCAAAGGCTGTCAAAGTTTCGCTCTGTGATTCTCTCGGATAGCCTGTCCTCATAGAGCTTTGCTAATAAGCCGTCCAACTCTTTCAGCCGTTTTTGCGCCTTTTTCAGCTACCTTTCGGCATATGAATCCGAGGAATTATTTCCGCCTACAGCGGGAAGCTTGTTTCGAGCGGATCCTCGACTTCGGGCTGGACGATCGCGCTGACCTCGACGGACTCGAAGCCGCCGACAACAATATCGTCCGAGCCGTCGGGCTCGCATTTCGCGCTCAGAATATCGCCGCTGTGCGCGTCGACCGTGAACCGATAGTCATACCCCGCAAGATTGAACGAAACCTCGTAAATGCGCTCGTCAAGGCTGCCAGAGGCGGTCACGGCGCTGTCCTTGAGATAACCCGAAAGCGAGAGAGTTGTCACGTCCTCCCGCTGATCCTCGGCGACGGCTGTCGGCAGATAGTTGTAGCAAAGCTCTTTCGCGCGGACAAATCCGATATCGACATTCGAGCGCTGAAGCCGCCCGAAGGTGTCTACCAAGCACTTGTACTCGATGCCGCCGGCGTTGAACTTCAAAAAGCTCGCGTAGTACTTCTCGGCATTGAACTCGAACGCGAGATTTTCGAGCGAAGCCCTGTCGAGCCCGAAATACCAAGCCGCAAAGTCAGCCGCAGTCTCGGCGTCGGTGATACTGTCGCGCGCGCTCGAAGAGTCTCCGCTGTCGGGATCATTCGTATCAAAAAACCTGTCGCAGCCCTTTATCACGCCGGTCTGACTATCCACTACATAGCAAAGAAGAAGCTTGTCCTTTTTGATTTCGACATTGTAAACCGGGATACCGTTCAGCGCGGTAATCTCGCAAGCCGCGTTTTTGGGATCCGCATCCGAGAGGATATCCGCGACCGCTCCCTCTGCGGAAGATTTCGCGTCCTCGAGCGCGATTTCCACCGCCCTGTCCGCGTCGATGACTCCTCGGCTGCGGTAGATTTTGTTGCAGAGGGTTCCTTGTCCCCATCCGGGGTATCGGGCTTGCCGCCGCAGGACGTCAGCATAAGAGCCGCAAGAATGATTGCTGAAAATTTTTTCATAAAACCGCTCCTTTCGCTAATATTGTAGCACAATTTTTCGGGGTTGTAAATAGGCTTTTGACCAATTCCTGCTGCTCATCTTGATACTTCTATGAGAGCATTTTAAAGTTGTACTCAATAATACGCCCACTCGACCAATCTTCATAGAACTTAATGAACAGTCTGTCTAAGTGCAGCATACCGTCAAGCCACAGACTTAGATATTCTGACATTCTGCGCTTCTCTTTTGATCAAGTCTTTCAAAATTTCCTTGACGTCCTTGCCGTTCTCGGCAAAGAACTCATCGCCGTAAATTTTTACTTTTGAGTTTCTTTTATCTTCTTTCATCTTCTTTTCTCCAATCTTGCACGTCTTGTGCTGACGTGCATATTACAGTCGTTTTTATTCGTATAAAAGGGCGGCAAGTTACAATTTGCCCCCCGTGATTGTTTTCTGTTTTTTCTGTTTCCGACATATTTGCTGCAAGCAATAAACGCAGGGTTTTGTCCGTGAGAGCGTCCTGTGGACGGTCGAACAGCAACAAAACCGGCTTTTATTCCTGCCGAATAGGGAATGCTGTGAATTGTTCTCGGTAAGAACATCATGGGAATCTCACCCCTCAAGGGTACTCCGGGGGCCGCGTGCGGAAGTATCATTGTGCCGTTTATGAACGCGGGGTTTTGTCCAAGAGGACGAGCAATCAATCGTTCACGATTGCGAAGTCCGATTGGCAACAAAACCAGCTTTCATTATCATCATGGCGATAAAGCGCACCACGCGCTTTTTTGGTTTCTCTGTTGATCGCTCGCTCAAAAAATCTTGAGGTCATGGCGGC
>CANQYD010000011.1 GCA_947627985.1 uncultured Clostridia bacterium
ATCGTTTACGATTGCGAAGTGCGATTGGTTGCAAAACCAGCTTGTTCACTTGAGGAAAAGCGGGGCAAAACCTTTTTATCTTGTCTCTTACCAATTAAAGGCATAACCCCCATCTTTCATGCCTTTCCCTTCACCCCTCCGAGCTTCACCCCCGCCAGCACGTTCGTGTCAAACGCATACGTCAGCTTCTTCTGCCTCCTGTCCCTCTCAAGCGCGAGCGAGATCATCTCGTCTAGCAGCTCCGGATACTTCACCCCGGCGGGCTCCCATAGATAGAAACTCAGCGAGCCGGGTATGCTGTTGATCTCGTTGAGATAAATATCCCCCGAATCGCAATCGATCATAAAATCTATCCTTGCGACCCCCGAGCAACCCAGCGCTTTGAACGCGCGCACGGCATAATCCCGAATCTTCTCCGTCTCTTCGTCGCTGATGTCGGCGGGGATTATCCTCTTCGTGGACGCCATTCCCTTCGAGCTTCCCTTCCCGCCGCCTATATATTTGTCCTCGTAGCTGAGGATTTCGTCGCTCCCGACCGGTCTTTCGCAGACCGACGCCCGAGCCGATCTCTCGCTTCCGAGCACCGAGCAGTTGATCTCTTTGAGATTCACTATCGCGCGCTCCACAAGCACTCTTTCCGAATATGTGAACGCCTCCGCAAGCGACTCTTTCAGCCCGTCGCGGTCATGCGCGACCGAGATACCTACGCTCGAGCCGAGGTTGACGGGCTTCACGATCATCGGGTAGCCGAGCTTATCTTCGGCATTTTTGAGCCGATCATCATCGTCTTCGCCCCCGGGTTCGTCAAAAATCACGCAGTCGAGGACCGGTATACCCTTCTCCTTAAACATCAGCTTCATCGCGTATTTATCCATCGAAAGCGCCGCAGACAGCACATCACACCCCGCAAACGGCACGCCGATCATGTTTAGATACCCGGCGACGGTGCCGTCCTCGACGTTGGTGCCGTGGACGACGGGGAGTGCCACGTCGATATAGCTGACGAGCGGTTTTTGAAGCATTTTGGGCTGCGTGCGGATTATCGCAGGTCTGCCGTCAATGCGGGCAAAAGTCACCTGAAAACAGCTCCCGATCAGCGACTTTATGTCCTTATACGCCTCGATGTCGCCGGCTTTTTCGCCGCAGTACATATCCCCGGATTTTGAGATATAGACCGGGATAACGTCGTATTTATCGGGGTTTAAGCTCTGTTTTGCCTGAAGTGCCGAGATGATGGATATCTCGTGCTCGACGGATTTTCCGCCGAAGATGAGCGCAACGGTTATTTTCATAAATTTATCTCCTTTGTCAATAATTGTCGGGCAGATCGTTTTCAAGAAGGATTATCTTCTGATCCGCAGTATTTATCGCGTAAATTTTTTGCATGGCGTCTTTGAGGTCTGTCGCCGCGTAAATCTTCTCCTCCGGGAAATTTTTATCCCGAAGCCCCGAGATTATCGCCTCCGAATTGGTCCTTCCGACCGTCACGGCGAAGTCGCATTTTGACGCCGCATATGCCCCAAATTCGCGGTTCAACTCCTCGCCTTTGTCGCCTAATTCTATCATTCCCGGGGTGCATAAAATCCGCATGCCCTCCATCTTTCCGAGCGCGTCGAGAGCGGCTTTTGCGCCCGAGGGGTTTGAATTGTAGGCGTCGTCGATTATCGTGACCTTACCGTTCTTTTTGAGTTCCAACCGGTGCGGCACGCTCTCGAGCCGCCTGACCGCGGGTCTTAAATCATCAAGCGGAATCCCGAGGGAATTTGCAGCCGCGATCGCGCCGCAGATGTTCACGACGTTGTGCCGACCGATAAGCTTCGTTTTGTATGCGCATCTTTCCCCGCTCGGCGAGACGATCTCAAACTCCGAACCTAAAGAGGAGCAGGTCAGGTTTTCGCAGTGATATCCGTATTTATCGTCGATCCCGTAGCCGATGAATTTACGCCCCTTCGAGCAGTCGCGGACGTTTTCGTCGTCCATATTCAGAAACAGCATACCGCCGTCGGGAAGCGAATCGGCGAGCTCGAATTTGGTCTTTTTGACATTTTCAAGGCTCCCGAAGCTCTCAAGATGCATCGGTCCGACGGAGGTGATGATACCGTGCCGGGGGTGAACGATGTCGCAGATTTCCTTTATGTCGCCGACATTTTTCGCGCCCATTTCGCAGAGGAAGATGTCGTGGGTGGCTCTTAGCTCGCCTCTTACCGTTTTCACGACCCCGAGCGGCGTATTAAAATTACCGGGAGTTTTAAGTACATTATATTTTACGCTGAGTAATTCATCTAAGAAATACTTCACCGACGTCTTCCCGAAGCTTCCGGTGATCCCGACGACCGTTAAATTCGGGCATTCCGACAAAATTCTCTTGGCGTCGTTTATGTAGTGAAGATTTATCGCCTTCTCGATCGGTCGGTTGATGAGGTTTGCGAGGAGCACCACCCAAGGCGACAGCAGAACCCAGATAACATACATCGCGGCAAAAACGACCGCAAAACCCCAATCATAGAGGATTATAAGCGCCGCAGCGGGGAGAAGATATATGATACATAATGTAAAAATAAGTCGTTTTATACGCGCAGTATATTTAAGAGGTATCTTTGCGGGCTTTGGTCTCATGCTTATCGCCGAGAATAGCAAAACGGCGGATATAAGAAGTATCATAAGCCCCTGCCCGACCGAGCTCATCGGCAGACGGAACGAGAGAACGGCGCAGATAAGCGCGATGACCGCGCCCATGACATGCCCCGCGAAGAACCCGCGAGCGTTGTCTTTAAGCCATTTCAGCTGCACCTTGGGCTTGTAGGAGTTGAGCTGGAACATGTGAATGAAGTGCCGAAGCGAAAGCGCGGTCGCCGCGAAATATAGCGCCGTCGCAAGTATCGCGCAAATCAGCTTGAAAAATTCCATATTTTGCCTCCTTATATATTCAGAAACGACCTCAGCACCCGTCCGACATACTCGGGAGCCTCAAGGAAGCTGTAGTGCCCCGCACCCTCGACTTTGACAAGCCCGGAGTCGGGTATCAGCTTTTCCATCGTCTCGCCGTCGGATAGGGGAGTGGCGGCGTCAGCGGTGCCCCAAATCAGAAGCGACGGGGCTTTGATAGACGGGAGGACGTGTTTTAAATCTTCGTTTACGACTTTTACAAGCGTCTGCCTCATGATAGGCGAGGCGGCGTTGTAATCGGCTGAACCCCGCTTTTTACGCATGTTTTCGACCGCGTCGGGGAAGAGTTTTTTCATCGGAGACAGGCTCATGAATCTCCGACCCGCCTTGTAGCAGATCAGGGAAAGTTTGCTTTTTAAACTCCGCTTTGGCTTGATTCCCGCGGCGTCGATCATGATGATCTTACTTATTTCAAACGGCAGACTCATCTCGCAGAGTTTTAATATCACCCTCCCGCCGAAGCTGTGACCCAAAAGTATCACCGACCGGGGCTGATAGGGCTTTAAAAATTCCAAGATAAAATCGGCGTATTTCTGCACGTTCCAAGGCTCTTTCGGCTCGTCGGTACCCCCGAAGCCCGGCATGTTTGGCGCTAAAACGCGATATTTTTCGGCGCAGATATTTATTATCCCGGAAAATAAATCGGCGCTCGAGCCCCAACCGTGGAGCATGAGCAAAAGTTCCCCCGAGCCCTTTTCGATGTATTCGGTTTTTATGCCGCTGACAGTTTTTTGCATATTTAAGCTCCCGCAATAAAATTTCTCCCTACAGTATATCACAACAAAACGGAAATTTCCACTGTTTTTTGAAAGTTGCATAAATATTTTTTTCGGAGGCTTGTAATGCCGTCATTTTGCCTATTGAAATTTGCGCGGCAATATGCTATCATAACTTTAATTTGGATCATTTTGATTCGTCAGAATAGGAGGAAAATTTTATGTCACAGGACCCCGGAATGGGACTGGTCATCGGAATGGGACTCGGAACCGTCTTTATCGGGCTCATCTGCATCATCGCGATCTGCTATATTATGGGAGCGGTGATAAGGGCTTTGGAGTCAAGGCGCTCGGCTGAGGAAAAGCCCGCGGCGGATATTTCCGATACTCCGGTCGAGAGCGTCCCCGAGGAAAACAGGGGAGAGCTTATAGCTGCAATTTCGGCAGCTATCGCCGAGGAGCTCGGCACCGGCGTCGAAGCCATCAGGATCACGTCAATAAAGAAAGTAAAATAAGATAAGTTTTTGGAGGAAAATTTTATGAGAAACTACCGCGTAAACGTAAACGGGACCGAATATGAGGTCTCCATCGAGGAAATTTCGGCTTCCGAGGTCAAAAAGCCCGCAGCCGCTCCCGCTTCCGCGCCCGCTCCCAAGGCTCAGGCGGGCTCGGGCGAGAAGATCACGGCTCCTATGCCGGGAAATATCCTTTCCGTCAACGTGACGGCAGGTCAGACCGTTAAGTCGGGCGACGTGCTGATGGTTCTTGAAGCCATGAAGATGGAAAACGAGATCATGGCGCCTAAAGCCGGAAAAGTGACTTCCGTAGCCGTTCAGAAGGGCTCTACCGTAGCCACGGGCGATCTGCTCTGCACCGTTGAGTAATTAAGAGGTGTAAAATGGAAGCTGTTAAGAATTTTATCACGGGAACGGGCTTCGCCCTCATCGGCGGGGACCCGAAGGTGCTTATAATGCTCCTTATATCCTGCGTGCTCCTCTATCTTGCGATAGTCAAGAAGTTTGAGCCGCTGCTGCTCTTGCCGATCGCGTTCGGCATGCTGCTCACGAATCTTCCCGGCGCGGAGATGTATCACGAGCTGCTCTTTGCGGGCGGACACGTCCACTGGGACATCTTCGGCGGCGCCGCAATCACGCAGGAGATGATCGAAGAGTTTGCCGCGTCGGGGGTCTCCCAAAATATTTTGGATGAGATGACCGCGCTTCTCGGGCAAACCGTTACTCCGGGACTTTTGGATGTTTTGTACCTCGGCGTCAAGCTGGGTGTTTATCCCTGCCTCATCTTCATCGGCGTCGGCGCGATGACGGATTTCGGTCCGCTGATTGCAAATCCGAAGTCGATGCTTTTAGGCGCTGCCGCTCAGCTCGGCATTTTTGTGACATATATCGCCGCGAATCTGATGGGCTTTACGCCGCAGGAAGCGGGCTCGATCGGTATCATCGGCGGCGCCGACGGACCTACGGCTATCTACACCACGATGATCTTAGCCGCGCACCTCTTAGGTCCTATCGCGGTCGCGGCATATTCCTACATGGCGCTCATCGGTGTCATTCAGCCCCCGATTATGAAGGCTCTCACCACCAAAAAAGAGCGCTCGATCGTCATGAAGCAGCTAAGACCCGTCTCTAAGACGGAGAAGATCATCTTCCCGATCGTCGTCACCATCTTCGTGACGCTTCTTGTGCCGTCCGCGGGACCGCTGATCGGCTCGCTTATGCTCGGCAACCTTATTAAAGAGTGCGGCGTCTGCGACAGGCTTTCAAAGACCGCTCAGAACGAGCTGATGAACATCGTCACGATCTTCTTGGGCGTTTCGGTGGGTGCTACGGCTACCGCTTCGACCTTCTTAAGCCTTCGCACGCTCGGAATCATTCTGATGGGCATCGTCGCCTTCGGCATGGGTACCGCGGGAGGACTTCTCCTTGCGAAGTTCATGAACCTCTTCTTGAAGGAGAAGATCAACCCGCTCATCGGTTCTGCCGGAGTTTCGGCAGTCCCCATGGCTGCGCGTGTTGCGCAGAAGGTCGGTCAGGAGGAAAATCCCGGAAACTTCCTGCTCATGCACGCCATGGGACCGAACGTCGCCGGAGTTATCGGCTCGGCTATTGCAGCCGGGGTTCTGATCTCGCTTTTGGGGTAACTGCTGCGTCTTAGGGGGCTTTCTGCGGGAAAGGGGCTCGGGGCGAAGCCCCCGGTGCCGAAGGCACCGGCTGCCGCGGCTCCGCCGCGGCAGCGCCCGCGCGCGAAGCGCGCGGGCGGGCTTCGCCCTGTACCCCCTCCCGCACCCTTACCCCTTAAGACCCTCTCAGCCCGCCTCTTCAAAGGTCGGCATTTACGCTGAATATTACGATTTAGGAGGACAATATGGCAAAAAATCCGCTGAAAATTACAGATACTATATTAAGAGACGCCCATCAGTCCCAAGCCGCGACGAGAATGCGCCTTGAGGATATGCTTCCCGCCTGCGAGCGCCTCGACAAGATCGGCTACTGGTCCTTAGAATGCTGGGGAGGCGCTACTTTTGACTCCTGCATGAGATTTCTGAACGAGGACCCGTGGGAGCGCTTGAGAGCCCTCAAAAAGGCTATGCCGAACACAAAGCTTCAGATGCTCTTCCGCGGTCAGAATATTTTGGGATATAAGCACTACGCCGACGACGTCGTCGACGCTTTCGTCAAAAAGTCGATTGAAAACGGCATCGACGTCATCAGAATTTTCGACGCACTTAATGATACCCGCAACCTTAAGGCAGCTATCACCGCGACCAAGAAATACGGCGGAATATGTGAAGCCGCGCTCAGCTACACCACCAGCCCCGTGCACAGTGAGGAATACTTCGTCGGGCTTGCAAAAGAGCTTGAGGAGATGGGCGCGGACACCATCTGCATTAAGGACATGGCAAACCTGCTGCTGCCCTATGACGCCGCAAGCCTCGTCAAGAAGCTCAAGGCGGCGGTTAAGATTCCGATTCACCTCCACACCCACAACACCACCGGCACCGGCGACATGGTCTATCTCAAAGCCTGCGAAGCAGGTGTGGACATCGTCGATACCGCGCTTTCACCCCTTGCAAACGGCACTTCCCAGCCCGCTACCGAGTCGCTCGTCGCCACTATAGCAGGCACCGACCGCGATTCGGGACTTGATCTTGCGGCTCTTTCCGACGTTGCAGCTCATTTCAGAAACGTCGCAAACAAGCTCAAAGCCGAGGGGATACTCGATCCCAAGGTTCTGAATGTCGACACCAAGACCCTGATGTATCAGGTCCCCGGCGGAATGCTCTCGAACCTCATCAGCCAGCTAAAACAGGCGGGTGCGGAGGACAAATACTATGAAGTTTTGGCGGAAGTCCCGAACGTAAGAAAGGACTTCGGCTATCCTCCGCTCGTCACACCGACGTCGCAGATCGTCGGCTCTCAGGCTGTTCTCAACGTCCTCTCGGGCGAGCGCTACAAGGTCTTTACCAAGGAGTCCAAGGCGCTTCTCAGGGGCGAATACGGACGGCTCCCCGGCGAGGTCAACGAAGAGGTCCGCAAGAAGGCGATCGGCGACGAGGAGGTCATCACCTGCCGCCCTGCCGATCTACTGGAACCCGAGCTCGAAAAGTACCGCGAGGAGTGCAAAAATGTCCCCGGCTTCAACGGCTCCGAGGAGGACGTCCTGAGCTACGCCCTCTTCCCGCAGGTCGCGACGAAGTTCTTCGCCTCTCGCCTTGCGCCCAAGGAAGAGCCCAAGCCGAAGGATGATCCGAACGCCGTCAGGACGTTTTACGTCGACGCGAGCGGCATTTGAGATATCGATGTGATTTAAATAAATTTTCGCCCGGCTTTATGCGGCACGCATAATGTTGAGCGAAAAATCAAAAGCAATTTTTGCAGATGACCGAAAATCCGGGAGCCGACGGCTTTTCCGGATTTTCTCATAAAGGAGCGAAAAATGTATACTGCGAGTATAAACGGCGTGGATATTGTCATAGAGTCATCACCCGAACTGTTCTCCCCAAACTCCCTTGACGCCGGGACTGCCGCCATGCTGAGCCTCGTCGGCGAGATAGATACCCCGGTGCTGGATCTCGGCTGCGGTTGCGGCGTTGTAGGTATCTATGCCGCGAAAATCGTCGGCGAGGAAAACGTCGTGATGTGCGACATTTCGGAGGGCGCAGTCGATATCTCCCGAAAAAATGCCGAGCGAAACGGCGTGGGAAATGTAAGAATCTACCACAGCGACGGCTTCCGGAATTTTAGGGAGACCGGCTTCGGGCTGATCCTCTCGAACCCGCCTTATCACGCCGATTTTTCTGTTCCGAAGCACTTCATCGAGGAGAGCCGCAACCGCCTGAAGCCCGGCGGCAGGCTGATGATGGTCACGAAGCGTCGCGAGTGGTACGAAAATAAGATTCGGAGCGTTTTCGGCGGGGTGAGGGTCGTCGAGCGGGATGGGTATTTCGTTTTCATCGCCGAGAAGCGGGCAAGAAAGCCGCAGGGAAAGCCTGAGCGGGGACTGTCGAGGAAGCTGGAGAGGAAGTATGGGGGTGGGGGTTGATTTTTTTGCGGAATTAGTGATTTGGTGCGGGGAGGAGGCGGGGGTGAGCCTCGCTTTGCTCGGCTCCGGGCGACTTCGTCGCCGGTTTTTTGTTGGGGGGAACCCCCGGCGAGTGTTCCCCCGATGAAAACAGTCCACCGGACTGTTTTCATTTCCCCCTCCTGCGCTAATTATGATAAAAAAGCAAGACGACGGCTCACGCCGTCCTCTTGCTTAAAGGATTTCGCCCGTTGCGACGGGCGACGAGGGGCGCTGCCCCTCGACCTTGCAAGCCCTTTAAAAAGGGCTTGATCCTAAACTTGACTTGTCTCCGCTAAGGCTTGGCACAGAATTTCTAACCACTATCCCTCTAACTTCTAACCTCTATCAGCGAAGCTCACCCAATCCATTTCCGCTTCGCCATCGCCTTCAAACTCGAAGTACACCGCCCTTTTCCCGATGATCCCGGCGTCGATCTTTGCCTCATGAAGCGCTTCGGTCGGGGTGAGGCTTATCTTTGCGGCGATCCTGCCCTTCCAATCATCCACCCGAACATTCACGCTCATATTCCCGGTCGAGGTCGCGGAAATAATCACCCTGTCGGGCGACTTGGTGCCGAACTGAAGGTATCTAAACCCCACCGTCGTGCCGCTTTTGATATTCACGATCGGAGAGGAAACACCGTCGATCTGCTCATAAACCGGCTTCACATACGCCTGATGAAGCGGGCTGATGTGGCAGGCATATCCCGCGGAAATTATCTTATACGCGTCGATTCCGTTCACCGAAGCGCCGGAGGAGGTCTCCTCGACGGGCTTTGAGCCGACAGGCTCGCCGTTTACGTAGGTGATGTCGCCGATATAGATTTTCCCGTCACGACCCATGGCGATATCGACCGGCTCGATCATTCCCTGCCTTGAGAATTCGTCGGTCCCGGTGTGGCGGTGATAGAAGATGTACCACTGCCCGCCGATCTCGACAAGACCCCCGTGGTTGTTGCCCCAGCGGTATGTCTGCATGCCGGTGCCGTCCGGCATTCTGATGATCTCTCCGCCGTTGAAGGAGATGTCGCCGCCTTCACGGAAGCCTTCGAGCGGGCTGTCTGACCATTTATATGACAAAAATCCGTTGCAGGGTTCATATACCCCTAACTCGGGCACGGGCGTCATGTATCTCTTTGAATATACATAAACATATTTACCGTTGATCTTGCGGGGGCTTGAAGCCTCGAAGAAAGCGTCGCGAAGATCGACATGATCTTTATCTCCATTCGGATTCCAGCCGTCGGGGACGTGACCCATCGGGTGGGCGTGAAGAGTGCCCTCCTTTATCGTCGCCATATCGTCCTCAAGCTCGGCGCAGTAGCAGCCGCAGAATCCCCAATATGCATAAACTCTGCCGTCGTCATCTACCAAAATACCCGGGTCGAAGCCGAGTTTTGTGGGTTTTGGGTCGGTGAAAGGTCCGGCGGGATTTTTTGAAGAAGCGACGACTATCCTGCCGCCTTGGCGCTCGGCAGCGTAGAGGTAGAAGGTGTCGCCTTTTTGGACGACGTCGGGCGCATAGAGTATCGAGCCGTCGGAAGCGGTGTAGCAGACGCCGTGGCAAGTCCAGTCGGTGAGATCGTCCACGGGCGCGCTCCAGACGACCTGATCCCTGCCGCAGTAAGCGGTTCGTTCGGTGTCGTGGGAGCCGTAGACATAGACGCGCTTTTCGCCGTTATATTCAAAGACGCGCGGCTCGCCGTCGGGAATGTGTTCCCAGAGCGGGAGATAGGGGTTAGCGGACTTTACGCGGGATTTTTTTGAGATGTCGGTGGTGATCATGCGGGTGCCTCCTTAAGATGTAGTTTTATTTAAAGGTGTTAATGAGACAAGATAAGTTTAGGATCAAGCCCTTTTTAAAGGGCTTGCAGGGGTCTCGGGGACAGCGTCCCCGAGTCGCTCACCGCAGTGAGCGAAATCTCTAAGCAAGAGGACGGCGGAGCCGTCGTCTTGCTTTTTTCAAAAAAGCGCAGGAAGGGGAAATGAAAACAGTCCGGCGGACTGTTTTCATCGGGGGAACCCTCGCCGGGGGTTCCCCCAACAAAAAACCGGCGACGAAGTCGCCCGGAGCCGAGCGAAGCGAGGCTCATGCCCCCTCTCCCTTCAGGGAGAGGGGGTTGGGGGTGAGGGTAAAGCCCCTCCCCTCGGGGAGGGGTTGGGGAGGGGGACGCCGGAAAGGGGTTTGGGGAAAACCCCGCAGGGGTTGTCCCCACAGGCTTACCGAGCAGGGTAAAGCAGCAGAAGAAGCCCTCCTCCAACTTTAGGAAAGGGGGTCATAGGGGGGAAACCCTTTTATAAAGGGTTTTCCCCCTCCGGCTTGCCGAGCGAAGCGAGGCAAACAGCAGCTGATCCAAAATTCCCGCTTTGTCCCGCACTGCAATAATCAATATTCCCCATACTCCCCCGCCAGCATCAGCAGCGAGAACATATACAGGCAGTTGTCGTAATACCTCCTATTCCCGGTTCTGGGAGGCATATCCATAAACTCCCTCACAAGCTTTACCGCAAGCTCCCGCTCGTCATCGCTCGCGCCGTCTATTGCGGCAATAGAAGCCGCCGCCTTCGTCGCCTTTATCGCCACGGGGTGCATCGCACGCTCCTCGGTCAGGGTGCCGTCGGGGTGGGGCACCCTGTCCCAATTCTCCCCCGCGTCCTCAAAATATTTCTGAACCCGCCTGCATTCCCCCGGCTGCCAGGGGTCGGCTTTGTTCCACGACCAGTCGAGCGCGATGTTATATACCGTGCGGTAGCTGTCCGAGTAGTGCAGCCCCGCGTTCGGATTGAAGCTCTTTTTCAGCGCCGAGCCGTCAAAATTCGCATAATCCGAACACAGCCCGGTCTTGGGGTGGGTAGCGATATGCAGATACTCCCGGCTTGCCGCTGCCGCTTTTTTCCAGAAGTCGCGGTCGCGATCATCGCAATTATCCGCAAAAATCTCGTAAAAATGAGGAAGATGATAGGACGCGTCGGTAAACGGACACCCCGGCACGAATTTTATAAGGTGATTGTCGGCGGTCCACATAGCCGCGCCGGGCTTCGACCCCGGTTCGTTTCGGTGGATGCAATCCCGCAGAATCGTCTTTGCCCAGTCGGAATATGCATAAATCCCCTCGCCGTCACCCCATCTGTGGGAGGCAAAGATCAGCGCCGCAGCATAATATTCCTCGCCGTCGGGCGCGGGACCGTGAGCGTTTTTTCTGCCGTCGGGCTTGCAGGACCACGCAAAATACCCCGCGTTTTCGCCTTCGGTCATGTACATATTCTCCATCGACCATTTCCAGATCCTGTCGAATTCCTCTTTTTTACCGAGCTGCACGCAGATCATCATGCCGTAGGACATGCCCTCGGTCCTCGCGTCGACGTTCCCGGTGTCCTCAATATATCCCATGTCCTCGCCGACCGGGTGATATATCCTTTCGGTCCCGTCGTAAAACATGCTGTAAAAAGTTTCGGATATTTTTTTATCGATTTCATGCTGCGAATATCCGAGCTCCGACAGCAAATTTCTGCTCTTTTTCATGATGCGGAGCCTCCCCGGTCCTGCGGTTGATTTTTCTCATATTCACGAAGCTTTGACTCCAAAAGCGCCCACTCGGCTTCGGTCTCGATAGGGTGAAGCGTGAGGGTCTTGTCGTCGGGATCAAATATCGAGGCGAAAACCTCTGTATCGCCTTTTTCATCGACGGTGTTCTCGGTGTAGACGATATAGCAGACCCCCGTCGCGGTGTTTTTAAAGGTAAACAAGACGTCGACGTCCATGATCTCGCTGTTTTCGTTGATCACCGTCATAACAGCCTTCTTAGGCATATTACCCCTCCTTTTTCAGTCATTATACATCACCCGCACCGGTCTGTCAATCTCGAAATGAGTAAATTTTTCGGCGGGAGGTGGCATTTTCTGCAAATATGCCTGTGAACATGATCTTCGGCTTTTCCGGTTATTGCATTTTCCCCCGGCATGTGCTAAAATATAAATATCACTACTCTGGAGGGATAAATATGTTTTGCAGGGTCAAAGGGGTCGGCTTAAACGGCATGAACGCCTATCCCGTGGACGTCGAGCTGGAGATGAGCAGAGGGCTTGAGCGCTTCGACATCGTCGGGCTGGCGGACGTCTCGGTCAAGGAGTCCCGCGAGAGAATCCGCTCGGCTTTTCGCTCCTCGGGGATAAAATTTCCGCCGGCTTCGGTCGTGATAAATCTTGCCCCGGCTGACGTCAAAAAGGTCGGTTCGCAGCATGATCTTGCGATATCGGCGGCTATTCTGGACGCGATAGGAGAGGTAAATTCCGACATATCCGACTCGGCGTTCATAGGCGAGCTGTCTTTGGGCGGGGAAGTCAGGGGCGTAAACGGCGTCCTCCCGATGACAATCAGCGCTAAAAACAGCGGTCGAAGGCGGGTATTCGTCCCGAAGGAAAACGCCCGCGAAGCCTCCGTCGTAAGCGGGATCGAGGTCTACGGCGTGTCCACATTAAAGGAGCTATGGGATCATTTATGCGACCGCGAAAAGATCGCTCCAATGCCTCCCTATGTCCCAGAAGCGGAGGATTATGACGGCGCGCTCGACTTCTGCGACGTGATGGGTCAGGCGTTCGCCAAAAAGGCGATCGAAGTCGCTGCATGCGGCGGGCACAACATCATCATGATCGGCTCCCCCGGCTCAGGAAAGAGCATGCTTGCAAAGCGCATTCCCTCGATACTCCCGGCGATGACCTTTGAAGAATCGGTCGAGACGACAAACGTCTACTCCATCGCGGGGCTTTTGGACAAGAGCCAGCCCCTCATCACAAGGCGACCCTTCCGCTCCCCTCATCACACCGTTTCTACCGCGGGTCTGACGGGAGGCGGCACAATCCCCCGACCCGGGGAGATTTCTCTGTCCCACAACGGTCTGCTGTTTTTAGATGAGCTTGCAGAGTTTCAGCGCTCGACTTTAGAGGTCCTGAGGCAGCCTATTGAGGATCAGAAGGTGTCGATTTCCCGTGCTTCCGGGACGGTCACATACCCCTGCTCGGTGATGATCGTCGCCGCCATGAACCCCTGCCCCTGCGGTTATTACGGGCACCCGACCAAAAAATGCGTCTGCACAAAAAAGCAGGTATCGCAGTATTTATCAAAGATTTCGGGACCGCTTTTAGACCGATTCGATCTGCATATCGAAGTGGCTCCCGTGGAGTTTGAAAGCCTCTCTTCAGGAAGAAAAGAGGAGCCGAGCTCGGTGATCCGCGAAAGAGTTCAGAGGGCGAGGGAGATTCAGAATCGGCGATTTAGGGGCACCGGGATCACCTGCAACGCAAGGATCACTTCCGATATTCTGCATGAAGTGTGCGCCCTGTCGCCCGACGCAAACGCGCTCTTAAAGGACGTCTTTGAGCGCCTCGGGCTGTCGGCAAGAGCATATGACAAAATATTGAAGGTCTCCCGTACCATCGCCGACATGGAGGGCGCGCAGACAATTGAGAAAAAACATGTCTCCCAAGCGGTCAGATACCGTACCCTCGACCGCAAATTCTGGGCGAACGAGTGAGGTTGGATTATGCGTACGGATGAAGAAATGTTTAATATAATTATCAAAACGGCACGGGAGGACGATCGGATAGAAGCCGTGATGTTAAACGGCTCCCGAGCCGATCCCGAGGCTGAAAAAGATATATTCCAAGACTTCGATATAGTTTACTTCGTTAAAGATGTCTCGCCGTTTTACGACAACAAAAAGTGGCTTGAGGAGCGATTCGGTCGGGTGATCTTAATGCAGACCCCCGAGACGGGCACGCTTATAAAGCCGGACGGTCTGGGCGATTTTATCTACCTCGCGATTTTTGAGGACGGCATACGCCTCGACCTACGAATCACCCAAAGACCTTACGATAATAACGGCGAGCCGGCTAAAGTGCTTTTGGATAAGACCGGAATCTTAAAAAATATCGTGCCCGACCCGGAGTTCTGGCATGTCGGAAAGCCGACCGAGAAGGAATTTTCCGATTGCTGCAACGAGTTCTGGTGGTGCTTAAATAACGTCGCCAAGGGCGCCGCAAGGGCTCAGGAAGTATACGCCATGGACATGCTGAATCGGTATGTCCGGGACATGCTCAACATAATGTGCGGGTGGTATATCGGGGTGGACGCCGGCTTTTCGGTGTCGCCGGGAAAGGCGGGAAAAAACTTCAAAAAATATCTCGGGACCGATATTTATATAATGTATTTAAAGACCTATTCCTCAGCCGACGGGCTGGTGGGAGCCGCATACAACATGGCTGATCTCTTCTCGTTTTTGGCTCACACCGTCGCCTCGGCGCTCGGATTTAAATATAACGAGGACGAGGAAAAGGGGCTGCGAAAATATTTTAAAATGGCTATGAATAATTTTAACGCGCAGGAGGAAATCATATGAACGCAAAGACAATCGATAAACTGCTTAACGAACTGTCATTCACAAGGACCGGCGGAAGTCCCGAGGAGCTTAAATGCGCCGAAATGATCGCGCAGATGTGCCGGGAATACGGCGTTGAAGCCGAGATAGTGCCGTTTAAGGTCGATAAGTCCGAGATGAAGCGGGCTGAGTTTTATATCGACGGCAAGCCCATAGCCTGCCGGGGGTATCTGATGTGCGGTTCGGGCGATATCGAAGCTCCGCTTTACTATCTTGCAAACACCGACCCCTGCTCGCTTTCCGAGTGCCGCGGGAAGATAGTCATGATCGACGGGTATCTGGGATACTGGGTCTATCACGATATTTTGGACAACGGAGCGGTCGGATTTGTGACCTACGACGGCGACGCCAATTATGCCGATCGGGATATAGACCGCCGAGAGCTGAGGAGCTATGTATCTCAGGGAAAGAAAATTTTAGGGGTCAATATCAACGCCAAGGACGCTATAGATATCATAAACTCGGGCGAGCATGTCGCAAAAATCGTCATCGAGCAGGACGAAGGCGAAGGCGAGAGCAGAAACGTCATCGCCGAAATCCCCGGACAATCGGAAGAGGTAATCGTCTTCACGGCTCACTACGACTCGACGTTTTTATCCTCCGGCGCCTATGACAACCTCTCCGGTTCTATCGGGATTTTAGCGGCGCTTGAATACTTCGCAGGTCGGGAAAAGCCGCATTATACTTTAAGATTTATATGGTGCGGCTCGGAGGAAAGAGGTCTTTTGGGGTCAAAAGCATATACCGAGGCGCTGGCGGAAGACGAGCTGAAAAAGATAATCCTTAACATCAATCTTGACATGATCGGCTCGATTATGGGAAGATTCATCGCCTGCTGTTCGAGCGAGATAAAGCTCTGCCACTATATTGAGTATTTCGCGCAGGAGTACGGCTTCGGGATAAAGGTCGCGCAGGACGTCTATTCATCGGATTCAACGCCGTTTGCGGACAAAGGCGTGCCGAGCCTGAGCTTTGCAAGACTTGCCCCGCACAATACCGCGACGATACATAATTCATACGACACCGTCAGGGTGATGAGCGCCGAGCAGATGAAGCGGGACATAGATTTCATAAACGCCTTCGCCGAGAGAATGGACGCCGCCAAAAAGATGCCGGTCGCGAGGGAAATCCCGGACGAGGTCAAGAAAAAGCTCGATTATTATCTCTTCAGGGAGAGGGAGAAAAAGTAAGCCCAAAGTAACACAGTCTGAAAGTTTTCGCTCGAGCCTTTTTCAAAAGGCTCGCGAGAGTCCAGAGGCGAGTAGCCTCTGGTCGCCCGTCGCAACGGGCGAAATCCTTTACGGAGTGCGCTCCGCAAGGGGTGAATTGAAAAACAATTCGGTGAATTGTTTTTCAAGAGGGGACGCTCTGCAAGAGAGGGCGTCCCCTTTTAAGCGCTTTTAAAAAATTATTTTTATGATGCAATAAATCCCCCGCCCCGTGCATTTACATAGCGAAAGGAGCCGAAGGATATGACCGACCAAAAAGCCGAGAGCCGGCTGATCGATAATCTTATCAAAGATATCTCGGAGGGAAGCAAGAGCGCTCTTGCCTCCCTTTACAGCCATGCCGGTCCGGCGGTATATGCCTATGCCCTGTCGGTCTTAAAATCCCCCGCCGACGCCGAGGACGTCATGCAGGACGTCTTTATGGATATCTTCCGCTCGGCTGAAAGCTATAAAAGCCGGGGAAGCCCGATGGGCTGGATCATCTCGATAACAAAAAACCGCTGCCTCATGAAGCTTCGCCATGACCGCCTAAGAGCCGTAGCGCCTTTTGAGCCGTCGATGGTCGAGGAAGCGGTATCAAAAGAGATGACCCCCGAGGAGAAAACGGTCCTGAAAGCATGCTTGGAGGAATTATCCGACGAGGAGAGGCAGATCGTCATCATGCACGCTCTCTTCGGCTTAAAGCACCGGGAAATTTCGGGGATTTTGGATATCCCCCTCCCGACGGTCCTTTCAAAATATTCAAGAGCAATAAAAAAGCTCAGAAAATCACTTCTCTGAGGAGGGAGCGGAATATGAACAACAAAGATACCGAAAAGCTCTTACGAAGCGCTTTTTCAAAATCTATGCCTCAGCTTCCTGAAGCTCTTGCCGCAGAGGAGACGAAAGGAAGCGCGACAATCATGAGTGAAACAAAAAAGAGCCGAAAAGGCTTGAAGATAGCGATAGTCGCCGCCGCTCTTGCTTTGGCTCTTAGCGTGACCGCAGCCGCAGTCAGCTTTACGGGTCTGATAGATCGGCATGACGCATTTGCCGCGGCATATAATCATCTATATGAGACAGCCGAAGGCGAGGAAAAGCAGTTTATCGCAAACATGATACTCGCCGGAACGGCAGTTGAGGACGAGGCGGAAGTGATCGACGCCGACATCGGTCTTAAGGGCTTGCGACCCGTATATAATCTTACATTCACCATCGGCGAGACGGTCTATCACTACACCGTTGACGCTAAGACCGCGGTCATTATATCGTCATCGAGCGAGCCGTATATCACAGAAGAAAAGCCTACGCATGAGACGCATGAATTCGCAATCTCCGAAGCCGAAAAGAACGCAAACTACAACCGAACCTACGCCATTCACGAAGCACGCGATCACTTCGGCTGCCATATGACGACCTCCCTCGGCGGTATAGAGATGAATATCGCAGACTTTTTAAGCGATGTTTATTCCTGCGAGGACGGCTATTATGAGATAACATTCTGGGGCGGCGGGTATATGTATCGCTGCAAGGTGGATATGAGTACCGGAGAGATTTATGATGATGAGATCGCCGAAGATGATCTTTACACCGGGTCTGATGAGAACAAGGTCATGGTCCATCGGGTCGAAGGCGTAGCAGGTCTCAATAAGGCGATAGAGAGCGCCTGCAAAGCGATCGGCAAAGAGTATACATTAAAATACACCGGCGACGTCGCCTTGGCTTTTGCGGAATACTATCCTGCCGGAAGTTTCAGCGGATATCTGCCGTATAATCAGGCTGCATATATCGTCAACGCAAGATCGGACGACGGCGAACTTCACTACAAGATTTATGTCGACGCCGTCTCGGGAGACGTCTTATCCGTCACGCTTTACGGCAGCCGCGAGAACGCGGAAACTCCTTACGGCGAGCAGAATAACACGATTTTAGCCTCCTATGCCGTCATGGACCGCTTCGGGCTGACGAATTGGTCAACGCCCTATGACATGCAGGATTACATGACCGTCACGACCGTCGTCGAGCCGAATGCCGACGGAAATTACAACGTCGCCGCTAAATTTGACGGATATATCTACCGCTGCACCGTAGACCCGAATACCCTTGAAATCCTGACCGAAAATGTCGAGGAGGATATGACTTCAACCGAGCGGACGCTTCATCAGGGCGACCCCGATATGATCGGAAGAAAGCGGGCGATAGAAATTGCCGCCGGGCATGTCGGTCTTGAGATAACCGAGGACACAAGCATTTACGCGGGCTGCGTAGTAGAAGAGAGCGGGCAGAAGGTCTATAACGTCGGCTTCCACAGCCGCACGGCTCCCTTCGGCACCGCAAGAAATCTCCATATAGACTGCTACACCGGGGAGATAGTCTATGAATACAACGAAGCCGACGGATTGCCGAACGCGGGGCTTGATCCCGACGGGAATTCTCCTTATTCCGTAGACGAAACTAAGCCCTACGAACCGAACGAAATCCCATCCACCGATTCCTTGGAAGGCGAGATTTCCGAAGCCGCGGCGGTGATTGCGGCGCTTGAGGACATCGGAGTTACCGATCAGGACGTTTTGGGGCTTGAGATCGATCGCGACGGCGGAGAGTTTGTCATCAGGTTTTACCTTGCCGACATCGAGACGGTGTATCATATCGACGCGAAATCCGGCAAAATAGTCTCAAAATCCGGCGCGACTTCGGATATGATTATTTCCGAGGAGACCGCGGTCAATATCCTGCTTCAGAATCTTCGGATAAAGCGGGAAGCGCTCTGGGATATGGGTATCGTGCGGCGACCTTTAAACAGTCATCTTGTCTACACCGTGGCGTTTTACTACGGCGGCAGGAGGTATGAATCCGAGATCGACGCGCTGAGCGGCGCGCCTCTGACCGTGTCCTATCCCCTCGATATGTCGGTTGCCGACGCCGATACCGAATTTTCCGAGGAGGATTTTCTGAACGCGGCTCTTTCGGTTCTCGGTATCAAGGATTTCGACGGGTATGATTTGCAGATAGTTCATCGGGATAATATATGCTGTGCCGAGGTCACGGTCCATGCCGGGAAAGAGGATAAATCATGCTTTATCGACATCGATACGCTTGAGCCGGCGGAATAGATCGCAAATAAGCCTGCGGGAGAGCTTTGAAGGGCTTTCCCGCAGGTTAAATATCACCAAAAATTCACCTTGTTTTTAACGTATTTTCGTCATATTTTTGTTGATTTCTACGGCGGAAAGTGGTATACTGATAGCGTGCCAAAGGCATGAATATCCAAAAAGAAAGGTGAAGACAATGAAACGTATGAATATCCTGCTCGCGCTCGCACTTTCCGCCGCGGTTTTAAGCGGCTGTGCCTCCAAGGGAAGCTACATCGGAACCGACCGCGCCAAGACCATCGCCCTTGAAAATGCCGGCGTGCAGGAAGGCGACGTCGTCGGTCTCGACGTCGATCTTGAGCAGAACGAAAACATCTACGAAGTCTCCTTTGACGCTCTGGGGTATGAGTACGAATATGAAATAGACGCCGCGGACGGCGACATTCTCAGGCAAAAAAGAGAGCTTGACGACGATACCCGGCTTCCCGCCGCGACTTCCGAGGATTTGACTCCTCATGATGGCGCAGCGCCCGAAACCGAGCCGGAGCCGGAGGTAACAGAAGCCCCCGAAACAACTGCGGAACCGATTTCCGAGACCGAACCGGAATCTGCTCCCGCCCCGGCTTCCGAAACTCAGCCGGAGCCAAAGGCAACAGAAGCGGCAGCCGAGACTCAGGCGCCGAAAGCCGAGCCTGCAAGCTACATCTCAGCCGACGAGGCAAAATCAGCCGCGTTGAAGCACTCGGGCTGCGCGGCGGCGGATATATATGATTACGACTGCGAATTCGAGACCTCCTCCCACTGCAATCACGAGGGACATTCGGGTGAATGCCGCTACTACGACGTGAGCTTCGATTGCGACGGATACGATTATGATTACGACATCGACGCGGTGACGGGAGAAGTGCTGAGATATACAAAAGAGGCGGACAAAGATCATCATGACGACGATCATCACGATGAATCTGCCGCAACGCCAGCTGTAACGCAGGAGGCGACGGCATCAACATCATCAACATCGACCTACATCGGCGGAGAAAAGGCGAGGGACATCGCGCTGAATCACGCGGGCTACAAGTCGAGCGAGGTCTATGATCTTGAGTACGAGCTCGACCGCGAGAGAGGCGTGGCGGTCTACGACGTCAGCTTCGACGCCGAGGACTACGATTACGATTACGAGATCGACGCCGCGACGGGCGATATCCTACGCTCGGACAAGAAGTGGGATAATGATTACAAGCCCGACCCCGCGCTGAATTCGTCGGAATATATCGGCAGCGAAAGCGCTAAGGCAAAGGCTTTGGAGCATGCCGGGCTGTCGGCTTCCGAGGTCAGGGAGCTCGAGGTGGAGCTTGAGCACAGGCTGAATTCGGTGGTGTATGAGGTCAGCTTCGACGCTGCGGGGTATGAGTATGATTATACCATCAACGCGACGAGCGGGGAAGTGGTGAGCTCGAAGAAGGAGAGGGACTAAAATCAGAGGGCAGATGGGCAGAGATCGGAAGACAGATTCTGCGCCTGACCTTCTGAAAGACAAGGCAAGTTTAGGATCAAGCCCTTTTTAAAGGGCTTGCGGGCGAAATCTCTTAAGCAAAAGGACGGCGCAAGCCGTCCTCTTGCGGTTTATCGTTAATAGAGCGCAGGAGAGGGCATGAAAACAGTCCTGTGGACTGTTTTCACGGGGGGAACCCTCGCCGGGGGTTCCCCCAACAAAAACCCGGCGACGAAGTCGCCCGGGAGCCGAGCGAAGCGAGGCACGAAAAGCCCCTCCCCGCCGGGGAGGGGTTGGGGAGGGGGAAGCCGGAAAGGGGCAGCAGAAGCCGGTTTTGTTGCCGATCGCACTTCGCAATCAAAAACGCAGGATTTCTCGTGCTCTTGGACAAAACCTCGCATCTGCGGGAACCATGCAATGGTGCCCCACACTTGCCGAGCGAAGCGAGGCAAAAAAGCTGCGCACTTTGAAAAACTGCTTTGTTATATACAGCATGGGAAATAAGGAAAATCTTGATAATATGCAAGCACCCCCATACCTGCCGCGCCCTTTTGTAAAAGGTATACAATATCCAATTTAAAGAAAACCCTCCCTACCCGACCCTTAGTTAAAAGGTATTCGTTCATTTTCCCGCCGGAAAATGAACTCATGCTGTTTAAAGCAGACCCCCACCCCCCGGTTTACTTTTGCACTGTCCTATAGTAAAGCGTAGCCCCCTCCCCCTAAGAGGGGGAGGGGGTCTGGGGGAGACGGTAGCTGAAAATGGGATCGTGGAAATCCCGGAACGGGTTGTCACCAAAACCCGGCGACGAACTCTTCCGGAGCCGAGCAAAGCAAGGCTCAAGCCCCTTCCCATTTAGGGGAAGGGATTGGGGTTAGGGTGAAGCCCCTCCCCGTTGGGTTGGGTTTGGGGAGGGGGTGCGGGTGCGGGGGCTGGGGCGTGCAGGGCGAAGCCCGTGCGACGAAGTCGCACCGCCGGAGCTTCGCGTCGGCGCGCTGCCTGCGGCAGCGGGGCTTCGCCCCCTGCTCCCGTTGGTCGCACAGAGGACAGAGGTCAGAAGGCAGAGGTCAGATTTTTATCTTTTACTTTCTGTTTCTATCAGGGGTACAGTAGAGGCAACAAGTCTTGTCAGCCCAACCCCATAGACCTCCCTCCCCGCATTTCCTCCAAACCCCAACCCCACATTTTGTGCAACCTGCCGATTGCGTGCCGCATTATAATCTGCTATAATTTTCTTATAAAATGTCAATTTTGACCCCTTACAACCTGAAAGAAGGAAAATTTTATGAAAAGAATATTAGCTCTCCTTGCGGCTGTGCTGATGATCTTCGCTATGGTCGGCTGCGGCGGCAGAAAGCGCACGCCCATTCAGCTCACCCTCTCGACCGAGGACTCCGAAGCGATCCTCAACGCCGCGGGTATCCGTCTCCCCGAGCCCGCAGATGTCGGCGACCCCGGCGTCGTGACGTGGCTGAGCTGGCTCGACCCGTTCCAGAACTACGACGAGGGCGAGATGGTCAACACCGGCTACTACACCTTCACCGAGCGCTACGGCGGCAGCCTCGATTGGCATGAGGTACTTTATGAGGACATGAACGACGAGCTCGCAAACCTCGTCTTGGCGGGCACGTCTCCCGACATGACCCTCGCCGGGACCTCCAACACGGCGACTTTCCCGACGAATTGCTTAAAGGGCATGTATCAGCCGATCGACGACTATATCGACTACACCGATCCCCTTTGGGCGGGCATGGCTGACGCGGCTGAATACTTCGCCTTGGGCGACAAGCATTTCGCGATGGTCTACGATATCGTCTTTAAAGACGTCATACCCTATAACCGCCGGGTCATCAACGAGTGGGGATTTGACGATCCCGCAGAGCTCTTCTACGCGGGCGATTGGACATGGGAGAAATTCTATGAAATGTGTCTCGATTTTTCCGATGGAGACGCTAACCGCTATGCTCTCGACGGCTGGTATTGCGTGTACGGTCTTGCGGAGGAGTCGAGCGGCAGATATCTGATCCAAAAAGACGATCAGGGTCAATATTTCTCCAACATGGACGACCCGTATGTCGAAGTCGCGATGCAGTATATCTATGATCTTTCGCTCAACGACTGCTTCTACCACGAGGGCACAGACTGGTGGGCGCGCAGAGGCGACACCTCCGGAACCGGCGTCACCGACGGTCTTTGCCTGTTCTGCCCGATAAATATCGAAGCGGCATACATGCAGCCCGTCGAGAACATCAAGGCTCTCTGGGGCGACATGACGCAGCAGGAGTGCATGTTCGTGCCCTTCCCGAGATATGAAGAGGGCGACGGCATATACTATATCAATTCCCAGCCGACGGGCTACATGCTCTGTTCCGGCGCGCCGAATCCGACCGGAGCGGCGCTGCTGGCGTCCTGCATGAGGTTCAAGGTCCTCGATCCCACGGTCGTCGATATCGATCGCAAGATGCTTAAAGAGGTTTATTTATGGACCGACGAGATGCTCGCGATGTGGGATACCTGCGAGCGCCTTGCAGCCGAGAACGTCAGAATGTTCTACACCGGCAACCTTCCGCAGAATCTTCAGGACGCATACGACCACCTCAACTGGGATATCCAGCGCACCGGCGGCGCCAACACATGGGCTCAGATCAAGGAAAAGTATTCCGAGCAGATCGATTACTACCTTGCGGACTTAAACGATACGCTCAAGAGGTATATCGAGACGGGCGAGGTGGAGGATTTTTAAAGGGATAAAATGATTCCGAACATTATAAACGGCATGATCTCGGTCATGCCGTTTTCTTTTAGATAATCTGAAAACGAAAAATGCTCCGTAACTTTCCGCGTAATGCATAAACCCCGATTTTCATTTACAACGAACCCCGAAAAAAGCGCGCGCCCTTAATATCGCTAAAAACAAAGGGTGACGCGCGTAATACGTCACCCAAAACTTTATAAACCGCCGGTCAGACCGAAGCTTATCGACAGCGCGTTGTTGATCCTGTCCATCGACTGCGGGTCGAGCGTCCCCATCCGCTCTCTCAGCCGCTTTTTGTCGATCGTCCTAATCTGCTCCAAAAGCACCACGCTGTCCTTGGCGAGACCGCAGCTCTTGGAATCGATCTCAATGTGGGTCGGCAGCCGCGTTTTTTCCTGCCGCGAGGTGATCGCCGCGGCAATCACCGTCGGGCTGTGACGGTTCCCGACGTCGTTCTGCACGATAAGTACCGGACGGATCCCGCCCTGCTCCGAGCCCACCACCGGGCTGAGGTCGGCATAATATATCTCTCCTCTGTAAACATTTGACATTTTTAGTACCTCCTTATGCGTGTCTGCTGATAGTTTTGACATCTTTGGGATTTTTATACAGTGCACCGGGAGGTCGGCTGCACCCCGCAATACATTGTATGCGAGTTGTCCCACGAGTGCGCTGACAGAGGTCAGGGGGTAGATGGCAGAGGATAGAGGTTGCGGGCAGCTATGGATTGTGCGGTACGAGGGTGCCATTATATGAAGCTATGAAAATTTGATGTGAGAGATTATCGGGGTCGTGGGTTCGTGGCGTGCGGGGTGAAGGTTGGGCTTGCTTGGCTGATACCGATGTGCGTTGAAGAGGGGCGGAGTGGGGGTACGGGGTGTGCGGGCGAAGCCCGTGCGCCGAAGGCGCACCGCCGGAGCTTCGCGTCGGCGCGCTGCCGCTTGCGGCAGCGGGGCTTCGCCCCGAGCCTTCTGCTCCTTCCAAAGTCAGGCAGGGGCACTGACCCCGTTCCCAGCCCCCTGCTCCTGCTTTTACCTTGTAAGAGGCACCCAGCCCTGTCACCGGGCTTGCACATACTACCGCACTCTGATAGGAGCAGAGGGTACGGGCGAAGCCCGACCGCGCGCAAGCGCGCGGTCACTGCCTCCGCTTTGCGGAGGCAGTCGGCGCCTTCGGCGCCGGGGCTTCGCCCTGCGTGCCCTTCGGTCATGCAGAAAGCAGAAGTCAGATTTCAGAGGTCGGATTCTCATCTTCCACCCTCAGCTCCTATCAAGGTTCGGCAGGTGCACCCAACCCCGTGCCCGGTCTTCTGTCCCCGCCAACCCCCGATAGAAGCACAGTGCCCCTCCCTCGATGGGTGCTCCCCATACTTAATGACCCGCACCCATGCTTACAGTATTAGAAGCCCCAGTCAATCCGTGTGCGGACTGACTGAGGCTTTTCAATCATATTCCAACATTCACAATCATCCCCGTCACCAGCGAAAATACCATGGCAAACGCGAGATAAAGCAAAAACCGCTTCATTCCCAGTTAAATCTTCAGCAAGCCGAGGTTTGTGATTTTTGTCGCGGGCTGTCGCATGAGTGCCGCGTTGCCGAGGGTCATTCACTCAGAAATCTTTCACACTCACCAATTGTCCGCTTTTTGTATCTTTTTCCTCTCCTAACAACAACCTCGCGGTTATTGCGCCGCCGCCCGTTTCGTGGTATACTGTTCGCGAAAGGATGGCTCAAAATGACTCATTTACAGGATTTTTGCTGCATTATCGCACGCCTCCGGCGGAAAAATGGGCTCCCTACGACCGCGGCGGCTTGAACGGGGAGAATCTCGTGCGGGTGTTTACGGGCATGGAGCAGACGGATATCTGCGTGACAAATTATCTCGACCTTTGCTGCCGGTCCTCGACGGCGGACGGTCAAAATGTGTATGCAGTGAACGCCACGCCTCCGCAAACACAGCGCGCTTAAACCGATAGAAATATTTTCCGTGTCCTTTAAAACGCGAGAGAATGGCGAAATAATAGTAGTTTGCAAACGAGCCGACGTAGTTTTCGGTGAGATTGCCGCCGCCCTCATCGTTGTAGCTTCGGTCCTTTGCAAACTGATTGTGTGTATCGCAGTGTCAGCGCGCTGCCCTCAGTAAGCGGGGCTGATCTGCGGCGGGGTGAATGGGGGCGGCGGAATAAGGAAAACTTAAAATTATTGAAGCTATGTTATCGGTAAAGCCCCTCGCTTTGCCGATGATTTTATTTCACTTTACCGTATTTTCCCATTTCCGCTCCCGTCTGCAGCACTTTCATTTCATCAGAGTGAGAACGGTATCCGGACCTTTGCCAACCGCTGCGGCGAGAAAGACGCCAAAAACCGCGGACCTTTTGAGCAGGCTGGGACGGCGCGCCCAAAAAACGGAAGGAAAAGCAGGGCTTTAAGGACGGCGGCAATATGCTTTCGACCAAAGAAGACGTAGATTATATCGCTTCGCTTCTTCGGGGCGATTTCGACAGGGCTGCTGCGCCGAGGCTTTCTTTTTACCTCTTTTTTCCTCTTCCCTTATAATCCTCATCGATCCTCTTCTTCCACCCCTTACCGATCGGCGCGCCGGCTCGAAAAGCCGTGACGGTCTCGCTCAGGACCTCGTAATTGAGCGCGGTGCCGTCGCTGTCGCTGTTATAATTGACAGCCCTATCAGCCGAAATCCCGAAGTGCTTTGCGGTCTCGACGGCGTCGATGTTCGCGCCGAGGAAGAGAAATTCCCAGCCGTACTTTTCCTTCTGGCGGCTGATCATCTTCTTGACCTCGTCGCTTGTGTAGATTCGGCTGGCGTTCTCCATGCCGTCGGTCGTGATGATGAAGACGGTGTGCTCCGGCACGTCCTCCTCGCGGGCGTATTTGTGGATATTCCCGATGTGCTTGATCGCCGAGCCTATCGCGTCGATCAAAGCGGTGCAGCCTCTGACGGTGTAGTCGTCCTCGGTCATGGGCTTGATATCGCGAAGATTTACGCGATCATGTATCACCTCGCTGACGTTGTCAAAGATAACCGTCGAGACAAGCGCTTCGCCTTCGGCTTTTTTCTGCTTCTCGATCATCGAGTTGAAGCCGCCTATGGTATCAGCCTCAAGACCTGCCATAGAGCCGCTGCGATCGAGGATAAAGACGAGTTCCGTAAGATTCTTTTTCATGATAAAACCTCCGTAAAATATAACTTTGCCGTTTGCTTACAGTTATATTATAGCGAAGGTTTTTGGGGATTTGGTCGCCTGCGAAGCGACATTTTGATAAGATGGGGATTACGGTGTATCTCCGACGTCAGTGGGAGATGGGTTCCGCCTCGCTTCGCTCGGCTCCGGGCGACTTCGTCGCCGGTTTTTTGTTGGGGGAACCCCCGGCGAGGGTTCCCCCCGATGAAAACAGTCCACCGGACTGTTTTCATTTCCCCTTCCTGCGCTTAGAAACGATTAACCGCAATAGGACGCCTTAAGGCGTCCTATTGCGGGGATTTCGCGCTCTGCGGAGCGCGACCAGAGGCTGCTCGCCTCTGGACTCTCGCCCGCTTTTTGAGGAAAAGCGGGGCAAAACCTTTTTGACTTGTCTCTTTTATGCCTTGAGCAAGAATCGCGATCATCATGCCCCCAAAAGGCTCTGATCAAAGGCAAAGAGCGCCTCGTTGATCTCGAAGATGTTGTAGTTACCGTGCTCGATGAAATACTCGATGATGATGTCGAATTTGCTCGAATGGGACAGCGCAAAGCCCGCTTTTTCAAGCATTTCGCGGGTCTCCGACAGCGGCAGCTCCAGCGCGACCGCAAAGGCGATCGCAGTTGGTTTTGAGGGTCGGTAGTTCTTGTCCGAGCGGATTTTTGAAAATAATTTGCGGTCGATGTTCGCCTTTTTGTAGCACTGTGAATCGCTGATACCCCGCTCGTCGATCTTTCGCAAAAGCATCTCGGAAAAGCTCTCGTCAAGCTTGCTGACGGCGTCGGTGAGGGAGGATTTGTCGAAGCTCTTCGTCGGCATGGGTGAGCATACTGTGAAGTCGGCTTCATGGATATTTTCGGCTGCCATCGGCATTCTGAGCATTTCCGAGCGTGCGTTGACATGCCACTCGGCGTAGCGATCATCGATATATTCTTCAATATCCTTAAATAATTTTTCGCCGATTCTGTAGGCGGCCTTGTCGAAAATCACGATATAGACGGTCATGTCGGAGTCATCGGAATCCAAAAATTCGCGAGCGGAATCGACCGCGACGGACAGCGCCTCAGCCTTCGGATAGCCGTAGACGCCGGAGGAGATGAGCGGGAAGGCGACGGTCTCGCAGCCGGCTTTTCGGGCGAGGGCAAGGGAGTTTATGTAGCAGGACCGCAGCTGCGAGCGCTCGCCGTTTTTACCGCCTTGCCAGACGGGCCCGACGGTGTGAATGACGAATTTGCAGGGCAGGCGGTAGCCTCGAGTGATCTTCGCCTCGCCGGTTTTGCAGCCGCCGAGTGTCCGGCATTCAGCCAAAAGCTCGGGACCCGCCGCGGCATGAATCGCGCCGTCGACGCCTCCTCCGCCCAGCAGCGAGCTGTTTGCGGCGTTGACAATGGCGTCGGCTTTCATTTTTGTGATGTCCTGACGGACGATGCGGATGGGCATGGTGGTTCTCCTTTCGGGGGATTTTTGCGGGATGGGATTATTATAGCATAATTTTCAGGGCATGTCAACATAACAAAACCCCTGCTGAATCGGAGGGGTTGACAAATCAGATGATGGGTGATATAATTATAGCAGAGAGCCTAACGGCTCAGCAAAGTTTTGGTTTCTTAAAGAAAGCAACCGCCACTGTGTCAAAGTCTGGCGGTTACTTTTTTATTTCACGAATGATTTCTAAAACGATGAGAAGGATAATCAAATAGATGTACAAATTCTCATTCATCACACGCATACCCCCTTTCGGGGCTTCGCCGCCACGGCTCTCTGCGAGACAATTATAGCATATTGTGGAGGAAAATGCAAGATGAAATTATGAGAAAATGAGTATCGGATTTGGGGTGAGCGCGGGAGGCGGGCTTGGAGGGTGACGGGGTGAGTGCTTCTGAGAGGGGGTGGGTGGAGGAGGGAGGGGTGCGGGGCGAAGCCCGTGCGCCGTAGGCGCACCGCCGACGCGAAGCGTCGGCGCGCTGCCGCTTGCGGCAGCGGGGCTTCGCCCCCGTGCTCCCGTTGGTCGCATAGAGGACAGAGGTTAGAAGTCAGAGGTCAGATTCTCATCTTCCGCCCTCAGCTCCTATTGAAGCACGGTAGTGGCTCCAAGCTCTGTGCCCAAACCTCCTGCTCCTGCTTTTACCCCGTAAGAGGCACCCAACCCTGCCGCCGGGCTTGCACATACCACACAACCACGATAGGAGCAGGGGGCACGGGCGAAGCCCGACCGCGCGCAAGCGCGCGGTCCCTGCCACGGCTTCGCCGTGGCAGCGGCGCCTTCGGCGCCGGGGCTTCGCCCGCCGTGCCCCCTCCGGCACGCACAGAGTACAGAAATCAGAAGTCGGAGGTCAGATACTCATCTCCCCCCTCACCTCCTCTCAGCCCTCGTCTTACATCCCGCTCTTGCATTCCGCCCCAAAATAGTGTATACTATACCTATCCCACACCGGAGGTGCAACATGTCCGCCATCGACAAGGAAATAATGTATCTCAAAGGCGTCGGACCGAAGCGCGCCGAGCTATTCAAAAAGCTCGGGATATCGACGGTCCGCGACCTCATCTACCATCTTCCCCGGGACTACACCGATTTCTCCCAAATCACACCCCTCTCCGAGGCTCAGGACGGCGAAGTATGCGCGGTCGAGGTCGAGATCGTCTCGAAGTCCCGCCCGGCTATGATCAGAAAGGGCATGACGGTCTTCAAGCTCCTCGCGACCGACAACACGGCCGACCTCGCCGTCACCATCTTCAACGCACAATTCCAGTTTGACTCCCTCAAGATCGGGGAGAAATATATCCTCTGCGGGAAAATCGGGGGAAATCTTTTGCGCAAGGAGATGTCCTCGCCGCTGATCCTTTCGGCAAATTCCGAGGACAAGATCCAGCCGATCTACCCCCTCACTGCCGGAATTTCCCAGAATATTCTTCGCATATGCATAAAAAACGCTCTTTCGATCGCCGACTCGGGCGACGTTGAGATTCTGCCTCCCGATATCCTCAAAAAAACGGGGTTTATGCCGGAGGTGGACGCTCTTAGGCTGATTCATTTTCCGAGGTCGATCGATGACGCAGCTCCCGCGCGGCGCCGCCTCGCCTTTGACGAGCTTCTGACCCTGCGCCTCGGCATGATGGGCATGAAGGAGCGCGCCCGACGTGAGACGACTTTTTCCTTCGATAAGACGGATATTTCGCCTTATCTCAAAGCGCTTCCCTATGAGCTCACGGGTGCCCAGAAACGCGCAATTTCCGACTGCGTGGCAGATATGAAAAAGCCCTGCCCGATGAATCGGCTGATCCTCGGTGATGTCGGCTCGGGAAAGACCGCCGTTGCCGCGGCATGCTGCTACATCGCCGCGATGAATTCCTCACAAGCTGTGATGATGGCTCCGACGGAAATTCTCGCGATGCAGCACTATGAATCATTAAAATCCGCCCTCGAACCCTGCGGGATATCGGTAGGTCTGCTCATCGGCTCAATGAAGAAAAAACAGCGCACCGAAGCAGCCGAGAAGTGCGCCTCGGGGGAATATCAGGTGATAGTCGGCACCCACGCGGTCTTTCAGGAGGGAGCCGAATACCAAAAATTAGGCTTAGTCATCACCGACGAGCAGCACCGCTTCGGCGTCGAGCAGCGCGCAAAGCTGTCCGCAAAGGGCAAAAATCCGCATAGGCTCGTTATGTCGGCGACCCCGATCCCGAGGACCTTGGCGCTGATGATCTACGGCGAGCTGGACATCTCCCTTCTTGACGAGCTTCCCGCGGGTCGTAAAAAGATCGAGACCTACGCCGTCACCGGCAAACTGCGGTCCCGGGCATGCGCGTTCGTCCGAAAAGAGCTCGATACCGGCGGGCAGGCATACATCGTCTGTCCGGCTGTCGAAGAGGGCACGCAGGATATCAAAAACGTCGCCGATTACGCAAAAGAGCTCGCCGACGGGGAATTCAAGGGCTATCGCATCGGCGTATTGCACGGGCAGATGACCGGTCAGAAAAAGGACGCCGTCATGAAGAGTTTTAAGGATCACGAGCTCGATATTTTGGTATGCACGACGGTGGTGGAGGTCGGCGTGGACGTACCGAACGCGACGGTGATGGTCGTCGAAAATGCCGACAGATTCGGGCTTTCCCAGCTCCATCAGCTGCGAGGGAGGGTCGGAAGAGGCAAGCGCGCCTCCTACTGCATACTCATCACCGACAACGCGACCGAGGAGGTCAAAAAGCGGCTGAGGATACTTTCCTCGACCCCCGGCGGCTTTGAGATTTCGGAAGCCGACCTCGAGCTCAGGGGTCCCGGCGATTTCTTCGGCTCGGCTCAGCACGGTCTCCCGCCGCTCAAGATCGCCGACCTCGCAGCCGATCAGGAGCTCATACGCCTCGCGCAGGAGACCGCCGAGGGCCTCACCTCCCGCCTCACCGAGCAGGATTGCGCAAATTTGCGGCGGAGGGTGTATATGCTGTACAGCGGTGACAAGCTGGAGGCGTAGAGATATTTAAAGGCAGCGCTTTGGCGCTGCCCTTTATAATTTATTCCAAATTTTTGACCAAAAATATCTCAAGAGGGTCGGGCGGGAGGATCAGCGCGCCGCAGTCGGTGTAGCCGAGCTTGCGGTAGAAAAACTGAGCCTGCTCGTCGGACTGAGTCGATGTCAGGACCCGGTTATAGCCCGCCATCGACATCTTACGCTCCCAAAATTCGACCAGCTCCCTGCCGAAGCCCTTGCCCCGGAAACCGTCCAAAATATACAGCATATTCATAAACGGGATATTGTCCCAGAAAAGCCCGAACCTCAGCCAGCCGATGAACATGCCGTCATTTTGCATGATTATGACCCTTTTTGCGGCAATCAAGCTTTTAAGCTCCGATTCCGAGATGTGCCGATCATACTCTTTTAAATCGTTAAAATTCTGCATATTTGCATATTTTATCATTGCTTTCTCCTTGATGGGCGGCGGATATCACTCTAAATCCAGCTTATAATAATGCGCGTCGAAATAGGTCTCCTCGCCCCATTTCTTGTAGCGAGTTTTACGGTCTTCCGAAAACCCGAATTTGCGAAGAAGTGCAACCGAAGCGAGATTGCCGTCCGCAACCTCTCCCGTTATCGACTTGCCGCCTTCCGCCTTGACCCACTTAATGACGGCGGCGATCATTTCGCTCCCGAGCCCTTCTTTCCAATGGTCTTTTGAGATGCAATAGCCGATATCGTAATTTCCGTTTTCCGGAAAAATGCAGCAGGTGCCGACGGGCGCGCCGCCATCTTTCCACAGGGCAGTCAGATAATACCCCTCGGGATTGTCCTCCATCTCGTCGACGCACCTAAGATACGCTTCGTCCATGTTCTCGCGGATGGGGTCGCTCATGTACCTGCCGTTTTCCCGATCGCCCCATAGGGAAAGCGTAAAATCCTTGTCGGACCTGCGCCAAGAGCGGATAATCAGCCTCGGGGTTTCGATGTTTTTGATTAAAAGCATTATGCGGCTTCTCCTTCGTAAATTTTCAGCTTCACCAATCTTTCCCCACCTAAAAAGCGGCATGCCGGAGCACGCCGCCGTTTTCAGTTCTTCTCCAACTCCCTCAGCGCGTTGATCTCCTCCCTTGATAGCCGCATGACGCTGTCCTTGAGGACCTTGACCTGGTCCCTCGTAAACGTCGCGTCGCCGCCGGTCTGTTCGAGTTTGACATGAAGCTTGCCGGAGATCAGGTTGCAGTCGGTGACGGTGCCCTTGCCGGACGGGGTCTCGACGATCGCGCCGATCTTCGGCGTGATCTTCAAAAGCTCCTCATAGCCGTCCTGCTCGTACTTAAGGCAGCACATCAGCCTCCCGCACGCGCCGGATATTTTGGTGGGATTCAGAGATAATGACTGCTCCTTCGCCATCTTGATGGACACCGGCTGGAAGTCTCCCAAGAAGCTTGAGCAGCAAAACGGTCGCCCGCAGATACCGAGCCCGCCCATCATCTTCGCCTCGTCTCTCACGCCGATCTGCCGAAGCTCGATCCTTGTGCGGAACACCGAAGCCAGTTCCTTGACGAGCTCCCGGAAGTCCACGCGGTTTTCCGCGGTGAAGTAAAAGAGCAGTTTTGAGTTGTCGAAAGTGCATTCGACGTCCACGAGGCTCATGTTGAGACCGAGTTTCGCGATCTTTTCCTCACAAATCCCGAAGGCGTCCTTTTCCTTGATCTTGTTTTTCTCGATCTGTTTGAAGTCCTCCTCGGTCGCAATCCTGATGATCGTTTTAAGAGGCTGGACGATCCGCTCGTCCTCGACCATCTTGTTGCCGAAGACCGCTTCCCCGCATTCTACGCCTCTTGCGGTCTCGACGATGACCTTTGTACCCGGCTCGATTTGTTCCTCCCCGGGGGAGAAGTAGTATATTTTTCCGACGCTTTTAAAGCGCACTCCGATGATTTCGGTCATAGAGATATTCCTTTCTTTAGAGGTTCAGCGCGATTTTTCCCGCGAGATCGCTCATCACGAGCGGCACCGAGCCGTTGCCGTTGATCTTTCTCTCGGCTTCGGTCACGGCGTCGTAGATTTTTGCGGCTGATGACTGCCGAAGATTGTCGGCAAGAGCCTCGGCTCCTTTTCTGTTGGCGGAACAAAGCGTCCCGCCCAATTTTTTTGCGGACACGTCGCGAAGGACGTTTTTTAGTTCCGAAAGGGCGTCGCCGATCTTTGATCTTGAAGATTTTCCGTCGAGGGAATTCAGGGCTGAAAGTATCGCGAATTCATCGCGCCTTAGCATTCCGTCGACGATTTTTCCGACGGTCTCGATATATTCAAGCTCCCCGCCGTTTTCGATATATTCAAGGCATTTTCCGATGTTCCCGCCGAATACGGACACTGCCCGATCTGCCGTTTTCCCGACATGACCTGCCTCCGCGAGGGCTTTTATGCAGTCCTCGGGGGAGGGCTCGGTGATCCCGAGAGAAATCGTCCTTGAAAGGACCGTCGGCAAAATCCGGTCTTTGGATTCAGCCGTCATCAAAAACATGACATGCTCCGGCGGCTCCTCGACGACCTTAAGAAGCGTATTTTGCGCCTCGGGAAGGGCTTTGTCGATGCCGGGGAGAAAGTAGATCTTCTTCCGGCTTTCATTCGGCGCTACGGCTGCGTCGGAGACGATAGAGCGCAGCTCTTCCGAGAGGTAGTTGCCGTTCTTGCCGCCGGGGGTTATGCATATAAAATCGGGGTGAATGCCCTTGTCGATCTTCCGGCAGCTTATGCATGACTGACAGGGCACTTTGCCGCCGCATTGGCAGAGCACCGTTTTTGCGATATATCTTGCGAGCGTTTTCTTCCCGACGCCTCTCTCCCCAAAGAGCAAAAACGCGTGTGGAAGCCGATCCCTGCCGATCATCGAGCTGATCAGCGAGACCGCGTTATCCTTGCCGTAAAGAGTCATCAGAATTTTTCAAACCGTTCGACGTCGGTCACAAAGACCGTGGCGCCGCCGACGGAAATCTCGACGGGATAGGGCGGGAAAGCTCCTCCCACATGCGACGTCGGCATGATCTGCTTGCGCTTTTTGCAGTGCGAGCGAATGAGGTCGAGCGCGAAGTCGAGCCGTTCGTCGTCGATACATATCAAAAGGGTGGTGTTTCCGGATTTTAAAAAGCTTCCGGTGGAGCTCAGGCGGGTCGCCTGAATGTCGTTCTCGATGAACGCCTCCGACACGCCTCTGAAGTCGTCGTCGTTGATGATCGCGAATATAAGCTTCATGAAAATACCCCCGTTTCTTTTTGAAAGCACATGGCTCAATGTTATTTTACCACATATTTTTGAAAAATGCAAGGGGGAGATGGGGGTAGGGAGTGTCCATTTCGACCACATTTAAATTAAATGTGGAAAATGGAAAGCGTTTAGTAACGGCGAATCGTCCGGCAAAAAAATTTTATAATGTGGGCGGATGGGACACTCCCATGGGGGTAGTGTACAAATCGCCCTCATTATTCTCACTGATTAAATCTGTCGCCACCGGCGACGCCTTGAAATTCTGACAATCCGATATCTGACTTCTGTCCTCTTGATGTGGTCGTTTGGGACGCTCAAAATTTCTCCTCCCCCTTGACAACCCGTCTCGCCCGTGCTATACTTATCTTACTGACAGAATGTCAAAATAGATTTGCGGGATTTTGGGCGCTTTTGGGTCAGAAATTCCGAAATCCGAGGAGGTAAAAATATGCCGAAAGGTTCGCCCGAGCTTACCGAAGCGAGGCGCGAGGAGATTGTGAACGCCTGCGAAAAGCTTTATCAGGTTAAGAGCTTTAAGAAGATTACCCTGCGCGATATTGCGGGCGCGACGAGCTTTACTCGCACGTCAATTTACAACTATTTCCAGACAAAAGAGGAGATTTTTCTTGCGCTGCTGACCCGGGAGTACCGCAGATGGATTGATGAATTATCATCTATCCTCTCTCGCGAAGAAATGACCCGCGAGGAGTTTGCGGAGGCTCTTGCACGCTCTTTGGAAAATCGCGCGCAGCTTCTCAAAATCATGTCGATGAATCACTACGACATGGAGGAGAACAGCCGCCCCGAGAATCTGCTTGAGATGAAAACCGCCTACGGAAGGGCTATGAGCGCTGTTCGGGAATGTCTTAAAAAATTTTTTCCGGCGATGACGCTTAACCAGATTGACGGCTTTATCTACAACTTTTTCCCATTTATGTTCGGAATTTATCCATACACATACGTCACCGAAAAGCAGCGTAAGGCGATGAGCGGAGCCGGGATCGACTATAAATTTTTAACCATTTATGAGATCATCTATGACTGCGTGATCAGGCTTCTCGGAGACGCATAACAGAAAAATCAGGATATTTAAATATCAATAATATATCAAAAAATTCTAAGGAGGAGTGACGGAAAATGGCAGTTATGCAGATCGAATTTCGATCCGAAACATTAAAAAGAGATGTCGCGTTCAGAGCAATCCTCCCGGCGGAAAATTTCAAGCCGCCCTATCCGACGCTTTACCTGCTCCACGGGCTGACGGACAGCAACGGCGCGTGGCTCTACAACACGCGAATACGCATTTGGGCTGAGGAGATGGGGCTTGCGGTGATCATGCCGTCCGGCGAGAACTCTTTTTATCTCGATGTACCCGTCAAAGGCGGCTGTTACGGCGATTTCGGCGAATACGTCGGTCGGGAGTTGGTCGATTTCACCCGTAGGATTTTTCCGCTTTCCGACCGGCGGGAGGACACCTTCATCTGCGGGCTTTCAATGGGTGGGTTCGGCGCCTGCCGAAACGGTCTGAAATTTTGCGACACCTTCGGGAAAGCGGCTATGCTCTCCGCCGCGGTGCACTTCTTTGAAGAGCCGAGGGAATGGGTCCTTTCCGAGGGGAATCTTGTCGGGGAGCTGCGTTGTTTCGGCGATCTGGACGAGGCGGAGCATACTGATCGCAACCCGCGTTTTCTCATGGAGCAGATCAAGGCGAGGAATTCGGCTGAAGGCAGGAATTATTTTCCTGATTTTTATGTTGCATGCGGCACCGAGGATCATCTTATCGGCGCCAACCGTTCGATTGCGAAAGCCCTGAAAGAAGCCGGAGCCGACGTGACCTACGAGGAAGGTCCGGGGATTCATGATTGGTATTTTTGGGATACATATATTCAGCGCGTTCTGAAATGGCTGGATATTGATCCGGCAGGGAGAAAAGAATGACCGAAATATACGCCATGTACCAAGGGCATAAATTTTGGGAAAAAACGCTGCAAATGGCGGCAAAATGCTCTTGGAGAGCCGGACCTGTTCTGACTCAGAAAATGGTGCAAAACGACTTCAAGGAATGGGAAAGAGTTTTTTGCGCCGTCGAAGGCGGTGAGGTCGTCGGTTTCTGCACTTTAACCGAAAAGGACGAGCTTCCGGAAGAATACGGCTTCGCGCCGTTTATCGGTTTTGTTTTTGTTGACGAGAAATTTCGCGGAAAAAGATTATCTCAATTATTGATAAATAATGCGATTTCATACGCTCGTGAGCTCGGGTATCGGAAAATATATATCATGAGCGGCGAAAAGGGACTGTACGAGAAATACGGCTTTGTTAAACTGGGCGATTACAGAACGGTATACGACGCCACGGAACAGCTATTTGTTAAGTTGATAATTGATTTATAATGTTTTAGGAGGAATCATCATGGAAAAAATCACACAGACAGCAGGCAGAAATCAGTTAGGCGACTTCGCACCCGATTTTGCACATTATAACGATGATGTGCTGTTCGGCGAAAACTGGAATAATCAGGATATCGACTTGAAAACGCGCTGCATAATCACTGTCGTCGCGCTGATGAGTTCGGGGATTACCGATTCCTCGCTCGTCTATCATCTCGAAAACGCGAAGGCTCACGGCGTGACCCGCGCTGAGATCGCCGCGATCGTCACTCATGTCGCGTTTTACGCGGGTTGGGCGAAGGCTTGGGCGGTGTTCAGGCTCGCGAAGGACGTCTGGAAGGAGGACGAATTGACAGAAAAAGACAAATTCCAGAACAGCATTTTCTTCCCGATCGGCGAGCCGAACGACGGATTTGCGCAGTATTTCATCGGTCAGAGCTACTTGGCGCCCGTCTCTAAGGAGCAGGTCGGCATTCATAACGTCACATTTGAGCCGGGGTGCCGCAACAACTGGCACATTCACCATGCGACCAAGGGCGGCGGGCAGATTCTCATCTGCGTCGGCGGCAGGGGATTTTATCAGGAGTGGGGAAAGCCGGCGATCGAGATGACCCCCGGCGACTGCGTGAACATTCCCGAGGGTGTGAAGCACTGGCACGGCGCGGCGCCCGACAGCTGGTTCAGCCATCTGGCGATCGAAGTCCCGGGTGAAAACGGCTCGAACGAGTGGCTGGAAGCGGTCGGCGACGAGGAATATCGCAGGGCGACCGAGGGGTGATACCTTATTAAATAGGGGAGCCGTTGCGATGGCCCGGCGACACCTTTAAATTCTGACATTCTGATTTCCGGCTTCTGATTTCTTTTGGCGTCCGGCTTGGACGCATTGCCCCTTGCATTCCTCCCCGCTTTGTGCTATACTTTTCCCGAGGTGGTTTTATGGACAAAAAATCAGGGCTCGGGGGGATGCTCGGGTCTGCGGAAGGGCTTATCATGCGGCTTTTCAGCGCGTTTTTCCTCACGTCGGCGCTGGATTTCATGATCGGAAAAGCCCGGGGGATTTACCCCGTCTCGGCATGGCGGGAGTTTGCGGCGGGGCTGTCTATGCCCCGAAAAATGTTCTGCATACTGCTGGTATTTATCCTAATATCTGCTATAAATGCAATATTTCGGATAGTGCTGAAAGTTCAGAAAGTTCAGGACCCCGCGGTGCTGATCTTCAGCTCGGTGCTGTTTGCGCTGTGCGCGGTCTACCGGTCGGGAAGCTTTTATTTCGGGCTCGGAGCGGGCACGGTCGCGGCGGTTTTTTCGGCATACGGATATGCGCGCCTCCCCGAATTTTCCAAAAAATCCGACCGAGCGGCTCTTTTCGGGGTACTGCTGACGGCGTTGCCGGTCTTTATCTTCGTCGCCCTGACGACCGTCATGAAGCACCTCTCCTTCGGCACGCCCTGTTTTGACATGGGCATTTTCCTGCAAATGTTTAACTCACTTAAGGAAAATCTGACCGCCGTCACGAGCTGCGAGAGGGATCGCCTGATGAGCCATTTTCAGGTTCACAGCTCCTTTATTTTCTACCTGATTCTGCCAATTTATCTGCTGATTCCCACCGCGGGCACGATTTTGGTTGTTCAGGTTTTGGGCGCGATGTCGGGGGTGCTGCCGCTTTTTTGGATCGCAAAGGGCAGGGGGCTAAAGGGTCTGCCTTTATATCTTGCATGTTTTTTGTATATTTTCTCCGCCGGGCTTATCCTTCCCTGCTACTACTCTTTCCACGAAAATGCGCTTTTGCCGGCTCTTCTGATGTGGCTGATATACGCTTTGGAGAAAAATAATATACCTCTTTTATACATCATGTCGGCGCTTGTATGCATCGTGAAGGAGGACGCGCCTCTTTACGTCATCTGCCTCGGGCTCTACTATTTCTTTGAATGCCGGGACAAAAGGCGTATCCACGGGGTTTTGACTGCGGTCTTATCATCGCTTTACTTCATCATCGTGATGAATTATCTCACCGTCCACGGCGACGGCGGCTACATGACTTCCTCCCGGCTCGGGGTGCTGATCGGCTCGGACGGAGGCGGGTTTATCAATATCCTGAAAAACGTCCTCGTCGACCCCGCCTACTTTTTCTCGCTCTTTGCGGGGGAGGATACGCTGCTCTTCATCTGTCAGACGCTTCTGCCGCTGCTGCTTTTGCCGTTTTTCACTGTAAAGCTGCGGCGCTTTATCCTGATAATACCCTACGTCATCATGTGCCTTGTGATCGGTTCAAGCTACCGTTATGCCGCAGACATCGGCTTCCAGTACATCTTCGGACCCGCCTGCCTGCTCATTTATATGACTATACTCAACGCCGCCGATCTCGATAAAAAAATCTGCGGGAGGCTGCTCTTCGGAGCTGCCGTCATTACGATGGTGACGACCTTTTCGCAGGTCACGCCGAAGATTGATTATCTCAAAGATTACCGCCAAAACCGCGATAGATACGCGTCTGCCGAGCGCTGCATCGCTCTTCTTCCTGACGACGGAAGCGTGCTTTCAAACACGTTTTTGCTGCCGCACGCGTGTGATCGCAGGGAGATATATGATCTCGGAAACGACAAAATCACCGAGGAAAACGGGGAGACGCGGATCAAAAATCCCGAAAAATACGACTACCTGCTCTTAAGCAAGATGGACCCGCTGACCGAGAAGCTGCTGCCCGGGCTTTCAGCGGACGGCTGGACGGAATTTGCCTCCACCGAGGACTTCATTCTGATACTTGAGAAGCCGCGCTGAATCGACAAAAAGACAAAAAAACGGAGTGTTTTTTATACACTCCGTAATTTTTTAATAAATTATTATCTTTTGTTCATCATATCCCATCGATACAAGCTGCGGGATCAGCGCTTCATCGGTCACCGCCGGGATAACCGTCTTGCCGCTGTTCTTAAGCGCCTCGGCTGCGGCATTCATGACGACCGTCAGCTTCTCGGCTTCGCTCAAGCCGGAATATGAGATTTCGGTCTCGTCGGTCTTGACGATCCGAAGCCCGACAGCCGCAGAATCATACCTTATATATACAGTATCGGCGTTGAGAGAGGCGGGGTCTTTCAGAATTTCGGCTCTTCCCGAGACCACGTCCTGAGCGTCCACTTCGACGGCGTAGCTCTTGTCCGAGCCGACCGCGCCCTGCAAGGCGTTCGAGAAGTTTTGAAGCGCTTTGTATCGATCAGCCGACGTCACCGACGAGCCGACATATCTTAAATCTGAATTTCTGAAAGGCGGGAACTCCAGCTCGCCCGCGATTATCCCGGAGAATCCCGCGTCGGAAATCTCCTTGACGATGGAGGATATGTAGTCGCGTGCGACGGTGGAAAAGGGCGATATCCAGGGTTTTCCGCCTTTATCGACGGAGTTGTCGAGCCATGTCGAGGTCGAATTTTCAAAGAGATAGCAGACCGATTTGTCCCAGCTCGCGATGTGATCGGTAAGCGCGGACACACGGGCATACGAGACAAGCCCGGAATCGTTGATCTGCTTAGCAATTGCGGAGAGGTCGGCGATGTGGCTCGTTGAGATCGCGTTTGAGGAAATCGCCCGCTCGTTCGCGGTGTTGTACTTGATCCCGCCGCCGACAGAAAGCAGCTCCACCGACACGCCGTAGTAGCCGTTCACCTTCGCAAACTCGATCCTACCCTTGAGATAATCCTCGGTGGGCGCGCCGGTGGGTATCGTGACATACAGGATTTTTTTACCGATGACCGGCTCCGGCTCGGGTTCGGGCTCGGTGATTTCCGGCTCCGGCTCGTCTTCCTCTTCCGGGGCTTCGGTGACTGCGGGCTCCGGCTTTATCTGCTCCTCCGGCTCTTTGGGTTCGGTGACGGCGGGCTTATCCCGTCCTCCCAAAAACTCGACGATAGGCTTGCCGACGCTGTATCCCAAAAACGCGATACCCGCCAAAAGGAGTATCACAAAGATCACGCTCAGCACCGTTTTTGCAGGCGAGCGTTTTCTTTTGAACATCGGTTTTGACTTCTTCTGATAAAGATTTCTTTTCCGCAATTAAACCACTTCCTTAAAGTTTCAGACCGTATATGATCATGGCGAAAACGCCGATATATAGCACCGAAGCGGGGAATCCCCGAAATGACGCGGGGACCTCGGGACCGGACAGCTTTTTGTAATTTATTGCCAGAAGATATGTGGCAAGGATAAATCCGAGACCTATCCCGGCGGCATATAAAAGCCTCGGACCGAGGGTCTCCCCCGATAAGCCGTTGTTGAAAAGGCAGCCCAAAACGGCGCAGTTGAATGCCGAGAGGTGTACATATTTCTTTAATGCCTTAAACCATTTTCTTGCTACGAACCAGATAAACAAAAGCGTTAAAACATACACCAGCCCGAGGCAGACGACGTATACGCTCGGCAGAAAGAGCTTTGCGATGTCGGATTTGAGCCAGCCCTCGGCGAAGTATGCCAAAAGGGAGGAGAGCACCGAGAATTCGGTGATGAACATTCCGAAAGACAATAAATGCTTCGGCTCCCTTGCGCACTCGATGAGGGTGGAGGTGCCTATTGCCGATGTGAATATGCAGTTTTCAAGAGTTACCGCGGCAAGGGCGGTAAGCAGAATTTCCGAAAATCCGGACATGTCGATACCTCATTTATATCGTAATCTGGCTGAAAAAATGCTCAGTTTGAAGGGGGATTTTTGTAGACGCCGTTTGAAATCTGCAAAATCCATCTGAATATCGCGGACATTATCGCCAAGAGGATAAATCCGCCGTAGACCGTCGAAAGAGCGGGGATCGCGAAGGGAAGCACCTTTGCCCCGAGTATCTCGCCGGTGGATAAAAAGCCTCTTACCGCCGAAAAGATTATCAGCGCGAGGTCGTAGCCGATGACGTAAAACCCGGCTGTCCGTATGACATAGGGTTTTGCAAGCCGGAAGAATTTCGTCTCCGAGCGAAGGGTGATGAGGGAGTTTGTTATTAAAAGCGGGGCATAAATTCCGACCGCCGAATATAGCTCGTTTAAAGACGGGTCGGAGGTGTAGTAGATGTGAACGGGTACATACACCAGCGAAGCGACGAGGGTATATAATGTAATGCGGAGGGTGTAGACGATCTTTCTCGGCACGAATCTGCAAAGCGCGAGGGTGACGATGGTCACGACCGTGAACACCGAGGCTAAGATGACCCCGCTTGTGAAATCGACTCCGGCTGCAACAGCCGGCGCGATGATTACGCCGCTTGTAAAGAGGGGGTTACGGGTCAGGATACCCTCCCGCTCGGTGGCGTAAAGATATGCTCTGTCAGCCATCGCTCTCCTCCTTTATGTCTGCACTTTCTGAACTTTCCGCACTTTCCAAATCTTCGGTATCTGTACTTTCCGAACTTTCTGAACTTTCAGCATTTTCCGCACTTTCGGGATTATCCGTATTATCGGCATTTTCGGAACCGCCGTCCACCACCACGATACCGCTTACTTTGATAGCGGGATCGGCATTATTTTCGGTATCGTCGGGTTTATCGGGTCCTCCCCGGGCGGCGTCGATCCGCTCGCTTCGGCGGCTTTCGGCTTCATGAAGTCTTTTTGCGACGTATGCCGTGAACTTATCAAACTGCTTAGACAGAAATTCCCAGAGCTTTTTAAGAGCCGCGAAGGATTTCCTGCCGAGCAGGGCTGAAAATCTTCTGATATGCTTCCAAAGGAATATAAGAAGCCTCTCCAAGGCGTCGGATAGGCGGTCCAGCTCGTCTTTTAAGGCGCAGAGGATCGGCAGGGTGAAGATAGCGCCGTTTTCGATATTCGTATACTTTCTTATAAAGTAGGACCCGAGGGCGAAGGCGACGCCGTATAGGACCTGAGCGGGGATTTTCTTCGGGACGTATCTTAAATCGCACGCCATGAAGACGAGGACGAATAAAAACGATCCTGCGACAAGGGAATTAAGAACCGCATACCAGCCGGATTCGCCGACGGGAAGCATGACGTTTATGAGGACGTTGGCGCCGAATCCCGAGAAAAAGACCGCTGAGGGGATATCGCCGAAGAAATAGAGCGCGATCCCGCAGATCAGGATTATCAGGACGGCGGCGGTGCCCATCGGTCCCGCAAGCTTTCCCCAGACGATGTCAAGAAGGCTGAAAGTCGAAGCGGTCCCTCTGTCAAGGGCATAGGTGTAGGAATGCCCCAAGCCTTCGGTGACAATATTTGTCAGCGGCAGCTTGCCGAAGGGCTCAGGGGTGGGAAATCTTCTGACGTAGGACGGGAAGCAGAAGGTAGTGAAGATATAGGACACGCAGACGGGACAGAAGATGGGGTTTTTGTTGCCTCCGAAGGCGTTTTTGCATATTAAGGACATGAACGCCGCCGAGAACGCCATGACGGTATAAGGAACGGTCGCCGGCATCAAAAGAGCCAAAAGCAGTCCCGACATGACCGGGGAAACGTCCTGCCAGTCGAACTTTATGCGTCTTGCCGCGCATGCGATGTAGTCGGAAAAAACGCTGACAAGGCAGGAAAGCCCAGCCGTTAAGACGGCTCGGACTCCGTAGTAATAATATGACATGAAAACGATGGTCAGCAAAAGAGCGGTTATCTTTCCGAACCGCAGCTTTTCCGATCTTTCGGTAGTTTGAACGGACGCCGTAAAGATTACTCCTTTTTAAGCAAAGTCAGTGGAAAGGGGATTTTAGCCGAGTGAAAAGGCTGAGCGCAAAGCCGGCAAGGCTTCCGCTTTTATGCATAGCGGATAAAAGGTCGCGGGAGATCATCTTCCGAATGCTCAAAAAAGCCGGGGAGGAGCCGATGATCCTTGAAGAAGGCGTTTTTGCGGTGATAGGTTCGCATGATCTTGATGATCTTCTTCCCCGGATATGCGAGCACTCCGAGAGGGTCTGCGTCGGCAGTTATTATACGGAACTTCTTAAAGAGCACAGGTCGGGGTGATCAGCCTCGCAAAGAGGCGACCGCGGCAGCCATATCCTCCGATTTAAAGAGGTATGAGCCGGACACGAGGACGTTTGCACCCGCTTCCCGCACTTTGGGGGAGGTTTTTATCCCGATACCGCCGTCGACTTCGATATCGACCGAAAGCCCGAGGCGGGATATTTCGGAGCGTATCGCGGAAATTTTTTCGAGGGTCTCCGGGATAAATCCCTGCCCCCCGAACCCCGGCTCGACCGTCATCACGAGGACCATATCGATATCCCTAAGATATGGAAAAACAGCCTCCGCAGGGGTCCCGGGCTTTATCGACATGCCCACAGTGAGACCTCTTGAGCGGATTTTTTTGATGACTTCGGGCTTGTCCCCGGGGATTTCCTCGTGGAAGGTGATGTTGTCGGCGCCAGCGTCTGCAAAGGCGTCGATATATTTCAGGGGGTCGGTGATCATGAGGTGGACGTCGAATTTAAGGTCGGTGCAGTGCCGGATCGACTTTAACACCGGCACGCCGTAGCTGAGATTAGGGACGAAGTGACCGTCCATGACGTCGAAATGTATCAGGTCGCAGCCGGCTTTTTCGGCGCGCCCGAGCTCATCGCGAAGGCACCCGAAGTCGGCGCTGAGAATTGATGCGGAAATTTTTGTATTCATATTATCCTCGCAAAAATATTTCTGTGCACAAAGATACATTATAATTATACTATATAATTCCTGAAAAGTCAAACCGAAATACGGAGAATCGGGAGGGCTTTTTTTGTAAGATTTAGCAAGGCGAATCGGAAAGCAGGCTTAAATATTTGCACTTAATTTGGATATTATGTATGCGGGGCGATAATGCCGATGATCTTTGTTCGCTTCGCTGCCCGAGTAAGGCATAAGCCCGCCCCGGACAGCGTATATAAAACCGACAGCGCCGGTGGTTTATTTTATGCTGCGAGGGAGGGAAGGGTGCAGATAGAAGGCAGAGGACAGAAGTCAGAGGGCAGAGGGGGATAGGGAGGGGATTACCATCGCTCCGACTTGCGACAAAAACTCTCAGAGCACGAGCAATCTTGAGTTTTTGATTGTGAAATGCGATGAGCAAGTTTTTGCGCAAGTCATGCCCCCTCTCCCAAGGGAGAGGAGGCATATGAGCCTCGCTTCGCTCGGCTCTGTGGGGCACCCCTGCGGGGTTCCCGCAGACGCGGGGTTTTGTCCAAGAGCACGAGCAATCCTGCGTTTTCGATTGCGAAGTGCGATTGGTTACAAAACCGGCTTCTGCTGGCACCCTCCGGCTTCGGGCGACTTCGTCGCCGGTTTTTTGTTGGGGGAACCCCCGGCGAGGGTTCCCCCGATGAAAACAGTCCACCGGACTGTTTTCATTTCCCCTTCCTGCGCTCATTACGATAAAAAAGCAAGAGGACGGCTCACGCCGTCCTCTTGCTTAGAGATTTCGCTCACTGCGGTGAGCGACTCGGGGACGCTGCCTTACATGCGGGGTTTTGTCTGCAAGAACAAGCAATCCTGCATTTTTGATTGCGAAGTGCGAGCAGGAACAAAACCGGCATGTAATGGAGACCCCCGCAAGCCCTTTAAAAAGGGCTTGATACTAAACTTGTCTTGTCTCAACCAAAGCTCGCCGCGGGATTTATGATCTCTAACCTCTAACCATCTATCCTCTACAGCCTAAAAGCCCTATAAGTAGCAGAAAGTCCGGCATCCGCCTCTGCCCTCTGACCTCTCACATCTGCCCTCTACTTCTGCACCCTCCAGTCGATCGGCGGGATTTCATTCTCCACAAGGAACCGGTTGACCTTTGAAAAGACCTTGGAGCCGAAAAATCCCCCGTATGCCGAAAGCGGGCTCGGGTGGGCGCTCTCGAAAATGCCGTGGATCGGGTTGGTAATAAATGCCTTTTTACTCCTCGCATTCGCGCCCCAGAGGATAAATGCGATCGGCTTGTCTCGCTCGTTGAGCTTTCTGATGACCTCGTCTGTGAAAATTTCCCAGCCCATGCCCTTGTGCGAATTCGCCTGTCCGCGGCGGACCGTCAGCACGGTGTTCATCATCAAAACGCCCTGCTTTGCCCACGCGGTGAGATCGCCCGTGCGCGCCGGCTTGATCCCGACGTCGTTCTCAAGTTCTTTGTAAATATTTTGCAACGACGGTGGCAGCGCGGTTCCGTCCCTCACCGAAAAGCTCAGCCCGTGTGCCTGTCCCGGCTCGTGATACGGGTCCTGTCCCAAGATCACCGCTTTCACAGCGGAGTATGGTGTGAGCTTCAGCGCGTTGAAGATGTCGTACATATCGGGATAGATCTCGCGGCTCTTATATTCCTCAAATAAAAACCGCCGGAGCTGCTGATAATAGGGCTTTTCAAATTCTCCGCCGATCACATTATCCCAATCGTTGCCGATTTTAGGCGTATTCATGCCAAAGCGTAGTAGAGGCTCGCGCCGACGACGCTTATCACGATCAGCGCCGCAAAAGCGATCATTACGATCCTCATGAAGAGAGTTTTTTTCATAAATCCTCCAAAAAACACATACCCGAGGACAGCTGTCCCCGGGAGGTTGACGCGTTCAAGGAATGCTTACTTGAGGTATGCGGAGATGACGTTGACGACCAGCGCCACGACGAAGAAGACGGCGACGGCGATCTTTGTGATCCTGTCCATCTTTGCCTCGCGGGTATTTCCGCTGTTTCTGCCGAAGAAGCTGTCCGACGAGCCGCCGATAGCGGAGTTGATGCCGGAGTTACGGGTATCGCCGAAGAGCACGAGCAGGATTATGAGCACGCTTGCGATCACGAGTAAGATTCCGCTGATGATGTTTACTGCTGTCATTTATAATTCCTCCAAAGAAAAGTGCTGTAATGAATCTTTATAATTATAGCACAGCGGATTGAAAAATGCAAGGGGTTTTTGAAAAAAATTGAGGGCGGGGGAGGCTTTTAGAGGCGGTTTTTGGGGGAGAAATTTTTGGAAAAAGGGATTCTCCGCACCTTTTCCGGCTCTTGCCCACCCCCGACTTGCGACAAAAACTCTCAGAGCACAAGCAATCCCGCGTTTTTGATTGCGAAGTGCGATTGGTTGCTAAACCGGCTTCTGCTGACACCCCTTCGGCTTCGGGCGACTTCGTCGCCGTTTTTTGTTGGGGGAACCCTTTGCAAGGGTTCCCCCATACCCCCTCCTAATGTGGGGCACCCCTGCGGGGTTCCCCACACCCCTCCGGCTTCGGGCGACTTCGTCGCCGGTTTTTTGTTGGGGGAACCCCCGGCGAGGGTTCCCCCTATGAAAACAGTCCACCGGACTGTTTTCATTCCCCCCTCCTGCGCTTATGAACGAAAAAAAGCAAGACGACGGCTTGCGCCGTCCTCTTGCTTTGGGGATTTCGCCCGTTGCGACGGGCGACGAGGGGCGCCGCCCCTCGACCCTGCAAGCCCTTTAAAAAGGGCTTGATCCTAAACTCGCCTTGTCTCTCAAAAGCCAAAGTGTAAAATCCGAAATCTGCCCGTCTGATCTCTTACTTCTTCTTGGGCGGGTCCAGCTTCCAGATGTTCTTCGCGTACTCCTCCACCGCTCTGTCTGCGGAAAATACGCCCGAGCCCGCGATATTCATCAGCGACATCGACTGCCACTTCATCGTATCGTTGTAGAGCCTCGAAGCCTGCTCCTGAGCCTCTTTGTAGGACTCGAAGTCGGCAAGCACCATGTAGGGGTCCCTGAACTTGAGGCTGGTGACGATGTCGTCGAAGTGGTTGCCGATAAATCCTGCGGCGAGCCTGTCGATGACCGCTCTCACAGCCTGATCGTTGTTGTAAAGAAGCGACGGGGAATAATTCTTGCCCCTCTCCTCCGCTTCCTCGGCGGTCATGCCGAAGTAGATGATGTTCTCCTCGCCGGCGGCGTTGCCGATCTCGATATTGGCGCCGTCGCGGGTGCCCAAAGTCACGGCGCCGTTGAGCATCAGCTTCATGTTGCCCGTGCCGGAAGCCTCGGTGCCCGCAAGGGAAATCTGCTCAGAAATCTCGGAAGCCGGCATCAGCTGCTCCGAGAGGGAGACGCTGTAGTTTTCGAGGAATACGACGTTCAGCTTGCTTCTGACTTGGGGATTTTTCCTGATGTCCTCGCCGATGCTCCAGATCAGCTTGATGATCTGCTTCGCGAGATAATATCCCGGCGCCGACTTAGCCGCGAAAATGTAGGTCTTCGGGGTGAACTCGGCATTCGGATTGTTAAGAATGTACTCGTACTCGGAGATTATGTTCAGCGCATTGAGGTGCTGGCGCTTGTACTCGTGAAGCCTCTTTACCTGCACGTCGAAGATGGAATTCGGGTCGATGACGACGTTTGAATACCTCTTGACGAACTTCGCAAAGTCGGTCTTGTTGGCGAGCTTTGCGGCGGCGAGCTTCTCAAGGACGTCCTTGTCATTTTTATATGCGGCAAACTTCCCGAGCTCCTTGGCGTCCTTTCTGTAGCCGGTGCCGATGGTGGAATCGAGGAGGTCGCAGAGCGGCTTATTCGACTGGCAGAGCCAGCGGCGGTAAGCTATGCCGTTGGTAACATTTGTGAATTTATAGGGCATGTGTCCGTACTCGTCGTGGAAAACGGACTTTTTGATGATGTCGGAGTGGATTTCCGAAACGCCGTTGACCTTGTAGGAGGCGGCGACGCAGAGTTTAGCCATGTGGATAACTCCGCCCTGGATTATCGACATTCTCTTTACGCGGTCGTCATGATAGGCGTCCCAGAGCTCGGCGCAGTAGCGGTTGTTGATCTCGACGATGATCGAGAAAATCCTCGGCACGACCGACTGGAAGAGGTTCTGATTCCACTTCTCCAGCGCCTCTGCCATGACGGTGTGGTTGGTGTAGGCGAAGGTATGGGTGACGATGTTCCACGCCTTATCCCAGCTGTATCCGCAGTCGTCAAGGAGGATTCTCATCAGCTCGGGGATCGCAAGGGTCGGGTGGGTGTCGTTTATCTGGATCGCGACCTTGTCCGCGAAATTGTCAAGGGTGCCGTAGGTCGCCATGTGGTGGTTGACGATATCTCCGACCGAAGCGGCGCACATGAAGTACTGCTGACGAAGCCTTAAGCTCTGACCCTCAAGGTGGTTGTCGTTAGGATATAAAATCTTTGAGATCGCCTGGGAGATGAAATTCTGCCCGAGGGCTTTTTCATAGTTGCCGGAGTTGAAGCTGTTCATGTCAAAGACCGGGCTCTCAGCCTTCCAAAGTCTGAGCTTTGAGACCGCCTTTGAATCGTATCCCGCGACGAACATATCATAGGGAACCGCCATTACGGTGGTGTAGTTGTCGTGGGTGACGTGGTGATACTGCTGATCCCAATACTCGCGGAGCTGACCGTCGAAGTGGACCTCGATCTGCTGCTCCTGACGCGGAACCAGCCACACGCTTCCTCCCGGGAGCCAGTTGTCGGGAAGCTCGGTCTGCCAGCCATCCTCGATCTTCTGGCGGAAGATGCCGTACTCATAGAGTATCGAATATCCTGTGGCGGGATAACCGTCGGTGGCAAGACCGTCGAGATAGCACGCCGCCAAACGTCCCAAGCCGCCGTTTCCGAGACCCGCGTCCGGCTCGCACTCATAGAGCGAGCTGAGCTTTACTCCGAAAGTCTTCAAGACATTTTCGGCGGTTTCGGTGAGCCCCAAGTTAAAGAGGGTGGACTTTAAGGACCTGCCCATCAAGAACTCCATCGAGAGATAGTAAACCTGTTTTCTGCCCTGACTGTGCACCATGTTGGTGTAGCTGCGTCTGCGTTCCTGAAGAATCGGGACCAAGAGCGCCGCCAGAGCGGTATAATAATGCTGATCCGAGGCGAGATCCGGCGTTACGCCGAATTTTTCCATCAATTTGTTCTGAAGCTTCTCCGGGGTGATTTCTTTTTCGAGGGCAGCAAGCTCGGCTGCCTTTGCAGATATCCTTGCCAAGATGAACTCTCCTTTGCATATTAAATTCTGTAATGCTTCTCCATTATACTAAAATATCGCCGATTTGTCAATATAAAATGCGCTCAATGTACGGCTTATAATACCGATTTTCGGTCAATATCTACAAAAAACAGCCAAAAAATGAAGAAAATAGTCCCGATATAAGCAAAGACCCGCTTTAAAGCGGGTCGATGCAGAAAGGAAAAAATATGAATAATATCGGGATGGCTTATTCATTCTTGATGGCTTCGAGAGCCGAGAGGCGGGTAGCCCTGATTGCCGGGTAAAGTCCCGAGACCACGCCGACCCCCGTTGCGAGCAGCACTGCCGCAATATCGAGCCAGAAGGGGATTATCGATATCGACGCTCCGCTGTCGTAGATGCCGAAGGACTCAGCCATGCTGCCGGATTTTGCCATGTAGTTTAAAGCGAAGGATATGCCGTAGCTTAAGATTACTCCGAGCAAGCCTCCGACGATTCCTATTATCGCGGCTTCGACGAGGAACATGCCTCTTATGTCCGCAAGTTTGCAGCCGATGACCTTCATGATGCCTATCTCGCGGGTCCGCTCATATATCGACATGACCATCGTGTTCGCGATGGATATCGCCGCGACAAAGAACGCTACGGCGCCGATAGCTCCGAGAATGCCTCTTAAGAAGGCTGTCTGCTCCTGCTGCTGGCGTATGTAATCCATCTGAGAACTGGTCTGGAACTGCATCTCGTTGAGCTGATCATGAATTTCGAGGACGTGGCTGGTGTCGTCGGCGACTACCTTAACTTGATTGTAGAGGTTCTTTCTGCCGTCGGCATAGTTGGTGTTGTCCTCATATGAATAGCCGTAGTAATCGTCTCCGTACATGCCCTTGTTGTAGTCTTCGTTATTTTTCCGAAGAAGTTCGTCGAGCTCCATCGCGCCCTTGATATCCATGTAGATTTCGCTCGACCAGTCGGTTTTGCCGTCGTTGAGATTCTGGACCAGAACTCCGACGCATTTGCCCTCATAAGCCTTTACCTTCGGCTTTGTCGTATCGACGGCTCCGGCGCCGTAGTTTGAATCCCAAGTCATCTCGTAGACCACGGAGTCGTCAAACTCGTTGACGGGGTTCATCGGCAGCTCCTCGCCGGCTTTGGACTCGTAGTCCATCGTAAGCTTCGACCAGTCGGTTTCGTGGATATCGTTGAAGGTGAAGGGGATATTGTAGCAGACGACGAAGTTATATGTTCCGACGTCCCGCTCGTCGAGCAGGCGACCGAGGACGACCTCATATCCCAAATCGTCCATAGCCGCGGCGTCGATACCCTTAAAACTCGGGTAGATGACCTTCTGCTCTTTGTTGCGGACAAGCACGCTGATGTTGTTTATCCACTGGTCCGGGGATACAGCTTCGACATGATCCAAAGCCCGCATATTCGCGAGCGAGATGTCGTCGAGAGGCTCGACCACCGACGCCTGTTCCCACTCTCCGGTTTCCTCGTTCCATGTACCGGTCTTGGTACTGACGTTGATGATCTTTAAGTCTCCCATCGCGCTGAACTGGTCCTCGATGCCCTTGTTCATGCCGATGCCGATCGAGAGCATGATGACGACCGCAGCGGTGCCGATGATGACGCCGAATACCGTCAGCGCACTCCTCGCCTTGCGTCTAAGGAAGTTGTTGAGCGCAAAGGCGAACAGATCAATTTTTTTCATTCTTTCAGGCGCTCCTTTTTGAGCCGTTGTCTATATGTCACACTTCTTGTCTTGACTGATTTATCAATCCTCGTCGTCTAAGGCTGCCTTCTTTGCCTTGACCTTTTTAACGATCACGACGATGATTATGATTACTGCCAGCGCGGCAGCCGCGGGGATCGCGATCTTTGCCCAGAGCGGAAGCCCTGCGCTCTGCTCGACGTCCTCAGCCATCACGGGATTGCCGAATTCGTCGTAGGTCATGTTGGGGTCAACCGGCATCATATTATCCGCGCCCATGCCCATTCCCATGCCCATGCCCATGTCTCCCATGTCGCCGCCCCCCATGGTGGAGGTCTCGGTGATGGTGACGTCGAACGGGTACTCGATCTTCTGCTCGGCGCCCGCCGAATCCTCAAACGTGAAGAAGAGGATCGCCTGCTTCGTCTGACCGACTGCTGTGGGATCGACGGGGGTGATGGTGCCGCTGAAATAGTCGTAGCTCGAAGCTCCCAAAGAGCCGGGGTACTGCGTCGGCATCGTGAAATCGCCTTCGACGCCGATGCCGAGAGCGGTCATCGGGTTCTTGGACTTGTTGAAGTACTGGAAGGAGATCTCAACGCCGTCGGGTCCGCACTCCGTCGGGGGCTCCCATTCCATCAGGTCGAACTTGATCGGCTGGGAGACGGGGAGGTTGATGGTGAGCTCGGAATCGGAGCTGCTCTCATATGTCTTGCCTCTTAGATACTGGAAGTCGAAGGAGACCTGAACGGGATATGTTCCCGCGCCGGCGCTTGCGGTACACTTGAGTTTGATGGAATATTCCTTGGTGCTGTCTTTTTCAAACGTCTCGGTGTAGAAGGAGCTGGTGCCGTCTACAATGCTGAACGCGGGTCCGCTCAGGGTCGACGTATTGTTGCCGGAGCTTGCAGAGTTTCCCATAGCCGGGGTGACTTTTACGGTCATGTTCTGCAAATCGGTGTCCAAGGAAGTATTCTTAAGGGTGATCTTTAAGGTGAATTCCTCGCCCGAGAGAATTTCGTTGTTTTCGTTATTGGCTTCAACGCTGTAGCTCGAGACGATGACCTTCGGCTTGAGCTTAGCTTCGTCCTCGGCGACATCTTCCTTCTCGTCCTCCTTCTTTTTCTCGGTCATCTGGAGGTAGACGGTGTAATCTTTTGATTCCTCACCTGCGCCTGTTGAGTAAGTAGCGGTTGCGGTGAGGGTGGTCTGGGCGGGGATATATTCCGCAAACTTAATCGGAAACGACGCCGAGCAGGTCTTTCCGGGAAGCACAGAGCCGATGTCCACGGTATCCGTAAATGTATTCAGCAAAACGGTATCGTTAAAGCCGGTCAGCTTTATGCTCACGCCGTAAGCCTCATAGGCAGAGGTGTTTTTAAATTCCAAAGTGAGATTGGTGGAGAGCTTGGATTTTCCCTTGCCCTCGGGTATCGAAGCCTTGGTCAGGGAGAATGTCGCCTTCTCGTTGGACTCGTCGACCTCCTCCTCTTCGGTGTCGTTTTCGATATCGACGTTGACCGCTCTTGACGCGGTGAAGCTCTTTTCATCGACCATGAACGTGACCTTGACCGTCACCTGCTTTCTGCCGGAGGTGAGGGATTTGTCAGCCTTGACGGAGATGGTCTCGGCGCCCTCGGAAATCTCCTGCTCGGCAAGAGAACCCGCAAGCGAGAAGCCCTCGCCCTCGACGGTCACGGTGCCTCTGACGTCGGGAGTATGCGTATAATCCCCGACTTTATAGATGTTTGAAAGGCTGGTGGTGAAGCCGATGTCGAAGGAAGAACCCGCAGCTACGACGCCCTCGGGAGCGGAAGTTATCGACATATCGGCATAGGTCTCGAGCTGTTCGGGCTCCTCGACCTCGCTCATTCCGACGACGTTGACGTTGATGTCCTGAGAAAGCGTAACTTCGCCGGTCGAGAGGGTGTACCTGACGTTAAGGGTCACGCTCTTGCGCTCGGTCTTAGCGGTGGAAGAAATCCTGATCGGTACATAGATGACCTCGCCCGAGTAGTTGGTGCCGATCCTTGAGGCGCTGGAGCCGTCCATCGAGAAATCGGCGCCCGAGACGGTGGCTTCATATCTTCCGCCGTAGTAGGGCGTATTGATCCTGAACGCGACGACGAAGCTTCCGCCTGCGGAAACCGTTACATTCGAGGTCGGATAGGCGTTGTTGACGCTCAAAAGCTCGATGGAAGCGTCGATCTGAGTGTAGGTCGGGGTATTATCTCCTCCCGAGCCTCCTTCTTCGTCCGCCACAGCCGTAAATGCCATGCAGTTAAGCGCCAAAGCGAGCGTTAAAACGAATATGACAAATCTTTTCATCTCAATCTTCCTCCGTATGTATTTCGGTTGGTATTTCGGAATTCTTTAAAATTTCCTCGATCCGATCGGCGCTGTCCTCTTCCTTGGGGCTCTCGATCGGCTCGATGTCAGGCAGATCTTTCGGCTCATCTGCAAGCTCGGTTTTTGTATCTTCAATTATTTCGGTATTTTCCGTATTTTCGGCATTTTCGGGAATATCTTTGCCGCCGTCCTCTTCGGGTTTAAGCGGCTCGGTCGAGCCCGGTCTTATGCCGAAGTCGATCTGATCCGGCTCGGGAGGAGGTGCGGCTCCCGGCACTATCTGCTTATCCCGGTTGTCCTCGACGGAGGAGATCCTGCCGTCTATAATATGGTATATCTTGTCGGCGTAGGCTGCTATCTCGATGTCGTGGGTGACGATAATCAGCGTCTGCTTGTTCTGCCGGGACATCGTGACCATCATCTCCATGATCTCGATGGTGGTCCTTGTGTCGAGGTTTCCGGTAGGCTCGTCTGCGAAGACGATTTTGGGCGTACCCACGAACGCTCTTGCGATGCCGACTCTCTGCTGCTGACCTCCCGACATCTGCGTCGGCTTGTGGCGCATTCTCTTTCCGAGACCCACAAGCTTCAGCATATCCTTAGCCTTTTTGGTCCTGATCTTTTTCTTTACCCCCGCGAACGCCAAGGGAAGCGCGACGTTATCTATCGCCGAGAGGTTCGGAAGGAGGTTGTATGACTGAAATACGAAGCCCATGTTCCGCTGTCTGAACATCGCGAGCTTTCTCTCGCTCATCTTGTCGATGCGCTCGCCGTAGATATTGACGGCGCCTTTCGTCGGTTTTTCAAGACCTGCCATCATATTTAACAGCGTTGATTTTCCCGAACCGGAGGTGCCCAAGAGACAGACTATTTCGCTCGGATAAATCTCGAGGTCGATACCGTTTAAGGCATAGACTTTTTCACGCCCGAGGACGAAGACCTTTGTCAGCCCGGAAATCGTTATAACAGGTTTTTTAACAGCGTCCTTTTCCGCCATCTGTCCGACTGCCTCCTTATCTTGTGTTCATAATGCGATTATAACACTGTATACTGTAAAATTCAAGTGTTTTTACAAACTGTAATCAAATTTTAATTATTTCTTAATATTTGATTTTTTCAAACATCTTTCACATATGTGATACGCTTTTCGGGGCAAAAATATTGCAAAAAAGACAAAAATTTTTCAGGAAATTTTTTATCCTGAATTTTCAGGTGTCGTCCGAACCGCTTTTTTGACGTAAAAAACTTAAAAAATTTCCTAAAAAACTCCCAAAATCCGCAAAGGTGGGACCTTTTTGGATCCCACCCGATTATACGGAAAGTATACATTAAAATAATTGAGATATTATCCGCGCCCGATATCGAAATTCTCGAGAGCTTCCTTGTTGTCGGGACGTGAGTCGCCGTGCTTTACAAAGATCATCGTCACAAAGCTCAGCACCGAGAAGACGACGGCGTAGGGGAATAGGATATTGTAGGAAAATTTCGTGATGAGAACGCCGGAGAGAATGGGAGTTACGATCTGCGCCACCATCGAGAAGGCGTAGTAGTAGCCGGTGTACTTGCCGACGTCGGAGCTTCGGCACATCTCGACCACCATCGGGAAGGAGTTGACGTTGATCGCAGCCCAGCCGATCCCGACGATTGCGAATATCAGATACATCACGGCTCCGGCTTTCGGGAGCAAAAAGATCGAGAGATAGCAGGCGGTCATCAGTATTATCCCGAAGAGGACCGTCCGCTTGCGCCCAAGCTTAGAGGAAATAATTCCCAAAGGCACGAAGGAAGCGATGGCGGCGACGGTTGCGACGGTGAGATATAATGACGATCCGCCCGCGTCAACTCCGAAGCGGTTTTCAAAATACCGGGAGAAAGAGGTCGTCACGCCGTTATAAGCCGTGAACCACAAAAATACCGACAGGAGCAGGAATATAAGGCTTTTGGCGACCGGCTTCGGGAGCTTTTCAGAGCCATCGGAGGTCTTGGGCTCGTCGGCTCCGACGTTTGCCTCCCGGACGATTTTGTTTTCACTCAGGGAGAATACCATTATAAGTACGGTTATCAGCATGAACGCCGCGACAGCCATAAACACCGGGATAAAGCCGTGGTAGACGATGCTTCCGTCCTCGGCTTTTTCGGAGGTCACAAGGATCGACATGATGACCGTCGAGAAAATTCCGCCGATGTAGCCGACGAGATTGATGACGGCGTTTCCCTTCGAGCGAAGCGGCTTGGGGGTGACGTCCGGCATGTACGCGACCGCGGGGGAACGGTAGACGCTCATCACGATCAGCAGCAGTATCAGACATACAAAAAATCCCAAAAAACTGCCGGTCTCGGTCATCATCGAGATCAGAACCATCAGCGAGACCGCGGCAATGGTCCCGAAGAGAATGTAGGGGGTCCGCCTGCCGAGCTTGGTGCGGGTCTTGTCGGACAGCCCTCCGAAGAGCGGGAGCATGAACACGGCAAGAATGTTGTCGATGGACATGATCGCGTTGGTGACGAGTGTTGAGCGCCCGAAGCGGTTTTCAAGGATCACCGGGATCACCTGGTCGTACAGCTGCCAGAAAGCAAGTATCGACGCAAACGACAGCCCGATGAGCACGGTCTGTTTTGTGTTCAGCTTCATTTCATCGCCTCCGTAGGAAAATTCTGTTTATATTTTAGCACACTTTCGGGGGGATGTCAACCCGAGAGGAGGGGATGATGATAGTGAAGTATACCTTTTCCGGAAAACACACAAAACACGCCATGCTAAAACAGCTAATATTGCTTGAAAAAATGTCGAAAAATTGTCTAAATCGTAGAATTTCCGTCAAAATTCGACAAATTCCCCGTACATATCTTGACTATCTGCCACAAAAATGCTTTTATACATATAAAGGAAATTTCAGGCAGGAGGAACGGGCATGAAACGAGCGGGCTTCACAATTGCCGAGCTGCTCGTCTGCCTGTGCGTGATCGCGGTGCTTTTTGCGGTCTGCGCGCCATCGGTTTTCCACTATTTTTTGGAAATTCGGCAGAGATATCTCGACGACTGCGCCCGAGCGATTTACATGTCGGCGAGCGAGGAGCTGCAGTCGATGAACGCCGCGGGGAGGATTCGCGGCCTGCCCGACAAGCCCTTTATCGAGCGTGATGAAGCGCTTTCTGCCTTCAAAAGCTTAACTAATTTAGTTGATGATTTTACCTCGGTTATAATAGAATATGACAAGACGTCCGCCGGCGTGGCGGGCGTTTATTTGTCTCGGGAAATGCCCGCAGAAGCCCTGAAATCGGGCTTTTTGGCGGGTGATTTTGATGATGGTGTCCGCCGCGCAAACCTTGCGGTCGGCTACTGCGGCGGCGATCCCGCACATTGGAAGCGCGGTGAAATTATTGATTTGAAGCCGAAAATTACCGTTTTCAATCGCGAGGATCTGTGGCTCGAAATCGCCTGCAAAGTGCCCGAAAATGCGGACTCTACCGACCTGCAGCTGACAGTAAATCTGAGCGCAAACGGGGTCACTGAGCCTGCAGCCAACATTCAAGATATAAATCCCGGCGACGGGCTATACACCGCCCGCGTGCTTCTTGAGGGCATGGGCACCGAGTTCGCGACGACGCACGGAGCCCTCATCGGCGATTTGGTGACGGTGACGGCGGAAATTGTGTATCAGCCGACTTTGCAGAAAACGTCACCTGAAGACATGCTAAATAGTGCCGTCACTTTCGACCCTCTTTTTGAAGATCGCGACGGCGGCACCGTCAAAGTTTCGCGCGTTCGGCACCTCAAAAACCTGAAATATCTGACCTCCGGAAAGGCGGAAATGACCCGAGATATTGACTTTGATTCAGTCAATCCTGACGACTTTTTCACTTCAAGATTTGCTCATGACTTGAACGTCTCTCCCAGCGATCTGACTTGTGATTTTGACGGCTGCGGGCACCTTATTAAGAATATGAAAATAGCCGCAGATGGCGATATCATCGCACTTTTCGGCAATGTTTCCGGCAAAGTTGAAAATCTGCATATCATCAATCCAAAGTCAATTTTTGCCGAGGAAAATCAGCTCGTCGCCGGTCTTTGCGCGAGGCTGACGGAGACCGGAATCATCTCAAACTGCTCCGTCTCCGAGCTTGAAATTTCGACATCGGACGGCTGCACTTTCGGTGGGATAGCGGCTGTCTCGGAGGGCAAAATCGTAAGCTCAAGCGCCTCGATGAATTTGGTAGAATTGGGCAATAACTGCTTGGCGGGAGGTATCTGCGG
>CANQYD010000012.1 GCA_947627985.1 uncultured Clostridia bacterium
TTCATCCTGAGCCAGGATCAAACTCTTAATTAAAGTTGTATCCTAACTGTACTTAAAGTACACTTAAAATCTCAGAAACTTCTGACGCGCTCATTTTTTATTAAGGAGGTCAGCGCTTCCTCCTTCATTACTTCTCTCAAAGTATTCTCAAGGGTTGTATTTTTCTTCGTTGTTGTTCAATTTTCAAGGTGCTAAGATCGCTCCCCTTTTTGAGGGGTGCCCGACTATTGTATCACAAATTGTCGGCGTTGTCAAGACCTTTTTTGAAATTTTTCAAAAAAATTTTTGGCTGCAAAGTGCATTTACTTTACGCGCGTCTGACAGCTTGTCTACTATAACACTTTTTTGCCCGGTTGTCAATAGTTAATCCGAAAAAATTTTAAAAAATCCGAAGTTTTCTCATTTTGCCGGAAAAGCTTCGACAAAATCCCCGGTTTTAAAGGCATTTTGACGAATTTCCGGAGCCCCTAATCTCCGGAATCTTCCGAAAGCTTTAAAATATTCCTGTCCTGCGCGAATGTTTCGGCGCTGTAAAGTATCAGAACACGGTCAAAGTCCGCAGGATCAACATAATCCGAAATCTTCATCATATAACGAAGATCGACAGCAGTCACCTTCGAGAAGTGCCGCGTCAGGAACGGCAGGAGGCAGTTTGCGTAACTATCTTTAATAACGAGGATAGACCCGCCGTCACGATCGCCCGAAATCTCAACGAGAGGCACATTATCCCCCAGAAAGCTGAGATATTTATCCTTTTTTTGAAGATAATCCCGCATAAACATCTCCCTGCCGACCTCCTCGGAACCGTCAGCTAAGACCCGCCGGACCGTGACGTCGCCCGAGCCCGAGAAGTAAAAATCGACGGTGTCGGGAGCCGCATAATCGCTCAGAACTTTGGAATAGTAGGAGCCCAAAAATCCGTGGCTTGCGTGTTCGACGTTGATTTTGTCGAGCGCGACGGGCTCGTAGCCGTAGCGGTCCATCAGCTCGCAGTAGGCGACGTAGGCTCCGCGCGAGGTCCAGTGATGGTCGGTTCGGTAGTAGATATAGTCGTCCCGGGCTCGGTAAAGCGGGTCGAAGAGGTCGATCGACATCACCCCGGGATCGAGACGGCTGAAGAGCGCCTCGGTCAACTTGCGCTGCTCCGGCTCGGGCGCATAATCGGGAAGGCGGTCGGAATATATCTGCGCCGAAGTGGGCGCTATCATAACCGTCAGATTATTGCATTTTTGAGAGAATTTGTTGATGGATTCTGCGCTGCGGTTCAGAAGATCGTCGTCGATATCCGGCTGCTCGGCAAAATATCTGCCGTCGGAAAAGTATACGCCGTTCACAAGATCATGCCCGGAAAGGCGCTCAAGAGCGGTTCTGAGGGTGATCCAGCGCGTGCGGATGGGAAAGTGCTCCTTGAGGTAGTCCTCGGCGCGCAGGGAGAAATCCCCCGAGAACCACGATGAGGCTGAGAGGGCGGGTCTGGATGCGAGGTAGCGGTTTTCCTCCTCGGAGAAGTCGGCTTTGGGCGCGACGATAAGCCAGCCGGCGAACATCAGCACGGCGGCAAAGAAGGCGATGGGGGTCAGGAGGGTGAAAAGTTTTTTTGGGGACATGGCGGCTCCTTTTAGATGGTAGAGTGTTAGAGGGGTAGAAGTTAGAGGTGCGGGGTTTGGGATTTGGTTGATAAAAGACAGGGCGAGTTCAGGGTCAAGACCTATCAGAGGTCAGAAATCAGATATCGGAAATCAGATTCTGCACAATACTTTCTGAAAGACAAGTCAAGTTTAGGATCAAGCCCTTTTTAAAGGGCTTGCAGGTTCCAAGGGCGGAGCCCTTGGTCGCGCTCCGCAGAGCGCGAAATCCCTCTACCGCGAGATTATGACCGACAGGGCATAATCTTGCGGTCTATTGCGTTCAAAGAGGGCGACGAAGTCGCCCGAAGCCGGAGGGGCGTGGGGAACCCCACAGGGGTGCCCCACAGCCGGAGGGGGAATGAAAACAGTCCGGTGGACTGTTTTCATCGGGGGAACCCTCGCCGGGGGTTCCCCCAACCAAAAACCAGCGACGAAGTCGCCCGGAGCCCCCTCTCCCTTTAGGGAGAGGGGGTTGGGAGTGAGGGGAAGCCCCTCCCCTCGGGGAGGGGTTGGGGTGGGGAAGCCGGAGGGGTGTGGGGAACCCTGCAAGGGTGCCCCACAGAGCCGAGCGAAGCGAGGCGAAATAGCAGCGCAGACGGAAAAACTGCTTTGTTATGCATGGCTTGGGAAATAGGGCAAGCCCTGATAACATGCAAGCTTCCTATACCCGCCGCGCCCTTTTAAAAAGGTGTTGGCTGTACTTTCTCGCCCGCCGCACCTTTTTAAAGGCGTTGGCGAGTGTTGATTTTTCTTTCCCACATGCCGTCCCTCTTGTAAAAGGTATATCAAATTCCCGCAAAGCGGTAATTTGATATGCTATCTAAAGCCCCCACCCCGTCAAAGCATGCGCAGACTTATAAGGGACTACAGCCCCTCCCCGAGGAGGGGTCGGACCTTGGTCCGGGGCTGGGCTAAACCGTCGGGGCTTGCAGGAAATCGGGGTGGGTGCAAGGGGCGAAGCCCCCGGCGCCGAAGGCGCCGGCTGCCGCCGCTCCGCGGCGGCAGCGCCCGCGCTCGCGCGCGGGCGGGCTTCGCCCCTTCCCGCCCTGTTCCCATCAAACTCCCGACAGAAGCACCAACCCTATATATAAAGGTATCAAAAATTAAAATACAAAAACGGATTATACCCGTCATTCACAATATACGCCGTGGACGCGATCAGCAACGTCAGCACCGCGACGGGCTCGATGATCTCGAAAACGCTCACCTTAAGCCCCGCCTTTTTCAGCCTCTCCTCGGCGGCGGCTTTGAAATTCTTAGGCGCCTCGGAGGAGAAATATATGCAGAGCGACAGCGTGACCGAGTATTCGCAGATCGCAAAAAGGCTCCCGTTATCGGCAAAAATCCCGCTTGCGCCGAACATCGCGCCGAGGTATGATACCGCAGTCGGAATATCCGGAAGATCGAAAAACACCCACCCGAAGATCACCGCCAAAATCGTGTAGAGCCACGGGAAAAACCCCGGCAGCCTCTCTAAAATCCTCCCCAAGAAGAGCCTTTCGATGATGATGAGCGCGCCGAACCATATCCCCCAAATCAGAAAATTCATGCTTGCGCCGTGCCAAAGACCCGTTAAGAGCCAGACGATCGCGATGTTTCGGATCATCTTCCCCACCCCCGCTCTTGAGCCTCCGAGCGGGATATAGACATACCCCCTGAACCACTCGCCGAGGGTCATGTGCCACCGCCGCCAGAATTCGCGGACGCTTTTGGAAATATAAGGCAGATCAAAATTCTCCGGGAAATAGAATCCCAGCATCCTCCCGATGCCGATCGCCATGTCGGAATACCCCGAAAAATCGAAGTATATCTGGAATGTGAACGCGATGATCCCGAGCCATGCCGAAAGCGCCGGGAGGGCGGATATGTCAGCCGACTTCATCTCAAGCCAGAGGCGACCCGCATTATTCGCAAGCAGGACCTTTTTTGCAAGTCCTCTTGCAAATCTCGATACCCCCGCGGACAGGTCGGAAGCGCTCACATGACGGCTTTTCAGCTCGCTCTCGACGTCCCGGTATTTGACAATGGGTCCCGCGATTATCTGCGGAAAACATGTCACAAACGCCGAAAAATCGATGAAACTGCGCTGCACCGAGATGTTCCCGAGGTAGAGATCGACGGTGTAGGACATGCTCTGAAATGTAAAGAACGATATCCCGACCGGAAGCGCGATTTTTGCAAGGGAAAAATGCGTGCCGAATAGGCTGTTTGATATCCCGGCATAGATGTTCTGCGGCAGATTCGTGCCGAAAATGCCGTTTACGATCCCGACCAAAAAGCCGGTGTATTTGAATATCCCGAGGATACCGAGGTCCAGAATTATCGCGATAATAAATACAGCTTTTCTCTTTTTAGGTATATTTTTGTACTTTTCGATCATCAGCCCCGCAGAGTAGTTTATGACGCAGCTCAGGATCAGTAAAGCCGTCCAAATCGGTTCGCCGAAGCTGTAAAAGACGAGCCCCGTCAGGAAGAGCCATGCGTTTTTGAATTTTTTCGGCAGCACAAAATGCCCGAAGAGAGCCGCGGGCAGGAAAAAATATAAAAATGCCACCGAAGAAAATACCATAAAAAGACCCTTTCAGAAGTCAGAAGTCGGAAATCAGAAATCAGATTTCAGCGGTGCCGCCTTCCGGCGGCGGATTCGGATTATCAGTACCCAAAAGCTTTTTGTACCCCTCTTTCCCCAAAGAGGCGTTGATGACGTCCAAAAGTCCCGAGACCGAGAGATTTTCGGGAAGCCCGAGGCTTGATAAAATCCTCCGCCGCTTTTCGGAGCTGTCTTTGCCCCCGAAAAGCCCGTCTTCATATAAATCGGCTCTTGACACTTTTTCCTTCGGGATATCGCTTTTGCCGATCACTCCCGCTCTCTCAAAAGCCGAAATGATGAGGAAGTCGGATATCCCCTCCACCCCCAATTTTCCCTCAGCCGAAGGCGCGCGCTTACGCGGTTCCTTGCCGAAGACGTCGGGAATATAGACGTTTCTGACCTCCCCGTTTTTGACAAATCCCTTGATGTACCCCCTGATCTTAAACCCCGCCGAGTCGCTGTCGGTTAAGATCGTTATCCCGCCGTTTTTTGCGAAATATCTTATCAGCGACCTTTTTTCGGGACTTTTAAAGACCGAGAAGCCGTCGGTTGTGATGATCGGGCAGTCGATGATCCTTGAGAGCTTGATCTTGTCATATTTTCCCTCAACGACCACGCAGCCGTCGATTTTCAGCATAAAAATTCCCCCAAAATTTCAGGAAAGCATTCTGACGATCGCCTCTTCAAAGAGCACCCGATCGTCCGTTCTTAGGGATTTTATCCCCGCGTCGCACTCGGAAAGCACCGATATGCACATTCTTAATTTCTCAATAGGTATTCTTGAACAGTCCCGTAAAGCGTTTTTAGCCGCAAATTCCCTTCCCTTATACTGGAAAGACGAAGTCATCTCTTTTAAACCTCTGCCGCTCATCATCGCAAGTTTTGCGCGGTACAGATCCATAAAAGAATACGCCACAGCCGTCAGCAGCGCCGGGGTCTCCTTTTGCAGGGAATAGAGACGGTCGAGGGTCTCAAATGCCTGCTCCCGCCTTCCCTCGCTGATCTGCCGGGCAAGCTTGTATGCGTCGGCGTCGATCTGTCCCGTCACCAGAGCCGAGATGTCGTCAGGCGAAATCTCCGAGCCGCAGCGGTAAGCCGACAGCTTTGCGATCTCGTTTTTTATCATCATGAGGTCGCTGCCGCACCTCTCTGCAAGCATCCTTGCAGCCTGCTCCGAGATCGCCGAGCCCTCCTTTTCAACGCTTTTGCAGATGAATCTGATGAGCTCCTCCGGCTTCTTGATCTTGAATTCCGCGACAGCTCCGCCGCATTTTACAATATGCTCGGCGAAGGATTTATTTTTTTCGGTTAGATTCTTTTTGCCCCCGGTAAGATCGGCAGCCGTGGAATAAAATAACAGCGTGGACGTCTCGGGATCGACCAGTGAGACGATCTCCTTAAGCTCCGTTATCTGCTTCGGGGTGAGCTTGTCGCAGTCGAGATCATTGACAGCGGTCAGCGTTCTCTCGGCAAAGACGGGAAGCGCTTCGACGGAGTCGGCGATCGCGGGGATATCAGGCTCGCCCCCCGGGAAAAAGCGGTAATTCAAATCCCTCGCTTCGCTTGGGACTATCTTTCCGGTCAGCTTTTTTACGAAGCTCTCGAGCGTGGCGACGTCCTTGCCGAAGAGAAAATAGCAGGGCTTTATGCCGGATTTCACGCTTGCGACCAATTCCTGCTCCGAAAGTATCGAAAGTTCCATTTTCCGCTCCTTTTTAATATGCATACGCCTTCGGCTTGCCGCTCAGGCGAACCGTGAAGGTCCTTCCGTTTCTGAATATTTTCGGCTCCCCTAAATTTGCAACGCTCACTCCGTTTACCATCGTGACGGCGTTTTCGCATTCGTTTTCGTTCGCGCCGCTTGATATCAAAAGCTCCGTAAGATCGGTCTTTATGATTATCTCGGTTTCATATGCGGTGATCTCGGCGAAGTCGGTCTTTATGACGGTGCCGGGCTGAAAGGAGCCGGATTTGTTTAAGACGATTATATTTTTCGGCGGGACCGGGAGAGTCTCATATCCCGAACCTCCCGACGATGAATTCCCGAGGATAACGGCGCAAATCGGCTCAATCCCCTTTCTCTCCATGTCGCCTTCGACGCTCCCCGAGGATTGCCCGGAGAAGTCGAAAATCACGCACCTGTTTCCCTTTCTGACAACGGCGGCGCAGATATTTCCGTTGTTCAGGACGTCGACCGAGGTCGTGCTCCCGTCCCAGATGTTCAGGGCGCTGAGTATCAAAATCATCGCAGCCGCAAATATTCCGGAGGAATAAATCGCCGCTTTCGGGCTTTTTGTCATGAAATATATTCCTGCCGCAGCCGAGGCAAGAAACACCGCCGGGATCGCCGAGAGGGAAGTCACGACGGGCAAGGTCAATATTTTTATTGACGATACCGCCGAACAGACTCGCAGTACAAGAGCGTTCAGCGAGCCGGATATCTTTAGGATCAGCAAAAATCTGCATCCGGTGAGGGCATAGAACATCTCCAAAGCAAGCGAGACCGACAGAAGCGGCACAGCGGCAAGGTTTGTGAGCGGCGCGGATAACGCCAGCTCATTAAAGTGCAAAAGTATCAGCGGCATCGTCACGACCGAGGCGGTAAGCGTCAGGGCAAAATTTCTGCCGAGCGCGGTCTTTATCTTAAACAGCTTAATCAATTCAGGCGCTCCGATCGCGACGGCAAAAGTCCCCGCAAACGAGAGCTGAAATGAGACGTCGCCGACGGAATAGGGCGATAAAAGCGTGATCAAAGCGGCTGTCAGGCAGATGGTGTTTAAGGGGTTTGTCTTTCGGCGGAATACCGTTCCCATCACCGCCGCGGACATCATGATAGCGGCTCTGACGGCTGAAATCCGAAGCCCGGCAAAGACAACATAGACCCCGGCAGCAGATATCACGGCAACGGCGCAGATGAGCCTCGGCACACGTATCTTCCGTAAAATATACCAAATCAGAAGCGCCGCAAGCGAGACATGAAGCCCCGACACCGAAGCCAAATGCCCGGCACCCGAGCGGTTCAGCGACAGGCTGACGGGGTCGGACATCACCGAACGGTCGCCGGTCAGCATCGCCGCCGCAAGTTCTCCCCGCCCTCCCGGGAGGTTGATTCGCAGGTTTCGGGAGACTTTTTCGCTGTACCGCCTGATTTTGTCGATGATCCCCGCCCTCCCCGGCTTTGCGGAAATCTCGCCGACTGCCGTGCCCTTCACGAATACGCCGTCGGTGAGATATTTTTCCTCCTCGCTGAAATATCCCGCGTCGGAGAGCGGATTTATGAGCGCTTCAAGACGTATCTCGTCGCCCGGCGAAAGCGCTTCGCCGTTTGCATATACAAGAATTTTCCCGGGGATATCACCGATCTTCCCGGATATCAGAATTTTAGAACGATCCCCTCCCGAGACCTCGCTCACTTTCCCCGAAATCTCAACAGAGCTGCCGCAGAGCCGCGTAATGGGCTTTCTCAGGAATTCCGAATAGGAAAAAGACAGCAGTAAACCGACCGCGGCACTGATAAAGAACAGCTTGGCGCGGTCCTTAAAATCCATCTCAAATAAAGCCGGAAGAACCATGCCCGCCAGACATATCGCGAGCATGATCAAAAGCGCCCGGGAGGAGAAATCCCCGACCGCAAAAATATAAAAAGCCGACGCCGAGCCGGCAAGAAAACCGAGGCATAGGGGTATTGCGCGACGGGTCACAGCTCTCCCTCCAGTGCAAGATTATACATGGTTATTTTAGCAAATTGCGAGGGGAAAGTCAAGAGCAGAATGCAGAATTCGGAAGTCAGAAGTGTAGGTTTGTCAATGATATGTTACACTCGCCTCAAAAAAAGTTGAACCTTCTTCCCCGCCGAGGAGCCGTAGGCGACGAGGAGGGGAAGAAGAGGGCAAAATGATGGCTTTTTATGGCTTTGCCGCTTCACCACATTATTGCAAGATAATCATTTAATACCTCTTCCGGACTTCTGTATTTAAGGCAGGTTTTCGGTATGCTGTTCGACAGCTTATTGTATCTTTGGAGCTGCTTCCTGCCGTCCTCAAGGCTGTACATTCTCATCTTTGAATAAAACCTCTCACCGTCCAACCTGTGCTGCCTCTCAACCTTGCCGTTATGCCTTGGGGTTGCTACTCTTATCCGATGGTAAATTATATCCATATCCTCCAAAGCTTTCTCAAACAATGTTTTACACTTCGGATCTTTGACAAGCAGCTGAGTCGTCCATTCCGTTCCGTTGTCGGTCTGAACCTCTCTTATCGGAAAAGGAAACGCCGCTATCAACTTCATCAAAAAATCCCTTGAGCTGTATGTGCTGTGCTCGTCGTACATCTCACGAAAACAATATCTTCTGACCGGGGTATTCCGCGCGCTGATACGGCTTCGGAGTGCGTACTGTCGGCTTTGGCTTCGGAATTTCAAGTCCTAACCGCTTTATAGCGTTGAGCATTGTATGATAGCAATATTTATACCCTTTTTCGCGCAACCTTTTCCACAGCAGCAGTTTATCACTATAATACGGATAAAGCTTTTGAATCAGAGCATAGTCCTCTTTTGATTGCTCTCTGTAGCATTTCTTGGGCTTGTGAGACTTCTCCACAAGGCTTTTCAGAGTACCGTTGTAGCGCTTCAGCCATCGGTGCACCGACTGCCGAGAGACTTTGTGCGTATTTGCTGCCCGTGTAACACCTCTCTTTTTAGCATATTTTACCACCCGTTGACGGAACCGTGCTTCCTGTGCTATAATGTTCATGCAGTCATCGCTTCTTTCGTTATGTGATTTGCAGTTATTTCATCATAACATTTTTTGAAGCGTTTGGCTGCTACTTTTTGTAACAGATCTATTTTAACATAACAAGAAATGCAGAATTCGGAAGTCAGAAGTCAGAGTCGGGGGGTTGAGGTTTGGAGAGATAAAAATTCTCGCCGAAGGCGACGCCTTGAAAATCCGATATCTGATATCTGACCTCTGACATCTGTTTGGTCTTGACAATTTGGGGGAGATGGTGTATAATGGCGATGAATCGGGGTGTAGCGCAGTTGGCAGCGCGCCTGCTTTGGGAGCAGGATGTCGGGGGTTCAAATCCCTTCACTCCGACCACGGCGTCGCAAGCTCCATATCGCTTGCGGCGCTTTTTTCATGCTTTGCATTCAAAATCGCCGCTGCACTCATTCCGCTGCTCCGCCTCTACCCCACAAAATCCACGGATTTTGTGGGGACCCCGATATTATTAGCGAGCCCTTTTGGCTCGCCGCGATTTTCTTTAAAAGCTATGGAAAATCGCGGCTTCGCCTTACGGGCTGCCGCTCCTCCTCCCCACAAACGCAAGCGTTTGCGGGGACCCCTTATTACTCTCAAAGCGGGCTGATTTGGCTCACGATGGGCTGATTTGGCTCACGATGGGCTGATTCGACTCGCGACGGGTTGATTTGTCTCTCAACGACCTGATTTGGCTCTCAGCCACCTGATTTGGCTCTTTTGGAGCTTATTCGGCTCGGCTTATCGTTTAGTTATAGTCGAGACAAGGCAAAAAGGTTTTGCTCCGCTTTTCCTCAAAAAGCGGGCGGGTTCCAAGGGCGGAGCCCTTAGTCGCGCTCCGCAGAGCGCGAAATCCCCGCAAGAGGACGCCTTAAGGCGTCCTCTTGCGGTTTTTCGTTCAATAAAGCGCAGGAGGGAGCATAAGCTGGTTTTGTTGCTGCTCGCACTTCGCAATCGTAAACGATTGATTGCTCGTGCTTGCAGACAAAACCCCGCGTATGCGGATGAAAACAGTCCGGTGGACTGTTTTCATCGGGGGAACCCTCGCCGGGGGTTCCCCCAACAAAAAACCGGCGACGAAGTCGCCCGGAGCCGAGCGAAGCGAGGCTCAAATGCCCCCTCTCCCTTCAGGGAGAGGGGGTTGGGGGTGAGGGCAGCCCGGAAAGGGGTTTGGGGAAAACCCCGCAGGGGTTGTCCCCAACAAAAATCCCCCCTCTTCGCATTTTCCCCAACCGTCTCCCCCTCCCCGCCCGTCATTCTGTTAAAAATCCCTATTGACCTTTCACGCGGCTTGGGGTTATAATAATAGTTTGAAATATGAGCTTAAAAGGAAGGTCAGTATGATTAGAAACGACTTAAGAAACATCGCCATCATCGCTCACGTCGATCACGGCAAGACAACCCTCGTGGACGGAATGCTCCGCCAGTCCGGCACCTTCCGTCAGAACCAGAATGTTGCGGAAAGGGTCATGGACTCAAACGATATCGAGCGCGAACGCGGGATCACTATCCTTGCAAAAAACACCTCGGTCATGTATAAAAATGTTAAGATCAATATCGTCGATACCCCCGGGCACGCGGATTTCGGCGGCGAGGTCGAGAGAATTTTAAAGATGGTGGACGGCGTAATCCTCCTCGTCGACGCCGCCGAAGGACCTATGCCGCAGACAAGATTTGTGTTGCAGCACGCCTTGGAGCTCGGGCACAGGGTCATCATCGTCATCAACAAGATCGACAGACCCGACGCGAGGATTTCCGAGGTCATCGACGAGTGCTACGAGCTTCTGATGGACCTCAACGCCTCCGACGATCAGCTCGACAGCCCGATCCTCTTCTGCTCGGGTCGCGACGGCACCGCTTCTTTGGACGAGCACTCTGCGGGTACCGACCTCACTCCTTTGTTTGATAAGATTTTGGAATATATCCCAGCCCCCGAGGGCGAGCCGGATAAACCGCTTCAGATGCTCGTCAGTTCCATCGATTATAACGATTATGTCGGCAGGATCGCGATCGGCAAGATCGAACGCGGCTCCGTCAAGGTCAATCAGGACGTGACGATCTGCGATTTTCATCACTCAAAAAAAGAGTACCGCGGCAAGGTCGTCACCCTATACCAGATAAACGGTCTTGAACGCACACCAGCCGAGACCGCGACGGTGGGCGACATCGTCTGCATAAGCGGTATCGAAAACATCACGATCGGCGACACCGTCTGCGATTGTCTGACCCCCGAGCCGCTTCCGTTTGTCAAGATCAGCGAGCCGACCGTCGAGATGACGTTTTCCGTCAACGACAGCCCCTTTGCAGGTCGTGAGGGAAAATATGTCACCTCCCGGCATATCCGCGAAAGACTCTTCAAAGAGCTTCTCAAGGACGTATCCCTGCGCGTTAGCGAGACCGACTCCACCGACAGCTTCAAGGTCGCCGGAAGGGGTGAAATGCATCTCTCGATACTCATCGAAAACATGAGAAGAGAGGGGTATGAGCTCGGCGTATCCACCCCGAGAGTGCTCTATAAAGAGGTCGACGGCAAGCTCTGTGAACCGATCGAAGAGCTTGTTGTAGATGTTCCCGAGGTCTCGCTCGGAGCCGTCATGGAGAAGATGGGCACGAGAAAGGGCGAAATGGTCTCGATGACGCCGATGGGTTCGCGCATGAGAGCGGTATTCCATGTCCCGGCAAGAGGCTTGTTCGGGTACCGAAACGAATTCCTGACCGACACCAAGGGCGAAGGGATCATGAGCTCCGTCTTCCATTCATACGAGCCCTACAAGGGCGATATCCCGAGAAGGACAAGCGGCTCGCTGGTTGCCTTTGAGTCGGGTGAAGCGGTCACTTACGGGCTTTACAATGCTCAGGAGAGGGGTGCGCTCTTTATCGGCGCCGGCGTGCAGGTCTATGAAGGCATGATCGTCGGGGTATCGCCGAAGCCGGGAGACCTCGTCGTCAACGTCTGCAAGAAAAAGCACCTGACGAACACCCGCGCGAGCGGTTCTGACGACGCTTTGCGGCTCATTCCGCCGAGGATTCTGAGCCTTGAGGACTCGCTTGAATTCATCGCCGACGACGAGCTGGTCGAGATCACGCCGAAGAATATCAGACTGCGCAAAAAGACGCTGTCGAACGTGCAGCGGGCGAAGGATAACAGTAAGAATAAGTGAGTGGGACCCGGCATGGGGGTGTGCCGGGGTTTCTTTTTTGGGATTTTTGCCGCGGGTTTTATGCTCACTTGAGACTGCAAGGTGGGGGAAACAGGAAAGGAGTATGGGGAAAACCCGGCACGGGTTGTCACCAAAGGTTTGCCGAACGAGGCGAGGCAAAATGGCAGAGTGGTCTCTGCTTCTATTATAGGCTGGGTTAAGATAGAAGGCTTGGCGCAGGGTTGGGTGATTCTATCGGGGCTTGATAGAGGCGGAGGGTAAAAGATAAAAATCTGACCTCTGACTTCTACCATCTGTCCTCTGTGCAGCCGGAGGGTGCACGGGGCGAAGCCCCGCTGCCGCAGGCAGCGCGCCGACGCGAAGCGTCGGCGGTGCGACTTCGTCGCACGGGCTTCGCCCTGCACCCAGCCCTACCTTTCCCCACAAGCCCCGATAGTTCCGCCAAGCCCCGAGAAGCCCATCCCTGTTTCTCCGCAAGCCCCGATAGGAGCACCTTTCAAAGTTGCAGCCCGTACTTAGCCCTGTTAATTCCGCCTTTGCTTTTTCTCATTTTCCCCTCTTCCACCGTGCCCGATAGAAACGTCTTCCGGCTTTATCTCCAACGATTAAGCCCATTCCTTGCGCTAACCCCCGGCAGAAGCAGATACTCCTCCCTCTTCCATGCGGATTCTGCACCAGCCAGGAGCGGCATAAATAATGAAAAAAACAAATTCCTTCACCCATTCACTACTCTCAGCCTCAAAAAATCCCCCAAAACGCTTGACCGCAGAGAGCGTGTGTGATATAATAATAACATCATCAAATTTCACCAAAATTTTACTTTTAAGGCTGAAATATGCCGCCGGAGGAAAAATGGAACGCGACAAAAATCTTCACGTCGGGCACCGTCAGCGGCTGCGCCAACAGGTCGACCGCTGCGGTGTGGCGAAGCTGCATCCCCACCAGCTGCTCGAATATTTGCTCTTTTATCCGATAAAGCGCGTGGACACCAACGAGACCGCGCACCGCCTATTACTGCGTTTTGGCAGCCTCGAGGGAGTGTTTGGCGCGTCGGTCGATGAGCTCGCCGAGGTCAAGGGGGTCGGGCTTTCGACAGCTGTTTTTATAAAGGATATTATGGCATTATATACAAAATTTGGAGATTTCAAGAGCTCCGGGAAAATCCGGCTCGACAATCCGCTCTTGATCTCGATATATTTTCTACAAATCCTCCGGAATGAGCCCGACGACCGCCTTTGCGCGGCATATGTGAACCCGGATTTTTCGATCAGGCGGCTTGAATATCTCGACTGCGGACTGCTGAATTCGGACCTGCAGAAGGTCGCGACCGGGATCGATCTGACGGCGGCGAAGCTGCAAAACGTCGCGATTTTCCTCGGGCACAAGACGGTCGGGACGGACATCAGCACCGAGCGAATCGTGGCTGCGGACGACCTCAGGAAGTGGTTTTTGAAGCTCGGCACCGATTTTCGCGAATTGGTATACTGCCTCGACTGCGGCGTTTCGGTGTCGCTCTCCGATGCGCTGACGGTGCTGGATTAGTGGCGTGCAGGATAGCGATTTGAAGGTTTATCCGCGACGCAAGGTCATTTCTGCGATATTTTTTGCTTATAAATGTTCCCCCGATTTTCGATAAAATTGGGGGATCGTGCTTTTTTATGGCTTTTTTGCTGTATACCGTCCGATCTGCAACGCCCGAAAGCTTGTGCAGGATCAAAGGCGGGAGTGGGGGGAACTTATCTGCGGCTATCGGGGCTTGGGAGAAGGTGTGGGGGAGTGCAGGGCGAAGCCCGTGCGACGAAGTCGCACCGCCGACGCTTCGCGTCGGCGCGCTGCCTTCGGCAGCGGGGCTTCGCCCCCTGCTCCCGTTGGTCGCACAGAGGACAGAAGATAGAAGTCAGAGGGCAGATTTTTATCTTTTACCCCCCTGCCCCTGCCAAAGCCCGGTAGTGGTCACCAACCCCGTCAGCCCAGCCCTCTGTTTCCATCAAGCCCCCTATAGAAACGCCGACCCTGTGCCAAGCCTTCCATCTTGTCCCAATTTATGATTTAAGCAGAGACCACTCTGCTATTTTGCCTCGCTTCGCTCGGCAAATCCAAGGGGAGAACCCTTTTGGCAAAAGGGTTCTCCCCTATCACCCCTCTCCTAAAATTTAACTGCGACCTTCTGCCTTTGCTTTTCACTTTTTGGATCACATGTGGGGCACCATTGCATGGTTCCCCACACCTCTCCGGCTTTCCCCCCTCACATCTTTCCATAAATTCCCACCCCTCCCGTCAATCTGCTCCATCCCCTGCCCTCTCATCCCGAAATTTTCACGCAATTTACAAAAAAATTTAAAAAAATTTCAAATTGTTACTCTTTTGTAATTGCTATTTTGAAAAAGCTGTGGTATAATATATCAGAAAAGTCACGCGGAGGCGGGTTTGGCTTCCATAATGTGGCATAAGCGGTAGATTCTGTGCCGCACTTAATTAAAATATTAACGACCGGAGATTATATATATGGAAAAATTTTTGATCAGAGGCGGCATACCCCTTCGCGGTGAGGTCACGATCAGCGGAGCCAAGAATGCTGCTGTGGCGATCGTTGCCGCAACAATCCTCTCGGACGAGCCCTGCGTTTTGGAAAACGTCCCCGAGATCAGAGATATCAACGTCTGCATCAAAATTCTCTACGAGATGGGTGCAAGCATCAAAATAATCGACAAAAATACAGTGCGTGTGGACCCGAGAGGCATCTCCGACCCGGTGGTGCCCTATGAGCTTGCGCGCGCTTTTCGTGCTTCAAGCTACTTTTTGGGCACTCTCCTCGGCAGATTCCACCGCGCCGACGTCCCCATGCCTGGCGGGTGCGATCTCGGCGACAGACCGATAGATCAGCATCTGAAGGCTTTCAATATTCTGGGCGCGTCGCATTCTATCGACGGCGGCGTCGTGAGCCTTCGGGCGGAGCAGCTCGTCGGCAGTCAGATATATTTTGATCTCGTCACCGTCGGAGGTACCATCAACGCCATCTTTGCTGCGGTAAAGGCTGACGGTCTCACGGTCATCGAAAACGCCGCCAAAGAGCCGCAGATAGTTGATGTTGCTAACTTTTTGAATTCCATGGGCGCGGATATCATGGGCGCCGGGACCGACGTCATCAAGATAAGAGGCGTCAAGTACCTCAAAGGCGTTACCTACGGCATTATCCCCGACCCGATCGAAGCCGGCACCTACATGGTCGCGGCGGCTGCCACAAAGGGCGACGTACTCATCAAAGGCGTGATCCCGAAGCATCTCGAATCCATCACGGACAAGCTCAGAAAAGCGGGCGCGTCGGTCGAGGAGTTCGACGAGGCGATCCACGTCCATGCCGAGGGTCGGCTGATGAAGACGAACATCAAAACTCAGGTCCACCCCGGCTTCCCGACGGATATGCAGCCGCAGTTTTCGACTATGCTCTCCACCGCGGAAGGCGTGAGCGTCGTCACCGACAACATCTTCACCAACCGTTTCAGATATGTAAACGAGCTGAGACGGCTCGGCGCCAACATCACGTCGGAAAGCTCGACGACGGTCATCATCGAAGGCGTTCCCGAGCTGAGCGGAGCGACGGTCAAGGCGACCGACCTTCGAGCCGGCGCGGCGCTGGTTATCGGCGGGCTGATGGCGAACGGCACCACGGTGGTCGAGGACATCTTCCACATCGAGAGAGGCTACGAAAACATCGACGACAAGCTGCGGTCCTTAGGAGCCGACATCAGGCGGGTCAACGACTACGACTCGGGAAGAATGGCGGTATGAGCGGCTTTGCCGTCTGCGGAATGAACGGCGCGGAAAAATCCGCCGTTGCAAAATCCCTTGCAAATTCCCTTGGGCTGCGGCTTTTGGATATCGAGGACTACTGCTTTTTTCCTGCCGATCCGCCTTTTTCGGTTCAGCGCACTAAATAGGAGGTCTCCCGCATGCTTCGGCGGGGCGCTCTCTCGGGCAGCTTTGTTTTCGCGTCGGTCTCCCGACGGCTATGGAACAGACGACCTGATATCGGCGGTTTTCCGGATAGAAGTCCCGGATGAAGTCCGCATTCCGAGGATTCGCGAGCGCGATTTCCGGCGCTATGGCGAAGGGGTGCTCGAGGGTGGCGATATGCATGATAACTGTGAGAATTTTGTAAAAATGTGTAAAGCCCGCGATCCGAAAGAGAGAAAATCGCGCGCGAAGCTCTTAGGCGTGCCGTTTATCGAACTCGACGGGGAACAGGAAATATCCAAAAATGTAAAATTTAGCAAAGACTATATAAAAATGCACTGCGAGCTGTCCGAATGACAGCTTTTTGTTTGAAAGAAGGAATATTTTGGCAAGTATCTACCCACTCTTCTCCTCCAGCTCCGGCAACGCCTGCTTCATCGGCAGCCGCGAATCGGGGATACTCATCGACGCCGGCGCCAGCTGCAAACGCCTTTGTGAAGCGCTTTCCCGCTGCGGGATACCTAAAGAAGCGGTCAAAGCGGTGTTCATCACCCACGATCATTCCGACCACATCGGGGCGCTCCGGGTCCTGACAAAAGTGCTCGGCGTGCCGGTCTATGCGTCAAAAGGAACGCTTACATATCTTGTAAATTCAGACATGATTTCCCCCGGCAGCGAGCAGCATGAGATCGACGCCGGCGGATGCGAAGTCTGCGGATTTTTTGTCCGGGCGATCCACACCCCTCACGACGCGATGGAGAGCGTTTTCTACAAGACCGTCACCCCCGACGGCAAAACCGTCTGCGTCTGCACCGACTTAGGACACGTCACCGAGGCGATAGACCGCGAATTGATCGGCTCCGACGCGGTTCTTTTGGAGTCAAACTACGACGACAACATGCTCCGCTTCGGACCCTACCCCTACAACCTCAAACGCCGGATCGCGGGCGAGTTCGGGCATCTTTCCAACCGCGACAGCGCGACCGAGATCCGCAGACTCATCGAAAACGGCACCCGCAGGATAATTTTAGGACATCTCAGCCGCCACAACAACACCCCCGAGATTGCCGAGGGGGAGGTCCTTATGAAGATCGGGGATGATTTTGTGCGGAACCGCGACTACATCTTAAATGTCGCTCAGGTGGAGACAAACGGCTGGGGGATGAGTTTTTGAATATCGGGATTATCTGCGTCGGCAAGCTCAAAGAGGCGTATTGGCGGGACGCATGTTCGGAATATTTAAAGCGCCTCGGAGCATTCGGAAAAGCCGGTGTAATCGAGCTTTCTGAGGCTCGACTGCCGCAAAATCCGTCGGAGGCGGAGATAAAAAATGCCCTATCTGCCGAGGCAAAGATGATGGCTCCCTACCTATCCGAGAAAGGGACGCTTCATGTCGCATTGTGCGTGGAGGACGGACAGATCACGAGCGAGGAGCTCTCAAAAAAGCTCGAAACAGCAGGCTCCATGGGTCTTAGCCGCGCGAATTTTTACATCGGCAGCTCCTTCGGGCTGGCAGAAGATGTCAAGCGCGCCTGCGACCTTCGGCTCTCGCTCTCAAAGATGACACTGCCGCATCAGCTCTGCCGGGTTGTGCTGCTTGAGCAAATCTATCGCGCGCTGTCGATATCCGCAGGTACCAAATATCACAAATAGAGGTAAATTATGTTAAACATCAGGAAGATGGAGGAGCGCGACCGCAAAGACGTCGCCGAGATGATGAAGATTTTCTACGCCTCCCCGGCTGTCATGACAAACGGCTCGGCTGAAATCTTTGAAAATGACATTACGGAATGTATAAGCGGCTCTCCTTATGCCTCCGGGTATATTTTTGAAGAGGATAATATCACCGCCGGGTACGCCATGCTCGCCCACAGCTTCTCGACGGAATTCGGCAAGCGCTGCATTTGGGTGGAAGATATATACATAAAACCCGAATTCAGGCGGTTCGGGATCGGCAAAGCATTTTTTGATTTTTTGGATCACATCTTCCCCGACTGCGTTTTTCGCCTCGAGGCGGAGCGGGATAATTCCCCCGCGGTCGGGCTCTACAAAAAATCAGGCTTCCGGGAGCTGAAATATCTCGAAATGATCAAGCTTAAATAATTAACGGCAGGGAAAAGCGTCTGCTTTTTGCGTATATAAGCGTACAATTCATATGACAAATAAATGAGAATTTGCATACATCTATTGTACTGTAAACTCTGTCCGTTCAATACGGTTGTATTGCATTACCTGTCATGTCGGTAAGCCGCTTTTAGATTTCCCTTTTGTGGGGACTCGTGGGCTCCGCCATTGGACACCTCCCGCGGTAACACGCGGGGTTTTGCCCAAGAGCACGAGCAATCAATCGTTTACGATTGCGAAGTGCGATTGGAAGCAAAACCAGCTTGTTCACTTGAGGAAAAGCGGGGTAAAACCTTTTCGCCCTGTCTCTCCCACACCTCATGCAAGCACCCCACCCCGCCTTACCCCCAAAGCTCGTACGGGCTTTCTATCTTCTACCCTCTACCTTCTATCTTCCTCACCGCGCACCCCATCTCCCCCGCCTCAGCCTCCGAATGCGTCACCAAAATCACCGTGGCGCGCTCGGCACGGTGCCTGATCTCCCCGATCACCTTCGGCAGCGTCGCCTCGTCGATCCCCTTAAACGGCTCGTCCAAGAGCAAAACGTCCGGCTCCACCGCAAGCGCCCTCGCGATCGCCACCCGCCTCTTCTCGCCTCCCGACAGCTCCCGGACCGGCTTTGCAAGCAGCTCCTTTGCGAGCCCCATCGCCTCCAAAATCTCCTCGGGATCAGCCTCCGCGCCCTTTTTCAGCACGATTTTTAGATTCCCGAGCGCGCTCATCTCCTCGATCAGCCGGTCCTCCTGAAACACCGCCGCAAGCCTGCCTTCACTCCGAAAAACCTCCCCCGAATCCGGCTTCTCAAGACCCATGATAAGCTTCAAAACCGTCGTCTTCCCGACCCCGGAATGTCCCATCAGAGCGGTCTTTGAGCCGTCTGGGAACTCCGCCGAGAAGTCTTTTAAGACCTCCTGCTGCCCGTAATTTTTGCAGATATTTTTCAGCGCGATCATGTCCCGTACCTCCCGATTTTCTTGCCTAAAAGCCGCAGGATCATCAGGAAAATCTTCTCCGTGATCACGCTCAGGGCGATGATGACCGCCGTCCATGCGATGAGATCCCCGGTCTCGAAATAGAGCTTCGCGCGGTAGAGTTTTTCACCGATCGACCCGCCGGGAATGCCGATGACCTCGGCTGCCACGCCGCTCTTCCAGCACAGTCCCAACGCCACCGAGCATGCCGACGTTAGATACGGTAAAATCTGGGGGAAGTAGATAAATATTGCTTTTTTGACATGTCCGACCCCGAATATCTCCGCCATCTCCCGAAGCTCCCGGTCGGCTGATTCGGCTCCCTTCAAAACATTTAAATAGATTATCGGAAAGACCATCAGGAATGATATGAACATGCTTAAATTGCGGCTTCCGAACCAGATGATCGCCAAGATCACAAATGACGCGACCGGCGCCGCTTTTATGACCGAAGTGACGGGCTGCAGGAGTATTTTAACGACAGAAAAGCGGTGGGACAGCGCGGCGAAAAATATCCCCAAAACAAGCGCCGAGAAGAACCCGGTCATGATCCTTGCCGCCGAAAACGCCGCGGCTTTGTAAAATTCCGGGGCGCCGAGGAGGACTAAAAGCCGCCTGATCGCCTGAGCCGGCGTGCAGATGATGAGATCGCTCCCGACAGAAACGGCGATAGCCTCCCAGACCAAAATCCAGAAGGCTGCCGCCGCTATTTTAATTAACAGACTTTTCTTATCCCGCATTGTAGTAGAAGTCGTCTCCCGGGAGCGAACCGCCGACGGAGGTAGGATCGCTCTCAAAGAGCACATTCAGATACGCCGAAGCGTTGGTTTTGAGCTGATCGCCCGTCTGGAATACGATGTTGCAGTAGGTAAGAGCCTTTTTGGCGACCCCCTCGGCGACGATGTCATATCCACCGACAAGAGCCGCAGCGCCGTCGTTATCGGTGTTTACATACTCGACGGAAGCCGCGTAGTCCTCCATAAACTTTGAGACGGTGTTCGGATTTGCCTCCAAAAATTCCTTTCTCACGACGGTGACGCCGGTGACGAGCTGGGTGCCGTCGATCTTGTTCCACTCCTCCGTGAGATCAAATACTATCCTAAGATTCTCATTCTGGCTCATCGCGACGGTGACATAGGGCTGAGGCAGGACGGCGATAGCGTCGGTACTCTCCGACATTTTAGCCGCGACCTCCGTAGCTTCCGAGAGGTACTCGACCGTAACGTCGCTCTCGGGGTCGATTTCGTTTGATTTTAAGATGTAATTCAAGACATACTCCGGCGTGGTGCCTTTTCCGGTGGAATATACTGTCTTGCCCTTCAGATCGGCTATTTCGGAGTATTCTCCCTCGCCCGCCGCCAAGACGTACAAAACGCCCAATGTATTGATCCCGACAGCGGAAATGCCGCCTTCGGTCTTGTTATATAAGACGGAAGCTAAGTTGCAGGGGACGTTTGCGGCGTCGATCTCGCCGTTTACAAGTTTGCCGACGATCTCGTCAGCGGTACCGAACATTTCAACTTCATATTTGATTTCGGTGCTTCCCGCTTCCGAATCGCTCATCAGCTTGACCATGCCCATGGTGGTGGGTCCCTTTAATGAGGCGATTTTGATCGTATCCGCCTCTGCGGCTGCTTCCGGTTCGGATTCGGGTTCAGATTCGGGTTCAGATTCGGATTCCGGTTCCGCATCGTCCTCGGGCTGTGCTTCTTCGGTTACCGCGGCGTTATCCTCCGGCTCGGTGACATCGGGAGCCGCCTCGTTTCCGCATGCCGTAAGCATAGACAGCGCCATCATCAGCGCTAAGATGACGGCTGAAATTCTTTTGATCTTCATAAGCTCTTCTCCTTTGAAATTTTTTCCTGCGAAAGGATTATCAAGCCCCCGGAGGATATTATCCTCCCTGAGCTTTCGAGCGCCGAAAGCGCCCTGAAAAGACTTGAGCGGGATATCCCGAGCTGCCTTGCGAGCTCGTCTTTCGGGACCGTGAGGCGCACTCTGCCGTCCTCTGCCTCGGTCGTTAAGTAGTAATAGACCCTCTCGACGCAGTCGGAGATGGATATCAGCCTCAGCCTCTCGGCGAGGTAGACCATCTTCTCGTTGCAGAGTTTGACGTAGCGATACATCAGCCCGCTGTCCTGACCGAGAAGGCGGACAAATTCCTCCTTTGAGAGAAAGAGTATGCGGCTCGAGACCTTTGCCGTCAGCTTCGTCGGCATTTTCTCGCGGACGAAGATATTGCATATCCCGAACTCCCCGCCTCTTCGCATCACCGATACCGAATTTTTTCCTCCTGCGGCGACTGTAAGACTTCCCTGTAAGACGACGCCGACGCAATCGGTTCCGTCCTGGGTCTCGCTGACTTCATCGCCCCTCTTAAATGCCTTTACAAAGGCGTTTCTTAATGAATATGGGTCGGAGCCGGCGAAGAGTTTTGAGTATTGCAGAGCGATCCTTATGCTGTTCAAGTCCACCATAGTATAACCTCTTTTTATTATCTGAGTATGGATAAGATAAAAACATTTTGTTAATAATCGTCTTATATGATACTATTTTTTTGACAATTTGTCAAGCGGGGTATTGAAATTTATTTAATTATGTGCTATATTATATAATGAGATAAATCACGAAAATTTTTCGCGTGCCGAAATATCACGAATTTTTTACATATAAGGAGGAATTAAGATGAAAAAATCAACGATCAAAAAGTACGCCCGCCTGATCGTCAGGGTCGGCGCCAACGTCCAAAAGGGACAGAGCGTCACGGTATCCTGCTCCACCAATCAGGCTGATTTCTGCGCGCTCGTCGTCGACGAGTGCTACAAAGCGGGCGCGAAGTATGTGACGGTAGACTGGTACAACGACAGGATCACCAAGCTCGACTACAGGAACCAGTCGGTGAGGACGCTCTCGAAGGTCCTCGAGTGGCAGGAGGCGAAGATGAAGTGGAACGCGGAGGAGCTTCCCTGCCGGATCGCCATCATCTCGGACGATCCCGACGGCATGAAGGGGGTCGATCCCGTCAAGGTGCAGAAGGCTCAGGTCGCGCGGGCGAAGGTCATGAAGCCCTATCGCGACGCCATGAACGCGAAGTATCAGTGGACGATCGCGGCTGTTCCCGGCGAGGCATGGGCGAAGAAGGTATTCCCCGGCTTGAGAAAGTCGCAAGCCGTCGAGAAGCTCTGGCAGGCGATCCTGGAGTCGGTATACGTCACCGACGACAACGACCCCATCGCGGTCTGGGAGAAGGTCAACGCGGATTTCAAAGAGCGCTGCCGCCATCTCAATGAATACCGCTTCGAGACGCTGCATTACACATCCTCAAACGGCACCGATTTCACGGTCTGGCTGATGCCGAGGTCGAACTGGTGCGGCGGGGGAGAATACGATCTCAACGGACATTATTTCAACCCGAACATGCCGACGATCGAGGTCTTCACGACGCCGATGAAGGGCAAAGCCGAGGGAAAACTCGTCTCGACGAAGCCGCTTTCCTATCGCGGACAGCTCATCGAGAACTTCTCGCTGACCTTTAAAGGCGGCAAGGTCGTGAACTGCGAGGCTGAGAAGAATCAGAAGGTCCTCGAGGAGATGATCAAGACCGACGAGGGCGCGTGCATGATCGGCGAGGTCGCGCTGGTGCCGCAGGACAGCCCGATCTCGAACCAGGGAATTCTCTATTACGAGACGCTGTTCGATGAGAATGCCAGCTGCCACGTCGCGCTCGGCGAGGGTTATGTCGACTGCATCGAAGGCTATGAGACTATGACGAAGGAGGAGCTGCATGAGCTCGGCGTCAACGATTCGATGATCCACGTCGATTTCATGGTCGGCGCGAAGGACCTGAAGATCGTGGGAAAGACCTTTGACGGGAAAGAGGTTACGATTTTCAGGGACGGTAATTTTGCGATTTAAAGGTTTGGGGGAGACAAGTCAAGTTTAGGATCAAGCCCAGATGCGGTCAAAGCGACCGCATCAAGAGGACAGAGGACAGAAGTCGGATTGTCAGAATTTCAAGGTGTCACCGTTGGTGACAGATTTAATTAGTGAGAATAATGAGGGCTTGCGGGGGTTTCGCGCTCCGCAGAGCGCGAAATCTCCGCAAAAAGGGCAGCGAAAGCTGTCCTTTTTGCTTTTATACTTCAAAAGAGGGCGACGAAGTCGCCCGGAGCCGAGCGAAGCGAGGCGCAAAAAGCCCCTCCCCGGTGGGGAGGGGTTGGGGTGGGGAGAGCACGGAGGGGTGTGGGGAACCATGCAATGGTGCCCCACACTTGCCGAGCGCAGCGAGGCAAAACAGCAGTGCAGTCGTAAAAAGCGCTTTGTGCCACACAGCAAGGGAAATACAGGAGCCCATGATAGTATGAATAGCACTCCCATACCCGCCGCTCCCTTGGTCAAAAGGTATATCAAATTCCCGCAAGAGCGGAAATTTGATATGCTGTTTCAAGCAGACCCCCACCCCCGTCGAAGTCTGAGCGGACTTATAGCCGAGCGAAGCCCCCTCCCCCTTTTAGGGGGAGGGGGCTCTGACTTTCGCAAAACCTTTCTCACCGAACTTCGCAATCAAAAACGCAAGATTGCTCGTGTTTGAGAGTTTTTGCCGCAAGTCGGGGGTGAGGGAAAGAGCTCCTCCTAATTCCCATACCCATCATGGCTCACCCTGATCTCCGTCACCACGCCGCAGTCCGGTCTGCCTTCGACCGTAAACCCCGTGATATCCCCGGAAAAGCCCGAACCGGAGATGCTCAGGCGCTCGAGCAGGTCGCACTTGACATACCCCCAGAACCTGAAAGCGTCGACGTTTTCCTCCCTCTCGGAGTAGTCGATCCTCGCCTTGAGCCCGGCTTCGGGGTCCATGATCCACTCGCGGTCAAAGGGAATCTCCTGCGCCCTGACGATACTCTTTCGCGCCGCGGTCGAGCTCACCGCCGTATAGCCTTCTCCTTCGCCGTCGATCGGCTTCATCGTGATCTTCGAGATGATCCTCGAAAAATCGCTTGTGAAGCTTCTTGAGATCAGCTGATCTTCGGAAATTTCGTGCACCTCGGGGTTTTCCGGCGGGGTGATCCTGATGAGGTTATACCCTGAAAGATAGGGATATTTTCCGCCCGCTCTGACGGTGTAGCTGACGATCCCGTCCCAGAGGCTGGTGCCGTTATAATAATTTACATAATTAACCGTTGGGGTATCCGGCTGATATGTTATGCCCGATATCCTTATCCCCGACGACGACACCAGCGACTCGAGGTTGACGTCGGTAATCAGCCCGTCGGCACACTGATTTGTCATGAGCTGACAGGAATAACTCCTGCTCGAAACTTTCAGAACAGCCCTCCCGTCCTGATTTTTAATGCTGACCCCGCAGGGCATGCCGTTGTGAACGACGGCGTTGTCGATGTAAAGGATCACCGAGATTATCTCCGAATAATTTACATTTTTGGGGCAATACCATTCCCCCGTCACCTCGGTATAGGGAAGCAGCCGATTTTTTGTGAACTTAAAATTCAGGCAGTCGGTAAGATTCAGAGCGGACCTTGAATATCTCAAAGTCAGGCGGACGTTCGTCACGTTTCGTTCACCTCGGCATATTCAAGATTTATCTCCGACACCCCGTCTGCGGTCGTCTTAAGATCAGCCGTGACAAGGGTCATTCCGCTGTAGTCGGCACGGTCGATGATTAAAGACCCAGCCTGCTTGCCGAGCCCGGTTTTAAGTGCTGCGAACACCTCCGAGCCGCCTAAAGAAAGCTTTCCCTTTATCTTTAAAACTGCCGGTCTTTCGCCGACGATTCTCGTCTTGATGGTGCCGTTGATGAGAGGGGTCTCGGCGGTCTTTATGCGGTTTATGACCTCGTACTCGGTCATGCAGGGATAGCTTATCCCGTCCACCGAAAAACCTATGCTCTCGGGAGGTCTCGCGCCGGATTCATATGACGAAAAATGCAGCTCGCAGGAGGATATAAATCCTCCCTGTTCCTTTGAATATTTCGTCGGGAGCCGCCTTATCTCGGTGATCTTTCCAAGACACATGCTAAGAGCCGGCACGGCTTTTTGATCAAGAAGATTTTCAAGATAACCGGCGCCCGAGGACCTCTTGCCCAAAAGCTCCACAAGATATACCGCGTCATATCCGTCCAAAGAGCCTCCCGAGCCGTCGGAAGCCTCGGGTCTTATGCCGTAGGAGCTTACGCCTCCGAAGCAGATGATCTCATTTCTTCTCTCCGGCAGATTTATCTCGGAATAGAGCTCTTTTATGTCCCCGAAAGCCGTTTTCAACGCCGATATCACCGGCGAAAGCTCGTTTTCAAACATCACCCCGCAGCCCCCTCGAAGACAAATCCGACGTCGCCGCAAAGCCCTTCGGGAAGCGCCGCCAAAGCCTGCTTCCAGAGATTTTCGGCGGCGGTCACGCTCCCGCTCTGATATGTTCTCAAAGAGGCTCCCCCGCTCACCGTGGCGTAGCTGTTTTCGGAAGCTATCCTGAGCGCTGTGTAATCATAAAATGCCTTGCATGCCGCGGCATATTCGCAGGAAGCGATCTCCTCGCCGACGGGTTCTCTTAAAAATCTCTTCTCGGAAAAAGCCCTCGCGGCTGTTATCAAAGACGAATAACCCTCGGCTTCGGTCGGGTCGAGATGAGTGAGCTCACAGAATCTTGACTTGATGTTTTCTTCATTCAAAACCGACATTTAAATTCTCCTTTCTTTAATTTTCGGGTCGCACGGAAATCTCCGTGCGACCCGCATTATTATCAGGCGGACTTGACGTTCAGTACGGCAGCGGCGCCGGGATAGATCTTTGCAAATCCCACCGACACGCTGAAAGCGATGTTGTCAAGCTGATTCGAGATCAGCTTCTCGTTGTCGATGATGATGTCCGAACCGAAGACGGTCTCAAGCGCGCCGGTGCTGTCAACGCCGATGACGGTATTGTCCTCCATGCCGTTGCACTTCACGAGTTTGACTCCGAAGGGCATGGTGACTACGCCGCTTGCCTCGCCTTCGCAGTCGCTCATCTCGGGAAGAGACAAGATAGTCGCCATCGTAGCCGGGGAGACGAGCATGGTGCTCATGCTTCCGTCCTTGATACCCGCCCAGAACGCCGCAAGGTCGGAGTATGCGATAGCCGCAGAAGCGGTCTCGGAGCTCTCGGCGCCCGTCTTGAGCACCTCGGCTGCGGCGTTGTTGATAAGTCCGGAGACCTTCGCGCCGACGGACTTCAAAACGACCGAGAAGAGATCGAGGCGCTGTTTTCTTAAGACCTCATAGGCGGTCTGGATCTGTCTGCCGTACTTGGAGACGGCGACGGCGTCGGACCCGGTCTTGACGGTGGTGATGGGAAGCGCCTCCCCCTCGGCGGTGGTCTTTGCGGACGGCTCCGCGTCATTGAGGCTGATACCGTAGTATCTCACGCCGTCGGTGTAGGTCTTGGCGGCTGAGATATAGGGCAGGACGGAAGCCTGATCCATGCCCGCCTTAATGCATCTGCGGACAAATTCCGGGAAGAGGATCGCGGACTGAGTCGTCGCGAAGAATTTCTCGACGCGGTCGGAATTTTCGCCGCTGACCCTGATGTCAAACCTCTTGAGCTGGCGCTCGAAGGCGTCCAAGCCCTCGAGCTCGGTGCCGACGTAGTTGTCGTCGCGGTCGAGTTCGGAAAGAGCCTCGGTGAAGCTCTTGCCGGTGATGTTGTAAAGTCCCTTTTCAAGTGTGATTTCGTTATACATAGTTAAATTTCCTTTCTTTGATAAAAAATTTTTTGTAGATGATTCAGGCGATCCGAAAGCTCTGATTTTTGAGCTCGCGATCGTCGCCTATGCCCTTTTTCAGGGCTGATTCGAGTTCCGATGATTTTTTGGACGGTGTATTTCCCATCGCCTTTTTCATGCGCAAAAGCTCCTCCGCGTCCATCTTCATGACGGCTTCTTTGAGCATCGCAACGGGGATACCGTCGCCCTCCAAAAAAGAGAGCCGCAAAATATCCCGCCTCAGCTCTTCGGTGAGCTCTTCCGCGATGCTTCTGCCGGAGTCATGGCGCTCAAAATCGGCACGGCATTTTTTGGTAACGCCCGCGCCTTTCTGAGCGGGAACGGCAACAAAGCTCCACTCAAAGGCGTCGGTAGGCTCGTCCAAGATGTGATAGCACTGCCTGCCGTTGTAATACCGACCGAGCTTGTGGGAACACGGTCCCTTCCTCACGTCCCTGCCGCATATCGAGCAGGTCTGTTTTGAGATGGCGCAGCCGACCGATACTTCCTTTTTGATACCGCCGTCGATCTCTCTGATGAGGTCGGCGTTTGACGATGTCCTGACCATATAGGCGTTCGCCTTGAGGCAGGTATAGACCTCTCCGTCTGCGGTTTTGCGTGTAGGATCGGTCACGACCGACGTATCAAAAATCCTCGCGGTCTGATTCTCTCCTTTGGGATCATGGCTGAAAATCCCTGTCTTTCCGATGTACAGCCCCGCGAGCTTTTTAAGAGCCGAGACGGTGAATTTCTCGCCGTCGCGGTCTATATCGTTGTCGCAGAGTATCACCGGAAAGATATAGACCTCCTCCTCGGTCAGTTCCTTTCTTGAGAAGCGGTTGATTTTTTCAAGATTACTCTCCAATGCTTTTTTCCTCCTTGATGTTTGAAATTTCGATACTCTTCGCCTGAGCGTTCCTAAGTCTTGCAAGGGCAAGCTCCGTCTCGTCCTGAAGATTTATGTTCTCCCATTCGATTACTCCTCCCGATGAGCTTCCCAAGAGCCTTAAGTGCGCGCTCACGATCTTTTCAAGAGCCGGGGTCATGAGGCGTCTGTAATACTCAAGCTCGCTCGTTAAGATATCAGCCTGCTGGCTCGACATTCTCTCGGTCGTCGACCAGTTCAGACCGAGAAGAAAGGGAGGAATGCTGAGTTTGGATATCAGCTGCTCCAGAATCTGCCGGACCGGCACCTCGGTGTCAAGAATCCGGCAGTCGGCGCCGATGGCTTTTACCGAGACGTCTCCCACGGCTACAAAGTCCTGCACCGAACCGTTTTTGGAAGCCGCCATGCCCTTGGACCACTGCTCTGCAAGCTGCTTTGCCCGCTCTTTGGCAAAAGCCTTGTCCCCGGAATCGGATGACGGCTTGTAGGTGACGGCGTACCGCACATTTCCCGCGCGGTCAAAATTTTGCCCGATACAGTCATAAATCCTTAAAAGTATCGCCGACAGCGACGGCAGACCCTTTAAGACCGATACCCCGCAGGGCTGCTCGGAAGTCGGTCCCAATGCCGTAAACACGAGGTTTTCGGGGTTGTTTATCGGTATCGGCTCGCTTGATCCGATGTGATAATAATCCCTGCCTCCCGAGGAATTCGGTCTTGGGTCGATCTTTTTCATCGGCGCGACGTACAGCCCCTCCACGCCTCTGCTCTCCTCGCCGTAGATGATCTCCCCGAGGGCATGACCGCATGTCAGAAGCGAATCGAGATAGCAGTCGGAAAATGTCTGAAGACCCCATCCCGAAGGACCGACGGGAACGGTCTTTACGAACCGATCAAGCTCCTCCTGAAAGTTTTCCTCCAAGGCTATCGCCTTAAAGCCTCCCGTCAGGCGGACTATCTTTGCGATACACGCGTCGATGACCGGCACCCGCTCTCTTAAGGCGTAGTAAAGCTCCTTCTCGCCCGATCTGCCTTCAAGCGCGAAGAATCCGCCTGATCTGTGCCTGTCCGCGGTATCCACCGGGCACTCGGGCTTGGGGATTTCCCTGCGGTTTTTAAAAATTGTCAATAATAAGCTCTCCTTTCATATTCAGTTTCTTTCGACGTTGAGTGCAAAGAGCCCGTCGAAGTGCTCCGTCAGGACGCCCGATACAAAGTATCTCAGATCGTCCATCGCGTGGTCGTTTTCCTTGATGACCGCGTCTTTGCCGCCTTTGGGGTTCCAGCGGTAGGTCTCAAATTCCCTGATACAGTCGGCGCATGTATTTGAGATGAATATCTTCCCCGACCTCAATGCGTCGCCGACCCTTCTTATCCCGCTCAGAACGTCGTTGTCGGCGGGTATCACACGGTATCTGCCATGCCGCCTTATGCACTCGATAAAGCTTGCCGCCGACGGATCGACTATGACCGCCTCGATCTTCCTGCCTCCGATGAGCCGGGTGAGAGCCTCGTAATGCTCTTCATCGGTCCTCTGGGCGCCCTCTCTTTTTGAGCTGTAGTAGTATTCGTCGATGCGATACCATGCCCCGCCCGATTCACCCCAAAGTCCGAAGGAGGACGGGTTGACGGTCCCGTAATCGCAGCTCACATAAAACCTGTCGCAATCCGGCACGAAGTCCACGACGTGAACGCTTCGCGAAAACATCGGATACACGCAGCCCGAGAGAGCGGTCCATCTTCCGAGGACGAATCTTTGATAGAAAGCCCCGCTGTAAAGGCTTTCATAGCGCTTTCTTATCTCCCGCGTGAGGCTCGGGTTGTCCTCCATCGTGAAGTGGAGATAGAGAGCGTTTTTCTCCTCGGCTTTTTTGATCCACTCGGTGTAAAACCAGTGCGACGGGTTGTCGGGATTGCAGTTGAACCAAAGGCGCGAGCCCGTCAGCGAACACCTTGCGATCGCCTGCTCGACAAACGATCGGGGCATGAGCGCGACCTCGTCAAGAAGCACTCCTCCGAGGGTCAGCCCTTGGATCAGCGACGCCGAGCTCTCGTCCTTGCCGCCGAAGAGGTAAAAGCGGTTTTCGCGACCGCGGTATTTTACGGTGAAGTAGTTTTTTGAGATGGGATAGTTCACCGAAAATCCGCACGACCTCAGATACTCGGTCAGGTCGGCGACGATATTTCTGCGGACCGACGCGACGGTTTTGCCGCAGATCGCAAAGGACGTGCCTTTAAAGCAGCTCATCGCCCAGAGAATGAATGAGACCGACATCGAGACGGTTTTACCGCTTCTGACGGCGCCGTCGCAGATGATGGCGCAGCGGTCTTTGGTCTTGCTTTTCATCCACCAGTTGATGACGGTCTTTTGCTTTTCCGAGAAATTCTCAAGGCTCAGCATCAATCATCACCCGACGAAGCGGAATCCCTAAGAGCCGAGAAAAGCCGATCAGCCGATTCGTTTTCCGAATCGGAACGGGTGATCTCAAGGAGCCTTTTTAAGGCTTCGAGGCGGTCAAAAAACTTGATCTCCATGCCTCCGCCCTTGACCCGCTTGATCTCCGAGACGTTGAAGAGATCGAGCGCGGCGACGTCCTGCGGCTCGTCGTCCGAAAGAAGCTTGAGGGCGTCGTTGATCCTCCCGAAAGCGAGACGACGAAGTCCCGCAAGAGCCTGAACGCTTCCGAGACTGCCCGCAGAAGCGGTCTTTAAAATCCTCCGAACCTTCTTGCTTTCAAGGAGCTTGAGACCCTCGGCAAGAGCCGAGCCGGGTGGGAATCCCGCCTTTTTTGCAGCCTCCTCGGGACTGCCGAGAGTGAGGAACAGGCGGGCGAAGTCCTCGCACATTTTTGCCCTGTCCGGGCTTTTTTCATCTGCCGTAGCAAACCTTCCTTTCCGAAAGGGCGAATTTTTCCGGCGCGCTCGAAAATCCCTTTCACTTATACCCCGAAAAAGGCAAAATGTTGTACGCAAACGTACAACATTTTTGAAAATTTTTTTAAAAAGGCGCTTGGAGTCCGTTTGTACGGACTTGTTTACTGTAATTTTATAGTAAATTAGTTAAAACAGGGATGTCAAAAATTCCGATTTCTGTCCTGCCCCATTTCTTAATTTTCCCACGGGAGTGTACAAATCGCCCTCATTATCCTCACTAATTAAATCTGTCACCAACGGTGACACCTTGAAATTCTGACAGTCCGACTTCTGTCCTCTGTCCTCTTGACATGGTCGCTTCGACCGCATCTTTCCCCAACTCACCCTTGACAAATCCGCTCTTTTGTATAATAATATAATGCAGCAGCATAATGGGCGGAGCAGCATTTATCCTCCCGATTATCCTTAAAATTTACAGAAATGGGGTAAATTTCATGAACTACAACATATCCGAAAAATTCAAAAGCCTGAAACCGTCCGCGATTCGCGAAATTTTCAAAAGCCTCGGCACCCCCGGCGCGATATCCTTCGCCGCCGGCAACCCCAACCCCGACAGCTTCCCGGTACGGGAAATGCGCGAAATCGCCGACGAAATTTTTGATAAAGACGCCTCCGCAGCCCTTCAGTACGGCATTACCGAGGGCTATACCCCCCTGCGCGAGCTCATCAAAGCCCGCCTGAAACGCGTCTACAACATCGGCGCCCCCGACGACGAGCTGATCATCGTCACCGGCGGTCAGCAGGGAATCGAGCTCACCTGCAAGGTCATGTGCAACGAGGGTGATGTCGTGCTCTGCGAAAACCCGTCATTCATCGGCGCCCTCAACGCCTTCCGCTCGCTCGGGGCAAAGCTGGTCGGCGTGCCTCTTAACGATGACGGTATCGACGTAGATAAGCTCGAAAATGCCCTTAAATCCAATCCCAAAGCCAAATTTTTATACACGATCCCGACCTTCCAGAACCCCGCGGGAATCACGACTACCTTCGAGATCCGCAAGAAAGTTCTCGATCTCGCGAAGAAGTATGGTATCCTGATTTTGGAAGATAATCCCTACGGCGACCTGCGCTTCAAGGGCGACGACGTGCCGACCTACAAGAGCCTCGACACTGACGGTCGCGTTATGTACTGCGGCAGCTTCTCGAAGGTGCTCTCTGCGGGAATGCGGATCGGCTTCCTCTGCGGAAACAAGGAGCTGATCCAGAAAATCGTCGTTGCGAAGCAGGTCGAGGACGTCCACACAAACCTCATGTTCCAGATGATCTGCGCAAAATATATCGAAAAATACGACCTCGACAAGCATATCCTCGAAATCCGCGACATGTACCGCCACAAGGCTGAGCTGATGATCTCGGCGCTCGAGGAGAACATGCCGAAGACGGTCAGCTTCACCCGACCCGAAGGCGGAATTTTCCTCTGGTGCAGCCTTCCCGAGGGCGCGAGCCTCGACCAATTCATCAAAAAAGCGGGCGAGAAGAACGTCTTCGTCGTCCCCGGAACGGCTTTTGCAGCCGATCCCGACGAGCCCTGCCGCTCGTTCCGGCTGAACTACTCCATGCCCTCCGACGAGGAAATAGTTAAGGGTATTAAGATTCTTGCGGATATCTGCCGCGAGCTCTGATCAGATGGAGCTCAAAGTCATCGCAAGGATCGAGAACGGATTTTCCCAAAAATTCGGGATTCCCCGGCAGAGCGGTCTCTCAAGTATTCCCGGGAAGATCGTCTTCGAGCCCGCGTTTCGCAGTCATGAGGCGATAAGGGGGATAACCGGTTTTTCCCATCTTTGGCTGATTTGGGGTTTCTCGGAGGGTTTTGCGAGCGGCGGCAAGCCTGACTTTTCCCCGACCGTTCGCCCACCCCGTCTCGGCGGCAACATGCGGGTCGGCGTTTTTGCATCGCGTTCTCCCAACCGTCCGAACCCCATCGGTCTCAGCGCCGTAAAGCTTGTCGGCGTCGAGAAAACCGACCGCGGCGACGTGCTTTTGATCGAGGGGGCAGACCTGATGAACGGCACGCCGATCTATGACATCAAGCCCTATCTGAGTTTTGCGGACGCCCTTCCCAACGCGGTTTGCGGGTTTGCCGACGATTATTCGGACTACCGCCTCGGCGTGGATATCCCGGAAAATATCGCCCAAAATATCCAAAAAAACGACCTTGCAGCGCTTCGGGATATCCTCAAAAATGACCCCCGACCCTCCTACCAAAACGACCCCGAGCGCGAATATTTCTTTGACTACGGCGGACTCTGCGTGGGATTTCGGGTGGAAAACGGCGTCGCAAAAGTCACAAGCATTGAAAGGAAATGAGCTTTTTGAATAAAAAACGGCACCTAATTTTGTCTATTTCGCTGATTGTTGTGACCGTCGCGTTCATCTGGATCAACTCGGCACTCCCCGGGAGCCAGTCAGGCGAGCTGAGCGGTCGCGTCCGGGAGCTGATGGCGAGGGTCTTCGAGCTCATCAGAATGCCCGAAGCCGCCGCAAATTTCCTCCTCGAGCACGTCCGAAAGGTCGCCCACGTCACCGAATACGCCGTCATCGGCTTCGAGTGGGGGTTCCTGTGGTTTGGCTTGCGAAGGGGCTTACAGGGCTTCTGGAACGCGTTTTCCGGGGTGCTTGCGGTCGCCGTCTGCGACGAGACGATCCAGCTTCTGGCACTCTCGCGGGGTCCGCAGATCACCGACGTGCTGCTCGACACCGCAAGCGGGCTGACTGCTATACTATTCGTATATTTTATTGGAATTGTTATCAGATGTATAAAAGAATAGGCGAAAAAGGAGCCTAAAATGTCAGAAATAAGGCAATTTGTAACAAAATGTCTTGAACACCAACCTGTGAGATATCTCATCTCGTCCTGCGTCGCGTTTGCGGTGGACTATGCGGCGCTGATGCTGCTAAACGCCCTATTTAAAGGCTTTTTTGGGCTTTCGATGGAGATAGCCGCTGCGATCTCGTTTGCGATGAGCTCGCAGGTAAACTTTTGGATAAACCGCCGCTGGGTCTTTAAATCGACAAAATCGGTTCTGCCCGAACTCGGCGGGTACTATTCCCTTGCATTGTGCAGCTTTGCTATAAAGACGTATGTTATACTTGAAATTTTAGTCAGATTGCTGAAAATTCCGCTTGCGATCTCCAAACCGATCTCGGAGGCGGTGATGTTTTTGGTGAACTACTTCGTCCAAAAAATTGTGATTTTCAACAAAAGAAAGAAGTAAATTTTGTAGATTATGCAGGTGATCCCATGCCGGATTTTTATGCCCCGAAATTTTTCGACAGATTTCGATGTAAAGCGTCGCAGTGTGAAAACCCCTGCTGCGCAGTCGGGTGGGAGATTCCCATCGACGGCGGCAGCTATGCCTTTTACCTCGACAAAGCGCCGGAAATTGCCGAAAATACGCGGTTTGACGGCGACGGCGACCGAATTTTCCGGCTCCGGGACGACGGCACCTGCGTTTATTTCAACTCCGCTCACCTCTGCGACCTGATGATAAGAACGGGTCGGCAGTGTGAAATATGCACAAAATACCCGAGATTTTTTGATGAATATGACGGTTTTACCGAAGCCGGGATATCCGTCTCCTGTCCGACTGCCGCGGGGATTGTTCTCTCTGCAGAGCCCGAAGATTATGCAGATATTGGAAAACGTCCGACGGATGATCCCTTCCTCGGAACGCTTCTGAAAGCCCGGGAAAATGCGATGGCAAATGCTTTTGCGGGCGATCCCGACGAAGCCGCGGACAAGACCGTCGGGTATGCGCTTGGAGTTCAGAGGCTTATCGATTACGGCGAAATCGAGCGGCTTGATGAGGTAAAATTCGAGGCGGCGCGCATGATCGGGGCTGAGGAGCTCGATTGGGCTCGGGGGCTGATCTATGAAAAGTCGGAGATTCTGAGCGAGCGCTGGAAGGAACTGATGAGTCCGCAAATGCCGATGGCAAAGGCGTTTGAGTGCGATTTAAAGCAGAAAAGAGGGTACCTCGCGTATTTTATCTACCGATATTTTCTGAAGGCGATCAACGACGACGACCTCATCACCCGAGCGGTTTTTATCCGCGTGATGTACGGGTTGGCGGATAATCTTCCCCAAAAATATTCGCATAATGTACAAATTATTTCCCGAGAAATTGAACATGACGACGAAAATATTTCCCTTATAATGGAAAATCTCCTTGAAAAATTCGGACTTGACGACATCTGAAAAGCCCGCAGATTATATAATCAGTATAAGCAAATACTATATATAATGCAAAAAGAAAGGACAACCACTCTATGTACGCAGAAACCAAAGCCCCTTGGCTTAACAACTACGGCGATGTGCCGAAAACGCTTGACTACTTTAAAGGAACAATGTGGGAAATGGTGGAAGAAGCCGCCGACTCGCGTCCCGACCATGTCGCCTACGACTTCATGGGAAAATCTACCACCTACAGCAAGTTCAAAGCCGACGTCCACAACTGCGCCAAAGCCCTGCGCGCTATCGGCGTCAAGCCGGGCGACCGCGTGACGGTCTGCATGCCGAATTGCCCGCAGGCGGTCGTGATGTTCTACGCGATCAACCTGATGGGCGGCGTCTCGAACATGGTCCACCCGCTGTCGAGCGAGAACGAGATCGCGTTTTACCTGAACGTCTCAAAGAGCGTCTGCGCGCTGACTTTGGACCAATTTTTCCCTAAATTTCAGGCGATAAGGAAAAATGTTCCTACGCTCAAAAGCCTCGTGATTGCCGCCGTGAAGGACGAGCTCAAGCCGCTTTTAAAGATCGGCTACAGCCTCACCGAGGGCAAAAAGCTGCCGAAATTGCCGGGCGAGGAGGTCGGGAATTATCTCACCTGGAAGCATTTTATGGCGATGGGTAAGGCGTACGGCGGAAAATATATCTGCCACAAAGACCGCGACGAAGCCGCCGTGATCCTATACAGCGGCGGCACGACCGGCACCACCAAGGGAATTTTGCTCTCAAATCTCAACCTCAACGCCCTCTCGGCTCAGGTCATCGCCGCCAACCCGATCTACGACAAGGACGACAAGATTCTGTCGGTGATGCCGCTCTTCCACGGGTTCGGTTTGGGCGTATCTATCCACACATTCCTCTCAAACTGCGGAAGATGCGTGCTTGTGCCGAGGTTTACGCCGAAGACGTACGCCCACGATATCCTCAAAACGCGCTGCAACTTCATCGCCGGCGTACCCACCCTCTACGAGGCGCTTTTGCGCCAGCCGGAGATGAAGGACGCCGACCTGAGCTGCTTAAAAGGCGTATTTTCGGGCGGAGATACCCTCTCAGCCGAACTTAAGAAGCGCTTTGACAAGTTTCTTGCGGACCACGGCGCGAAGGTCACGGTTCGCGAGGGATATGGAACTACCGAGTGCGTTACCGCGTCCTGTCTGACGCCTCTTCATCTTTATAAAGAGGGCTCCATAGGTCAGCCGTTTGCGGATACGTTTTATAAAATAGTTGATGTGGGGACGAATATTGAGGTACCCTACGGGACCGAGGGGGAGATATGCATCTCCGGTCCGACGGTCATGCTCGGCTATCTCGACAACCCCGAGGAGACGCACAACACCCTCAGAATCCACGGCGACGGCAGGACATGGCTCCACACCGGCGACCTCGGCGTGATGGACGAGGACGGGTTTATCTACTTCCGCCAGAGGATCAAGAGGATGATCATCACCTCGGGCTACAACGTCTATCCGTCGCAGCTTGAGAACGTCTTGGAGGGATTTGAGGCGGTGCAGCTTGCGTGTGTGATCGGCGTTCCGGATCCCTACAAAATCCAGAAAATAAAGGCTTTCGTGACGCTCAAGGAAGGCTATCAGCCGACCGAGGAGACGAAGGCGAAGCTGCTTGAATATTGCAGGAAAAATATCGCGAAGTATGCGATGCCCTACGACATCGAGTTCCGCGACAGCCTCCCGACGACGCTGGTGGGCAAGGTGGCGTACCGGGTGCTCGAGGAGGAAGAGGAGGGGAAGAGGAAGGAGGCAGAGGCGAAGGTTTGAGGGTTCAAAAGGGAAGAACCCTTCTCCTGAATTTTTACCTTTACACTCAGCCCCCTCCCCCTTTTAGGGGGAAGGGGTTCTACTTGACTATAAGTCTGCGCAAAAGTAATACGGGGGTGGGGGTCTGCTTTAAACAGCATATCAAATTTCCGCTTGCGGGAATTTGATATACCTTTTACCAAGGGCGCGGCGGGTTGGGGTACTATCCATATTATCATGGGCTCCTGTATTTCCCTTGTTATGAGCTACAAAGCACTTTTTACGACTGCGCTGCTGTTTTGCCGAGCTGCGCTCGGCATTGTGGGGCACCATTGCACGGTTCCCGCAGACGCGGGGTTTTGTCCAAGAGCACGAGCAATCATGCGTTTTTGATTGCGAAGTGCAATTGGCTACAAAACCAGCTTCTGCTGCCCCTTTCCGGCTTTCCCCTCACCCCCAACCCCCTCCCCCTAAAGGGGAAGGGGGGCATGAGCCTCGCTTCGCTCGGCTCTGTGGGGCACCATTGCATGGTTCCCCACACCCCTCCGGCTTCGGGCGACTTCGTCGCCCTCTTTGAAGGCAATTAAAAGCAAAAAGGACAGCTTTAGCTGTCCTTTTTGCGGGGATTTCGCCCGTTGCTACGGGCGACGAGGGGCGCTGCCCCTCGACCCTGCAGCCTTGAAAGGCTAGCGAACTTTTTGACTTGTCTTTTAGATGGTAAAGTGCTGAATCTGACCTCTGACCTCTGTCCTCTGACCTCTGTCCTCTGACCTCCGATCCTAATCCGTATACGCCACCGCCAGCACCTGCAAATCGCTCTTCTCGCTTCCCTCTTTGGCGTGGAATTCCAACCGGTACTTCCCCTTATTGAAGCTCCTGTGCAGCGTACCGACATACGGGCAGCTCCAGCCGCCTTGCTCGTGCTCGTTGAAGGTCTTGGTATCGACCTTCTCGCCGTCAAAGTACACCTCGCAGACGAGCTCCGAGAAGCTGTCCTCACCCTTCGACGGATATATCACATACGCGCACTTGCCCTCAAACTCAAACACCAGCGGGTCGTTGTCCTCCGAGTAGTGCTTCGTCCAGCCGTTTTCATAGTGGAATCCGGTGCTGCCCTTTCTCCACGAGCCCATGTCGATAGGTTCCGCGTCCTTCTCAAGCATGTGCGCGTTGAAATAAAACTCCGGGAACATCGTCTCCGCGGGAAGCTCCGAATCATTTTCCGGCGTCTCGGCGCGGTTGACTTCGTCATAGAAATATGCGATAAAGTCCGCAACTATCGCGTTTCCCTCGGCGTGAGGGTGGGTGTAGTCGTTTGAAAATTCCTCCCACTTCATCGCGCCCTCATCCAAAAGATATGTGATACCGTCGGCGTAGCTTATCATCGGAAGATTATAGTTGGCGCCGATCTCTTTTTTCCAGTCCTGAGATGTCCAGCCCTCCTGCATTCTTGCAAACAGGAGCACCACCGCGGGCTTAGTCTCATAATCCCAGGCGTCGCGGATCATCGACTCAAAAGCCGCCTTCATGTCCTCTTCGCCGCCGTCGTTGACCGCAAATTCGATGAAAATGATGTCGGGATTGTTTGCAAGGACGTCCTTCTCAAACCGGAGCGAACCGAGAGTTGAGGGCGTGCCGGATATCCCTTCGTTAAAGTAGTGAACATTTTCGCCCTTGCCCTTGCCGAAAGTATCTTTAAAATAGTTAAACGATCTGTTGGCGTAGCAGGTGTCGAGGTGATCGCCCTCGGTGATGGAGCCGCCGATGTAGACGATGTTGACGTCCTCGCCCTTTTCAGCCTTTTCGATGGCTTTTTTCAGGCGATATGTGTTGCCTAATGAAGTCAGCGATTTGAGTTTGGCGTTGTTCATGTACTCCTCCCACGACGACGGTCGGTCGATCCACTCAAGCCCGTCCTTCACCTGCGCCGCCACCGTCCCGCAGGAAGTCAGCAGTCCCATAGATAAAGTCGCGGTCAGAATATAAATAAAAATCTTTCTTAAATTCATATTTTCTCCTTTCGCGTTCCAAAAATTCCCTATACCACAACGAGCCCACATATAGTGGACCCGTTGCGGTATGTAGAGAGCTTAAAAATGAAGATTTACAAAAATTAGTTGATGATGACCTTCTCGGTCTCCTTGTCGAAGAGGTGGATTCTGTTCGCGTCAAGAGCGCAGGTGATGACGTCCTGAGGTCTTGCGGTGGAACGGTTGGAGACGCGGGCTGTGAGGTTGATGCCCTCGCAGTTGAGGTAGAGATAGGTCTCGGCGCCCATCATTTCGGCGACGTTGACGGTTGCCTCGATGATACCGGTCTTGGCGGCGGAGATGAACATCTCCTCATCGTGAATGCACTCGGGTCTGACGCCGGTGATGATCTCCTTGCCGACGTAAGGAGCAAGCGCTTCCTCGTTGACCTTGGACTCGGGAATTTCGATGTAGAACTTGCGTCCTCTTCTCTCCTTGGTGTCCTCGGAACCGAACTCGATGTTGTACTTGCCGTCGATCTTGACGAGCTTAGAGTCGATGAAGTTCATCTGAGGAGAGCCGATGAATCCCGCTACGAAGAGGTTGCAGGGGTAGCTGTAGAGAGTCTGAGGAGTATCGACCTGCTGAATGAAGCCGTCCTTCATGACGACGATTCTGTCAGCCATGGTCATAGCCTCGGTCTGGTCGTGGGTAACGTAGATAAAGGTGGTGCCGAGCTTCTTATGGAGGAGCGCGATCTCGGTTCTCATCTGAGCACGAAGCTTAGCGTCGAGGTTGGAAAGAGGCTCGTCAAGAAGGAAGACCTGCGGCTCGCGGACGAGGGCGCGTCCTAATGCGACACGCTGTCTCTGACCGCCGGAGAGAGCCTTCGGCTTTCTGTCCAAAAGGTGGGAGATATCGAGGATTCTTGCTGCTTCCTCGACCTTTCTTGCGATCTGATCCTTAGGGGTTTTTCTGAGCTTAAGACCGAACGCCATGTTCTCGAAGACGGTCATATGCGGATAGAGAGCGTAGTTCTGGAAAACCATCGCGATATCTCTGTCCTTCGGGGCGATGTCGTTTACAAGGCGGTTGCCGATGTAAAGCTCGCCGTCGGTGATCTCTTCAAGACCTGCGATCATGCGCAGCGTGGTGGACTTGCCGCATCCGGAAGGACCTACGAAGATGATAAACTCCTTGTCCTTGACCTCGAGGCAGAAGTCGGAAACCGCGACTACGCCGCCGGCATACTTTTTGTAGATGTGCTTGAGTGATAAGCTTGCCATTTAATTGGCCTCCCTTTCGAGAAATATTTTCAGGCTCTCGCAGTGCACTTCACTAAAGCGCGCTCCGCGCCCTGTCATACTAATACAGAATTAGTTACTCTTATATTATAGTCAAAAAGTGCTCTTTGCACAAGTGTTTTTTTTAACAAAGTTATTTGCCGGGCTTTATTTAATTTGACGGAAAAAGATGGTTAAGTTCATTTTTCAACATGATTTCAGCAAATTTTCCTCATCTTTTGTGAGCTCCCGGCAGTCTCCCTCTTCAAGGTTGGGGTCGAGATGAATCCCCGCGATCTCGAGGCGTTTTAAGTAGATAACTTCGTTGCCGGTCGCCTGAAACATTCTCTTGATCTGATGGTATTTTCCCTCTTTTATGTACAAAAAGCACTCTTTTTCGCTGATTATCTCGATTTTTGCGGGCAGAAGCTTATCCCCCGAAATTTCCATTCCCGACTCAAAGAGAGGTTGGACTTCGTCCGGGATATTATCCCGAAGGCGGACGAAATATTTTTTTGCGACGTGATTTTTCGGGGAGAGAATGCGGTGGGCGAGGGCGCCGTCGTCGGTGATTAAAACGAAGCCTACGGTGTCCTTATCGAGTCTTCCCGCCGGGAAAAGACCCGCTCTGCGAAGCTTAGGCGGGAGGAGGTCCGTTACAGCCTCCGAAAGCCCGTCCCGGGTCGCGCATACAACTCCGGCGGGCTTGTTGAGCATGATATAGAGATATTTTTTGTAGCCGAGTTTTTTGCCAGAGACGGTGATCTCATCGCGCTCGGGGTCGGCTTTTTCATCAGCCGAGCGGACCGGTCTGCCGTTCAGCTTTACCTCGCCTCGGCGGATCAGGTCTTTTACGTCCCTGCGTGAAAGATCGGGGGACTGCGAGGCTATGAGCTTGTCTATACGTTCCAAGGTGATCCTCCTTTTTACTTCTGCGGGAAGGGGGAGGGGCGCAGCCCGTTCGCTCGGCGAAGCCGAGCGAACAAGCCGCCGACTTCGTCGGCGGCGGCACCCGGCGGCTTCGCCGCCGGGGTGGGCTGCGCCCACAGCACCCCTACTCCCTCGCAACCCCCTGCATAAACCCGCCCAGCTCGGTGCTGAGCCTATCCTTACCAGCCAAGCCCGATAGGCGCTCATAAGGTTGGGCAAAAAGTTCGGGCTTGCAGGACGGGTACCCGGGTGCAGAGTGCCCGATTTTCATAATCTGCGGAAGGTGGGAGGGCGCAGCCCGTTCGCTCGGCTCCGCCGAGCGAACAAGCCGCCGACTTCGTCGGCGGCTCCCCGGCGGCTTCGCCGCCGGGTGGGCTGCGCCCACATCACCCCCCTACTCCCTCGCAACGCCCTGCATAAACCCGCCGAGCTCGGTGCAGCTTATGTCGGCGCCCACAAGGCACCCGTCGCAGACGAGCAGGTTGGCGACCATGTTGTCCGGGTGCTCCTCATAGTTTAAAATCCTGAACGAGTAGACCGTCGCAGGCTCGCCGCGGAATTTATCGAGGTCGAACCCCTGCTGCTTCTGAAGGTCGTTGTACTTGGTGTAGACCTCGTTCCACTCCTCGGGAATGGTCACGTCGCGGATATTTATCGCCTGATCCGACGTCTCCCAGCCTAAATTCCGGAGGAATTCGATCATCTCAGCCTCGCTGCTTAATTTCACCGCTTTCCTGCCGATGAGCCGATTCAGCCCGTAAACCGCGGCGAAAATAATCGCGGCGACTATAAGCACCGTTACCAGCGCCCTCAGTACATTCTTTATTTTTACAGTCTTTACAAACATATGCTCCTACCCCTTTTATTTTTTTCGGTAGTCAAGTATATGCTTGTTTTTTATATGTTAGACCCGAGCTTTAAGAGAATTGGCTGTTGTAAAGTTCGGCATAGAATCCGCCTTTTTCCATCAGTTCCGAATGCGTCCCCTGCTCGACGACGTTTCCGTCCCTCATCACCAAAATCATATCGGCTGACATTATCGTTGAAAGACGGTGCGCCACGATAAAGCTGGTCTTTCCGGTCATCAGCTTCTCAAAAGCCCTCTGGACCCGCAGTTCGGTCTTTGTATCGATATTTGACGTCGCCTCGTCTAAGATCAGCATAGGCGGGGCTGAGAGCATCACCCTTGTGATGCATAGGAGCTGCCTCTGCCCGGCTGAGAGATTTCCCCCGTCCTCGCCAACCGGCGTATCGTATCCCTGCGGAAGCCTTTTTATGAAGCTGTGGGCATGGGTCGCCTTGGAGGCGGCGACGATCTCCTCCTCCGTGGCGTCGGGCTTACCCATGATGATGTTGTCCCTTATCGTCCCCGAGCGAAGCCATGTGTCCTGCAAGACCATGCCGTAGCCCTGTCTTAAGGAATGCCTTGTGATATTTCTGATATCCTCGCCCTCGACCGAAATTTTCCCGGAATCCACGTCGTAAAAGCGCATGAGAAGGTTTATAAGCGTCGTCTTGCCGCAGCCCGTCGGTCCCACAATAGCGACCCTCTTCCCCGGCTCGACTTTAAGATTAAAATTCTTTATCAGCGGTCTTTTCGGGTCATAGGAAAACGCGACGTTTTCAACAGCCACATTCCCCTTGATGTCCTTAAGCTCCGGCAGATTTTCATCGGAAACCTCCGGCTCCTGATCGATAAGCTCAAATATCCTCTGCGCGCAGACGAGCGCGTTTTGCAGTTCCGTTATGACCCCGGAAATCTCGTTAAATGGCTTTGTAAACTGGTTTGCATATGCTAAGATCGCCGACAGCCCGCCGACCGTCATTCCCCCCGAGATGACCGTCATCGCGCCGACAAGGCAGACAGCCGCATAAACGACGGCGTTCACAAATCTCGTGGTCGGGTTGACGAGGGAGGAATAGAAAATCGCCCGGCGAGATGTCTTCTCAAGTTCCCTATTGATTTTGTCAAATCTTTCCTCCGAGCGCCCGCGATATCCGTATGCCGCGACGACCCTCGCGCCTCCCGTCATCTCGTCGATAAGAGCTGTCTGTTCGCCTCTGATGACCGACTGTTTTTGGAAGAGCGAATGCGTATTTTTCGCGACAAATCTCGCGACAAAGACCGACAGCGGGGTGAGCAAAGCCGCAACAAGAGCAACTTTTAGGCTGATAGAGAGCATGAACCCGAAGGTCACGATGATGGTCGCGATACCGGTGAATACCTGTGAAAAACCCATCAGAAGCCCGTCCGCAAAGGTATCGACGTCGGAGATGACCCGGCTCAGCAGGTCGCCGTAAGCGTTGGAGTCGATATATTTCAGAGGCAGGTGCTCAAGCTTCTCAAAAGCCCTCTCCCGCACGCGTCTGACGGTCTCGAAGGTGATGCGGTTGTTGATGATACCCATCGCCCACTGCAAAATCGCGCAGATTACGACCACGATCCCCGCTCTTGTCAGGAATTCAAGGATCGGTCCGAAGCTGACCCCGGAATCCAAAATATTGTCAATCGCGCTTCCGAAGAGTATCGGGACATAGAGCGACAGGCAGATGCTCGCGGCGGCTAAGAGAACCGACATCATCAGCGCAGTCCTGCTCTTTCCCAAAAATCCCAGCAATTTTTTTACGGTATTTTTCATGCCCCGGCGCCCCCTTCCGAAGCCTTGATCTGGCTCTCGTAAATCTCCCGGTACTCGGCACAGGTCGCAAGAAGTTCGTCATGAGTGCCGATGCCTTCGGGCTTGCCGTCTTCAAGCACGATCACCCGGTCGCAGTGCATTACCGTCGAGACCCTCTGTGAGACGACGATGACGGTCGGCTGATAGTCAAGCCCCGATATCGCCGAGCGTAAGAGGGCGTCGGTCTTGTAGTCGAGAGCCGAGGAAGAGTCGTCTAAAATCAGGATTTTCGGCTTTCTGACGAGCGCCCTCGCGATGCAGAGCCGCTGCGCCTGACCTCCCGAGAGGTTCGACTGACCCTGCTCGATGACATGATCCAGCCCGCCGTCAAATTTCTCGACAAATTCCCATGCCTGAGCCGCTTTGAGCGCCGAGATGATGTCCTCATCGGAGGCGTTTTCACAGCCGAAGAGCATGTTTTCCCTGACAGTGCCTCTGAAAAGGCGGTTCTTTTGGAGGACAAACCCGAAGACCGAGCGCAGGTAATCTATATCATAATTTTTTACATTTTCACCGAATATTTTCACCTCTCCCGACGTCGCATCATAGAACCGAGGTAAGAGGCTCACAAGGCTTGTCTTGCCGCAGCCCGTCGGACCTATCACGCCGACGGTTTCGCCGGGTTTTAGGGAAAATGTGACATTTTCCACCGAATCGGCAGCCGCTCCCGAGTATTTCAGGGAGGCGTTTATATACTCTACGGAATATTCAGAATTATTATTACAATTTGTAATGCTGCCGTTAGCCATTTCGGGGGTGACGTTGAGGACGTCCGCGATCCTCTTGGCACATGCCGCAGTCTTGGGGACGGAGATGATCAGGTTGGCAAGCTTTATCAGCTCCACCAAAATCTGGGACATATAATTGTAAAGTGCGATGACAAGACCCTGCGTAAGAGCCCCGGCTTCGACCCTGAGCGCGCCTTGCCATATCAGGAAAATTATAGCAAGATTTACGATGACAAAGGTCAGCGGATTCATCGCCGCCGAAATCCTGCCGACATGCTTCTGCTCGGCGCAAAGTGCGTTGTTTTCGGTCTCAAACCGCAGCTGCTCCTCCGGCTCCTTGCAAAAGGCTCGTATGACCCGCGCACCCGTGAGATTCTCCTTCGTGATCAAAAGAACGCGCTCTAAACGCCTCTGAACGCCGGTGTAGAGCGGTATGCAAAAGAGGGTGATCCCGACGACTACGACGCTTAGGATCGGTATCGTCAGGACGAAGATCAGCGCCGCTTTTACGTCGATGGTGAACGCCATTATCATCGCGCCGAAGACGATGATGGGGGAACGCATCATCAGCCTAAGCATCATGTTGAGCCCCGACTGAACGGTGTTTACGTCGCTGGTCAGGCGGGTAATGAGAGCCGATGTCCCGAGATTGTCGAGCTCCGAAAATCCCAGACTGCCGATGTGCGAAAAGAGCGCCGAGCGAAGATTTGTGCAGAATCCGACGGCTCCCTTCGCTGCGAAATACTGAGCCGCCAGCGTCGAGCAAAGACCCGTCGCGCCGAGGAGTATCAGCACTCCGCACATTTTATATATATAGGCTCGGTCCCCCGAGGGTATGCCGTTGTCGATGATCGCAGCCACCACGAACGGCACCAAGAGCTCGAAGCATGCTTCCAAAATCTTGAAAAACGGAGCCGTGAAAGCCTCCAAGGTGTAGCCTTTGAAGTATTTGAGAAGGGTTTTCATAGAGCCTCCTGAATCGGGATTTTAAAAAAGCCGCGTAAGCGGCGCGAAGAGAAAACGGAGGTGAGAGGGCAGAGGGGGTTGGGTGCGGGAGGAGGGTTGGGCAGGGTGCAGCCTTTGAGGACCGGGTGCTGAAGGAGGGGTTGGGGGCGAAGCCCGGGACCGCGCGCAGGCGCGCGGTCCCCTCGCCTCCGCGAAGCGGAGGCGGCTCGGCTCAGCTCCGCTGAGCCGGGGCTTCGCCCTGTGCCCCCCTTTTACACTCTACGGAAATAGGAGGAGGCGCATCTGCTCCTGATTGGGGTAAAGTGCAGTAGGCGGGTTGGGCGGGGTGCCGCCTTTGAGAACCGGGTGCTGGAAGAGGGTTGGGGGCGAAGCCCGGGACCGCGCGCGCAGGCGCGCGGTCCCCCCCGCCTCCGCGAAGCGGAGGCGGCTCGGCTCAGCTCCGATGAGCCGGGGCTTCGCCCCGTGCCTCCCTTTTACTCTACGGAAATAATGTAGTAGTAGACCGGCTGCTCCCCTCTTACAAGGGTGATGTCCATGCGCGAGCCGAATTTTTCCTCCACACGCTCTCTCAGGGCTTCGGCGTCGCTGTCGGCGACGTCCTCGCCCACGATTATCGTGATGAACTCGCTGTCGCCGTCCACCATTCTCTTGATGAGCCTGTATGCGGCTTTATTCATGTCGATATCCACAAAGCTGAGCTTGCCGTTGTCAAGGGCTAAGATTTCGCCGTTCTTGATCTGCTGACCGTCGAACTCAGAATCCCTCGCGGCAAAGGTGATCTGACCCGTCTTGACCCTCTCAAAAGCTTGGGTCATGTCGGACCTCATGGTATTGAAGTCGGCTTCGGGATCATATGCCAAAAGCGCAGAGAGACCCTGCGGCACCGTTCTCGTCTGCAAGACGCAGACCTTTCTGTCCGCAAGCTTGACCGCCTGCTCGGCTGCCATGATGATGTTCTTATTGTTCGGCAGCACAAATACCGTCTCCGCGGGGGTCGCCTGAATCGCGGCTAATATGTCCTGCGTGGAGGGATTCATGGTCTGTCCGCCTTTGACGATGCAGTCGGCTCCCGCGTCTTTGAACATAGCCTCAATGCCGGAACCTGCCGCGACAGCCACAAATCCGTAGGGCTTCTCCGGCGGCACCGATACATAAGCCTTGTTGGAGCTCGATACCGTCACCTTATCCGGCTTCTTCTTGGCTTCGTGCTGCATTCTCATATTCTCGATCTTAGGGAGATTTATCTGCCCGTATTCAAGACCCTTCTCGATCGCAAGACCCGGGTTGTTGGTGTGGACGTGGACCTTGATGATCTCCCCGTCCTCGACGACTACAACGCAGTCTCCGATGCTCTCAAGATATGCCCTGAGCGTCAGACTGTCTCCGCAGCCCTCGTCTTTGTGTATGATGTACTCGGTGCAGTATGTAAAGGTGATCTCTCCCTCGAATTTCCCGACGGCAGATGCATATGTCTCGATGGTGACGGGCTCTGCGGGTTTTGCCTCGGGTTCTTTGTATTCATATATCTCTCCGCCCGAAAAGACCTGCTCCATCGCCCTCATGTACATGCAAAAGCCCTTGCCGCCCGCGTCCACGACTCCCGCTTTTTTAAGAGTGGGAAGCAGCTCCGGGGTGGTCTCGAGAGCTTTTTCAGCCTCTTTGCATATCTCTCCCCAGAACGCGTTTATATCATCAGCCTCGGGTGCAAGCTCCTTCGCCTTTTCGGCGGCAAGTCTTGATACCGTCAGTATCGTTCCCTCCGTCGGCTTCATGACAGCCTTGTAAGCCCTCTCTACGCCAAGTTCCATAGCCCTCGCAAGATCGACAGCAGTCGCCTCTTTCATGTCCTTAAAAGCCTTGTCATAGCCCTTGAAGAGGATAGAAGTGATAACTCCCGAGTTGCCTCTTGCGCCTCTTAAAAGCGCTCCGCTCATCGTCTTTGCGACTTCAGACACGGTGCAGCTGTCAGGCATGAGCAGGAGCTCCGCTCTTGCGCTTCCTAAAGTCATCGACATGTTGGTTCCGGTGTCGCCGTCGGGGACCGGGAATACGTTTAAGGCGTCGATTTCCTTTCTGTTTGCGGCGATGCAGTTAGCCGCGCTTATAAATGCGTCCCTAAGGACCTTTCCGCTTATCGTCATTTAGGCACCTCCTCAACCGTTTTCCATTCCGTCTACAAAGACGTTTACCTGCTCGGCGGCAAGTCCCGTCTCCTGCTCCACCGTGAACCTGACCTTGTTTACAATGCTGTCGGTAATAGCGGCGACGTTAATGCCGTACATGACCGTCAGATGAAGATCGACAGTGAGCTTGCCGCTCTCCTTTTCCGCCCGGACCTTGACGCCGTTGTCGATGGCGTCGGATTTTAAGACCTTCGTCCGAAGCCCCTGAGAAGCTCCCGCCGGGTTCATCTTCACGACCCCGAAGCAGCCCGTGACGGTGTGCCCTATTAAATTGGAAAGATATCCCTCGGAAAGAGTTATCGCTCCAAGATGAGTGTTTATCCTTATCACTTGCAAAACCTCTTTTCAGCTTTGATAACATTATCTTTAATACTATACCACATCTGCCGAAAGATTGCAAGACCCAAATTGTTGATTTGTCAATATTTTTGCAGCCCGATCTCTACAGAAAATGCCGTTTTTTGAATAATTGCGGAAAAATCGCCGCCCAAATCCTCCGCAAAATCCGGTTCATATTTATAGATCATCTTCCCGATCTCAAACAAATCCCCGTTTACGATATGTTTTGCCCCATCTTCGCAAAGCCTCAGAATTTCGCGCTCGGCTGATTTTCTGACCTCATCTTCATCTGCGCCTCCCGGAAGCGAGCCGACCGAATATTTTCCTGTAATGTAAACATTTATAAAAGGCGCGCCGTCGATTATCCTGATTTTTCTCGATATTTTGATATGATCAGCCGAGACGGTAACGCTCTCATCGCCCATAGGAACCGTCACCGTAAGAGCCTTCGTCCTGCCTTTTAAGAGGCTGATACCCATCGTAGAATCTGTATCTATCTCTGCCCCGGCTCCATCTGGACCTACAAGGCGGGAGGAAAAAATCCCGATATTCGTGTCGGTAAGGGTGTAGCCGTCGCCGAAATCGTCTCCCGGGTCGAGGGTCAGAACCGGCACCGCCAAGGTCTCGCCGTCGCCGTCTATCGCGTTTGAAAGCTCGATGATGCGGGAGCTCAGGGCTCGACCGTCCTCGACAGCCTCCTCGACCACCCCGCGCAGTAAAATAGCCGTCGCGGCTCCCTGATGAAGCTTGAAGCCGAGCGTCTTTGCAGCCGAACCCTTGCAGAAAACGACGTTCACGCCGAGGTAGACGTCCGAGCGCTTAAAATAATCCAAAAATGCCGAAAAATCGGTATCCGCGAGTGCTTCACCGATGACTATGAGCTCGGCGTCGCCCAAAAAAATCTCCTTGCCGGTCTGAAGGCGAAGGCTCTCCTCCGTCTCCTTGAGATTGCCGCCGTATGCCGTCAGCGTGACGACGGTGGATTCGTCGGCGTCGACCGGCGCACCCTCCGGCGCCTTGCCGCTGAAAATCTGATAGGAAGCCTTTATGCCGCCGTCCGCTTTGTCGATTCCGATCGCGTGCACAACAAGGCGGTTCTGCACTTCACCGCTTCCGCGGCAGGAGGTCAGGGCGATCATCATCACCATAGAGAATATCATCATAAAAACCCGCTTCAACATGCATTCTCCCTCCCGATATGTTTTTTAACCGATTTAATTATCAGCGCCGTGAGAGGCAGGAGGAAGCCGAAGATCAGGACCCCGGAGAGTTTGAATATCAAAAACCACGTCTCGTTATAGCGAAGCCCGCGGCGGTACTCATAAACCGCGACGACCGCCGCCAAAGCCGCAAAGAAGAGGGCTCCCGAGGTCCGCTTTTCGGTCGGCTTAGAGCAGATGAAGATGTATACCGCCGTCACTATCGCACAGTTGAGCGCCCAGATCAGCATGTTTATCGCGTCAAAGCGCTGAATGAAGTTGCTCTTGGCATATGCTCCGAGCGCGTAGATGGGGTACCCCAATACCCCGACATAACGCCACAGAACGAGGGTGATGAGCATGAGCAAAGCCCCTATTATCGCGGTTTTGGAGGCGAGAAAGCCGTAAAACGACTTTCCCCAGCCCTTTTGAAGATGCTCCCCCAAGATCACGAGCATCGGTATCTGCCACGACGACGACACCGCGCCCAAGACATAATCCCGAAGCTCCGGAAGGTCGCCCGCCCTCATCGGGCGAAGGTTGAGCCAGTTGAATTCGCCTTCGCTGACGGCGATCATGATCGCGAAAAACGCCGCAAAGAGCCAAAATACAACGCTTCCGGCTCTCGCCATGCCCTCTATCCCCGGTATCGCGCAAAAGCATGCCGCCGCGAAGAGTAAAATTATAGCGACGTATGGGGGCACGCTGTCCGGGAATTCGGTCGTCAGAAATTCCGCAAAGAGCGCGACGGTCCCGCCGGCGATTATCGCAAAATAGGCGGAACATGCGTATCCGAGCGGCTTTTTGAGTGATCCAAGCTCTGAAAATGCGCTGCTGCCGCCGGACTGGTAATATATGACGGAAGGGAAGGCTATGACCGCTTCGATTGCGGTCGCGGCAATCAGACCGAGCATTATCGGGGTGCCGGAGGTGAAGCCGTCGAAGCGGTAGATCATGGTGTGCATGAGGCGCGCAAGGAGCATGAGAAACAGAAGCTGGGTGGGGGAAATTTTGGGTGATTTCATGGGCGGGTCCTTTCGGGGGATTGGTGTATGTAGGGGGGACCGCAGGGCGAAGCCCGTGCGACGAAGTCGCACCGCCGACCGCAGTCGGCGTGTCGCGCACGCGCGACAGGGCTTCGCCCGTACCCTCAGCCCCGCAGAAGGTAAAAGTAGGGGCACCAGCCCTGCCGGCTCCGATTCTGCACAGACTTCTTTCAGGAGCGGGGGGGGAGAGACATGCTCAAAGCCTGCCTCTACCACTCGGTACGAATAGAAGTACATAAGTGTAAGCCATGACCTTGCGCCCGCCTTCATGCGGTACAAAGTGAAAAGACGGGGCTGGGAGCGTAGGCTGCAGAATCCGACCTCTGTCTTCTGATCTCCGACCTCTGCGCGAGAGGGGGACCGCAGGGCGAAGCCCGTGCGACGAAGTCGCACCGCCGACCGCGGTCGGCGTGTCGCGCACGCGCGACAGGGCTTCGCCCGTACCCTCTGCCCCGCAGAAGGTAAAAGCAGGGGAACCCAGCCCCGCCGCCTCCGATTCTGCACAGACTTTTCTTAGGAGCAGGGGGGGAAGACATACTCCAAGCCTTCCTTTCCCCACGCGGCACGGTTAGGAGCACAATAGTAAAAGCCACGACCTTGCACCCGCCTTCCCACATCACAAAACAAAAATTCGTAGCAGATACCCCCAATCCCCAACCTCTGACATCTGAATTCTGACTGCTGTCCTCTAATCGGCTCCGTTCAGCTCCTCCACCGTCCCGACGTCCTCCGCCGACTCGCGCGCCTTGAAGACCGCGTCCCTCATCGCCCTGAGCGTAAAAGGCGTCAGCGGCGCGGTGTAGGGCACGGCGCAGCTGTCCGTAGCGCAGGCGGAAACAAGCGTCACGGCAGAGGTCAGCGCGATCCCGAAAAAGCCGAAATATCCGCCCATGACGATGCTTAAAAGTCTCAGGATCGTCAGCTGCGGATTCAGTCCGGGGATCACAAAGGCGCTCGTGGCGGTGATACCGATGATGATGAGAAGTGGCGCCGAGATCAATCCGCTCGTCACCGCGGCGTCGCCGATCACAAGACCCCCGACGATCGAAACAGCCCCGCCTATCGCTCTCGGCAGCCTGATGCCCGCCTCCCGAAGTATCTCAAACATCACCGTCACGATCAGCATCTCGGCGACCAAGGGGTAGGGGGTCCGCTCTTCGGAAGCGATGAGATTCAGAAGCAGCGATCGGGAGAGCACCTCCGGGTGAAAGACCGCGGCGGCGACATAGAGCCCCGGCAGAAGCGAGCTGATGAAGAATGCCGAAAACCTGATGAAGCGCTGATATGTCGCGAAATACGAGACCTCGGCGTAGTCGTCGACAGCCTGAAAATTCTCGATAAAGAGCGCCGGCGCGATCACGGCAAACGGTACCCCGTCGATCAGGACCGCGATCCTGCCCTCATTGACTTTTGCACAGAGGACGTCAGGTCGCTCGGTCGTCGAAGCGCGTGAGAAAAACGATCTCTTTCCCCCGCTGACGTAGGGGATTATGCTCCCGCTCGTGAGGATCAGCTCCTCTTTAATCCTCTCAAGACCCTCTTTGGTCCGGGTGATGAGCTTTTTCGGCGTCTTCCCGTCGATATAGACAAGGCAGAGCTCGATATTTGATAATTTACCCGCGCGGATCAGTTCAAATCTCAGGCGGGGATTTCTTATCCTCCGTCTGATTATCGACATCGACGTGCGGATATTGTCATTAAGTGCCTCCCGCGTCCCTTTTATGTTCGGCTCGGTGTTCGGCTCTTCGACGGATCGGGATTTGTAGCCCTGAGCGGAGAACGCCATACCCCTCGGGTAACCGTGAATAAAGATCACCGCGAACCCCGAGCAAAGCCGCTCGACCGCTTCATCAAGAAGATTTATCACCGCCGATTCCGTCGAGATCAACGACTTTTCAGCCAAAAATTTGAAGACGTCCTCGGGCTGGGCGCAAATTTTTTTGAAGTCCATCAGCGGCTGGAAAAGCATTTTTGAGAGATCGGCTGAGCTGACCATGCCTTCGAGGGTAAGCAGCGCGCATTTTATGCCCGAAACCTCGGTCCGCACGACGTTTAGATCCGCCGACCCGCCGAAGATTTTTCTGACCCCGGCGACTGCCTGCTCGAGGCGCACAGGGACCGGGATTTGACGATGTAAAGCCATTTTTCCACCTCTTTTGGGATATTTTGCCCGGGTTACGGGGAATTATGCGGAGGAGGGGTGACTTTTGGGTGGGGTGGGGAAGGATTTTGGTGATAAATTTGGGTGGGGAGGGGTAAATTGGGAGGTGATGAGTGGGTGGAATTTAGAGGCGGTTTTGCAATTTAGTGCGGAAAAGCTTAGCTTTATGTCTGATAGGGTTTTAATTAAATGTAATTGGGCTGCTTTGGCGGATAGGCTTTTTGCTTTCCGGACTGCTTAGACTTTGGGAAAATGTACTTTTGCAATTTAGCATGCAAAACTTTGATTTCCTGCCTGCCACAAGCCTTGGGTTAAAGGTGTTGGTGATGTTTTGAATTTAATTTCCGGACCCGCCGGTTCCTTTGGAAAAAGGTATATAAACTATACGATTAAAAGGAAGCCTGCCATACCCGACCCTTGTCTAAAAGGTATTCGTTCATTTTCCTCCGGAAAAAGAACTCATGCTATTTGAAGCAGACCCCCACCCCCGGCTTACTTTTGCGCAGACTTGCAGTTAAGAGACCCCCCCTCCCCCTGAAAGGGGGAGGGGGGCTGACTTGCACAAAAACCTGCTCATCGCACTTCGCTATCAAAAACGTGAGATTGCCCGCACTCTGAGAGTTTTTGCCGCAAGTCGGGGGTGGGGTAGGACAAAGTTAGCAGGGAGTATGCTGCTTCTATCATAGGTTGTGATTAGATGGAAGGCTTGGCACAGGGTCGGCGTTTCTATCGGGGCTTGAAGGAAGCGGAGGGCTGGGCTGACGGGGTTTGGTGCCTCTACCGGACTTTGGCAAGGGCAGGGGGGCTCGGGGCGAAGCCCCGCTGCCGCAGGCAGCGCGCCGACGCTTCGCGTCGGCGGTGCGACTTCGTCGCACGGGCTTCGCCCTTCCCTCCCCTCCTCTTCCGCAAACTCCTTCCAAGCCCGCACACCCCAAGGTCTGCACCAAGCCCGCCTCCTGCACTCACCCCTTACAGAGGCACATCAGCATAAGCCACACCCGCGCTGCCTTCATGCACCGCGAAGTGAAACCCAGCAGCAGATAACCTCAAATCACAGTCGCGGACCTCTATCCCAATCCCCTAAATCTTCACCGTCTCCTTATACCTCAGCTTGATCCTGTCCGCGATCAGCGCGATAAACTCAGAGTTAGTCGGCTTGCCCTTGCCGGTGTTGACCGTGAACCCGAAGTATGAATTCAGCGTCTCAACGTCGCCGCGGTCCCAAGCAATCTCTATGGCATGGCGGATCGCTCTCTCAACCCTCGACGGCGTGGTCTGAAACTCCTCGGCGACCGTCGGGTAGAGTAGCTTTGTCACGCATTCGAGCATCTCGGAATCCTGAGTGCAGTGCAAAATCGCGCTTCTTAAATAGTGATACCCCTTGATGTGCGCCGGGACGCCCAATTGGTGGATCATCTCGGTGACTACGACCTCGAGGCTGAGTTCCTTTTGGGGAGACGGGGCAGGCAGCATGTCCTCCAAAATATCGTACCCCAAAAGCTCATTGATGCGGTCTCCAAGCATCTTCGGATCGAAGGGTCTGATGAGATAGTAGGACGCGCCCGCCGACATCGCCTGCCTGTGCGCGAAGGCGCTGTCGCAGGGAGACGTCACGATAAACGCCGGTTTTTTCGGCAGTCTCGAGACCTTTTTCATCAGCTCGATCGCGTCGAGATTTGGCATTGTGAGGTCGATGATGGCGACGTCGGGGCTTTCGTCCTTGACGGCGTCGAACAGAACGAGACCGTCCTTGGGTCGGGTGATGCAGAAAAATCCCATTCCTCTGAGCACGTCGGCTGTTGCGACGCCGAATTCGCGGGAGTCGTCGCCGATCAAAACTTTGATTTTCTTTGACATAATTATCCTCCATTCTTTTTTTCGGGGAAAACATTCCAATATTTTCCTCTTTGCAGATATATTACCAGATTTTAGCAAGAAAATCAACCCCTATTTTGCAATTTCGGGGAAATAGCCAAAAAGAGAGTAGCTTTTTGGCTGATTTTTTTAGACGCTCTTTCGCTTCACCACAATACCCCTAAACACCCTTAAAACCGACGTTTCATGCTTCATCATTTTTCCGCGTGTTTTTCCATTATCGGCTATTTCCCGAGAATCGGGCACTTTCGGGGAGCTGCTCCGACCTTGGCTTCGGCAAGAACTCCGGGCGCGGTCTTTCACTGGGGATCGGCATAAATCGGGGGCTGGGAGTTATTTCATGGGGCGGGTGCTGTGTTTTGCCTCGCTTCGCTCGGCAAATCCGAGGGGAGAACCCTTTTATAAAAAGGGTTCTCCCCTTAAACCCCTCTCCCAAAATTACCCTCACCCCCAACCCCCTCTCCCAAGGGAGAGGGGGCATTCGAGCCTCGCTTCGCTCGGCTCTGTGGGGCACCCCTGCGGGGTTCCCGCAGATGCGGGGTTTTGTCTGCGAAACAACCGAGGCAGTATTTGTTGCCGAGGGCAGTTGAGCAGGAACAAAACCAGCTTCTGCTGACACCCCTCCGGCTTCGGGCGACTTCGTCGCCCTCTTTAAAGGCAATTAAAAGCAAAAAAGACAGCTCTCGCTGTCCTTTTTGCGGGGATTTCGCGCTCTGCGGAGCGCGACCAAGGGCTCCGCCTTACATGCGGGGTTTTGTCTGCAAGCACGAGCAATCACGCATTTTTGATTGCGAAGTGCGAGCAGGAACAAAACCGGCATGTAACGGAACCACGCAAGCCCTTTAAAAAGGGCTTGATCCTAAACTTGACTTGTCTCGACTATTACCAAAATAAAAAATCGAGCCGAATCAGCTACTTAAAAGCCGAATCAGCTTTCTGAGAGAGAAATTCAGGGTTCCCCGCAAACGCTTGCGTTTGTGGGGAAAAGCCGGAGCTTGCTCCGGCGTTGTGCTATCAGAAGCGTTATTTCTTGCTGTTCGCTCTCGCTCGCCATATAGGCTCGGCTCGCGGAGCTCGCAGAGAAATAATCGCATCTGCGGCACCAAATAAAAAATCCGCTTTCGCGGATTTTTTATTTGGTGCCGGAAGCGGGGGTCGAACCCGCACGGTATCTCTACCACCGGATTTTGAGTCCGGCACGTCTGCCAATTCCATCATTCCGGCTTACTCAGCCTGTTTATTATACCAGAAATCCCCCTCCGTGTCAAGAGGCAACCCGCATTATTTTCCGAATCTTTGTTATGTTAAAATAGATCTGTTACAAAAAGTAGCAGCCACACGCTTCAAAAAATGTTATGATGAAATAACTGCA
>CANQYD010000013.1 GCA_947627985.1 uncultured Clostridia bacterium
TAGGTAAGTGGATATCTGGTTTTAAAAGTGTATTGCAGCGTGGGCGGATTGTGGGTCTTTAAGTGTGGGGAACACCCCTCTCCCAAGGGAGAGGGGGCTCCGTGGGGCACCGTTGCACGGTTCCCGCAGACGCGGGGTTTTGTCCAAGAGCACGAGCAATCCCACGTTTTTGATTGCAAAGTGCGATTGGCTACAAAACCAGCTTCTGCTCACGCCCCTCCGGCTTCGGGCGACTTCGTCGCCCTCTTTTGAACGATAAAGGCAAGACGACGGCTTACGCCGTCCTCTTGCAGGGATTTCGCTCGTTGCGACGAGCGACTCGGGGGTTCTGCCCCCGAGACACCCGCAGCCTTGAAGGGCTGGCGAACTTTTTACCCTCTCCCCCACACACCTTTCCGCCTCCACCGGCATACAATATCCCGAGGGACAAAACCTCACACAAATCGGAAAGGATGATTTTATGAATCTCACGGATATGCTCGCGCCCGAGGCTGTCTTGGGCGCCGCTGCCGGCGGAGCTTGCTGCCCGCTCGACAGCTCGATGAGCGCATTTCCTGCCGAGACGCCTCTCGGCATGGCTTATGTGCCCTATCAGAAGTGGAAAAACGTGTACGAACCCGGGGTAGCCCTCGAGCGGGGCACCGTTTTCGAGGACCTCGACAAGCCGTTTTTGGGGGAGAAAGCAGTATGAGCGACAGAGAGAAACTTCTTAAAAAGGTCCGCATGTATCACTTTGCCGTCACCGACGCGGCTCTTTTTCTCGATACCCACCCCGACTGCGCTCAGGCGCTGGCATTTTATAACAAATATAAAAAGCTCCTCAAAGAGGCTGAAGACGCTTATGAGCATGCTTACGGTCCCCTGCAAATTTGTTCTTCGGCAAACGATTCCCGTTGGGAATGGGTCGACGGTCCCTTCCCTTGGGAACTCGCAGCTAATTCATGATGAAAGGAGCCTTGCATCATGTGGAAATATGAGAAAAAACTTGAATATCCTGTAAGGATCAAGAGACCCGACCCGGCTGCGGCGAAGATCATCATCACCCAATTCGGCGGACCCGACGGTGAATTGGGCGCCGCGATGAGGTATCTCAGCCAGCGCTACACCGCGCCGACGCCGGAGGTCAAAGCGCTTTTGAACGACATCGGCACCGAGGAGCTGTCGCATATGGAGATGATCTGCGCGATCGTCTACCAGCTGACGAGAAACCTCACGCCGAAGGAGATCAAGGCGAGCGGCTTCGACGCGTATTTTGTCGACCACACGACCGGGCTCTACCCGGTGCAGGCGTCGGGATATCCCTTCTCAGCGGACATTTTCCAGTCCACCGGGGACCCGATCGCGGACCTGAGCGAGGATATGGGAGCCGAGCAAAAAGCCCGCGTGACCTATGACAATATTCTGAGACTTGTCGACGATCCCGACGTCCGCGACGTCATCAAGTTCCTGCGCGAGCGCGAGATCGTTCACTTCCAGAGGTTCGGCGAAGCCCTGCGGCTCGTCACCGACCGGCTCGACGCGAAGAATTTCTATGCTTACAACCTGAGCTTTGATGTTAAAAAAGCTTAAGCACATTAAAAATCCCGCCTCATTTTCCGAGGCGGGAAATTTTTTATACAGATTGGGTCAAAACATTTTTAAATTTTTCCGTCATTCATCTATCCCTGCCGCTCTGTTTTCCTCACTTCCCATCTTCTTCCACATCGGCACAAACAGCAGCAGACCTGCGAGCATGGCGCCGCAGTCGGCGATAGGGGTTGCCCAGGCGATGGCGTTTGCGCCGCCCAAATAATCCAAAAGAAACATAAACGGCACGTCGAGCCCCCCTTTTCTGAGCATCGAGAGCAGCAGCGGCTGACCCTTTTTGCCTACCGACTGGAAGATCGAGATGATGACCGTCGTGATCGCCGTGAAGGGACCCGTGACGCAGATGATCCGCTGGAACATACTTCCATATCTCACCGTCTCGGCGTCGTCAATAAACGCCCGGACCAGCGGTCCCGCGCAGGTGAACAGCAAAATCGCGCCGACCGTCGTCACCGAAAGGCTCAGGATCAGCGTCGTGCGGATCGCGCCCTTCATTCTCGCGATATTTTTCGAGGAGAAATTGTAGCCGATCAGCGGGATAACTCCCTGTGACAACCCGTTTGCGATCGCGAATGAGAGCATATCGATCTTTTTCGCGATGCCGATGCCTGCGACCGCTGCGTTGGAATAATTCACCAAAAGTTTGTTGAGGGTGATGTTTGAAAAAATTCCCATCAGGTTCATGATGCTGCTCGGCAGACCTACGAGCAGGACCTCTTTCGGGATACCGTCCGCGACCGAGTAAAATTTCGGGTTCAGCGTGAGGCAGAGGCTTCGGCGTTTTGAGATGATCATGATGATGAAATACGCCGTCGCGATGAGGTTTGAGAGCATCGTGGCTATCGCGGCTCCGGTGATCTTAAGGTCAAATCCGAAGATAAAGACGGGGTCTAAAACGATGTTGAGACCTCCGCCCAAAGTGACGCCGAAGCTCGCCTGACCGGAATACCCTTCGGCGCGCACAAGGTGGGCGAGTGCCGCATTGAGAACGGTCGGAACGGCTCCGATGGTAAGTGTCCAGAAGAGATAATCTGAGCAGAAATCATATGTAAAGTCGTCGGTACCGATCATCGGGAGAATTTTCCCGCGCAGTAAAAATATCAAAAGACCGTAAATAAAAGCCGCGGCGGCGGATGTCCAAATGCAAAACGCCGAGACCCGGCGGGCTTTATCGTTGTCGCCGAGACCGAGGCTACGGGAGATCAGGCTTGCTCCGCCGATCCCGAAGAGGTTCGCGAGCCCGGTCGTCAGAAGAAAGAGCGGCAGCGAGAGGGAGGCAGCCGCGACCTGATTCGGATCGCCCAGCTGACCGATGAAAAAGGTGTCCGCCATGTTGTAGATGACGGTGATGATCTGGCTGATGACGGTCGGCACGACGAGGGTCAGCACCGCTTTCGCCACCGGCACGCTTTCAAAAAGTTGTGTTTTGTCACGGGATTATTTCATGCTTTCGCCTCGCTTTGGGATAGGGATATTATAGCATGGGGAGAGGGAGGTGTCAAGGTGAGGGTGGAAGATGAGAATCTAACTTCTACCCTCTAACCTCTATCCTCTAAAGTGCAGCCGGAGGGTGCACGGGGGGCGAAGCCCCCGGCGCCGAAGGCGCCGGCTGCCACAGCGAAGCTGTGGCAGAAGCCGTGCGAAGCACGGCTTGGGCTTCGCCCATACCCCCCTGCTTCTATCGGGGTTCGGTGGGTTGTGCAAGCCCGGCAGCAGGGCTAGGTGCCTCTACCAGGAAAAGGCAGGAGCAGAAGGCTGGGCACAGGGTTTGGTGCCCCTCCCGAACCTCGATAGTCGCTGAAGGCTCGGGGCGAAGCCCCGTCGGCTCGAAGAGCCAACGCGCCGACGCTTCGCGTCGGCGGTGCGACTTCGTCGCACGGGCTTCGCCCTCCACCCCCTCACCCCGCACACACCCAACCCAACCCCCATAGTCCTTCCTTTATCCTTCCCCTCCCTCCTCCGCCAAGCCTCCCAAGACGCACCTTCCCCTCAAAACCGCTTTCAAGGCTCACCCCGCAGCCTTTGCCCTACTCCTTCCCCCTCGTCCTGAACATCGCCGCCATCACGATCCCGAACGTCATCGCCGCGGCAATTCCTCCGGCGCAGGCAGTCAGTCCGCCGGTAAAAATCCCCAAAAATCCCTTCTCATCGACGGCTTCGCGAATCCCCTTCGACAAGAGGTAACCGAACCCCGTCAGCGGAACGCTCGCGCCGGCACCCGCAAGGTCGATAAGCGGCTTATAGAGACCCATTCCGCCGAGGATCACCCCCGCCACGACGAAGCTCACAAGTATCCTCGCCGGGGTCAGCTTCGTGTAATCGATTAGGATCTGACCGATCGCGCAGATCAGCCCGCCTATTAAAAAAGCCCAAAGATAGCTCATTTTTCACACCTCCCCGTGATTTGCGGAAATCCATACGAGATGGGAAATTCCGGGTATTGTCATGCCCTGCTGACTCGAAGTCGGGCTCAGAAGCGCGCCCGTCGCGGCGAAGAGAATGTCCTTGAGCCTGCCGTCGCGAATCTCACGAAGGAAGTGCCCGCAGAGCATCGAAGCCGCACACCCGCAGCCCGAGCCGCCGGAGTGGACGTCCTGAGCGGTTTGGTTGAAGATCATTCTGCCGCAGTCGGCGTGATTTTTTTCGATATCGATCCCGTCCCTCCCGAAGAGTTCGCAGAGTATTCGGGACCCGGCGTTACCTAAATCGCCCGTCACAATATAATCAAAATCCCGAGGCATGAGTCCCGTGTCCTTCATGAAATTTGAGATGGTGGAATATGCCGCCGGAGCCATCGCGGCGCCCATGTTGTTTGCGTCTTTGATACCCATGTCCTCGATCTTTCCGACCGTAACGGCACGGATAAAAGGCGGTTTATCGCCCTTTTCGACGATAAGCGCCCCGGCTGCGGTTGCGGTCCATTGAGATGTCGGCGTGCGCTGTCCTCCGTATTCAAGGGGAAATCGGTACTGTCTCTCGGCTGTACAGAAATGGGAAGATGTCACAGCCGCGGCTTTATCAAATCCTCCGCCGTCAACAAGCAAAGAGGCGATCATCAGCCCCTCAGCCATCGTCGAGCAAGCCCCGTAAATCCCGAGGAACGGAATCCCGAAATCCTTTGCAGAAAAGCTCGTCCCGACGCACTGATTGAGCAGGTCCCCACCTATCAGAAGAGGCAGCTCCGAGGGCTCAATCCCCCTCTTTTCGAGTGCGTTCTGAAGCGCAAGCCCCTGCATAGCGCTCTCGGCGCGCTCAAAGCTCTTTTGCCCGAAAAATCCGTCTTTATCGATATAATCAAAACAGTCTCCGTAGGGACCTTCGCCCTCTTTTTTGCCGCCTATCGCCGAGAAAGCCGAGACGGTTACGGGGTGCTCGGTGAAGACGGTCGAGCCGTTTAATCTGACTGACATTTTATCACTCCAATTACTTTTTTCTATATTTTTCGCCGATGATTATTAAATATTCGCATTATGCTTGAAATTGCGAAAGTTTTGGTGTATACTGTCGGTAGATAGATATTTTTAAATTGGAGGAATATTATGTCAAAAAATTTATATACCGTCGGAGCTGCGCTTATTGCGGTCTCGATGATGATCTGCTCCTGCGGGAAAAAGCCGAATGAGGAGCAGATAAACGTCGTCACCCGCGATCCGAATATCCCCGACAACATCATAACGCAGGAAGCCCCGGAGACCTTGCCGGAGCCGGGAACATCTATATCCGAAACGCTTCCCGAAACCGAACCCGAGGCGACCACCGCGGAGGAGACGACCGCAGAAGAGACATCCATAAAAGAAACCGAACCCCCCGAAACCGACGTCCCCGAGACCGAGGAAGAAGAGGAAGTCCCCGAGGCTCTTGACACCAAGGCGGGGCAATATCTCAGCCTCCTGCACTCCAAAAAGGTCCACGCGAAGTACATTGCCGCGTCGAGCTATGACGGCGAGCAGATCTACACAAATTCCGCCGAGTATTATATCGACGGCGACAACGCCATCTATCGGACCGACACGGTAAGAAGGTTAGTTCAGGGCAGGCAGGTCACCGTCATCGACGACGGGAACAAGTTCTACATGACCTTCGAGGCTGAACCGGAGCCGTATATCTACTTCGGCTGGCAGCTCTCGGACTACACGCTCGTCTCGGCGACGGAGGACGAGGAGGTCTACGACATCGAGTCGGGAGGCGTCCGCTCGACATGGAATTTTGAAGGCGGGCAGATTAAGGTCCGCGACGTTTACCCGGACGGGTCGTTTATGCTGTATGACTTCGAGACGCTTGACAGCGATACTTCGGAGATGCTGTTCGAGGTGCCGTCGGGGTATGCGGAGGTCGACGCGGATGATTATGAGATGTATCAGTAGGGAATTGATGGGGGTTTGGGGAGTGTACAAATCGCCCTCGTTATTCTCACTAATTAAATCTGTCACCAACGGTGACACCTTGAAATTCTGACAATCTGACTTCTGACTTCTGTCCTCTTGATGTGGTCGTTTTGACCACATCTGGGGGGTTGCCCCTTCTTTGGACCCCTCCCCCTTTTAGGGGGAGGGGCTTATCCTTACTATAAGTCGGTACAGACTTCGGCGGGGAGGGGGTCTGCTTAAAACAGCATATCAAATTTCCGCTCCTGCGGGAATTTGATATACCTTTTGACCAAGGGCGCGGCGGGTAGGGAAAAGCAAAATCAACACTCACCAACACCTTCATAAGCGGATAGCGTTGGGAGCAATTCATATCTCCAAGGCTTTCCTAATTTCCCATGCCATGCGTAGCAAAGAGCTTTTCGTATCTGCGCTGCGATTTTGCCTCGCTTCGCTCGGCTCCGGGCGACTTCGTAGCCCTCTTTGAAGGCAATTAAAAGCAAAAAGGACAGCTCTCGCTGTCCTTTTTTCGGGGATTTCGCCCATTGCGACGGGCGACCAAGGACTCCGCCTTACATGCAGGGTGTCTGCAAGCACAAGCAATCTTACGTTTTCGATTGCAAAGTGCGAACAGCAACAAAACCGGCATGTAATTTGGACTCCCGCGAGCCTTTTGAAAAAGGCTCAATTGAAAACTTTTGACTTGTCTCAATTCAAAGTTTGGCGCTGAGCCTGCTCTCCGACCGTCTCTCTTCTCATCGCCCCCGCCGTCTCATCCCCGAACATCACCCTTCTCAGCCCCGCCGAGACTATCCCCGCGGGGATCGACAGCAGCAGCCATATACATGAAAACGGCAGGCAGATCTGCCCCCACAAATTGAACGGCATATCCGAATAATCCCACACATTGAGATTCAGCGCACGGTTGATAAATATCCCAGATATCAGTTCCGCAACCGTCACCAAAACCGCGCAAAACGGCGCCTGCAAAAGCATATTCCCGCCGAAAAGCTCAAGTTCGTTGACAAAGTTTATCATCAGAAAACACAGCCCGCCGACGAAAAACATCGATATATGCGTGCTCCCTCGCCACATGATCTCCAAAAGCCCGTAGCTCAGCCCGCCGAATGTGAAAATGCCGAATGCCCTGAGCGCCTTCATATCATCACCCTTTCATATTTTGCATACACAGGATATTATTTCCAGATTTTAAGGAAATAATACCGAAAAAATTATAAAATTTTTGTTGACTTTTTCGGGCAAGTGTGCTATATTTACGCTATAGGCGTTTTAAGAGGAGTGAATGCCGACGGAGCTTCTGAAAGAGAGGCGGGCAAGGTGAAAGCCGCCGAAGCGCTCAGGTATTCTGTCGCCCCCGAGCCGGGAGGAAGAAAGGGTTTTCCCGAGTAGACCCTTCCCGTGTAAGCACGTTACAGCTTATTAAAGTGAGAAGTTTGGGCTGATGTTTTTTGGATATTTCTGTATTCTGATCATCTGACCTCCGACTTCTAATTTGAGTGGTACCGCGGGAATATTCTCGTCTCAAAGCTATACTTTGGGGCGATTTTTTATCGCTCCGAAAATCTTTAAGAAAGAGGTACACAGCATGAAAAAGGAACTCGAAAAGCTCTACGATCCCAAGTCGGTGGAGGACAGAATCTACCGCTACTGGATCGACGGAGGGTATTTCAAGGCGAAGGTGAATCCCGATAAAAAGCCTTACTGCATCGTCATGCCTCCGCCGAACATCACCGGTCAGCTCCATATGGGTCACGCGCTCGACGAAACTCTTCAGGATATTCTGATCCGCTACAAGAGGATGTCCGGCTTCGAGACGCTCTGGCTCCCCGGAACCGATCACGCTTCCATCGCGACGGAGGCAAAGATCGTCTCGGAGATGAAAAAAGAAGGGCTCACGAAGGACGATCTCGGGCGCGAGGGATTTTTAAAGCGCGCTTGGGACTGGAAGGAAAAATACGGCACGAGGATAATCAGTCAGCTTAAAAAATTAGGCTCCTCCTGCGACTGGGACCGCGAGCGGTTCACGATGGACGAGGGCTGCTCAAAGGCGGTCAAGGAAGTCTTTGTGAGATATTATGAAAAAGGGCTTATTTATCGCGGCGAGAGGATCATCAACTGGTGCCCCCACTGCCTGACGTCGATCTCTAACGCGGAGGTTGAATATGAGGAGCAAGCCGGGCATTTCTGGCATTTAAGATACCCCCTGACCGACGGCTCGGGCTGGCTTGAACTCGCCACGACCCGTCCCGAAACTCTTTTGGGTGATACAGCCGTCGCCGTAAATCCCAAAGATGAGAGATATAAAAAATACGTCGGAAAGACCGTCACCCTGCCTCTTGTCGGCAGAGAAATTCCGGTAGTTGCGGACTCTTATGTTGATATGGAATTCGGCACCGGCGTCGTCAAGATCACCCCGGCTCACGACCCGAACGACTTTGAAGTCGGAATGAGGCATAATCTTGCCGTCATCAACGTGATGACCGACGACGCGAAGATCACCGACGATTACCCGAAATACGCGGGTATGGACCGCTTTGAGGCAAGAAAGGCGATCGTTGCCGACCTCGAAGCCGGGGGATATCTTGTTCGTATTGAGGATTATTCCCATAACGTCGGCACCTGTTACCGCTGCGGCACCACCATTGAGCCGAGGGTATCGCTTCAGTGGTTCGTCAGGATGGCAGACCTTGCAAAGCCCGCGATTGAAGCCGTGAGGTCGGGCAGGACAAAATTCATCCCCGAGAGATTTGAAAAGAATTACTTCAACTGGATGGAGGATATCAGGGACTGGTGCGTCTCCCGTCAGCTCTGGTGGGGGCACAGAATCCCCGCGTTTTACTGCGACGACTGCGGCGAGACGGTCGTCACCAAAGAAGACAGCGCAGTTTGCCCGAAGTGCGGCAAGCCGATGAGGCAGGACCCCGACACCCTCGACACATGGTTCTCATCTGCATTATGGGCTTTTTCCACCCTCGGCTGGCCCGAAAAGACCCCGGAGCTTGAATATTTCTACCCGACGAGCACCCTCGTGACGGGCTGGGATATCATCACCTTCTGGGTCTCGAGAATGATCGTTGCCGGAATGGAATTCATGAATGACAGACCCTTCGACAACGTCCTTATTCACGGTCTCATGCGCGATCCGAACGGTTTAAAGATGTCTAAATCCTTGGGCAACGGCGTAGACCCGCTCGAAGTCATCGACAAATACGGCGCAGACGCCTTAAGATTCATGGTCGCGTCGGGAACATCGCCCGGAAACGACATGAGATACTCGGAGGAAAAGGTCAAGGCGTGCCGAAACTTTGCAAATAAACTCTGGAACGCGACGAGGTTCATCATGATGAACCTGCCGGACGATTTCACCGTCCCCGAAAAGCTCCCCGAGAGCCTTATGCTCGAGGACAAGTGGGTGGTCTCAAAGCTCAATACGCTTGCCAAAGAGGTCAACGAAAACCTTGAAAAATTTGAGCTCGGAGTCGCCGCGCAGAAGGTCTACGACTTCATCTGGGACGTCTACTGCGACTGGTATATTGAACTCACCAAGCCGAGGATAAACGCGGGCGGAGAGACTGCCGAAACCGCTCAGCAGGTGCTTGTTTGGGTGATGGTGGGGATATTAAAACTCCTGCACCCCTTCATGCCCTTTATCACCGAGGAGATCTGGCAGGCTCTTGACGGCACCGGCAAGCCCCTTATGCTCGAAGCCTTCCCGGTCTATGACAGTGCTCTTGATTATCCTTCCGAGGAGGAAGATTTTGAGAAGATCATCGAAGCCATCAAGTCGGTAAGAAACCGCAGAGCGGAGATGAACGTGCCTCCCTCAAAGAAGGCTGAACTCTTCATCGAGACCGCAGAACCCGAAGTGTATGAAAAGGGGAAGATGTTCTTTGAACGCCTTGCTTCGGCTTCAGACGTTGTAATCGGCGGGAAAATGCCGGAGGGGTCTTTGGTCATCGTCACGACTTCGGCGAGGCTCTTTATCCCGATGAGCGAGCTTATCGACCGTGAAAAGGAGCTGGCAAGGCTCAATAAGGAAAAAGCTTCCGCCGAAAAAGATATCAATATGCTGACATCAAAACTGTCAAACGAGGGCTTCATCGCAAAAGCTCCCGCACAGGTCGTCGAAAATGAAAGGGCGAAGCTTGAAGCCGCTAAGGAAAGGCTTTCTAAGATCGAGCAGTCGATCTCAGCCCTATAATCAAAAAGGAGGTAAATCATGCGAAAAGCCGCCGTAAGACACCCTGTAGTCGCTTCGGTGTTCGTGATAGTTTTATTCATAATCTCGATGCTCTTAGGAAGCGTTCTTCTTTCGATCGCGCCGCCTTTCTTCCGCAATAACGGGGATATCCTCCTCAACTTCACCGCCGAGACGGTCGTCTGCCTGATGGGGATAATCCTGATGGCGGTATTCGGATATCTCCCGACCTTCTACCGAACCGAAAAATTCGGCACGGGGCTTGCGTGTTCGGCGTATTTCATCATCATCTATGCCTTAAACGCCGTCGTGAGTATCGGCTATGAGATAATGAACCGGGGCTCGACCTTCTTTGCGGACTTGCTTCCGTTTTGGAGGATTCTCATGCTGCCGCTCTACGTCCTTTCAATTGGTCTTGCGGAGGAAGCGTTTTTCCGCGGGATCATCGCAAACCTATTTTGGGACAAGCACGCCAAGGACCCCGCCGGAGTAAGGACAGCCGCAATATATTCGGGCATCATCTTCGGGATCATGCACTTCATGAACGCCGTTGCGGCTGATTTGGTCGGGGTGCTGGTTCAGGTCATCAGCGCGATATTTATCGGCATCGCCATCACCGCAATCTATTACAGGTGCCGGAATATCTGGGTGACGATACTCCTTCACGCATTTATCGACGGCTGCGCGCTCATCTCGGTCGGGCTCTTCGGGGGCACGGTTTTGGACGAGATCAGCTCCTACAGCGCGACCAATATCATTCAGGTGATGATCGGCATAATCCCCTACATCATCGTCTCCGCGGTGCTTTTAAGAAAGAAAAAGGTCATTTCTGTCCTCGCGGGGGAAAATGCGGTCGGATTTATCCCTCAGCAGCCCGGAAGCATCGTCGTCGGCGTGGACATGAAATCCTCCCCCGAGAGCAAAAAATCCTTTACAAGAGCGGTCGTGATACTTGTTCTTATAACCCTCGTCTGCTTCTCGGCCGCGATGCTCAAGTCCCCCGAATTCTCGGGATTTTATGCCGAAATTACGGGCAAAGTCGCCGCCGATTTCCATAATATCGAAGAGTGGGCTCCGGGGAGCGAACCTACAGTCGGAAAGGGACAGGAGTTTGACGTCGCCGAAGCGGGAGATTACAAAGTCACCCTTAGCACTCAGCCCTCCGATTCAAGGGTGGACATGGTTTTGCAGATAACCGAGGACGGCAAAGAGGTATATACCGGCAGCTACGGCGGGATATGCAACGTCACATTCGAGGTGTATCTTAACGAAGGAAAACACGACGTCAACTTGGTCTACAGCTTTGCAAATCTTGACAAAGAGTGCACCGTGGACACAACGGTGAAGATCGTAAAAGTTTAAATCCCGAAATATTTTAACACCAAAATCCCGCATATAAGCCGTGCGGGATTTTTACTTTATCTTAACCTTTTTCTTACCCACTTTTTTAAAATCCGTGGTATAATGGTCTGAAAAGGAGGAAGGATCAATGGAATACGTCCTGAAAACAAATAATCTCTATAAGGAATACGGCAGGTTCAGAGCGCTTTGCGGGCTGACGATGAACGTCCCGAAAGGCTCCATCTACGGCTTCGTCGGAAAAAACGGCGCCGGAAAGACAACACTTATCCGCCTAATCTGCGGGCTCCAGAATCCCACTTTGGGGGACTACAGCATCTACGGCACCGACAACCGCTCCCGAAAAATCACAAAGGTCAGAAAGAGAATGGGAGCCGTCGTCGAGACGCCGTCGATATATCTCGACATGTCGGCTGAGGACAATTTAAAACAGCAGTATAAGATCCTCGGAATGCCCTCATACGACGGTATCCCCGAGCTTTTGGATACCGTCGGGCTGTCGGGAGCGGGAAAGAAAAAGGCTAAGAATTTCTCCCTCGGAATGAAGCAGCGCCTCGGGATCGCGATAGCCCTCTGCGGCGAGCCGGATTTTTTGGTATTGGACGAGCCGGTCAACGGTCTTGACCCGCAGGGGATAGTCGAGATCAGAGAGCTTATTATCCGCCTGAATCGGGAGAAAAACATCACCGTGCTCATTTCGAGCCATATTTTAGATGAATTATCAAAACTTGCCACTCATTACGGCTTCATCGACAGCGGGAAGATGGTGAAGGAGATGTCGGCTGAGGAGCTTGAGGCGGCATGCAGAAAGTGCCAGCGGCTCGAAGTCACGAACATAAGAGCCCTTGCGAGGGTCTTGGACGGCATGGGTCTTGAATATAAAATCCTCTCCGACTCCACCGCTGACGTCTACGCGAAGCCGAATATCACGGCTCTTACAAACGCTCTTTCCGCAGAAGGGTGTGAGCTTTTGGATATCCATGAGCACGACGAGAGCCTTGAGAGCTACTTCATCAGTCTTGTGGGGGCTTGAACATGGGAAATCTTATGCGCGCAAATCTTGATCGCCTATTCAAAAACAAATTTTACCTCGCGTTTCTGATTTTCGACCTTGTTTTCAGCTTCTGGTTTTTGTTATATAACTATGAGGCGCTCTCCTATTTTGAAAACGCCGCTTCGGACGAGCATTTCTTCGAGGCGCTGTCCTGCTCGCCCTACGTCTTTGCGGCTTTCGTTCCGCTCTTTTCGGGCAGGGACTTTTCGGACAACACGATACGCAACAAAATTTTAGCGGGGCATACCCGGCTCGCGATATTTTCCGCCGCGGTGCTGACCTCAGCTGCCGGGTGCGTCATAATGCTCCTCGTATACGTCCTCCCGCAGGTCACGCTCGGGTTCATTCTTTTAGGTCTGCCGACAATGCCGGCAAGGCTTGCGCTGTCCTTTTTAGGGCTTGCGATACTCTCGGTATTTTGGTCGGTGATGATCACCGCCGCCGTCTTTATGATACAAAGCAAGTCGGTCTGCGTGGTGGCGTCCTTTGCTTTGTACACGGTCATGATATTTATAGGCGGGGCTATAAATGATAATCTCAGCCGACCGGAGACGGTATGGGTTCCCGCCGAGGACGACGGCTTCATAGTAAATACCGAGCCGTCGGAGCTTGTCGAAACGGAAAATCCCTATTACGTCGGCGGCAGTGAGAGGGCGAAGCTTGAATTTCTGAGCCGAGTAGACCCCGCGGGGCAGTTTTTCCTGCTTTCAAGCCTTGAAAACGACAGACCGGAGCTAACCTGCCTTGCGGGAGCAGCAGAATGCGCGGCGGCTTATGCGGTCGGCGCGGCGTTATTCAAGAGGAGGAATATAAGGTAATGGGAAATCTTCTGAGGGCGGGATTTTCCCGGCTCCTACGCTCGAAGGCGTTCTGGGCGATTTTTGCGATATTTTTCGCGCTCGGAGCCGGGATATACTGCCTCAACGGCATGAATCTTCGGCAGTTCGGCGAAGGATATTTTAACAGATTATATAATTATTACCTCTTCTTTCCGATTCTCTTCGAGGGAGGGGCAGGGGCTGTTTTCTCGGCGTTTTTTGTCGGCTCGGAGTTTTCCTTCGGCACGGTTCGGAACAAACTGATCGCAGGAATGAATAAATTAAAAATCTATCTTGCAAATTTTCTTATGATATATTTTGCGCTGACCGCTTTTTTCTTAGCGTACATTTTAGCCGCTGCTGTGATAGGCATTCCCTTTTTCGGGCTGAGGACGTTTACGGGTACAAGTGAAGTTTTGGCTCGGGTGATATCGATAGTGTCCGTAAATCTCGCATATTCGGCAATTTTCACGCTTATTGTGATGCTGATTCAGGATAGAGCCGGGTCGCTTGTCATGGGGCTTGTGATCTTCGGGATCATGTTTATCCCCGGAATTTTAACATATGACAGATTATCGGCGCCCGAATATTACACGCATTATGAAATACATCAGGACGGGGAAATGCAGGAAATCATAACTAAAAATTCAAATTACCCGACGCCCGGGCAAAGACGCATATACGAAGCGGTCGAGGCTTTTATACCGGTCGGGTCTGGGCTTGAGATCATCAGCCCCGAAATGAACATATCGGCGACCCGCACGGCTCTCTCGGAGACGGCTCTTGCGGTCGCGCTGACAGCTTTGGGAGCGGCTGCATTCTCCCGAAAAAACGTAAAATAAGGAGTGTAAAAATGTTTAACCTACTTGAAGCAAATCTGATGAGGCTGAGGCGCTCGCTCATCTATAAACTCTGCCTGATTTTCACCTTCGGGCTGTCGGTCTACTCGGTCGTCTTCCTCGGCAACGTCGTGTCGCCCTACACCGGCGAGACCTTCCCGCTCGAACGGAGCTGCTACGACGTCGGACCCTTTCTGACGCTGATTATTCCGGTCTTTACCGGGCTTTTCATCGGCTCGGAGTATGCGGGCGGCGCTATCAGAAATAAGCTCATCGTCGGCTGCTCGAAGGCGAAGGTCTTTATGAGCGAATTTTTGTGCGTATCTATCGCCGACTTCGGATTGGTGGTCGTCTGGTTCATCGGGAGCTTCGCAGGTATCCCGAGGTTCGGACTGTGGAGACAGGGCGTCGGCATGATGCTGATTTACTTCCTTATCAGCTCGCTTTCGGCGGTCGCGCTCTCGGCAATCTTTACGATAGTGGGAATGATGTGCTCAGGAAGGGCGTCGGGATCGGTCGCCGCGATAATCATCGGTCTCGGAATGTTGCTCAGCGGGTCGGCGCTCTATAATGTACTTCTTGAGCCCGAGACGGTTCAGAGCGCGACGGTCACAGTCGACGGACAGATTGTGATGGCTGAGCCGACCCCGAACCCGAGGTACATCGCCGAGCCGTGGAGGACGGTCGGGAAGGTCACGCTGAATGCACTTCCCTGCGGGCAGGAGATACTGATTGCAAATTCATATGCGGCGGACGAGGAGGGGCTGATGGACATGCGTGTGATGGCGATCTCGCTGGCTGCGGAGATTTTGGTGATACCGGCTGCGGGGGTGGCGGTGTTTAGGAGGAAGGATGTGAGGTAGCGGGCTGATGGGATTGGGGACGGGGGAGGAGAGGAGGGCGAAGCCCTCGGCGCCGAAGGCGCCGACTGCCACAGCGAAGCTGCGGCAGAAGCCGTGCGAAGCACGGCTTGGGCTTCGCCCGTGCTTGCTGCTTCTATCGGGGTTTGGTGGGGTGCTGAAGGTTGGCGGCAGGGGTGGGTGCTTCTGACGGGGGAAGGCAGGAGCAGAAAGTTGGCGGTGAGGGTGGCTGCCCCTACCGCACCTCGGCAGGAGCAGAAGGCTTGGGGCGAAGCCCCGCTGCCGCAGGCAGCGCGCCGACGCTGCGCGTCGGCGGTGCGACTTCGTCGCACGGGCTTCGCCCGCAGTCCCCCCGCACCTTTCACCAAGCCATATGAGAAACCGTAACCCCCCGGCAAGCACCAAGCTCGCCTTACCCTCTTGCCAAGTTTAGGAACACATTGGTAATAGCTATGACTTTGCGCCTACTTTCATGCTGTACAAAGCAAAAATACGGGGCTGTGTACAGGGCATAAAACCTACTTGCTGCTCCTATCAAGGCTCGGTGCTGCATGAAGGCTCAGGCTGGGCTTAGTGCCCCTACCGCACCTCGGCAGGAGCAGAAGGCTCGGGGCGAAGCCCCGCTGCCGCAGGCAGCGCGCCGACGCTTCGCGTCGGCGGTGCGACTTCGTCGCACGGGCTTCGCCCGCTGTCCCCCTCACCTTCCGCCAAGCCTTTCTCACAAGCAGCAAACCCCGGCAAGCACCAAGCCCGCCTTACCCTCTTGCCAAGTTTAGGAACACATTGGTAATAGTTATGACCTTGCGCCCGCTGTCCCCCACCTTCCGCCAAGCCTTTCTCACAAGCAGCAAACCCCGGCAAGCACCAAGCCCGCCTCCCCCACACGCCCCGCTCAGACCCACATCGCCACCCCACATCCTCCATCTACCTTCTATCCTCTAACACTCTAATCTCTAATTTGACAACTCCCTCATCCCGCGCTATAATATCCCCGAGGTGATACTATGCTTCCATGGCTGCTCCTTGCCGCAGTTTTCGCGGTCGGCGTCGCCCTCGCGATCCGGCTGATCCTTTTACACCGCGGTATCGACGAAGCGCTTTCCGAGTTCGACCGGCTGATTTCCGAGGACACAAATTCGCTGATTACTCTCTCAGGCGGTGATCGGCACCTTCGGCGGCTCGCGTCTGGTCTGAACAAATCCCTCGGGGACTTAAAGCGGTTGAGACGGCAATATCAGTCCGGCGACCGGGAGATCAGAGACGCGGTCACAAACATCTCCCACGATCTGAGAACCCCGCTGACGGCGATCTGCGGCTATCTTGAGCTGTTAAAAAAAGAGGAAAAATCTCCGGCAGCCGAGCGATACATCGGCTTCATCGAGAACCGAACCGAGGCGCTGAAATCGCTTACCGAGGAGCTTTTTAGGTATTCGGTGATCCTCTCGACTTCGGAGGATATGGCGATGTCCCGGGTGGACGCGTCTGCGGTGCTTGAGGAGTGCGTCGCCGGGTTTTATGCGGCTTTTACCGATAGGGGGATCGAGCCGAAGATCACGCTTCCCGAGAATCGGGTGACGCTGAATCTCAATCGGGACGCTCTTTCGCGTGTTTTCGGGAATATTTTGAGTAACGCGCTTAAATATTCCGACGGCGATCTTGAGATAGTTATGGAGGATTCCGGCGACGTGCGGTTTACGAATTCGGCTGAAAATCTCGGCGAGATCGACGTCGGGCGGCTTTTTGACAGATTTTTCTCGGTGGAAGCCGGGAAGAATTCGACCGGTCTCGGTCTCGCGATATCAAAAGCTCTGGTCGAGCACATGGGCGGCACCACCTCCGCAACCTACTCCGCGGGCAGGCTGACGATTGAGATCAGCTGGTGCGCCGGAAAAGGCGTCAGTGAGGATTGACCGGCAATTTTTAGCTGAATTATGGAAAATTCATGGGGTATGACGAGCGGAATATTTTATGTCTGTCTATATTTATTGATTTAAATCGATGATATATCTAAATTTAAAAGCGATAAGTGGACATGGGTGACTATTCATATTTCCAGAGCTTGGCACTATTTCCCCTGCAATGTGAAACAACACATCTTTACCGAAGCAGCAGCTATTTGCCTCGCTTCGCTCGGCAAACCTGAGGGGAGAACCCTTTTATAAAAAGGGTTCTCCCCTATAACCCCTCTCCTAAATTTCACCCTCTCCCCGAACCCCCTCCCCCTAAAAGGGGGAGGGGGTTTGCTCAACTATAAGTCTGTGCAGACTTTGACGGGGTGGGGGTCTGCTTAAAATAGCATTCGTTCATTTTCCGGCGGAAAATGAACGAATACCTTTTAACTATGGGTCGGGCAGGGAGGGAATTACTGTTCGGTGCTGCTACTATGTTGGGGACAACTCTTGCAGGGTTTTCCCGCAGACGAGGGGTTTTGTCTGCAAGACAACCAAGGCGAGCGTTCAACAACGCGATTAAAACTCTTTGAGCCGACCGAGGCGAGCATTTCTGCCGAGGAAAGGCGAAAAGATAGTTTTAACGCTTTGTTTGCCGAGGAAAGTCGAGCAGGAACAAAACCGGCATGAAATGGGATTCAGCAGCCTTGAAAGGCTGGCGAACTTTTTGCCTTATCTCTCAAAACCTTACCGCACCTTTTGCCCCCGCCATCTGTTTTCAGCCATCAGCCGGGGCATTTGCAGGTAATGTTGCCTTACATTTTCACAACCCTCAGGTATCGCTTTGTCCCACAAAGCCCTATCGCATATTCTATCATCTAATCTCTAACCATCTACCGTCTAACGTCTATTTCGCAATCTCACCATTGGACAGCGCCTTGAGGTAGGCGTTGATGAAGCCGTCGAGGTCGCCGTCCATCACGGCGTGGACGTTGCCGTTCTCGAAGCCGGTCCGGTGGTCCTTGACGAGCGTGTACGGCATGAAAACGTAGGACCTGATCTGCGATCCCCATGCGATTTCCTTCTGCACGCCCTTGATGTCCTCGATTTTTGAGAGATGCTCGCGTTCCTTGATCTCGACGAGCTTTGCGATCAGCATTTTCATCGCGTAATCGCGGTTCTGGACCTGGCTCCTCTGGGTCTGGCAGGAGGTGACGATCCCCGTCGGGATATGCGTGAGCCGGACCGCGGACGATGTTTTGTTGATATGCTGACCTCCCGCGCCCGATGAGCGGAAGACGTCCATCTTGATGTCCTCCGGTCTCACTTCGACGCTCATGTCTTCGTTGATTTCCGGCATCACCTCGACCGCCGAGAATGAGGTGTGCCGCGATCCCGAAGCGTCAAACGGGGATATCCTGACGAGGCGGTGGATACCCGATTCGCTTTTTAAATATCCGTATGCGTTCTCGCCCTCAACTATCACGGAAGCCGACTTTATGCCCGCGTCCCCGCCGTCTACGGAATCAAGAAGAGTGACCTTATAGCCATGTGCCTCGCCCCATCTTATATACATTCTCAAAAGCATCTCGGTCCAGTCCTGAGCCTCGGTGCCGCCGGCTCCGGCGTGGAAGTTAAGGATTGCGTTGGAGCTGTCGTATTCGCCGGTCAGAAGGGTGCTGAGGGTCAGCTCATCGATCTTTTTTTCCATCTTGTCGAGCTCGTTTTTGATGTCCTCGATGATGGAGTCGTCCGGCTCCTCGCCGTACATCTCGATGAGCGTCGCGACGTCCTCGGCGGAGGCGTTCAGACGTCGGTCGCTCTCGACTTTATTTTCGAGAGATTTTGTCTTTTGAAGGATTTTCTGGGATTTTTCCGCGTCATCCCAAAAACCCGGTTCTGCGGCTTTGAGGTGGAGCTGTTCGATTTCTTCCTTAGCCGTCTCGATGTTGAGGACGGAGTGCAGCTCCTTGAGTTTCGGCATAAGATCGTTCAGCCGCTGATTAAGTTCGTCGATCAGTATCATGTTTTCCTCCGATTTGATTGCCATAGGCATATTTATTCATTATGTATTGTAGCATATGCGGGGTGGAAAGTCAAGCATAGGGGACAGATGAGATGCGGTCGAAGCGACCGCATCAAGAGGACAGAAGTCAGATATCGGATTGTCAGAATTTCAAGGTGTCACCGTTGGTGACAGATTTAATAAGTGAGAATAATGAGGGCTGTTTGTACACTCCCATTTTCTCTTTTCTCTTTACTTTTCCCAATTATCATGCTATAATATCCCCAAATAACATCACCTCAGAAGGGCGTGAAGCAAATGAAGGTAGTTTTAGAACACATTACAAAAATTTTTCCCGGGAGGGGAAGAGGCGCGAAGGCGACGGTTGCCGCAAACGATCTGACGTTTGAAATCCCCGACGGCGAGCTCATCGCGCTTTTGGGACCTTCCGGCTGCGGAAAAAGCACGGCTTTAAACCTCATCAGCGGTCTGCAAAAGCCCACCGAAGGTCGCATATTCTTCGGCTCCGACGACGTCACCGATCTTCCTCCCGAAAACAGGGGAGTGGGCTTGGTATTCCAAAATTATGCTCTTTACCCGCACTTAAGCGTGATGGACAACATCATCTTCCCCCTCGGAAACCTTCGCGGCAAGGAAAAAATGTCCAAAGAAGAGATGCACAAAAAAGCTCACGAGATCGCAAAACTCGTTCAGATCGACGAGCTTATGGACCGCAAACCAGCCGAACTCTCGGGAGGTCAGCAGCAAAGAGTGGCGATCGCAAGGGCTTTGGTGAAGATGCCGAAGGTGCTTTTGCTCGATGAACCTCTCTCAAACCTTGACGCGAGACTCAGACTTCAGACCCGCGAGGAGATAAAGAGGATCCAGCGGGAGACCGGGATCACGACGGTCTTTGTCACCCACGATCAGGACGAGGCGATGAGCATTTCCGACCGTATCATCGTCATGAAAGAGGGCACGATCCAGCAGATAGGCGGTCCGCAGGAGGTATATGACAGCCCGGCTAACCTGTTTGTCGCAAACTTTCTGGGCACGCCCCCGATAAACGTCTTTTCGGGTCATGTCAGAGCAGGGGAGCTCTATATCGGCGAAAACGACGTCCTAAAAGTGAAGGGCGCGCCCGACGGAGAAGTCTTTGCCGCGATACGTCCCGAAGGGTTTATTCTTGATGAAAACGGACCCTTTGAGTGCGCGCTCGGAAGAGTGGAAGTCATGGGCAGGGATATCAGCGTCGTCTCGACACATCACGATTCTCAAAATGAAGTCATCCGCTCGATAATCAGCGCCGAGAACCGGGTCGATACGTCCAAAAAGACAGTCAGATTCTTCCTCAAACCGAAAAAGACCTTCCTCTTTGACAAAAAGACCGAGGCAAGGATAGATTTTGAGATCGCGTGAGGTGAAAATATGGAGAACAAAAGCGCTAAGGGCTGGCTCTATCTTCTGCCGGCGATGATTTTCTTGGGCGTGTTCATGGTCTATCCGCTGATCGACGTCTTTATCTACTCCTTCGAGGAGGGCTATAATTCAGCCTCCCAGACATTTTTCGGCACGGGTATATATAACTACTCCTACGTCCTCCACGACCCCTATTTTTTACAGGCGGTCAAAAATACCTTTATCCTCGTCATCTGCACGGTGCCGCTTTCAACTCTTATCGCCCTCGGGATATCCTACGGGCTGTCGTCGATAAAGCCGCTAAGAGAGCTCTATCAGACGGTATTTTTCCTTCCCTACGTCACAAACACCCTTGCCGTGGGCTTGGTATTCATGATACTCTTTCAGAAAAACGCCTACACCGACGGCTTGGTGAACCTGTTTTTAGGGCTCTTCGGGATAAGTCCCGTCGATTTTATAGACGGACCCTACTGGGCGAAGATGTTTGTTTTATGCTTTTACACGATCTGGGTCGTCCTGCCGTTTAAGATACTGATCCTCACGAGCGCTCTTGCCTCCGTAGATGAAGAATATTACAGCGCCGCAAGGATCGACGGCACCCGTCCCTTCAGGATTTTTTACAAGATCACCCTGCCGATGATTTCCCCCATGCTCTTTTATCTAATAATCACCGGCTTTATCGGTGCTTTCAAAGCCTACAGCGACGCCGTCGCGCTCTTCGGCACGAATTTAAACGCCAGAGAGATGAACACCATCGTCGGCTATGTCTACGACATGCTCTACGGCAACAGCGGAGGATATCCGTCATACGCATCAGCCGCCGCGATTATCCTCTTTGCGATAGTTCTGACCATCACCTGCATAAACCTTCTGGTCAGCAAAAAATATGTCCACTACTGACGAGGTGAGAAAATGAACCGCGATATATTAAAAAAGGAAAGGGACTCAAAGCGCAGGGAGATAATAAGAAAGGTCTTTATCTATCTTATACTGACCGTATGGGCAATAATCGTTCTCTTTCCGTTTTACTGGATGATTTTAACGTCGGTGAAGAATTACGCCTCCTACAACTCGGAGTATATCCCGAAATTTTTCACCCTCGCGCCTACCCTTGAAAACTACGTCTCGGCGTTTACGACCGTCCCGCTCGGCAGATATTTTTTAAACACCGTTATCTTCACTGTCGTGACGACGGCTTTGATGCTTGTAGTGACGGTGCCCGCCGCGTTTGCTTTCTCACGTCTTCAGTTTAAAGGCAGGGACGCCGTCTTTACGCTCTTTCTGTCGATGATGATGATACCGTACGAGCTCGTCATCATAACAAACTACACTACCGTCACAAACTTAAACCTGAGAAACACCTTCACCGGTCTGATCCTGCCCTCGGTAACGAGCATATTCTATATCTATCTTTTAAAGGAGAATTTCTCGCAGATTCCCGACGAGCTCTACTACGCCGCAAAGGTAGACGGTACGAGGGATTTTAAGTACCTGATGAAGGTCATGCTCCCCATCTGCCGACCGACAGTCGTCACGATAACGATATTAAAAGTTATTGAATGCTGGAACAACTACGTCTGGGCAAGGCTTGTGACCGACGATCAGAACTACTTCCTCGTCTCAAACGGCATTCAGGAGATCAGGGAAAACGGCTTCGGGAGGGAGAATATCCCGGCGATGATGGCTGCGGTCGTCGTCATCTCGGCTCCGCTGATAATCCTGTTCCTGATTTTCAGAAAGAAGATCATGGAAGGCGTCGCGAGAGGGGGAACGAAGGGATGAAAAGGCTTTTTTCCGTACTTTTGGCGATATCGGCGATCATCTCCCTCACAGCCTGCCACGGCTCCCGAAAAACTGCCGCTTTTGAGGTGCCGGAGAATTTTGATACCCAAAAGAATTACGAGATCACCTTCTGGGCGAAAAACGACACCAACGTCACCCAGACGAGGATCTATGAAAAGGCGATCTCGGATTTTGAGGATCTGTATCCGAACATCACCGTAAATCTGCGGCTTTATACCGACTACGGCAGGATTTATAACGACGTCATCACAAACATCTCGACCGGCACCACCCCGAACGTCTGCATAACATATCCCGACCACATCGCGACCTACAAGACGGGTCAGAACGTAGTCGTGCCTTTGGACGATCTCTTTGACGATGAAAAATACGGTCTCGGCGGGTCGGAATTAAAATTTGATTCTCCCACAAAAGATGAGATAATCCCGCAGTTTTTGGGGGAATGCTTCCTTGACGGGCAGCACTATGCGCTTCCCTTTATGCGCTCGACTGAGGCTTGCTACATCAACAAAACTTTAGTTGAAAAGCTGGGTTATGAAATTCCCGAAAAGCTGACATGGGACTTTGTCTGGGAGGTCTCGGAAGCCGCCATGAAAAAGAACCCCGACGGCACGTTTGCGGTGAACGGGCAGAAGGTCATGATCCCGTTTATCTACAAATCCACCGACAACATGATGATACAGATGCTTAAACAAAAGGGCGCGGGGTATTCGACCGACGCGGGAAAGATCGAGATATTTAACGACACCGCAAAGGAGCTGCTTGAGACTATCGCTGTCCATGCCGGAACCGGAGCTTTCTCGACGTTTCAGATATCGAGCTACCCCGGCAATTTCCTGAACGCCGGGCAGTGCGTCTTCGCGATAGATTCGACAGCGGGTGCCACATGGATGGGCTCCGACGCGCCGCTCTCGGATATCCACGAGGGGAATATCGTCGACTTTGAGACCGAGGTCACGGTGATACCTCAGTTTGACCCCGACCACCCGCAGATGATATCGCAGGGTCCGTCGGTCTGCCTCTTTAACAAAGACGACCCGCAGGAGGTCCTCGCCTCCTGGCTCTTCCTGCAATTTCTTCTGACAAACGACGTGCAGATAGCGTATTCCCAGACCGAGGGGTACGTACCCGTCACCTCAAAGGCTCAGGATTCCGATGTTTATCGGGATTATCTTTCGCGCTGCGGCGAGGACGACGATCTGCATTACGACATAAAGATCAAAGCCGCGAAGCTTCTTTTGGATCACACCGGAGATACCTTCGTCACCCCGGTATTCAACGGTTCGGCGTCGCTTCGCTCTGCTGCGGGGCAGATGATCGAGAACGTCGCAAAATCGGTAAGGCGCCACGAGACGGTGGACGATCAGTATTTCACAAAGTTAAAAGGTGATATAACATCACTCTATCGCCTCGACAGCGTGTCTGCGGACCTGTCGGGCAGGGAAAATTTAGGAGAACTTCCCGTCACCGCGAAGCTGCTTTTAGGTGCGCTTTGCTCAGCTTGGGTGTTGATTGGGGCATGCTTTATGTCACAAAGGCTGAAAAAAAGGCGAAAAGGCAAATAATTTCGGTTTGGTACTTGACATGATTAAAAAAATGAGTATAATGTCGGTAGTATCATGGATACTGAAAGGAGACTTTTTAAATGAAGAAATTTTTAGCTTTACTTCTTGCCGCCATGATGGTTCTTTCATTAGCAGCATGCGGCAATCCCGAATCTGCCGACGGCGATTCGGATAACAGCGACGATGCGGTTGTCGACAATGCCGGAGACAATGCCGAGACCCCCGCGGACGGCGAGACCGCGGCAGTCATGACTCACGACGAATATGTCGCCGCGGCTGTCGATACCCCCGTCACCGTCGAGACCTATGTTCAGGCTAAGCAGTCCTGGTGGGAGGACAAGGCGACCGTTTACACTCAGGCTGAGGACGGCGCATACTTCCTCTACAACATGGCTTGCTCCGAAGAGGACTATGAAAAGCTCACCGTCGGCACCAAGATCAGAGTTTCGGGCTACAAGTCCGAGTGGTCGGGCGAGGTCGAGATCATCGACGCCACCTTTGAGATCATCGACGGCAATTATGTCGCCGAGCCCCTTGATGTGACTTCCTTGCTCGGAAGCGACGATCTCATCAACCACCAGAACGAGCTTGTCGCCTTCAAGGGCATGACCGTCGAGGCTTCTCAGGACGCCGACGGCAACGACGTCGCCTTCCTCTACAATGACGACGGCTCGGGACAGGACGGCTCCGACCTTTACTTCAAGGTATCTCTCAACGGCACCGCCTACACCTTCACCGTCGAGTCCTATCTCTGCGACAACACCACCGAGGTCTACAGCGCCGTAAAGAATCTTTCCATCGGCGACAAGATCGATCTGGAAGGCTTCCTCTACTGGTATAACGGCGTCAACCCGCATATCACCTCCGTCACCCCGGCAGCCTGATAAGATCATTATGAATAAAAACCGGAGCAACATTTATGCCCCGGTTTTTTTATTATTCTTTTTTCCCGAATATGACTTGCAGCAGCCCGCATACGGTCGGCACGGCTATTGAAAAAATCAGAGCCGGCAGCAGTTCATATAATCCCATCATGCTCGTGCTCATGACGTTTGAGAGCGCCGGGACGCTTATGCACGCCGCAAGCGCGAGGGCTGAGATCATCACCGAAACACACAGCGCCGGGTTTGAGAAGGGATTCATCGCAAACACGGATTTTTCCTCGCTTCGGCACTCAAAGACGTGGATAAGCTGGGAGACGATCAGCGTTAAAAGCGCCGCGGTCCTTGCGCATTCGAGGGTGAACCCGGTTCTGAGGTAGTACATGAAGCACCCGAGCGTGCACCCGCCGATTAAAATCCCCCTGATGATTATCCTCGCCGTCAGCCCGCCTCCCGCAAAGCTGCCGGAGAAGTCCTTCGGCTTCTTTTTCATGATCCCGTCCTCCGGCTTTTCAAGACCAAGCGCGACGGCGGGAAGCCCGTCGGTAACGAGGTTTACGAGCAAAATCTGTGCCGGCAGAAGCACCACCGGAAGCCCCATGACGATGGACAGAAACATCACCATGACCTCCCCGATGTTGCAGGATATGAGATACCTCACAAGCTTGCGGATATTTGAAAACACCGTCCTTCCCTGCTTTACGGCAAGGGTGAGGGTGGAGAAATCGTCGTCCAAAAGGATTATGTCAGCCGCCTGTTTTGCGACGTCGGTACCCGTCTTTCCCATCGCCACGCCGATGTCGGAAGCCTTGATCGCGGGTGCGTCGTTGACGCCGTCTCCCGTCATCGCGACGGTGTGACCCCGGGATTTGAGGGCGTTTACGATCCTCAGTTTATCCCCCGGCGTGACCCGAGCGTAGACGGCTATTCCGTCGGCTTCTTTGGAAAGCTGCCGATCGTCCATCATGTCGAGCTCTTCTTTTGATACCGCTCTCAGCCCGGGTCTTAAAATTCCCGCTTCTTTTGCTATCGCCGAGGCTGTGAGCAGGTGATCTCCCGTTATCATCACGACCTTGATACCGGCTCTGCGGCACTCCTTTACCGACCTAAGAGCCTCCTCCCTCGGGGCGTCCATCATGCCGAAAAATCCGAGGAAAATTCTTCCTTCCGGCGATTCCTCAGCCGCCGCAAGAACCCTTAAAGCCCGCGCAGCCATGTCCTCATACCTATCCCTGAGCGCCTTTTTATCGGCATTTGAAAGCCGCCCGATACCGCTATCCGTCAGGATAAATCGGCACTCCCCGAGAACTATATCCGGCGCGCCTTTTGTGAATATTTTCACCCCCGCTCTTGTTCTGACCGTCGCGCTCATAAATTTTCTGTCGCTGTCAAAGGGATTTTCGGATATTTTCTCCGCGCCCGACCTATCCGCACCGCACTTTTCGGCGGCAATCAAAAGAGCCGCTTCCGTCGGATCGCCGACGATATCAAAGCTCAGGCGGCTTTTTCGCTCGCGGTCGGAAGAGTCGGATTTTACCGGGATTATCTTTGCGTTCCCGCACAGAGCCCCGCACAGAAGCGTCTCGGACAGGGGATAGGGGAGGGAGGACAGATCCCTGCCGCCTTCGGTGATCTTCCCTTTAGCCGAGTACCCCGAGCCGCTGAGATTATAGATCCTGCCGCCCGAGAAAATCTCGGTGACGGTCATCTTGTTCTCGGTGAGGGTGCCGGTCTTGTCGGTGCAGATGACGGTGGTGCAGCCGAGCGTTTCGACCGAGTGGAGCCGATGGACGAGAGCGTTTTGCTTAAGCATTCGTCTGACTGCCAGCGCAAGCGAGATGGTGACGGTCGCCGGCAGTCCCTCGGGGATAGCGGCTATTGCGATGGTTATGCCGGTCATCAGCATATCAAAAAGCGGCTCGCCCCGAAGAATTCCCGCAAGCGCAACGACGGCGCACACCGCGATGCATATCGCGCACAGCACCCCGCCGAGCCTTCCCAATTTGCGTTGCAGCGGAGTTTTTTGCTCCTCCTGATCTCCTATCATGCCGGACACGCTTCCCATCTGGGTCTTCATGCCGGTCTGCGTGACCTCGCACACCCCGCTACCCCGAACGCAGGAACAGCCCATGTAGAGCATTCCGGGGTTGGGGGAGAGATCATCTTCGGAATATATTTCCTTTTTTACCGACCCCGACTCACCCGTCAGCGTCGCCTCGTCGCACATAAGCCCCGAAGCCTCTAAAATCTTCCCATCGGCAGGAATCCTGTCACCCGCCTCGACGGCAAATATATCCCCCGGCACGACTTCCTCGGCGTTTATCTCCCGCAAGACCCCGTCGCGGTAAACTTTAGCCGTCGGCGAAGTCAGCTTTTCGAGGGCTTCAAGAGTGCGCTCGGTCCGGTACTCCTGGATAAACCCCAAGACCGCGTCCATGATCACGATGATGATGATCGTCACCGCGTCATAAATTTCCCCCATGAACGCCGAAACAGCCGTAGCGGCGAGGAGTATCATCACCATGACGTCCTTGAACTGTCCCGCAAAAATCTTCGCGGCTGACGCTTTTTTCTTGGATTTTAAGCGGTTGGGACCCGCTTCACGCATGATCTCGGCAGCTATATCGGAACTCAGTCCCGCGTATTTTGACATAAAAATCTCCCCCAGTCTGTCCTTTTAGGACAAGATATGCCGGGGGAGAAATTTTTATTACACTTTTAAGCTCTGTACGCCTTCACGATCTCGCCGATGTAGATGGTGTGAAGGTCCTTTTGGGGATAATTTTTATTCAGCGTGCCGGGGTCGGTGAAGCACTTTTCAGCCATTTCCTGAGCGTAGAGTTTTTTGCATATGAGGACAAGATCAGCCTCTTCAAATGCCGCGGTGCCGTCGGTAAATAGGGGAGTGATCCCCGCTTCCTTCGGCTTGTCGTGATCCCTTCCCGAGACGGTCCCGCAGAGGTTTAACGCCTTTCTGTAACCCTTCGGGAAGAAGCTCAGGGTGAAATATTCCGCATTATCCACAAATTTTTTGGTATATCTCTGCGGTCGGATATAGCAGGTCGCGACAGGCTTGTTCCAGAGAATCCCCACGCCTCCCCAAGAAGCGGTCATGGTGTTGAATCCGCTCTCAGACCCGGCGGTTATGAGGCACCAGTCGCTGCCTATGCGCTCAAACGGGTTGAAACTGAGCCCCGAAATGTCAAATTCTTTTAGCATAATATCACCTCGGAAAATTATATGCTCACCTTCCGTCAGCGATGACGTGGCTGTGCTCCTCTAAAAGCTCCCTGATCTTCTCATGCGGGTCCAAAATATCGCTGACCGACATGTCGTGATTTAACGCCGCGACGAAATACGACACATACTTCGAGCAATCGACGGGGTGGAACCACGGACGCGAAGAAAGCTCGGGGTTTAAGTAGCTTAAATTCGTGCCGTAAACTCCGGTGATCTTTCCCTGCGCGTATGCTTCGTCAAAGGGCTTGAGACCGTTTGTGAAGATGGGGTATGTCGCATATGCAAAAATCCTGCCCGCGTCTCTTGCCTTAAGTTCGTTTGCGATGTCAAGAACAGAATCCCCCGAGGAGATGATATCGTCGGCGATGAAGATATCCTTCCCCTTGACGTCGTTTCCCAGATATTCATGCGCTACTATCGGATTTCGACCGTTCACCACGACCGAATAATCCCGCCTCTTGTAAAACATTCCGAGATCGACCCCTAATACCGAGGCGTAGTACATATTCCTCGACATGGCGCCCTCATCGGGGGAGACGACCATGAAGCTGTCCTTAGATACGCTCAAAGAATCCACCGTGCGGATCAGAGCCTTTAAGACCTGATAGGAGGGGATTATGTTGTCAAAGCCCATCAGCGGCACGGCGTTCTGCACTCTCGGGTCGTGTGCGTCGAAGGTGAGGATATTTCCGACGCCCATGGACTGAAGCTCCTGAAGCATCCATGCGCAGTCAAGTGATTCCCGGTAATTGCGCCTGTGCTGCCTCCCGCCGTAGAGTATCGGCATGATCACGTTTATGCGGTGAGCCTTTCCTCCCGCAGCCTGAATGATCCTCTTTAAATCCTGATAGTGATCGTCGGGGGACATGTGGTTTTCGTGACCGAAGAGGGGATAGGTGCAGCTGTGGTTGCCGGTGTCGCAGATGATGAACAGATCCAGTCCTCTTACGGTGCTCTCGATCAGTGCCTTAGCGTCGCCCGACTGGAACCGGGGGCACTTGCAGGGTATCAGGAAGGAATCGACGTCCTGACCCGACTGCCTTGCCCAAGTGACGAGATAGTCGTTGATCTTTGCGCCCAGCTCCTTAGCGCCGTCCATTGCGATGATACCGAGCGGCGCCACGCTGAGATTAGGATTGAATACCTGCGCTGTCTTTCTTCTTTTTGTCATAATAGCCTCCATTTTCCGGAAAATAATATATATTTTTCTATCCTCACCGTGAGGGATTATGAGCAGGAAAACAGTGGAAAGTCAGTAATTGTCACGTTTTTTCTTGAGCGCCCGCCGCACGTTGACAAACACCGTCGCCGCGACCAGTCCCACAAGGAAGAGCGGCACGAACCAGACGTTGGAGTTGTCGATCTTGAGCTGATTCCAGAGCGACTGCATATATGCTCCGGCTTCGTCCGAGAGGTTTATGAACACCTCGGTGTGCTCGGCTAAGAATTCGTCGGAGGGATATCTCTTCTCGTCGGCTTTTACGTCGTCGTCCAGAAGCTCATATGCCGCTGCGTTCGGCGTCGAATATCCGACGTAATCGCAGTTTGCAAGAGCCACCTCAGCCTCGCAGAGGAAGTTGATATACATCTCCGCGGCTTCCTTGTTCTCGGCGGTGGTGGGCACGCACATCGCGTCCACGAACCAGTTTGTGCCCTCTTTGGGGATCACATAGGTAAGGTCGGGATTGTCGTCGCACATCGTCACCGCGTCGCCGACATAATAAGGACCGATGGCGGCGGAACCGCCCTCCAATTTATCAAAAATCTCGTCCATGACGTATCCCTGAACGATCTCCTTCTGATCCTTAAGAAGCGAAGCGCAGCGGTCGAGCTCTGCGGTGTTCTCGGTGTTCAAGCTGTAGCCGAGATACGCCTCCGCGATACCGAATGCGTCGCGCGGGTTGTTGAACATAAGGATATTTCCGGCGTATTTTTCGTCCCAGAGCGCACCCCAGGAGTCTATCTCGTCGTCGATCATCGTCGTGTTGTAGATGATGCAGACCATGCCCCACAAATAGGGCACCGAGTATTCATTTTCGGGATCGTACTGCGGATTTAAAAAGCTCGGCATGACGTTTGAAAGGTTCGGGATATTGTTATAGTCGAGCTTTTGAAGCATTCCCTCCGAGATCATCTTCGAGATCATATAATCCGAGGGGATAACGATATCGTAAGCGGCGCCGCCGGAGAGAAGTTTTGAATACAGGGTCTCGTTTGAGGCGACGGTCTTATAGTTTACGGTGATCCCGGTGAGCGCCTCAAAGAGCTCGTTCACGTCCACCGATTCGTCGTCGTTTATCGACATGTATTCGCCCCAGTTTGCGACGTTTAAGGTGATGTCCTGATCCGCAAGTTTTGAGTAATCATAATCTGAAAAGAGCTCGGGATCAAGTCCGAATTCCTCCAAAACGGCGTCGCGATCGATAGGCTCCGATTCTGCGCCTTCACCGCAGGAGCAGAGAGAAAGGGTCATGACGAGCGCCAAAATTATCAAAATCAGCCTTTTCATCTTCTTGAGCCCGCCTCCTTTACCGCGGCTCTTGAAAGAGCCATCTCCCGGCGGAGTTTGCGGTTTTCAAGAATATTCTTGACGACCAATATCGTCGCGATGACGACAAAGATTATCGCCGAGAGGGCGTTTATCTTCGGGGAGACTTTGACCCTCGTCATCGACTCAATCGTGACGGAAAGGGTCTCGACGTTGGTGCCGGAGGTGAAATATGACACTACGAAGTCGTCCACGGAATATGTCAGAGCCATCAGGAAGCCGGAGAATATGCCGGGCATGATCTCGGGAATGACGGCTTTGAAGAATGCCTGTCTCGGGTTGCAGCCGAGGTCCTGAGCGGCTTCGACGAGGTTCGGATTCATCGCCCGCAGCTTCGGCAGGACGTTGTAGATGACGTAGGGCACATCAAAACTTATGTGCGCCAAAATCAGCGTCGCAAAGCCGAACTGGAAGCCGGAATGCGTCACAAAGAAGCGGAACAAAATCATCAGCGAGATACCCATGATGATCTCGGGGTTGATGACCGGGATATATGTCGCGCCCATCAGAATGCTCTTTGAAAATTTTCCCATCGAGTGGATACCGAGAGCCGCCATCGTCCCTAAAACCGTCGCCAGAACCGAAGCCGCAAGCGCGACTATGACGGTATTCAAAAGCGACGTCAGAATTCTCTCGTCCCTGAAAAGATCGGCATACCAGTGCAGGGTAAAGCCGGTCCAGTTGGCTCTTGATTTAGATTGGTTGAAAGAGAATACAATAAGCACCAAAATCGGCAGATAGAGGAAAATGTACAGGATATACATGTAAATTTTTGAGGAGATACTTTTCACAGCGCAACGTCCTCCTCTGATCCGAATTGGTTAAAGAGGCTCATCATGAAGAGCACGATGATCATAAGTACGAGCGCCATCGCCGAGCCTAAGTGCGGGTTATAGGAGTTGCCCGAAAACTGCATTTCGATGATGTCGCCGATGAGGTCGTTTGTGCCTCCGCCGAGCATTCTTGAGATGATGAACGTCGATACCGACGGCACAAAGACCGCAATCACCCCGGTCGATATACCCGGCATGGAAAGCGGCAGAAGTACCTTTCTGACGAGCCTTATCTTGTTTGAGCCGAGGTCCTGAGCGGCTTCTATGACCGACTGATCTATCTTCACCATGACCGAGTAGAGCGGAAGTATCATGAACGGCAGGTAGTTATAAACCATGCCCAGAATGACCGCCCCCGAGTTGTTGATGAGCTGATAGGGACCGAGACCGATCATTCCTAAAAGCCTGTTGATGACGCCGTTTTGCTCCAAAAGCGTCATCCAAGCGTAGGTTCTTAAGAGAAAGTTTATCCACATCGGAACCATCAGCAAAACCACGAGGGTAGACTGGTTGATTCTGTTAGCCCGGGAGATGATATATGCCGCCGGGAAGGCGATTATCAGGCAGATGACGGTAGCCGCGATAGCAAAGAGTATCGAGCGGAAGAGCACAGCCATATAGTCCGACATCGCGAAGATGTTTTCAAGGGTGATCTTTCCGTCCTGATTTGTGAAGGCAAAGCCTATCACAAGCGCGAGGGGGACGACGGTGAATATAAGCACCCATACGACATAGGGTATAGCAAGAGCACGGGAAGCCTTCATCACTCAGCCTCCGACTTGTGCATGATGTGGATATCCTCCGGAGTCAGCGTCATGCCGATGATCGAACCGACAGCCTCGCTTCTTGTCGATTGGATTATCCACTTATAGCCGAGGGCGTCTACGGTTATCTCATAGTGCACGCCCTTGAATACGACGTTTTCGACGACGCCGACGATGGCGCCCTCATTCTGCGGGACGACCTTTATATCCTCCGGTCTGATGACGACGTCAACGAGCTCATTAGAGCCGAAGCCCTTGTCGACGCAGACGAAGTCCTTGCCCGCAAATTCCACCAAGAAGTCCTTTTTCATAATGCCGTCGATGATGTTCGACTCGCCGATAAAGTCGGCTACAAAGGCGTTCTTGGGTTCGTTGTAGATGTCCTGAGGAGTGCCTATCTGCTGGATCATTCCGTCCCGCATAACGACGACGGTGTCCGACATCGTCAGGGCTTCCTCCTGATCGTGCGTCACATAAATGAAAGTAATTTCCAGGTCCTGCTGCATTCTCTTCAGCTCTATCTGCATGTCCTTGCGCAGTTTAAGGTCCAAAGCTCCCAAAGGTTCATCAAGTAAAAGAACCTTCGGACGGTTGACCAAAGCCCTTGCGATCGCGATCCTCTGCTGCTGTCCGCCCGAGAGGGAATTTATCGACCGCTTTTCATATCCGCGCATATTGACGAGCTCCAGCATTTCCTCCACCCTCGACTGTATCTCGCTCTCGGGGAGTTTTTGAATCCTTAACCCGAACGCGATGTTTTCAAAGATGTTTAAATGCGGGAAAAGCGCGTACTTCTGGAATACGGTGTTGACCTGCCGCTTATGGGGAGGAAGATTTTTGATATTAACACCGTTAAAAAATAGCTCACCGCTTGCCATTTCGGCGAAGCCCCCGATGATTCGCAGAGTTGTGGTTTTCCCGCAACCCGACGGTCCCAGCAGAGTCACGAACTGCTTGTCGATGATGTCGAGGCTTATGGACTTGAGGATTTGTTCCCCGTCATACTCAACAACAGCGTTTCGTAAACTGATGATAGTATTTTCCAATTACTTTCTTTGTCTCCTTCTTTTCTGAAAATTTTTTTGAGATCGGCAACCCGACCCACCACTAATTATAATATAAATTTCAAAAATTTCAATAGAAAAAATCAAGTTTTTCATTTTCAACAAAAAACGACTTTTAAGGGGTCCCGCTTTATAAAAATTCATCAATTTTTTAGTGCTCAAAGTGGTTGAAATTTTCGGGGAGATAGTGTATAATATATCTTGGGCGATTTCGGGAAGATAAATATTCCGAAAAAAGGAATTTGGGAAAATTTTGTCTTAATTAGGTGAAAAAACTACCGCAAACCCCCGAATCAAGCCGTTTTATCAACATTTCAACAGAGTTTTCAACATTTTTTACACTCATATACGGAAAGGACGCTTTTTATGAGCAAGACCACTCGCTTTTTTGAGGGACTGAAAGGGAAAAAAGTCGCATTCATCGGCACGGGAGTAAGCCATAACGAGCTTATCCGGCTCTTCCTGAAAAAGGGAATAGACGTGACGGTCTTGGACCGCAAACCCGTGGAGAACTACGACGAGGCGCTTTTAAAGAGTCTTGAGGGCGCAAAATTCATCACGGGGACCGGCTATCTCGACTGCCTCACCGACTTCGACGTAGTTTACCGCACCCCGGGAATGTATTATTTTGACCAAAAGCTCTTTGAAGCCCGGGAGAAGGGCGTCGTCATCACGAGCGAGATGGAGAGCTTTTTCGAGCTATGTCCCTGCCGGATAATCGCGATCACCGGGTCAAACGGCAAGACCACCACCACCACCCTGATCTCGGAATACTTAAAAGCCGAGGGCTACACCGTCTGGCTCGGCGGGAACATCGGAAAAGCGCTGCTGCCGCGTATTGAAAGCATTTCGGAGGACGACTACGCCGTCGTAGAACTCTCAAGCTTCCAGCTCATCTCGATGCGCCAAAGCCCCGACGTCGCGGTCATCACAAACATCTCCCCGAACCACCTCGACGTCCATAAGGACATGGAGGAGTATGTCGCGGCGAAGTGCAATATTTTGGATCATCAGTCCGCCTTCTCAAAAGCGGTCCTGAACGCCGACAACCCCGGCACCGTAGCCTTAAAAGACCGCGTCAGGGGAAATCTCAACCTGTTTTCACTTAAGACCAAGCCGACGGTCGGGGGATACGTAGATTCAAACGGCGTCATCTGCTACCGCGACGGCAGAAAGTCGGTGAAGCTCTTCCCGAAATCCGAGCTGAGAATACCGGGGGATCACAATGTCGAAAACGTCTTAGCCGCCATTTGCGCGGTCTGGGGCGACGTCACCGCCGAGACGATCGCGAAAGTCTCGAAGAGCTTCGGCGGGGTGGAGCACAGGATCGAATTCGTAAGAGAACTTAACGGAGTTAAATATTATAACGACTCGGAAGCGACCACCCCCGCAAGCACCGTCACCTGCCTGAAATCGTTCGGCAAAAAGATCATCGTGATCGCCGGAGGATATGATAAAATGATCCCCTTCGAGCCGCTTTCGGAGCCGATGAATAAGCTTGCAAAGGTGCTGATACTTATAGGCGCGACCGCACCGAAGATCGAAAAAGCCGTCACCGATTACCCGGGATACCCGGATTCCGGGCTTAAAATCCTTCACGCGGGGTCGATGAGCGAGGCTGTTAGCATCGCAAAATCCGAGGCGGTCCCGGGGGATATAGTCGCGATGAGCCCGGCATGCGCAAGTTTTGACATGTACCCCAACTGCCTCGTCCGCGGCAAGGACTTCAAGGACTGCGTAAAGGCTCTGAAATGATACGTCTTTTGGAAGATTTTGACGGCTCCGGGCTTCGGGACAGCCACTACTCCCGGGTGATAAAATCCCACCTCGAAAGCTACGGCACGGGCTACGATTTCTGCCGATTTTACGAGATTTTCCACCGCAAGAGGGTGGGGATAATATCGATATTCAACGGCTCTGCGGCTGCCGAGCTTCTTGAAAACGCAAGACCGACCGGAATGTTAAAACGCGAGCTTTGGGAATTTTCGGATTTTGTACGCCCCGCCTTTTTCGAGCTCCCTGCGGAACTTGTCCCGAAAGGCGGAATTCCCGGCTGCAAAGGTTTTGAGCGGACTTTTTTCGAGATAAATCCCGCCGAGACCCCGGCTGATCTTACCGCCCCCGACCCCGAGCAGGCATTTAAAACCATCGGGCTTCCCGAGAGCTCATACCCCGTCTGGCTGACGGACACGCTGAGGCGGATAAATCAGGGAAAAGAGGAGCTTTTCGGGTATAAATCGTCGGTGCTTACGGTGCGGTTTAAAACCTCGGGGCTTGCGTTCATAACCGACCTCGCGACCCCCTCTGAGGATCGCGGAAAAGGTCAGGCGGGGACGCTCTTAAGGTCGGCGGCAGCGATCCTTAAAGATCGCGGATATACCTGCTACACAGCCTCAAAACCCGCATTGACGGGCTTTTATGGGAAGCTCGGGTGCAAGCTTGTGGGTAAAGACGAGGCTTTTGAAATCATCGAATAAAAAATATTGGAGAGAATAAAATGGGATTTTTTGACATTGATCCGAAGCTTTTAAGCCTTGCCGAAAAGGCGGAAAAGGCTTGCGAGGAGGACTTTGCGCGCATCGATGACATCGCGAAATATAACGGCGAGAAGGTCCTTCACGCGTTTATTTCAAACGGCGTGCCCGAGACGGCTCTTCACGGCACCACCGGCTACGGCTACGACGACCTCGGTCGGGATATGCTCGACAGGGTCTATGCGACCGCTTTCGGGACCGAGGACGCTCTTGTGCGCTTTAATATGGTAAACGGTACGCACACGATCTCCACGGCTCTTTTCGGGATTTTGCGACCGGGAGATCGGCTCCTTATGTGCACCGGCGCGCCCTACGACACCCTTGAAGAGATCGTCGGAAAGAGAGGAAAGCCGGGCGACGGAAGCCTTCTGGACTATAACGTAGAGTATGAGGAAGTAGGTCTTTTGCCAAACGGCATGCCGGATTTAGTTAATATCGCAAAGAGGGTCAAAGGCGCCAAAATAGCCTATATTCAGCGCTCGCGGGGATATTCCACAAGACCTTCCTACACCGTCTCCGAGATAGAAAAAATAATTAAAACCGTTAAAGAAAACGAGCCGAACGCCATCGTGATGGTCGACAACTGCTACGGCGAATTTGTGGAAAAGCAGGAACCTACGGACGTCGGAGCCGACATCATCATGGGCTCTCTTATAAAAAACCCCGGCGGCGGGATAGCCTCGACGGGAGGCTACATCGCCGGCAGGAAGGACCTGATCGAGCTCTGCGCCTACCGCCTGACCTGCGTCGGAATGGGCAAAGAGATCGGCTGCACGCTTCATCAGAACCGTGAAATGTTTTTGGGATTTTTCCTTGCCCCGCAGACCGTCATGAGCGCCGTCAAAACGTCGGTATTTGCCTGCCGCCTCTTTGAACTTTTGGGATATGAGAGCCTCCCGAAGCCGGGTGAGCCGCGCGCCGACATCATCGCCTCAATACTTTTAAAAGACGAAAAAACGCTCTGTTCCTTTATCAGGGGGATTCAGCACGGCGCGCCGATAGATTCATATCTCACCCCCGAGCCGATCGAGACCCCGGGGTATGAATCCAAGATAATCATGGGCGCCGGAGCCTTCACGATGGGCGCTTCCATCGAGCTCTCAGCCGACGCGCCGATACGCGAGCCCTATGCGGCTTGGCTTCAGGGAGGGCTTACATATCCCTCCGGCAGAATGGGGATAATCCTCGCCGCCCAGAACATGCTCAACGAAAAAACGATAACACTTTAAAGGAGGATAAATCATGGCTGAAGTATATAAGGTCGCGCTTACCGACCTTGCGAAGGAGATTGGTCTGAAACCGATTTTTGAACCGGAGGATATTTCCGGCAGGTATGTCGTCAACAACGATATCAACCGTCCGGCGCTGCTGCTTGCGGGGTTCTATGAGTATTTCAACACCGAGAAGATTCAGGCTTGCGGCAACACGGAATACGCCTATTTAAACGGTCTTTCACCCGAGATGAGGACCGAGAGGCTCGACAAGCTCTTTTCCTACCGCTTCCCGGCGATGATCATCTGCATGGACCGCGAGCCCTTCCCGGAGATGCTTGAAGCCGCGAAAAAATATTCGGTGCCGCTCTATAAGACCCCCTTCGGCTCGTCGGAGCTCTTGGCAAGGGGTATCGCGTTTCTGAATGTCCAGCTCGCCCAGAGGATCACCCGCCACGGCGTTCTGATCGAGATCTACGGCGAAGGCGTTCTCATCGTAGGCGAGAGCGGCGTAGGTAAATCGGAGACGGCGATTGAACTTGTAAAGCGCGGGCACAGGCTTGTCGCGGACGACGCCGTCGAGATAAAGAGGGTGTCGGCGATATCTTTGGTCGGCTCGTCTCCCGAAAATATCCGCCACTTTATAGAGCTTCGGGGCATCGGCATCGTCAACGTCAGAAGGCTCTACGGCATGGGCGCCATCAAGAATTCCGAGAGGATCGATCTCGTCGTCAAGCTTGAGCAGTGGGACCCCGAGCGGTTCTACGACAGAATGGGCGTCGACAGCGAGTACACGAACATCTTGGGGGTCAACGTCCCGTCCATCACGATACCGGTCAAGCCGGGTCGGAATTTAGCCGTGATTTTGGAAGTCGCGGCGATGAACAACCGCGAGAAGAAGATGGGCTACAACGCCGCTCAGGAACTCCTCGGCAACTTGGGTCTTGAGATGGAAGGCACCGAGACCGTGCAGAACTGGACCGATTTATGATGACTGATTTTAACATCGAAGCCGACCTGCACACACATACCCTTGCCTCCACCCACGCGTATTCGACCATCACCGAGAACGCAAAATATGCTTCCGAAATCGGTCTAAAAGCGATCGCGATGACCGATCACACCGGTTCCATGCCCGATTCTCCGCACATCTGGCACCTGCGAAACGCCAAAAGGGTGCTTCCCCGGGAGCTCTTCGGGGTGACGGTTTTAAGGGGCGCGGAGATAAATATCGCCGACTACTCCGGAAATTTGGATACTAAGGACTCCGACCTCGATTTTTTGGAGTGGGTCGTGATGTCATACCACCGCCACTACTTTGAAAATTACCGCACGGCAGACTGCAAAACCGTTACCGACGGCTATTTGCGGGCACTTGAGAATCCGCATATCGACATCATCGGGCACCCGACCGCCTCCACTTTCCCGGTGGATTGGGCTCGGCTCGTACCGGCAGCCAAGGAGGCGGGGGTGATTTTGGAGCTGAACGAAAGCTCCCTCAACACCGGAAAAAGCCCGGCTTCGGAGGTCGCCGAAATGCTGAAACTTTGCAAGACCTACTCCTGCCCGATCTCGGTCGATACCGACGCCCACTTCTTCACGCTGATCGGCGGGATAAAGACCTGCCGCAAAGCCCTTTATGAAGCGGATTTTCCGAGGGAACTGATCTTCAACTCCGACTGGGACAGGGTGAGGGAGCATATCCTGAAAAAGCACCCCGACTGCGGAATATGAAAGCCCGGGCGGGAATAAATTTAGATAAGAAACTTCACAAACCGGAGTGATTTTTTTGACATACAGGGAAAAAATTGAAAAAATTTCGGAGATATCTTTGGCTTCGGGCTGCGTTTTGAAGCCGAACGAGGCTCTTTCAAAGCACACGACCGTCCGGGTCGGCGGAAAGTGCGACCTGATGATCATGGCACCCGACCCCGAGACCGCAGCAAGGGTATATTTTGCCTGTAAAGATATCGGGCTTTACAGCATGATCCTCGGAAACGGCTCCAACTGCCTCTTTTCGGACGACGGATTTCGGGGCTGCGTGATACTTCCGGGCGGGGATATGAGTATGATAAAAGTCTCCGGGAATACCGTCTACGCACCCGCCGGGGTGCAGCTCTGTGCGGTCTGCAAAGCGGCTCTGCAAGCCTCTTTGACGGGTCTTGAGTTTGCCTACGGAATCCCGGGAACGGTGGGCGGCGCGATATATATGAATGCCGGAGCCTACGGCGGAGAGATTAAAAACGTCGTAAAATCGGTAACAGCCATGGAACCGGGCGGCAAGCTGACAAGCTTTACACCGGAGGACTTATCTTTCGGGTACCGAACATCTCGTTTCGAGCATTCGGGAGAGGTGATTTTGGGAGCTGAGTTTGAACTTGAAGCCGGGGAGAAGGATAAAATATCCGAAAAAATGGAAGAACTCATGGCTCGCCGGAAATCCCGCCAGCCGCTTGAGTATCCCTCATTCGGCTCGGCGTTCAAACGTCCCGAGGGGACCTATGCCGGGCTCGTCATCGAGCAGAGCGGTCTTAAGGGTGAAATTTTCGGCGGCGCGCAGATATCGCCAAAGCACGCAAACTTCATCATAAACCTCGGCGGAGCTTCATCGTCCGACATCACGGGGCTGATCGAGCTTGCCCAAAAGCGGGTCAAACAGGTCACGGGCTACGATCTTGAGCCCGAAGTCCGCTTGATCCCGGAAAATATATAATCTGCATTCTGACATCTGATTTCTGATTTCTAATCGGGGGTGTAAATATGAAAATCGTCGTAGTTACGGGCATGTCCGGAGCCGGCAAGTCGACCGCTCTGAACGTCTTTGAGGACCTCGACTACTACTGCATCGACAACATGCCGCCGGAGCTTTTGGCGAGCTTTGCCGAGCTGATAAGAAACTCGGCTCCTAAGACCGAGAAGATCTGTTTTGCGGTGGATATTCGGTCCGGCGGGCTCTTTGCGAAGTTCAGCGAGAGCATTCTGGGGCTGCGTGAGTCCGGAATCGACGTGACGGTGGTCTTTGTGGATTGCGACGACGCCGTCCTCATCAACCGCTATAAGGAGACCCGTCGGCGGCACCCTCTTGAGGAGGAGGCTTCCGGCAACCTCATGCGCGCTATCGAGATGGAGCGCCGAGAGACCGAGAACGCCCGCACTATGGCGGATATCTATTTAGACTCCTCCCAGACCAATATGGCAAAATTCAGGGAAAGACTTCGGAGCATCTTCGCGGAAAACGGCGGCAAGCTGATGATCGACGTGATCTCGTTCGGGTACATGTACGGGCTCCCGAAAGACGCCGATCTTGTCTTTGATGTGAGATGTCTGCCGAACCCCTATTACATACCCGAGCTTCGGCTGAAAACGGGTCTTGACGACGAAGTTTACGACTATGTTTTCGGGCACGAAGAGGCTGACGGGACATATAAAAAGATTAAAGAGCTTATCGAATATCTGATACCCTTATACTCGAAAGAAAAGCCGAGGCTTGTCATCGCATTCGGCTGCACCGGCGGGCGACACCGCTCGGTCAGCTTTGCAAGAAGGCTTGCAAAGGAGCTTTCAGCCGAGGGCTTGAGCGTTCGGGTGGAGCACAGGTGCGCCGAAAAATGAGCGAGCTGTTTTCACACCGGGTCAAAGCCGAGGCGGCAAAGGGGATCACAGGGCGAAAAAAATGCGACGCCGCGCTCTTGGGCATGCTGCTCTTCGCCCACAAACTTTCACATGATGAGATAATTTTCAGGACCGAAAACCCCGACGTAGCCGAGCTCATCTGCCGGCTTTTAGGGCATGTCGAAGGCGCCGGGGAGGCAAATATCTCCAAAAAAGAACGCGACCCGAGACCAGCCATCTTCACGGTCGGGATCAGAGGCGAGCACAAAGTCTCTGCGGTTTTAAGTAGGGTCGGGCTTTCGGAATTTTCGGGGAACAGGAGTATTTATCTTGCGGGCGATATCCCGGAAAAGCTCTTCGGCAGCTTTGTCGCGGGCATTTTTTTGATATGCGGAAGCGTCGCCGACCCTAATAAGGGCTATCATCTTGAATTCGTAACCCCAACCGAGCGGCTCTGTCAGGAATTGGAAACGGCATTAAGCGAGAGAATGGGTCTTGACGGCGGGATCATCAAACGCCGCTCAAGCCATGTTTTATATTTTAAGGAGAGCGAGCACATCGAGGATATCCTGACCCTGATCGGCTCTCCGCACTCAAGCATCGAGCTGATGAATGTCAAGATTTATAAGGACCTGCGAAACCGCGCAAACCGAGCGACAAACTGCGACACCGCAAACCTCGGCAAGCAGTCGAGATCGGCAAGTAAGCAGATCGAGGCGATAGAAAAGATCGAGAAGTCGGGGAAGATGAAAAACCTCCCGGACGAGCTTAAAGAGGTCGCGGTCTTAAGAAAGGAAAATCCCGATCTGAGCCTTTCGGAGCTTTGTCTGCGGGCGTCGCCGCCGATGTCCCGCTCGGGAATGAATCACCGCCTTCAGAGGATCATAAAAACAGCGGAGGAGCTTTAAATGACAGATTTTGTCCACCTTCACGTCCACACCGAATACTCCCTTCTTGACGGCGCATGCCGGATAAAACGGCTGGTATCGAGGGCTAAGGAGTTCGGCATGAAAGCCCTTGCGTGCACCGATCACGGCAACGTCTACGCAGCCGTCGAATTTTACGACGAATGCAAGGCTCAGGGCATAAAACCCATAATCGGCAGCGAGGTCTACATCACCGACGGCTCAAGGTTTGAAAAGTCGGGCAAGCCCTATCACCTGATACTCCTCTGCAAAAATTCCGAGGGCTACAAAAACCTCTGCAAGCTGGTATCGAGGTCCTATACCGAGGGCTTTTACTCCAAGCCGAGGATAGATTTTGAGCTTTTAAAGGAGTATCACGGCGGGCTCATCTGCCTCTCTGCATGTCTTGCAGGAGAAGTCCCGAGGGCGCTGTCGGAGGGAAATTATCAGCTCGCCGAGCAGATCGCGATAAAATACAGGACCCTCTTCGGCGAGGATTACTACATCGAGGTTCAGGACCACGGGCTTTCGGAGCAGAGGCAGATTCTGCCGTATTTATACAGACTTTCCCGCGAGCTGAATATCCCTCTTGCCGCGACGAACGACTGCCACTACATCGACCGCCGTGATTCAAGGACGCAAAAGCTCCTCATGTGCATCGCCACCGCCTCCAAGGAAAACGACCCCGACGCGATGGATTTCGGCTCGACGGAGTTTTATTTTAAATCTCAGAATGAGATGGCAAGGCTCTTTGCCTCCCACCCCGAGGCGATCGGGAACACCGTAAAAATCGCCGAAAAATGCAATTTTGATTTTGAATTCGGACACACAAAGCTCCCCGGCTTTCATATCGAAGGCGTCGAGGATAACGAGGCATACTTAAGAAAACTCTGTGCCGACGGCTTGAAACGCAGGTACCCGGTCCTCCCCGAGGGCGCTGCGGAAAGGCTTGAATACGAGCTCTCCGTCATCTCGAAGATGGGCTTCGTAAACTATTATCTGATAGTCTGGGACTTCATAAGATACGCCAAATCTCAGGGCATTCCGGTGGGACCCGGAAGGGGTTCGGGAGCCGGTTCTCTTGCCGCGTACTGCATCGGGATCACCTCCATCGATCCGCTAAAATATAATCTTTTGTTTGAGAGATTTCTGAACCCCGAGCGCGTCTCGATGCCTGATTTTGACATCGACTTCTGCGTGAACAGGCGGCAGGAGGTCATAGACTATGTCAAACGCCGCTACGGCGAGGATCATGTCGCCCAGATAGTCACCTTCGGGACGATGGCTGCAAAGAATGCGATACGCGACATGGCTCGGGCGATGGATATCCCTTTGAGCACCGCAGACGCTCTTGCAAAGGCTGTTCCCTACGGTTACACCCTCGCGCAGGCGATAGAAAAATCCTCCGAATTTCGCACTTTATATCAGCAGAGCGACCGCAACCGCGAACTTGTGGAGCTTGCGATGGAGGTCGAGGGAATGCCGAGGCACACCTCCACCCATGCCGCAGGCGTCGTCATCACCGACGGACCGGTGTCGGATTATGTCCCGCTTCAGTCCTCGGACGGTCAGCTCGTCACGCAGTACACCATGACCGTTCTTGAGCGCTTGGGGCTTTTAAAGATCGATTTTCTGGGACTGCGAAACTTAACGGTCATTCACGACGCCGAGATGAGCATACAAAAATCCGACCCCGATTTTTCGGTAGATAAGATACCATACGATGATCCCGCGGTCTACAAAATGCTGTCAAGAGGGGAGACGGAGGGGGTCTTTCAGTTTGAGTCGGGGGGAATGACCGCAAACATCATGCGGCTCGTCCCCGAGAATTTGGAGGACCTCATCGCCATGATAGCGCTCTACCGACCGGGACCGATGGACTCCATCCCGACCTATATCCGAAACCGCCACAACCCCGGGCTGATAAAATACGACACGCCTCTCTTGGCGCCGATACTTGACGTCACCTACGGCTGCATCGTCTATCAGGAGCAGGTCATGCAGATTTTCAGAGAGCTTGCGGGATATTCCTACGGCAGGGCTGACGTCGTCAGGCGGGCGATGTCCAAGAAGAAGCAAAAAGCCCTCGAAGCCGAGCGGAAGGCGTTTATCTACGGCGACGAAAACACCCCCGGGTGCCTAAAAAACGGCATTTCCGAGGAAATAGCGGACAAGCTCTTTGACGATATGTTGAGCTTTGCCTCCTATGCCTTCAACAAATCCCACGCCGCAGCATATGCCACCGTCGCCTATCAGACCGCGTATTTGAAGTGCCGATATTTTGATGAATATATGGCAGCGCTGCTTTCGAGCGTCATCGATTATGCGCCCAAGATAGTCGAGTACACCGAAGAATGCGAAAGGCACAGGACGAAGATTTTAGGACCCGACATAAATCTCTCCAACGAGGGCTTCACGGTGACGGACGAAGGCATGCGCTACGGGCTTTTGGCGATAAAAAACCTCGGCATCGGCATGATCTCGGCGCTGATAAAAGAGCGCGAGAGCTTCGGACCCTACACATCGCTTTACGACTTTATCTCAAGAATGTACGGCAAAGAACTCAATTCAAAAGCCGTCGAGTCGCTGATAAAATCGGGCGCATTTGACTGCTTTAAGGGCACCAACCGCCGCGAGATGATTTTGAATCTTGAGCGGCTGATGTCTGCCGTATCGAGCGAGAAGCGGGACAATCTTGAAGGGCAGTTGGATTTATTCGGCACGGTGGGGGAGGACCCTTCTCCCGAAATCTACAAGACCCATGAATTCGAGCTTTCCGAGCTTCTTGAATATGAAAAAGAGGTCCTCGGGATATATGTCTCGGGGCACCCTCTGTCGGAATTTTCGCCTTGGGTGTTTGCCGGCGGCATGACCTCGGTGCGGGAAATTCAGGAAGGTGTGGAGGAGATGAATCCCGATTTCAAGGAAAAATCGACGGTCTCCATCATCGCGATAATAAGAAAAGTCACCCGCCACACCGACAGAAACGGCAAGGACATGTGTTTTCTCACGCTTGAAGACATCTCCGGCGAGACCGAAGCGGTGGTCTTTTCGTCGGTATATGAGCTTGCGAGGCGGTATATTTCGGTCGGCGGGAAGATATATATCCGCGGGAAAATCTCTCTTCGGGACGACGACAGGGTATCGATTCTGGCAGACGAGATCATGCCCGCGGGCGACAAAGTCTCGGAGCTAAAAAATATGGCTGTTTGTATCAGATACGATCCCGACAAGACCGAAGCCTTAAGAAAGCTCTGCCGGGAAAATCCGGGAAAAGGTCAGGTGCAGATGTTTATCCCCGGCACCGGGAAGGTAGCGAGCCTTAAAGACGCGGCGGCGGTCGATATAAACGGCAGGACGCTCGGAGAAGTGATCAGCATTTACGGCACGAAAAATGTCCGGCTTCGTCCGGAAATCAGGAGGTATAAATCATGAAAAGAATTTTAAAAATCGCAGCCGTTATGACTGCGGCGGTCCTAACGCTCATGACAGGCTGTGAAAAGACCACCATCGACGCAAAATACGGCGATAAAAAGACAAAATTTGCAGAGGTCCCGATTACCGAACTATCCCTGACCGATCCGGGGGAAGGAAATACGGTATCTCAGGAGATACCCGCGTCCGACGCTACGGTCACGGGAGGAGCGCGTCTTGCCGGCAGCATGATCACCGGAATGAACGCCGAGGGGGATTCGATCACCTACAGCCTCAGCATTCCCGCGGCGGGCTGGTATGATCTTACATTTGAACAGTCGGGGGACGCGACGCGCGTAAACAACGTCTCGGTTGACGGATATCGGCAGGCAGAGATCACCCCGGCAAATCCTACGGCGCAGTTTATATATCTCGGTTCGGGGGATCATCAGATCACCCTCACGCCGTCATGGGGCTGGGTGGACTTCGGTAAACTCACCGCCACCCCGACCGATTTCGATTTTGCGGACGCCTACAACGTCACCGCCGAGCTTTCAAATCCCAACGCGGACGAGCATACAAAAATGCTTTACAAATTTTTGAAGGATATCTACGGTCGCTACACCCTCTCGGGTCAGTATGCCGACAGCGGCAGGGAATCTGACGAGTACAAGGCGATTTTGGACGCGACGGGGGACAGCTTTGCGGTGCTCGGTCTCGATATGGGAGAATATGTCCACGGCGCGCAGGCAAACGGCGCCGAGGTGCACTCTGTCGAGTATGCGCATGACTGGTACTATAACGCGGGCGGGATCGTGCAGGTCTGCGTGCACTGGATTTCCCCGGTGGCTTACGTCACCGACGGCTGCCGCTGGTGGGAATCGTTCAGAGCCGAGGCTTCGGATATCGATCTCGATCTTGTGATGAACGGCGGCGACGACAGATGTCTTGAAAAATTGGACGATGATATCGAAGACCTTGCCGAGCAGCTTAATCTTTTGCAGGAGGACGGGGTGCCGATCCTCTTCAGACCGCTTCACGAGGCTTCCGGCGGGTGGTTCTGGTGGGGTGAATGCGAGCCGGAGAGCTACATCAAGTTCTGGCGGCACCTCTATGACAAGCTGACGAACGAGTACGGGATCAACAACCTGATCTGGGTCTGGAACGGTCAGAGCGCCGACTGGTACCCGGGAGACGACGTTGTGGATATCGTCGCGTGGGACATCTACCCCGGCGAGAGGGAGTACGGCAGCGCGTCGCCGATCTTTGCGGAATGCGCGCAGTGCCCGGGTGAGAACAAGCTTACGGCGCTTGCCGAGACGGGCTGCGTGCCCGATCCCGATCTGACGTGGCGGGACAATGCAAGATGGCTTCTCTGGGGTACATGGAGCGGCGAATTCTGCGTGCAGAACGGTGTTCTGAGCGAGCAGTACACGGATAAGGAGATGCTAAAGAAGGCATACGCCAGCGAGCACACGCTGACGCTTTCCGAGCTGCCCAATTTAAGAAAGTACGAATAGAGGGCAGAGATCAGAAGTCGGATATCAGAGGCAAAGATTTTACTCTGTGCGTTTCAGCGTATAGAAGTTAGATGAACAGAGGTTAGAAATCCCGCGACTGGGTTTAGTTGTAACAAGAAAAAGTTCGCCGATCTTTTTGGATCGGCGAACTTTTTAATCTTTTCACTACGGCTCAGCAAGAAATCCGACTTTTTGTCTCTCACTTCTGCGCCTTATCATCATTATCCACAATCGCCTTGAGTCCTGCGGCGAGACCGGCAAAGTTTTGGATTTCGCTCGGGATGATGATCTTAGTCGCTTTGCCATCGGCGGCTTTCTGGAACGCCTCAAGCGACTTGAGCGCGATGACCTGCTGGGTCGGGTTGGCTTCGTTTAACTTCTTTAAGCTCTCAGCGACGGCTTCCTGTACCTTCGCGATGGCTTCCGCTTCGCCCTGAGCCTCCAAAATCTTCTGCTCCCTGACGGCGTTCGCCCTCAGCACCATGGCTTCCTTCTCAGCCTCGGCATGCAAAATCTCAGCCTGTTTATCAGCCTCGGCTTTTAAGATTTTGGATTCCTTTTCACCTTCTGCAACCAAAATCTGGGATTTCTTATCGCCCTCTGCCTGTAAAATCTTTTCACGGCGCTCGCGCTCAGCCTTCATCTGCTTCTCCATCGCGTCCTGAATTTCGCGGGGAGGAAGAATATTCTTGAGCTCAACGCGGTTGACCTTGATGCCCCAGCGATCGGTAGCTTCGTCAAGGATCACGGTGATCTTGGTATTGATGGTGTCGCGTGACGTCAGGGTCGCGTCGAGCTCCATCTCGCCGATTATATTTCTCAAAGTCGTCGCGGTGAGGTTCTCGATAGCAGCGATTGGTCGCTCAACGCCGTAAGTATAGAGCTTTGCGTTGGTGATCTGGAAAAATACGACCGTGTCGATCTGCATCGTGACGTTATCTTTCGTGATGACCGGCTGCGGCTGGAAATCCGCCACTTGCTCCTTTATCGAGACCTTTTTGACGATCCGGTCTATGAACGGGAAGAGAATATGCGGTCCGGTATGGAGTTCGCGATTGAATGCGCCCAGCCTTTCGACGACATATACCTGAGCCTGCGGAACGATCTTGAAGTTCGAGATCACGATGAAGAACAGGATCAGCACCACTGCAAAAATTACGATTGGAATTAGTCCGCCCATTTTTAAATACCTCCGTTTACTTTTTTGAGACGATGAGCTTCGCGCCCTCGACGTCTTTTACGACGACGCTGTCTCCGGCTCGGATCGGGCTTCCGTCCTCGCTGACCGCCTTCCATGAGACGCCGCTCAGGATCGCTCTGCCCTCTCCCCTGTCGTTTAGGATGTCCTCCGTCACCACCGCCGTCATGCCGATGTTCATGTCGTAATTCGTTCTGACGATGCTGCCGCGAAGTTTTCTTGCGAGGGGTCGGGTGATGATCAACAAAACCGTCGTGACAACGCAAAACGCGATCAGCTCAGCCCAGATCGGCACGCCTAAGATCGCGAGGATCAAGCATACCAAAGCCGCGCAGGAGAACCATATCGACACAAACTGGACCGTCAGGATCTCGATCACGACCGTGAGGAGAATGACGACCGCCCAAAGTATCGCTGCGGAAAGAATCATAGAAAACACCTCCACGATTATATTATACCATGCCGGGGGGATTTTGTAAAGGAGATCAATTTATCCAAATTTTGATGGCGGGGGTTGTGGGAATTAGATAAAAAAGGGGGGATTTCTCCACCCGGTTCACTCTTGCTATGAAAAGGAAGTTAATGTATATAAAATCCGCTTAAACCGTGGGTTCAAAGCTTCAAGCATAGAAAAATAAGTCCTCCCGCGATAATACAGAAGAGGTATGGCAGCCTCAACTATAAACCGGGAGGAATATTTAAAAAACTGTAGCATGGAATTTCTATTTATTCTGAATCCCCAAAACCTCGTCCCTCGTAAACCGATAGACCTTATCGCAAAAGTGGCACCGCACCTCGGTGATCTCATCTTCCGCGAGGCTCATGATATCCTTCTTGGGCAGGCTCGCGAGGATCCTCTCCGTCCGCTCGCGCGAGCAGTCGCAGCGATAATTCACCTCAAAACGGTCCAGAACATTCGGCTCAAGCCCCTTCAAGGCGTTCATCGCGATATCCTCCGCCGACAGCCCGAGCTCCATCATGGTCGTGACCGACGGCATTTCCGCGATATTTTTCTCGATGACGTCTACGCACTCATCGGGCGCAAACGGCAGCAGCTGTATGAGAAATCCCCCCGCGTTTTTGACCGTGAGATCGGGATTTACGAGCACCCCGAGGGCGCACACGGTCGGCACCTGTTCCGAGACAGCAAAGTAGCTCGTGATATCCTCGGCAATTTCGCCCGACACAAGCTCCACCTGACCTACATACGGCTCTTTGAGCCCGATGTCTTTGATGACGGTCAGCGTGCCGTTTTTACCTACGGCACCCCCGACATTGAGCTTGCCGTCAGGTCTTAGCGGCAGCTCGACGATATTTTCATCGCAGTAAGCCTTCACATTCCCAAAGCTGTCCGCGACGGCGACCATGCCCCCGATGGGACCCGAGCCGTTGACCCTAACCGTCACGCTCCCGTCCTTTTCCTTCAAGCCGAACCCGATGAGCGACGCGCCCATGGCGAGCCTTCCGAGAGCTGCGGTCACGACGGCGCTGGTTTTGTGAATCCTTTCGATCTCGGCGGCGATGTCTTTTCCCTCGATCGCCGAGCAGACGACCGACGCGTCTGCGCTTATTGTTCTTACAATTCTTCCCATTTATATGCTCCTCGCAAGATATAAAATTCTCTCCGACCTCGGCACGGGCAGGCGCCCGGATATCCCGTCAAAATACCCCAAAACCTCAAACCCCGAAGCCCGCAAACCCCTTAATATAAGCCTTTTGGGATATGCATACTCCTTAAAACTCTCGTTATTATGGATAATTTTCTCCCCGGTATCTTCAAAGAAATCGAGGGTGATCTTCACCGAGCAGTCCCGGGGATCATATTCATTCTCCCAACTGCAATAGAGCCCGGGGAGCCTGTAGATAAAGGAGTTGTCGCCTAAAATCCGCTCATGCTTGTAAGGCGTGTTCATATCAAAAATAAAAAGCCCGCCCGGCTTGATATTCCTCTTGATCGCCCGAAATGCCGTCATCACTTCCCCGAACCCTTCAAGGTGATTCAAGCTGTCAAGCGCGCAAACGGCGACGTCGGCAGGGCAGGGGAGTTTGAAATCCCTCACATCGCCCCTATAAACGGGCATGAAAATACCGCGCTCAAGCGTCTTTTGCTTTGCGCGTTGAAGCATTTCTTCACTTAGATCGACCCCGCTCACTCGGTACCCCAATTTATTAAGCTCAATCCCGAGACTTAAGGTGCCGCAGCAAAGCTCAACTATGCTCAGACTTTCGGAGCTGTAGGCTTTTATCAGCTTACTTAGTCTTCCGGCATAGCCGGCATAGTTGATATTGCTTGTGAGCCGGTCGTAGTAATCGGCGAATGCGCGATAACTCACTATCAGTCGTTACCCTCGCCGAGGCGTTTGAAGATCATCGAATATCCTCCCGCGCCATAGTTGATGCTGCGGTTTACCCTTGAAATAGTAGCGGTGGAAGCACCGGTTTTGGCAACGATGTCGCTGTAGACATAGTGATTTGTGAGCATCTTCGCGACTTGGAAGCGCTGTGCCAGACTGTTGATCTCAAGGATCGTGCAGAGGTCCTCAAACAGGGCATAGCACTCCTCCTTGTTCTTGAGGCTTAGGATCGCGTCAAACAGCTGGTCAAACTGCTCATTTGGTACGAGATTAGGCATAATTAACTCCTTTACCGTACATGATTATAGTTGTCCGGTTATTTATGGTATCTCCATTATAACACATCATTTTGGAAATGTAAAGCCTTTTTTCCTAAAAAGGTACAAGAATTTCAATTTTTTTCAATCATGCATAAATTTATTGTCTATTTTTGGCAAAATCTGACGAAATTTCTTCCACAATTTTCCTTAGCTGCTCTACTCCTTCCCCGCTTACCGCGGAAAAGGGAACAACAGTCAGCTGATCGAAGCAGGGAAGTTCACCCGGCAAAGCCGCTTCACGAGCCGATCTTTCGGATTTATTGAGCTTATCAGCCTTCGTCAGAACGATTATAAAAGGCAGCTCGCAGTCGATAAGGTAGTCAATCATCACCAGATCGTCCTTGGTCGGGGGGTGACGAAAATCCACAAGCTGCATGATGAGCCCGATCTCGCGCCGATCATCACCCAAATACCCGCCGATGAGGTCCCGCCAGCGCTCTTTTTCCGACTTTGACACTTTAGCATACCCATACCCCGGGAGATCGACAAAGCTGACATCTCCCAATTTATAGAAATTCACGGTCGCGGTCTTGCCGGGAGTGGCGCTCACCCGAGCGAGCGAACGCCTACCGAACAGGCTGTTGATGAGCGACGATTTCCCGACGTTTGAGTGCCCGGAAAACGCGATCTCCAAGCCCTTTGACGGCGGCAGCTGCTTAAAAGTCCCGTATGCCGCCGAAAATTCTGCAAGGTTAAAATTCATCAGCTTCTTGCTCCGATCCTGTTGCCGGGCTTTTGGTAATTTTTAGGGATAACGTCCTGCCCGCTCTTCGGCATGATTAGAGCGGTGTTCAGAACGTCCTCCACCGTCTCGGCAAAGACGAATTCCACGGCTGCTTTGACCTTTTCATCGACCTCTTCAAGGTCGGGTCTGTTGGCGGCGGGGATAATTACGGTGCGGATTCCGGCTTTATATGCAGCCATCGTCTTTTCTCTGAGACCCCCGATCGCAAGGACTTTTCCTCGAAGAGTGATCTCCCCGGTCATTGCGACGTCCGACCTCACGGGAATTCCCGAAAGTTCGGAGATTATCGCGGTCGCAAGGGTCACGCCGGCTGAGGGACCGTCTTTCGGAACAGCGCCTTCGGGAGCATGAATGTGAATATCCTTTTTCTTGTAAAATTCGGGGTCGATGCCGTATTTATCGGCAACGCTTCTTGCGTAGCTGACGGCGATCTTGGCGCTTTCCTTCATGACGTCGCCGAGGGAACCGGTCAGCTCAAGGGTGCCTTTTCCGTCTACCGAGAGCACTTCAAGGGGCATGAGAGTGCCGCCTACCGACGTCCATGCAAGACCGTTGACCTCGCCAACCTGCGGCGTTTCGGATTTGAGATCGTTTGTGAATTTTCTGATACCGAGGTACTTCTCGACCGTCTCCTGAGTGACGGTGATCCTGTTAGCCTCTTTTGATACGATATCTTTTGCGGCTTTTCTGCAAATCGAGGCTATGCAGCGCTCAAGCGATCTGACCCCGGCTTCACGGGTATAAAAATCGATGAGTTCATAAAGACCGGAATCGGTGAAGCGGAGCATGTTGCCGTTGAGACCGTTAGCCTTGAGCTGCTTCGGGACAAGGTGCCTCTTTGCGATCTCGTACTTCTCTTCACGGGTATAGCTCGGCAGCTCGATGACGTCCATGCGGTCAAGAAGGGGAGGAGCGATGGTGTCGAGGGTGTTGGCGGTCGTGATGAACAAAACGTCTGAAAGATCGAAGGGTATCTCGATATAATGATCGCGGAATTCTTTATTCTGCTCGCTGTCCAAGACTTCCAGCATGGCGCTCGAGGGATCGCCTCGGAAATCGTTAGACATCTTATCTATCTCATCGAGGAGGATCATCGGGTTTTTGGTGCCCGCCTGCTTTACCGCGGCGATGATCCGACCCGGCATCGAGCCTATGTAGGTCTTTCTGTGCCCTCTGATGTCGGATTCGTCCCGGATTCCTCCGAGGGAGACTCTTGCATATTTTCTGCCCAAAGCCTTTGCGACGGACTTTCCGATTGAGGTCTTACCCACGCCGGGAGGTCCCACAAGGCAGATGATCTGACCTTTGACATCGGGAATAAGATTTCTCACGGCGATGAGTTCAAGTATTCTGTCCTTGACCTTTTTCATGCCGTAGTGATCGCGGTCGAGCTGAGCCGAGACCTTGTTTATGTCGGTCTTGTCGGTGGTCTTTTTGTTCCAGGGAAGCTCCAAGACGGTGTCGAGATAGCTCCTGATGACCGACGCCTCCTGCGAACCGTAAGGCATTTTCCCGAGGCGGTTTGCCTCCTCGACGAGCTTCTCGACGCTCTTTTCGGGAAGCCCTAATTTTGCGATCTTTTCAAGATATGCAAAACTCTCGTCGGCGGGGTCTTCCTCTTCGCCGAGTTCTTCCCTGATGACACGCATTTCTTCTCTAAGATAATAATCCCGCTGTTCTCTTGCGATCGCTTCCCCGACTTTTTCATGCAGGTCTCGTTCGATGACGATCATCTGCGTCTCATCGGATAACATCGCAAAGAGTTTGGCAAGCTTTTCTGAGGCGGTAGGAGTCTCTAAAAGCTCCTGTCTGCGGTCGGCTGAGAATACTATATTAAAAGCGATCGCTTCAAAGAGCTGCTCGCAGCTTGACGCGCCGTTTACGGAATTTCTGAGTTCGTCCGGCATCTTCGGAACGACCTGAGAATAGGAATTGAAAGCCGCCTTGACAAGCTTCATCAGGGACAAAATTTCGTCGTCGGAAGCGGGATCGGAGGCATAATTCGAGCACTGTCTGACCGTCGCGATTATGCCCTCCTCGGTCTTATTGAAATCTACAAGTTTAGCTTTTATGAGACCTTCGACGCGGACCCTTGTGATCCCGTCCGGGCTCTTGACGGTCTGGATAATGCGGCAGATCGTGCCGACGGTGTAGACGTCGCGCATGTCGGGGTCCTGAACGGAATTATCCTTCTGAGCGGTCAAAAAGACGAGCTTCTGATCCGAAAGCGCCGCTCTTAAGGAGTCGAGTGAGCGTTTTCTGGTGACGTCGAAGCGAAGCTGCATACCCGGAAAGACGACAACGTCCCTCGTGGCGACGCAGGGAAGCGTCATAAATGTAAATTTTTCGGACATAAAATAACCTCTCTATCACATTTTAACCGAAGTTTGGAACCTGCACAGCCGATATCATCGGCATACAGCTATTATAGCAAATATCCGCGCAATTTGCAATAGATAAATTTATGGATATAATGCATTGAATCGGGAGAGGATTTGGTAAAAAGATAGAGGGTGGGGAGTAAGGGGTGATGGTGCCGATGTGCGATAAGGAGGGGTGGGTGGAGTGTGAGAGGAGAGGGGAGGGGGTCATTAGCGGCTTGGTGGAAGAGGAAGCTTACGGGCGGAGCCCCGCCGGTCCGAAGGACCGGCGCGCCTGCGCCTTCGGCGCAGGCGGTCCCGCTCCGCGGGACGGGCTCCGCCCGATCTATCCCACACAGCCATCCCCTGTAAGTACATCCCCGCAACACCTCATGCAAGCTCCCAGCCAATCTTCAACGGAGTATAGCACTTTCTTTGCGTGCCGCATTTGGAGTTATATGAAATGTCAGATTTAAGCATATAGACCTACTGTCTGCTCCTGAGCACAGTTTGTACAAATCCTAAAATTAAGCAAAGTGCCACTTTCACAGCTTAAATGGGCACTATGCCTCTATGATACCCTCCTATCTACTCCTTTCCTTGCCTTGTGCAGAATCCAACAATGCAGGGGTGACAGCCTCTTTACCATCTTAGTGAAAGAGGAAGCCTCCCGGGCGGAGCCCCGCCGGTCCGAAGGACCGGCGCGCCTGCGCCTCCGGCGCAGGCTGTCCCGCTTCGCGGGACGGGCTCCGCCCGAGGTCTCTCACACAGCCTTTCCCCGTAAGAACAGCCCTGCAGCACTATATGCAAGCAGCCAGCCTATCTTCAACGCAGTATAGCACTTTCTTAGCACGCCGCATTTGGAACCACATGAAATGTCAGATTCAAGCACATAAAGACCGTCTGTTCCGGAACGCATACGATACCCATCTCTCAACCCTTACCAAAAATAAAATCTCCCCCACCAACACTTTTTTCAAAATATGTTATGTTAAAATAGATCTGTTACAAAAAGTAGCAGCCAAACGCTTCAAAAAATGTTATGATGAAATAACTGCAA